>JAUCCN010000053.1:0-2656 GCA_034676185.1 Patescibacteria group bacterium | reverse complement strand
CAGAAAAAGAAAGAGTGGATTTTTATCTCTATGTAGATGAATTTCAAAACTTTGCTACCGATAGTTTTGCAACGATTTTATCAGAAGCGAGAAAATATAAACTCAATCTTGTTATGGCAAACCAATATATTGATCAAATGACAGAAACCGTAAAATGAGCAGTATTTTGAAATGTTTGAAGTCTTATATCATTTCAAGTTTGATATCATGATTCCACAATTATGAAAGAAGTATTTTGAAATGATATTTTGAGTCAAGATCTCACGAATTTAAGAAAATATTCTATTTATACTAAACAACTTATCGATGGTATGCCTTCAAAAGTATTTTCAGCAGATACATTTCCTCCAAACCCCATTCATCCAGAAGTATTTGAAACCAGATACAAAAAAATTCTTCAGGTTTCCAGAGAAAAATATTCTCAAGCAAAAGAAACAGTAGAACAAAAGATTTATAAATCTATAAAAGAACTCCAAGAACAAGAAGAAAAAGTACAAAAAGAAAAAGATTTAAGAAAACAAAAAATAAATAAAAAATAATTCTATTTTATAAAATATATGAATAAAATTCCAAATTGAAGTGAAATTCCAGGACCTGATAATGATGAATTGAAAAGATATTATGAAAATATCTCTATAATATATCCACATTTCGATATTTCTGAAGTGAATGATATAAGAGTAAAAGATTATAAATTATTATTTCAATATAAAGGGAATATGTATTCTTGTGAGCTTGATTCTGAAACTATTTTTCACCTAATTATGAAAAATATTAAAACATCAGTATGATTTGTACTCAATTTTGAGAAAAATAGAGAAAATATTGATAAGATTTTAGCAGATTATTTAACTCAATCTCAGATAGATAAGATTACACATCTTTATTTTTCAAATAAGTATTATATTTGTCATGCATCAGAAAATATTTTTATGGTACCATCTTTTTCAAAGCAAAACATAACAATTACAAATTTACAATATTTTGATGCTGTCAATCTTTCAGATGTGATTAAAGATGGGTTTCCTGATATCCATATACAGGAAGTAAAAAATATTTCATTAGATTTTGAATGATATATGGTATTTATGGTTTGAGATATGCAACATTTTTTATCATTAACTCCTCTATCTCATCTTCAAAAAGAAGTATTAACAGCAAAGGAAAATTGAAATTTTAATAGAGAATAAACAAAGAAAATAATTTTATTTTGAATTTTTTTAAAAAATCATACAATAACAATATTATAATTTATTCTGATTTTATGAAAGTTGATAATCTCACATTGAGTTTTTGAAATAAAATTGTTTTAAATAAGGTTTCGCTTGAAATCAAGTCTGGAGAATTTGTATTTATTATTTGATATAGTGGGAGTGGAAAAACTAGTTTAATAAGAAGTATAATAGGGGATTTTAAACCAACTTCTTGAGATATTATTTTGGATAATTGAGGAGTTTTATATGGAAATCTAACTGAAAATTTTTTAAGACAATATAGAAAAAAAATTTGAGTAATATTTCAAGATTATAAACTTTTAGACTCAAAAACAGTATATGAAAATGTTGCTTTTGCTATGGAGGTGTGTAATTATAAAGAAAAAGATATTGTTAAAAAAGTGCCAGAAGTATTAGAACAAGTAGGGCTTTTACTTAAAAAAGATAAATTTGCTACAGAGTTATCAGGTTGAGAAAAGCAAAGAGTTTCTATTGCAAGAGCTTTAGTTCATGATCCAGAAATAATTATTTGAGATGAACCAACTGGAAATCTCGATCCAAAAACAGCTTTGAATATTATGGAAATTTTTGAAGAATTGAACAGACTTGGAAAAACAGTTATTATTGCGACCCATGATAAAAATATTGTGGATACTTATAATAAAAGAGTCGTTTCATTTAAGGATAAAAAGATTTTTAGTGATGAGAAGGTAGGGAAATATAATTTGTAAAAATATACAAAAAAATTACATAGTATAATGGTCTAAAAGTCAAAGACAAAATTTAAGAATAGATTAAGCTATGATTTTAGAATTAAAATTTAAATTTTTTATAAAGTTTTCATAAACCTCCAAAGGAGTTTTGTATCATAAAGACTGATGAGGTCTTTTAGAGTTGTAAAATAAAATATATTCTCAAATAGACTTTATGGCTTCAATAGGAGAATTATAGATTTTCAAATAAACCTCTTCTTGTTTAATACTTCTCAATAATCTTTCAATAAATATATTGTCAGCATATCTTCATTTTGAATCCATACTAATTTTAATATTATTTTTTTCAAGAATATTTGTAAAAATATTACTTGTAAATTGACTTCATTGGTCGGTGTTAAATATTTCAGGACTTGAATATTTTTCAATTGCTTCATTTAATGCTTCTACGCAAAAATTTACATCCATAGAATTGGAAACTCTCCAAGATAATATTTTTCTTGAATACCAATCTATTATGGCAATGAGATATATAAATCATCTCTTCATTCTGATATAGGTAATATCAGTACTCCATACTTGACTGGAATGAGTTATTACATCTTTCAAAAGGCCAGAGTAATCACAACTGTTTATATTTTTTTTCATCCAGTCTCTTTCTATGGTGAGCTGGACTATTTGTCTATGTGCTTCATCAAGTGCTTCTTCTTTCTCTTTGAGAGCATTATC
>JAUCCN010000052.1:0-2850 GCA_034676185.1 Patescibacteria group bacterium | reverse complement strand
AAAATAGATACCTATGATAATCATATATTTATGGTTTTTCATTTTCCAAAATATGATACAGTAAATAAAAGATATATTTCAAATGAATTTAGTGTAATTCTTTGAAAGAATTTTATCATAACTATTACGAGTCAAAAAACAAATCATATAGAAAAAATTAGAGAAGAATACTTAGAAGAAACCAAAGATCTAGAAGATCCTGAAAAATATAAAATTTCGCCTTATTATATCTTGTATAAAATACTCGATGTAATGTTTGATAAAACACTAAAAATATTAACAAAAAATACAAAAGATATTATGCTTTTAGAAGAAGATATATTTTCAAGTGAATGACTGAGTAAAAAACTCCTTGAACAACTGATGATAAAAAGAAGAAATCTCGTATTTTTAAAACATTTATTTATTCCTCAAGCTGAACTCATTGCAGAATTACAAAAAACTATTGAAAAATTTTATGATTGACAACTCGATCTTTATTTTGAAGACTTATTGTATAAACTTGATAAAATAGAAAACCAAATAAATATTTTAACCAAAAATATTTCATCTTTGAGTGAAATTTATAATTCTCTTATGAACATAAAATTAAATTCTTTGATTGGTACACTGACTGTTTTGACTTTAATTATCTGAAGTATGACACTTATTGCTGGAATTTACGGAATGAATATTTCTCTTCCTTTAGAAAATTCTCCAAATGCATTTATGATTATTTTTGGAACTATGATTCTTTTATCTCTTATTTTATTCTTATTTTTTAAGAAAAAATGATGGTTCCATTAAAAAATTAAAAGTTGTCACTTTTAAAATATTTTTTCGTTTAGTATATTGAGAGTTAAAAATAGTGGTTTCTCTAACTCTCAGTTACTTGCTATTTTTAACTCTTAACATCCAAATTCATGTCAGAGAAAGAAATTATTGATCTTTGTCAAAAATGAAAGCAAGAACATTTTTGAGAGTTATATGAAAAATATGTAGATGCAATTTATAAATTTATTTATCTCAAAACTTATGATAAAGAATTAAGTGAAGACCTAACCAGTCAAACTTTTTTAAAAGCATTAGATAAAATAAAAAGTTTTAAAAATGATGATGATTCAAATTTTAGAGCTTGGATTTATCGTATTGCTTATAATCTTGTTATTGATAATTATAGTTCAAAAAAAGAAACCGTTCAGATAGATGAACTTCTTGAATTTGGATATGATGAAAACTTTGGACAAAACTTAGATAATAAAGAAAAGTTAAAAGAAATATTTGCATATTTTGATACTCTGAAAGAAAAACATAAACAAATTCTCATAATGAGATTGTGGGATGATTTGAGTTATAAAGAAATTAGTGAGTTAACTTGAGAGAGTTTAGATAACTGTAAAAAAGTAGTTTCAAGAACATTAGCTAATATTCCAACTACTTATATGAGTTTACTTCTTATTTTACTACTAAATATATAAAATTATGGAAAATGATATTGAAAAAATATTACAAGAACTCTATCAAATTGATGAAAATCTCAAACAAAAAGAAACTGAACTCATCAAAATAATTGATACAATGCTCAGTATAAAACCAAATATAAAGATTGATGAAAATTTTAAATATTCTCTCAAGGAAAAAATTCAAGAAAAAATTACTTCAGAAAAATTACAAAATTTTCAAAAAGCACAAAAAAATAATTTCTGGAATATATTTACTTATATATTTTGAACTCTATGAGTAGCCGCATTTTGATTTTTTATTTTTAGAGAAACATTTGCACCACATACTATAATTCAAGATAATACTCCCTCTTCTGTATCTCAAAATTTACTGAGTTTTGAAAGTAACATAACAGAAAATAAAAATGGTTTTTGAAATTTAAAAACAATCTGAGTAGATTCTCTTGCAAAATGATGATCCGTTGAGAAAATGAGTTTACAAATACCAAATACAGTTACAGATCTAGCTGAAAATGATACAAAAATATTGGGAGAAAATATGATAGGAGATGCTATGATATGGAAAATGATTGCTCCAGATTGGGTTCCTGAGGTGTATAAATACAGTTATTCTTGAGAGTTAAATCTTGAAATTCCAGCACAAATGCCTGTTTATAAAAAAATAACTTGAAAGAATATAAGTACTCAAGTAGCAAATTATTTTAAAAATATTGATTTTAATGGAATAAAACTTGGAAATTTTTCTGAAATTTGAGTATCAAATGTAAGTTTAAATGAAAACAAAGAATATGGCTATTCTCTCAATATTGATTTTGAAAATGGAAGTTTCAGTCTTTATAAAAATTGGGCAAAATGGCCTCAAAGAGATTGGACAACTAATTCAAAGCAAAACTTTGTATCAGAAGAAGAAGTATTACAAATTGCCTGAGATTTTATACAAAAATATAAAATTGATTTAGGGAAATATGGAAATCCTGAAGTAGAAAAAAAATATCTTTCTGTTTTAAGAAGTTATGAAAGTTCAAAAATTGCACCAGAATATATAAATAATACTACTACTGTGATATATCCTCTTCTCATTGATGAAAATAAAGTATGAGAAGAATATGGACAAACCTCTTGAGTGAGATTAGAAATAGATCTTATAGAAAAAAAAGTAACTTCTTTAAATGGATTACATATAAATAATTATGAAAAATCTGCCTATAATATAGAAACAAGCAAAGAAAATATTTTGAAAATTGCCAATGTTTGATGAAGATTTTGACTGGAAAATGAAATACCTGAAAATGCAAAATATATTGATATTCTTCTAAAAAATCCTACTCTCCAATACATTAGTACATATAAGTATGAGAATTTTTCTCAAGAGCAATTCTTGATTCCTGCTGTTGTATTTGAAATAGAA
>JAUCCN010000051.1:0-2896 GCA_034676185.1 Patescibacteria group bacterium | reverse complement strand
GTATCACAAGTAAGAACAGAACGAATATTTACTTTTTCAATATTATGTTCAGAAATCATATCAACCACTTTTTTATCAATCGTAGTTCCAGAAGTAATAATTACTTTTCCTTCACTATTTTTAACATCAGAAGCTAAAGTTTTTCCATAAATTCTATCTTCAAAACTTTCAGAGAATGATGTTTTTTTATCATTTCTTAAAATTTCTTTATAGTGAACTGTATGACAATCATCTTCTTTTACGATAATATTTTGTGCTGCATCAACAAGTCTTCTAGTTAGGTATCCAGATTGTGCCGTTTTTAGGGCAGTATCTGATTTCCCTTTTCTTCAACCATGAGTTGCAATAAAATATTCAAGAGTAGAAAATCATTCTTTTAGAGTAGATTTGATTGGAAGTTCGATTGTTTTACCAGAAGTAGAAGCAACGAGTCATTTCATTCAACACAATTGTGTCACATTTCACCGATTTCATCTCGCTCATGAGTCAATAAAGTTGAAAATATGATTTTCTTTTGTAAATAATCCTTTCATTTCAGCTTCAATAACTTTTTTAACATCAGCCCAAATTAAAATAGATTGTGAATATTTTTCATTTTCAGTTAAGAAACCATTCCAATATTTCTTTTGGATATATTTTACTTTATCATCTGCAGTCTTTAATAAATCTTTTTTATTTTCAGGAGAAATCATATCAAAAGCAGAAATAGAAAGTCCAGAAACAGTTGCATATCTGTATCAGAAATTTTTGATGTTATCTACAAATTTTGCTGTAGTTTCAGCACCAAGTTTTTCAAATGATTCTGCTAAAATTCTTTTAATAACTCATTTTTTCAAAACTTCATTTACAAATGGAAGTCCTTCAGGAACAATTTCGTTGAAAAGTAATCTTCCGTAAGTTGTTTCAATAATTTGATTATTATATCTTACTCTTACTAAAGCTCTTAATTCAACTGCTTTAGCATCATATGCTTGTTCTAAATCATCTTTTGAAGAGAATACTTGTCCAGTTCCTCTAGCATTATCAGCAACTTGAGTTAAATAATAACATCCTAAAATCATATCTTGAGAAGGAGCAACAATTGGTTCTCAACTTGCAGGAGATAATAAGTTTTTAGAAGTTACCATGAGTTCTCTTGCTTCTTTTTGAGCTGCATGAGTAATTGGAAGGTGAACTGCCATTTGATCTCAGTCGAAGTCCGCATTAAATGCCGTACAAGTTAATGGATGTAATTGAATTGCTTTTCCGTCAATCAACACTGGTTTAAATGCTTGAATAGAAAGTCTATGAAGTGTAGGAGCTCTGTTTAATAAAACATATTTTCCTTCAATTACTTCATCAAGTGCATCCCAAACAATTTTTCCAGAATCTTCAATAACTTTTTCAGCATGTTTTACGTTATACACCACACCATCTTCAATTAATTTCCCAATAACAAATGGTTTAAATAATGTTAATGCCATTGTTTTTGGTAATCCACATTCATCAATTTTTAATTTTGGTCAAACAACGATAACAGATCTTCATGAATAATCCACACGTTTCCCTAAAAGGTTTTGTCTGAAACGTCCTTGTTTTCATTTTAATACTTCAGTAAGTGATTTTAACGCTTTTTTATTAGCAGAAACAAATCCTGATCTATTCGTTCTTGTTTCACCAGAAATAAGCATATCAACAGATTCTTGAAGCATTCTTTTTTCATTTTTTAAAATTACTTCTGGAGCACCAAGTTCCATTAATTTTTTCAGTCTGTTATTTCTGTTAATAACTCTTCTATATAAATCATTTAAATCAGATGAAGCAAATCTTCAACCATCCAGTTGAATCATTGGTCTTAAATCTGGTGGAATAATTGGAAGTGCTTCCAAAATAAACCATTCAGGTCTTTGTCCTGATTTCAAAAGATTTGAAGCAAGTTTAATTTTTTGTAAGATTTTTTTCTTTTTCATTTGACTTGCTCTTTTTAGTTCGTCTTGTTGAGCTTGAATAAATTGTTCTAAATCAATTCTTTCAAGTAATTTTTTTAGATATTCAGCACCAGTTCCTCCGTTAAATACATGAGGAAATTTTTCTTTTAATACTCTGTAATCAAGTTCTCAAATAACTTCTCCTACTACAAGCATTTTTAATTTCATTCTTAAATCTTCAAATTCTTCTGTTAATCCATCAATTTTTTTCATTAAAATTGCTTCTTGAACATTAAAATCTTTTTCTTTAATTTCTCAAGCTTCTTTTCTAATTCTTAAGTCATTTAATTCTTTTTGAAGATCTTTTTGCATTTCTGCTTTTGATACTTTATATGTATCTTCTAAACTTTTTAAAGTTTCTTTTAATTTATCTTCATACACATCAGTAACGATATATGAAGCAAAATATACTACTTGTTCTAATTTTTTTACAGGCAAATCAAGAAGTAAACCTACTCTTGAAGGAACTGATTTTAAAAACCAAATATGAGCAACTGGAGTATAAAGATCAATATGAGCCATTCTTTCTCTTCTTACTGAAGATTTAGTAACTTCAACTCAACATCTTTCACATACAATTCCTTTGTATCTAATTCTTTTATATTTTCCACATGCACATTCATAGTTTTTTCTTGGACCAAATATTTGTTCACAAAAGAGTCAACCTCTTTCTGGTCTTTGGGTTCTATAATTTATAGTTTCAGAAATGAGAACTTTCCCATATGATAAAGCTCTAATTTGTTCTGGACTTGCGATTGAAAGAGAAATTCAAGCAAGGTTATCAAGATTTTTTCATTTCGTAATATCTGTTTTTCAAATATTTTTTGAAATCTCAGAAAAATCTGTAATTTTATCATTTAAGAAATTATCAAGATTTTTATCAAACATAAGTTGAAATGGTAAAATGGTAAAGGATGAAAGTGTTAAAA
>JAUCCN010000050.1:0-3059 GCA_034676185.1 Patescibacteria group bacterium | reverse complement strand
GCTTGTGACCTTTCTAATTTTGTCTGAGCATCTTGAACATTTTTTATAGCTGCTGGAGATGGAACTCCTGCTGCTGTTTCAGCATTCAATACTTCTTGTGCTTTTTTTAAATTTTCCTTATCTTTTTCAACAGAAGCATACGAAAAATGAAAAGAAAAAGAAAAAATACAAATAAACAAAAGAATTAATTTTTTTATCATAATTACACATGTTAAAAATATTCACTCAGAATTTTATCATATTTTTGAAAAAATACAATTTTATTTTTTCTTTACAAATAGAGAAAAAAATTTAAAGTGTATAAAATCTATTTTTTAATGCTCATACTTATGAAAATAGCTATTGTTCACGATTTGCTCGTAAAGCTTGGAGGAGCTGAAAAAGTCATCGAAAAACTTCTAGAAATGTATCCAAAAGCTGATTTATTTCCTCTCATTTATGATGAAGAAAAAGTTGGAAGTGTATTTCCAAAAGAAAAAATCAAATTTGTTCCTGGGATTACTCAAAATATCTACAAAATATTTAAAAATCAAAGACTCTGTCTGCCTTTTATGAGTAGAGGAGTGGAAAGTATTGATTTAAGTGAATACGATGTAGTTATTGCTTCAAATAGTGCTTTTGTTCACGGAGCAATTACGAAACCTGAAACAAAATTTATTGTGTATTATCATACTCCAGCAAGATATATGTGGGATCGGACGAATGAATATAAAAGAGAAATTGGATGGAATAAAGGAATCAAACTTTTTGTCTTAAATTGGATATTAAAAGGATTAAGAATGTGGGATTATCAAGCGAGTCAAAGACACGATATTACTCTGGCAAACTCAAGTAATGTAGCAAAAAGACTCAAAAAATATTATTGACTTGAATCACAAATTATCTATCCAAATGTTGATGTAGAAAGATTTAAAAAAGAAGTTTGAGCAGATTTTCAACCTCCAGCAAAAAAATATTATATCATCATTTCTGCATTAACAGAATTCAAAAAAGTTGATATTTCCATCAAAGCATTTCATAGAATGAAAGATAAAAACCTTGTTATTGTTGGAACAGGAAATTACAAAGAAAGTTTAGAAAAAATTGCATGAGAAAATGTAATTTTCACTTGAGCGAAATATTGAGATGAACTCGTAGCACTCCTTCAAAATGCTTCTGGACTGATATTTTCTTGAGAAGAAGATTTTGGAATCGTTCCTATTGAAGCTTTTGGAGCTGGAAAACCAGTTTTTGCTTACAAATGATGAGGACTCGCCGAAACAATGATTGAATGAGTAACTTGAGAATTTTTTGAAGATAAAAATTGAGTTGATTTTGTAGAAAAATTTAGAATTTTTGATGAAAATATTTCAAATGGAAAATATAATGCTTGAGAAATTCAAAAAGTAGCTGAAAAATATTCACAAGATGAATTTGAAAGACAAATAAGAGAAGTTGTTGGATTATAAAAATCTATAATTATTAATTTTTAATCATATTTTATGAAATATTTACTCCAATTATTTATATTTTTACTTCCATTTCATGCCATTTTCGTAACCTATATGAAATGTAAAGCTTGAATTGATACTGATATTTTAAGATTCTGGAAAGAGTTTGTGATTATATTTTTACTTTTTGTAGTAGCTGCAAAAGTACTTTGGAATAATCACTTTAAATTAGAAAAAATTTATAAAAATAATTATTTACTTGGCCTCACAACAGCATTTACTTTAACAAGTTTAGTTTATATTTATTTTCCTTATTTTCAACCAAAACTGAGTTCGTATCTTGGATTTAAATATGATGTGTTTTTTCTTTTTGCTCTGATTATTTGAGTATATCTGGCAACACTTAAAAATCATTTTGAAAGTATGCTGAAATCTGTTTTTGCAAGTATTTGAATCATGCTTGTGATATTTTTGCCTTGGTATTTGATTGGAGATATTTCTACTACAACAAATATAATCGGTTTTAGTGATAAACCTTCTACTTATGAAGCGAATAGCTGTATTTCTTTTTCACAAAATGTAACTGGTGGACACAATAGATTTCAATGAAGTTTTGGTGATCCAATAAGATTTTCAGTATTTTTAGTAGTGTTTTATTTTATTTATCTTGGTTTTGTAATCCATAAAGAATACAATAATAGATTTTTAAGAAATATTTTAATAGGAATTCCTACACTTCTCATTTTAACAGCAATATTTTTTGCTTATACAAAAACAAGTATGCTGGGATTTTTATTTGGAAGTTTAGCTTTTGTGTATTTTGTAAGAAAAATAAAATTTTGAAAAACGATTTCTAAGAAATTTTTTGCGGTTTCTGCTGGTATTATTTGAGTTTTACTTTTTATCATTCTTTATGTAAAAAGACATTTATTTTTACATCCTGAAGCTATCTTAGGAAGAGTAGAAAATCTTATTATGTCGGTTGATATGTTTTTTTATAATCCATTTGGATATGGTCTTTGAATTGCTTGACCTGCAAGTCAATTGGCAACGAGTTCAGATCAAGCACTTTCTGCTGGAGTAAATAAATTTCTTCCTGAAAACTGGTATGTACAAATTTTACTTGAACAATCACTGCTTGGACTTGGTATTTTCATCTGACTTTTATCAGTTATTTGAGTATATTTATATAGAATTATGAAACTGAAAAAAGATTATTTAAGTATTTGAATGTTTGTTTCTTATATCACTATACTTTTCATGGCAAACTTCACTCATATTTTTGAGGAAACAGCAACAAGTTTTATACTTTTTATGCTTATTTGAGCTTATATTGCAAAAGAAAGCAGAGATTTTAGAAAGGAAAAATAAAAATATTTTCTAACTTTTACACTATGCAAAAACATATTTTTACACTCATTTTTATTTTGTGAAATTTTTTACATATTTCATTTCTCAAACTCAATGAAGTAATGAAAATTGCTGATAGTTTTGCTTATTTACAAATGGCTCATCATTTTAAAAATTTTTCTTTAGAATGATTTTGAAATGGTTGGTTTGGTTTTTTATATTCCCTTCCTATTGCTTTTGCTAATTTTTTTGTGCAAAACGATATGATAGCAACTTTTG
>JAUCCN010000049.1:0-3170 GCA_034676185.1 Patescibacteria group bacterium | reverse complement strand
ATATAGTGTTTATAATTATATTGATTTTTGAAAAATTGCAACATATTTCTTTTGAGAAAAGATTTGAAAAAATTATTTTATCTGTTATACTAACAATACTTTATTTATTAAATTATTATCTATGAAAAAAATATGGTTTTTGATTGGAGTTTTTTTAAGCTTCCAAATTCAGTCTTGATTTGCTGATTTTACCCATTCAGTGATGAATAATCGGAATACTGGATATTGTTATACTTTTAAAATAACGAATCCATCTTCTAGTAATATTTCTAACTGGAAAATTCAATTTAGCATTCCTGCAAACTCAAATGTACACTCTCAGTGGAGTGGAAATTTTTCTGGTTCAAATGGAAATTTTACTATAACACCTCTTGATTGGAACCAAACTCTTTTTCCTGGAGCTAGTACAGAGCTTTGAATTTGTGTTGATAATAATATTTCTTTTCCTACAAATGTAGTATTTACTTCTGAAAATGAAACTACTTCTACTGGAAATACAAATTCTTGAGAAAATAACAATTCAAACAACAACAACAATAATAATAATAACTCTTGAAACAATTCTGGAAATAATAATAACTCAAATAATAATACTGGAAATAATAACAATTCAAGTAATACTGTTTTAAGCTATCCTCAAGAAAGATGGGCTGAATCTGGAATTGATCTCAATAATGATGGAAAATCAGAACAATTTATGCAAATAAATGCTTGGAATATTGCTTCATCTCAATGAAGCGCCAGTTTAATTTATGATAAAAGTACAAAAAAATATTCATATTCTCAAGATTTATATAATATTTCTCTTTCTGATGTATGAGGTTGGGTACACGGGTATCCAGAAGTATTTATGGGAAAAAAACCTCATGGAAATGGTTATACAAGTGGATGGACTCTTCTTCCAAAAAAAGTAAAAGACCTTACTTCATTAAGCTTTTCTACGAAATATAATGTAGTAAATACTTCAAATGGTCCGCTTAATTTTGCTGCTGAATGATGGATTGTAAAAAATCCAAATAATAATCATGTAAGTGGAGATGAAATTGAATTTATGATTATGTTCTATAAAAATAATACTGGTGCTGCTTGAAACAAAATTGGAAGTGTAACTCTTCCTATAAAAGTTGATGGAGTAAACAAAACCGAAACTTTTGAAATATTTAAAAATAAAGGTGGTTGGGATTTTTTCACTTTTATACCAAGCAGAAATTACAACAATGAAAAGATAGAAATTGATTTATACCAATTTTTACCAAGTATCAAAAATAATATTTCTTATAATATTGATGAACATTATTTTATGAACTGGGAAATTGGTTCTGAATATGGTTCACCAAGTGTAAATAGTTCAAAATTTTCTTGGACTTTAGATGAATTTGATGTAAAAGTAAATGAAACAACTTCAAGTAATAATTCAGGAAGTGAAAATAATAATTCAAATAATAATAACTCTGGAAGTACTACTGGAAACAACAATTCAGGAAATAATTCATCTGGAAATAATAATTCTCAAAATAATGACGATGAAACATTTAATATTGATGATATTTTGAAAGAACTTTCTGATAATGAAGAAAAACTTACCTTTACAAATATAACTTTTAAAACAACTTCTTTCCAAACTTTTCAAAAAAATCTTGATAAGTTTATAAACAAAAAAATGCAAAATTTTTCAACTGGAAAATACAATGAATGAGTAAGTGTTCGTAATGCTCTTCTTATTACTCTCAAAAAATTTGAAGATAACGAATTTACTAAAAAACAAGCTTTGGAAACTTTGAAAAAACATATTCTTGAATTTAAAGAAATATTTTAAAAAATAAGACAACTATAGTTGTCTTATTACTGAGAAACAGTTGGTAGAAACAAGTATAAGAACAAATAAAAGCGTACTTCTTAACCCAAAATATGATATGAAAATAAACAATATGATAAAATACAATACAATAAAAATTATACTCGGCCTAACAATCATAATTATAGACTTAATTATACTTGTTTCTCAGCCATAAGATAATTATCTGAAAATTTGTGTATTAAAATATTTTTTATTCGTCAAACATTTTAATATTTTTAATTTTTCATATTTCTAAAATTACTATTTCCTTTATTTTATATATAAATCCTTTATTTTGACCTTCAACTATATTTACAATAAAAAAATATCCTCTAATTGTATTCTTATTTTTATTTTTTGTTAATGGTAAAAATACTTTTCATGACTCAATTCAATCACTATTAGGATACAAAAAAGAAATTCTTTTTTTATTCTTTATCGCATCTTCTATAATTTCTATCCTTCTCATATTTTCCTTATATTGCCTATCATATTCTTCATGTCTTTTGATTCTTTCTATTTCATTTTTCTGAAATATAACTTCGCTTTCTTCTATAAGAACATTAAATTCATCATCACTAAATTCTCCTAGTTGCTTTATAGTATATGATTTAAAATCATATTTTTTAAATATCCCCATTCTTATAGTTCATATTTTAATAATTTTATTATTAAGTTTATCATTAAAATAATATAAAATTCCCCATATAGGTAATAATACTATAAATATTATACTACCTATATCATTCATACTTGTCCTTACTCATCAATGATGTGAACAAGCTCATTGTTTTCATATACTATAAGATACCCATCAATCTTTACATCAAGTATCAAAACTAATAAAAGTAAAAATTACAGATAATATTATCATTATTAGAAATAATATTAAAGAAATTATATCAATATATTTTATATATGATTTTAATTTATGTGACGTAATATTATACAAAAAATAAATTATCGATCACATTATAAATACTATAATTATAAAAAAGCTTATCCTATCCATTTTATTAAAATCTAATGTTAGAGAATTAAAATAAATTTAAGAATATAATATTGATTTTTTAAAAAAGTAAACATAATTCCTCAATTCGGAGAAAGTTTTATATATATATGAAACAAATATTGTGAGAAACAAAACTCAATCAATTATTAACAAAATTCATGCTTTCCATATATTGAGAACAAAATAAATGTGAAGATGGAAACTTAATTCATCCAAGCTTAAAAGAGCAAAAAACTTCTTGCCTTTATGAAAATGAATGAGATCTATCAACCAATACCCAAAATATAGTTTCCTATTTTGTAGAAAGTTCTCAAAAACAAA
>JAUCCN010000048.1:0-3358 GCA_034676185.1 Patescibacteria group bacterium | reverse complement strand
TATTCCAGGAATATTTTCTCATTTTTTCTTCATACTTACTACAAAATCTTGTGGAGTAATTCAATCTTTTACCGCTTCAAAAAAGTATTTTCCAGCCCCATCAATCGCTCATCAAAATCTTGGTCAAATAGTCGTAAGTCAAGCAATTAAACTTGATTTTACATCATTTCCAGCACGAGCTGTAATAATAGCATTCGTTGCTCAAGAAACTGCTGGTCCATGATCAGCAAGTAAAATAATAATTGCATTAATAAAATCAAGAGCATATTTTGGTAAATCTCTTTTTAACCATAAATTTCAAACCACATTTGCAATACTTCACTCAGAAATATAATTTGAAATTAATTTTTTATTATAACTTAATTCTTCTCATCTTTCATCTGAAATACTTGAAGTAATTTTTGTTGGAACTCTATTTTTGATAATTTCTACCTTTTTTTGAAGTTCAATTTCATTATAATTACTTTTGTCTTGAATATTTAATTCTTGAAATGTTTGTTTAATTTTTTCTCATAAATCCATAAAACTTTCTGGAACTATTGCTCAAGCATTTTTTAAATTCAAGTTCTTATAATTTGAACTTTCAGTATTTGAATCTGCTTTTGCTCAGGCATGTCAAAATTGTACTCAAGATGGAAGTAAATCTGAAATCGTTCCTATACAATATGCAACAACTGGTTTTGTGATAATTTTATTTTTTATCATATCTGCAATCTCATTTTCATCATTTCATCCAATTTCTCAAAGAAGCACAATCATTTTTATCTCATCGATTTTTTCATATTGAAGTATGATATCTTGAAAGGTAGCAATAGAATATTTATCTCATCCAATCGCAACTGAAGTATGAGTTCCATTTGTATTATCTGCAATAATTCTTCTGAGTTCATTACTCATTCATCCTGATTTTGAAACAAATCAAACCGATCATTTTTTATATAATTTTGAAGAAAGAATATTCTCCAAACTTCATCCAGTATTTCCTACTCTAAATTCTCCATTTACCATTGCTCCAACTGTTGATGGCCCAATAATATTTTTTTGCTTTTGTTTATTATAAGCTATTATTTTCCTTGTTTGGCTTTCAGGAATTCCCTCAGCAATAATAATAATATTTTTTATACTTTCTTGTTCCATTGCTTGAAGTGTTGAACTATAAGCACTTCTAAAAGAAGCATAATTTAAAACAGTATCAGCTTTTTGTAAAATATATTCAGGAATACTCTCAAAATCAGGATAAGATGTTATAAAAATCTCTTTTCCTCAATAAAAAAGTTTATAATTTGCAATATCTTTCCCTGGATTTATAAATGCTACTACTGATGGTTCTCTCTCACAAATAAAATCAAAATCAAGCATTTTTTGTGCTGTTGAAAGATGTAAACCATAGATGATAGCAAAGGAGTTTTTTGAAAACATAATATATTTTTAAAAATTAATTTCTTTCATAAATTGCTCTAAATATTTTTCCATAAATGTATGTCTTTCCTGAGCAATTTTCTTCCCTGTATGGGTAATAATTAAATCTTTTAATGTAAGTAATTTTTCATAAAAATGATTTATTGCTGTTGATTTATGTTTTTTATATTCTTCTTTTGACATATTGAGTTTTACCTCAATTTTAGGATTATAAATTTCCCTTCCCTTTTCTCCAGAAAAACACAAACATCTTGCAATTCAAACAGCTCATAATGCGTCTAATTTATCTGCATCTTTCACAATATCTAACTCTTTACTTTGAAAAGTTACTTTTCAGAGATTGGTTGAATAAGAAATATTTTTTATAATATTTTGTACATGCACAATAATATCATCATCTATTCAAAGAGAAGAAAGAAATTCTCAAGCAATTTTTGGTCAAATAGTTTCATCTCCATCATGATATTTATAATCAGCAATATCATGTAAAAGTGCTCAAAGTTTTACTACGAGCATATTATCAACTTTTTCTTCTTCTGCAATATGCACTGCCATATTATACACTCTTTCAATATGAAAAAAATCATGCGATGGTTTTGCATTTTCAAGAGTTGTTTTTACAAATTCTATCGTTTTTTGAATAATGATATCTTCATTCATAATTTGAAGTTTAGAGTGTAATTTCTTTTAAAATATCTGTCATATAAACATTACTATCTGTAACCTTGCATGAAATTCAGAGTCTCTCACAAGCATTACTTAGAAGTTTTAATCAAATTTTATCATTTAATCATCATCTTCTTACGAGTATTTGAATATTTTGTTTTTTTATTTCCTCTGCTTTCTCTTCTAAAACATCTATTATTCCCGTAAAAGTTTTATCAATTTGAGTAAAATTTGCAATTGCTCCAGCAATAATTAAATATTTTGCTGTTTGACTTGATAACATAGTTTCAAATAAAACTTTTGTATATTCACGAGTAAAATATCTATCTGGATCTCAAGATAATTCTCAATAATTAGCCAATTCTTTAGCATATCATAAATATCAAAGAGTATCAGTAATCACAAGAGAACCTCATCCTCAAGATAATAGTGTCCAAATTTTTCCTTTTGTATTTAAAAATTTTAGTTTTAAACTTGCTCCTGTTTTTTGATCTAATTCTTTGATATATTTTTCATTTTCTGATTCTTCAAATCAAAAAGCATTTGGAAATTCAAGATTTTCCCAAGTTTCTGGATGAAGAAAAAAAGCACTGTCATCTACTTTTGCAACCATATCAAGCAAAATAAGATCTCCATTTCTCAAATCAAAACAAAATGGATTTACTTCTAAATAAGTAAAATCTTCTTGTCTATAAAAAGTAAATAAATCAAGTATTACTTGGAGTATTTTTTTATCCAAAATTCAAAAAATATTTGAAAGAACATCTTTTGAAACCTCATCTAAAACTCATACTTTTAAAGAAAGTACTTTTTCCCAATTTTCCTCTACATCAATTCATCCAAAATTTGAAAAAAATATTTCATCAAATTCTTTTTCTTGTTTGATAGCTAAATAGTATTCTTCTTGATGTGGAATAAATTCTTCCAGTAAAAATGTATTTAAAATTCAAGACGTTTCTTTTATTTGAATTTCTTTTCATGATTTTTCTAAAAACCAATTTTTTGCTTCATCTCAAGCAAGTTTTACTCAAATAAGTCATAACTTTCCTCTTTTTCCAAAAAGCTCATCTGGTTTTATTACATATTTTTTTTCATCAGATATGTTTATAAAATCAGCTGCTTGAGTAATTTGCATTCATGAATATTCTTTTCAAATTGAAGAAAAAAACATATTTTTTGCATCAAATTCTCTAATTGGTGAATTTGCCATGATTATATATTAAAAAATATTTTTCGTATAATATAAATAATCTCTTATTTATCAAGTTTATTT
>JAUCCN010000047.1:0-3369 GCA_034676185.1 Patescibacteria group bacterium | reverse complement strand
AGTTTTAAAAAAGTTGGAAATAATATTCTGAATTTCATAATATACTATTTCTTTAGGAGAGGTGATTACTCATGAAAGTCTATATTCTTCAAAAATTTCATTATTTTTTTGAGAGAACACTTTTTCTATTTCAAAGAGTTTCATATCTTTTCTTTCTCTGATATTTTCTTCCAATCCTTTCATAAGATTTGGGATTAAACTCGATCTCATATGAGTAGCTTCTTCACTCAAGTAATTTTTGAGAGGAACTAATGTATCAGTACTTTCTCAAAGTTTTAACATTAATTCTTGATTTACAAAAGAATAATTGTATACATCAAAAAATCAAATATCAGTAAAATATTTCTTAGAATCATTTTTTAAGTAATAAATAGGGTCTTGAATAATTGCTCAAAGATTAATTCTTGGTACTGTAGTAGTAATTTTGTCATAACCATCAATTCTAGCAATTTCTTCAGCAATATCGGCTTTAGTAGTGAGCTCTTTTCTCCAAAAAGGTATATGGAGTGTTTGGTTTCTTTTTTGAATTCAAAGGTGATTTAAAATTTCTAAGACATAACCTTCTTCATAGTTTGATCCAATCAAATTATTGTAAAAAGCTAAGTCGAAAATTTGAGTTACTTCTTTTTGTTTGCTTTCATAAGAATCAAAATATCATTCTACTTTCATATTTGGGAATGCTTTTTTTAATTCTTGTAGAATGAATGCAGTTGCATAACTAGCTAATTCAGGAACAATATCTTTTTCAAAAACATTGAGTGCATCAGTTCTTACTCAAAGTCTTTTTCCAGTCATTCTAAGAATTGCTTGGTCAAAGTGAGCTGTTTCGATAAGGATATTTTTTGTAGTATGAGACACTGCTGATGATTTTCATCAAATAATTCCTCAAAGAGCGAGTACTTTGCTTTTATCAGCAATAACGATATCTTTTTCACATAATTCATATGTTTTATCATCAAGTGCATCTAAAGTTTCTCCAGATTTTGCATATCTCACTGTAATGTGTCCATCTATTGTATCAGCATCAAAAATATGAGCTGGTTGTCCATAAAAATAAAGCGAATAATTTGATATATCAACTAATAATCATTTTACAGCGTGTCAAGCAGCTTCAATAATTGCTTTTATCTCTTGATTTGAAGCAATATTTTCTACTCAAGAAACTTGAGTAAGAGAGTATCTTTTTACTTCTTTAGGAATTTTATTTTCTGCTTGTAGAGGAGCTATGTTTGAAAAATCTAATTGAGCATATTCACATTCAAATTTTTTCCCATGAATAGTGGCGATTTCTCTCAAAATTCACATATAAGAAAACATATCTGGTCTATGATTGATAGCTTTATTATCAATTTCTAAGATTTCATCGTCTTTTTCTAAAGCTTCTGCTAAATTTGTTCCAGGAGCTAGGGATAAAAATGAAAGATCTAAAATCTCTTTCTCGCTTTTTGCTGGGAATATATCTTTTAATCCAATTTCTTCTGATGCACAAATCATTCATAAACTTTCTACTCATCTAATAGCAGTTTTTTTCATAATTACGGGTTCTCATACTCAATGCCAGAGTACACTTGCTCCAATTTTTGCAACAGCTACTCATTGTCAAATTTCTAAATTTGAACCTCCACATACTATTTGAACATCATTTTCTTCACCAATATTTACTTGGCAAACTCTTAAACTGTCAGCATCAGGATGATTTTCTATCTTATTAATTTTTCCAAATACAATATTTTCAAAAGCATTTTTTTCTGAATGAATTTCTTCTACTTCAGCAGTATGCATTACAAGGTCTTGAGATACTTGTTCAGCACTTTCAATATAAGGTAAATATTTTTTGAGTATTTTGTATGAAACTTTCATTTTTCATTCTATAAGTAATAAATTTGCTTAATAATAAAAAAAAACTTGAAATATTCAAGTTTTATTTCTGAAACAAATTTTAAAAAAGTATTTTTATGCAAAAATATTTATTTTCATTCAAATAAAAATAAATATTTTTCATATCAGAGTTCTTTCATTTTTTCTTTTGGAACGAATTTCAAAGCTGCAGAATTAATACAATATCTCATTCAACCAAGCTCTTCTGGTCAGTCATTAAAAACGTGCCCAAGATGCGCATCAGAGTTTTTTGATTTGACTTCAGTACGAGGCATTGCGAGTTTGGTATCATTTTCTTCACCGATAAAGTTATCATCTATCGGACGAGAAAAACTTGGCCAACCCGTTCCCGAATCAAATTTATCCGTTGATGAAAAAAGTGCAGTTCCATCAATTACATCTACATAAATCCCGTCTGCTTTGTGATCCCAATATTCGTTATCAAAAGGACTTTCGGTCCCTCACATTTGTGTGACTTGAAATTGGAGCGGAGTAAGAGTCGATTTTAAGAGATCTTCTTTGGTAAGGAGAGCATCAAATACATCATTGATATCTGATTTTCCTACAATTCTTTTATACGCATTTCCTTTTGAGTCAATTTGTACAAAGCTTGACTGAGAGAGAATAGAATATTTTTTTGCAATATCTTTTTGAGTGTCAAAATTTACTTTAAGTATAAAAAGATCTTCTGGGATTTTTGTTTGTGAAATTTGTTTTTCCAAAGCCTTACACGTGCTGCACCAATCAGCATGAAAAAATAATACAATTCTTCCTTTGAGGTTTTTTATAAGATTTTCATCATATTTTTTGTATTGTGAAGATGCACTTTCAGACCAATTTTTTTCGATAAAATCAGATCTCCCGCTTCATTTTTTGTATTGATTGTAGCGAAAAGATGATTTTTTGTAATAATCTTGATGATATTCTTCAGCCTTGTAAAATTCTGGAGTTGTGAGTATCAGAGTTGCAATTCTTTTCTCAAATTTTTTAGAATCTTCAAGTTTTTGTTTTGAAGTTTCTGCCAATTTTTTTTCTTCTTCATTTTGGTAATAAACAGCCGTTGTATATTGGTATCATTTATCGGCAAATTGTCCGTCTGGATCGGTTGGATCGATTTGTGTCCAGAAAAGTTCTACCAGTTTTTCATAAGTGATTCTTTCTGGATTATAATACACTTGCACGACTTCTCTGTGTTTGGTCATTCCAGAGCTTACATCTTGATAATTTGCAGTTATTTCGCTATCTCAAGCATATCAAGAAAGGACTTCATAGACTCCATCTTGGGCTTCAAAAATTCCTTCCATACACCAAAAGCAACCACCAGCGAAGAGTGCTGTTTTCGCATTTTGAGGAATAATATTTTGTTTTTCAGTTGCTGAAAATAATGTGTTGATTGAGAACATAATTCAAAGAGTGAAGAGAAATAAAATACTTCCAATAACTGTTTGGGGCTAGTTATTACTATTGTCTTTTGACAATATACCGCAGCAT
>JAUCCN010000046.1:0-3465 GCA_034676185.1 Patescibacteria group bacterium | reverse complement strand
CCTCTTTTTATATCAGGAGCTCATTTTACTTTTAAATCTTTGATAGCAATCACACTATCTCCGTCAGCTAAAATATTTCCATTTGCGTCTTTTGTAATTATTTCGTCCATAAAATTATGTAAAAATCTAAAGTGGTATTATTATATAAAAACTCTTAAAAAATCATAATTTTTTGCATAAAGTTATAAAAATAATATAATTTACAAAATTGATAACTAATGCTTTTTATGAATATATTTCTTGATACTATTTCTCCAAAAAATGCACTGATTCTTTTTGATGAAAAAAGAAATATTTTAGAGAAATATTTTTTTGATGTAAGATTGAATGAATCAACTCTTTTGATAGAAGAATTTGATGCTTTTTTGAAAAAAAATAATGTAACATATACAGATTTAGAAAATATTGTTGTAGTAAATGGACCAGGAAGTTTTACCTGAGTAAGAACGACAGTTTTAATGGTGAATACCATAAATTTTGTCATGAAAAAAAATATTACAACTTTGACTTATTTTGATTTATTTGAAAATTATCCAATTATAAAAACTTCATCAAAAAGAGATAGTTTTGTAAAAATGGCAAAAGAAAGTGAAATAGAAGTTATTCAAAATGAAGATTTAGTTAAAAAATTAGAAAATATACAAACTATTTATTGAGATATACATCTAGAAAATTTTGAAGTAATCACAGAAGTGAATTATGAAAAAATTATACAAAATATTGTGTTTCAAAATAAAAAAATAGTTCCAGCATATTATCTCAAAAAACCAAATATTTCTTAAATTTCACCAAGTTATGAAACTGAAAGAAAATGAAAAAATTATAAAAGTTATAAAAAGTCATTTTTTTACACGCATTATTTTATCATGATATGTGTTTCTTTTTGGTGGTATTTTGGTGTGAATGTATTTTCTTCTTTGAGATTTTTCGTATAAAATCATAGCTTTACTTGGATTGACTCAAATATTTTTAGTTGTATTTTATTATCTTTATGTTTCGTTTGAATTAGGAATATTTGTAATTACGAATTTGAGAATTATTTACGTAAAAAAAATAAATATTTTTCAAAATGAATATGCCGATATTGAACTTTCACAAATTACTGGAATAAAAGCCAAACAAACTGGAATATTTGCACATTATTTTTGATACGGAACTCTTTTTTTATCAACAAAAATATGAGAAGTCAATCTTAAATATGTAGAAGATGCTTTAAATGAAGCAAAAGAAATAACAAATATTATTAAAGAAAATGTATAGAATCTTGCTTTTTTGCAAAAAATAGTTATTTTAAAACCAAAATTTACTTTTTAAATAGAAAAATATGTTTGAATATGGAAATGAATCTCTTGATAGAATAGAAAAAATCAAAAAATTAAAAGAATCAGGAGTTATTGTTTATGCAAATAATTATCATGGAAAACAAGATATTTCAGAAGTTGCAAAAAATAATTCAAACTTGAAAGAAGTGGAAGCTTTTCAAGAGTCTGGAGCTGAAAAAAAATATCAAATTGCAGGAAGACTTATGAGTTATAAAAGTCATGGAAAACTTGCATTTGCAAAAGTTATGGATCAATCTGGAACTTTGCAAATTTGTTTTATGAAAGATAAATTTCAATTTCATACTGGAAAAGATTTAGTTGATTCTTTAACTATTGAAGGAGAAGAAAAATCAGCATACAAAATCTCAGAAAAATTTATTAATGTTTGAGATTATATTTGAGTAAAATGAGATTTATTCCTTACAAAACATGGAGAACTCACTCTTTTTGTGAGTGAATTTCAAATACTTTCAAAAGCAATTCGTCCACTTCCAGAAAAATTTCATGGAGTAACAGATCAAGAAACTTTGTATAGACAAAGATATTTAGATATGATTATGAATGATGATTCATACCAAAGATTCATACTTAGAAGTAAATTTGTAAGAGCATTAAGAGATTTTTATGAAGAAAATAGATTTTTTGAAGTAGAAACTCCAGTTTTATGAAATGCAGCTTCAGGAGCAGCCGCAGCACCATTTATCACTCATCATAATGATTTTGATGAAGAATATTTTTTAAGAATTTCTCCTGAAACATTTTTAAAAAGAATTATGGTTTGAAGATTTGAAAGAGTGGTTGAGTTTACAAGAAATTTTAGAAATGAAGGTTCAGATCCAAGTCATATTCAAGAATTTTCAGCTATTGAACATTATGCTGCTTGGTGGAATTTTGAAGATAATATGAAATTTACTGAAGAAATGTTTGAATATATTTTTAAAAAAGTACCAGAATTAAAAAAAGAAGTTTTGGTAAAAGATAAAGCTTGAGTAGAAAAATTAGTAAATTTTCAAACTCCTTGGCAAAGAATCGATTATGTTGAAGGAATTAAAAAAGTATGTGGAATTGATGTTTCAAAATATTTTATTGGAGATGAAGAAAAATTAAGAGCAGATATTAAAGCAGCAGGAGTTGAATTTGAAGGAATGAATCAAATGGTGGTTCCAACACTTATTGATTATTTATTTAAAAAAGTTTTAAGACCAAGTATTGTTGGACCAGCTTTTGTTTATAATTATCCAAAAACTATGCAACCACTTGCAAGACAAAATGATGAAAATCCAGCAATTGTTGAACAATTTCAATTGGTAGTAAATGGATGGGAAATTATAAAAGCCTATTCAGAGCTTATTGATCCGAGTGTACAAAAAGCAAACTTTGATGCACAAGCAAAAGCAAAAGAAATGTGAGATGAAGAAGCAACTTCTTGAGATGATGATTTTGTATTTGCTATGGAATATGCAATGCCACCACAATCAGGTTGGGGAATGTGAATAGAAAGAGTATTTTCTATTTTAACTGAGCAAGATAATCTAAGAGATGTAGTGCTTTTCCCACTTATGAAATCACAAAAAAAAGATGAAAATAAAAAAGAAGAAAATTAATTTTCTTCTTTTTTTTGTCCAACTCACAAGACTTGATTTAAAAAGTCAGCTATTTTTTGAGTTTCCATTTTATTTCTGGTATCATTGATTCAAAAAACTTTTTTTATTGTTTCGGCTCTGAGGAAAGTAGTATCAAAAATGACTCTATTATCAACTTTTAGATCAATAATTGATTCTTTATCTCACTTTGTCCAACTATCTTCTCAAGCATATAAAGGAGCGTTATATCAAGATTTTACATATATTGAAATCATATGCGCAATCAGTTGTAATGCTTTTAGTAAATCTTTTTGGTTATAAAAGTCAACATTGAGTTTTACTCCATTTACTTTAACTGAAAAAACACCATTTTTATCTTTTTCATAACTATAAAATTTACCTTCGCTATTGAGAGTATCAATTTTAGTTTGTAGTTTATCCAAACTTCCATTGATTTGTTCGGCTTTACTTTCAATTCCTTCGTTTACATTACTCATAAAAATTATTATTATTAAATAATTGATTTCATTTTATCATACTTTTTTTATTTTTGCAAAAAA
>JAUCCN010000045.1:0-3650 GCA_034676185.1 Patescibacteria group bacterium | reverse complement strand
TCAAGGATGAGAAGTAACTGCTATATAATCAATATCTTCTATTTTGATTTTTGATTTTTCTAATACATTCTCACATACTTCAAAAATTGCATTTGCATGCTCTCTTGCTGCTACTTCTGGAACAACTCAACCAGTTGCTTGATGAATTTTAATTTGACTTTTGGTATCAAGTGCCAAGAGTATATTATCTTCAAAAATAGCAAGTGAAGTATCATCACAACTGGTTTCTATCGCTAATATTTTCATACTAAATAATTTTTTGTCTTCTAAGTAATATAAGGCTTCCAATAAAAAAGATAATAAATACTCATAAACTTAAAAGTATATGATATTTGACACTTTCCTCTTTTTTATTATCTGCATAAGCGGTAGGAATTATACTCATTTTATTATTTTTTTCTATTTTATTTTCAACTTTTAGAGAAGATTTGATTTCTTTTTCTTTTTTTCCTATTACTTCCACTACAAAATAATCCGTGTCACTTTCCATTTCATTACTTACTGTTAAAGAAATAAAATGGGTCCCAACTCAAAACTTATAACTTGCTGGATTTTTTCTATCAAATATTTTCCCATTTCCAAAATCCCAAAAATATTCTATTTTTTTTCACTCACTTTTACTTCCATCAAGATTAACACTACATTCATTTACTTCGTAACAAATCAATTTATTATTTATAAAAGTTTTATTTTGTGAAAGATTTCCTTGAAGTGTAATAATTGCTTTAGGAGAAATACTTAAAGTCTCATTTTTCTGAGTTTGCTTTGGTTGAATATATTCAATATAATCCTTATCTATTTCTAAAAGAGAAGTGTTTGGAATTTCATATGTATTATTTTCTCAAAAATTCAAAATAGTTTTAAGTTCAAACTCTCATATATCAGGATTTCCAATTACCACTTCATAGTTTCCGCTTTTATCTGATTTCGTTTCATATATCCCATTATTTGCATAACTTTTAGAAAAAAATATATGAAAAAAACCTATTTCATTTTCTTTCTTTTCCAATTGAATAATTACATTAGTATGAGGAAAAGTAGTTCCAAATATTTTTACTCATCACTTTTGTTTTGAAACTTTTTGTGAAAATGATTTTTCTAATAAATCAAAAAACTTTTCCTTTTTCTCTTCTCTAGAAATATTTTCACTCATTAAATCTTGAAGAAGTGTATTTTCTTCCTCAAAAGAAATAATTTTTTTCTCTCCAGAATGATACATCACTTCATAGCTTTTAATATTTTTTTGCTTTTTTAGAGAAGCAATTTCTGAGATATTGTGCTCTGGTTTTAAAATAAATCCTTCTGAAACAGAAAAATCCCAGACCATAGAATCAATAATTTTTTCATAACATAAAATATGGATTTCTTCTTTTCCTGAATTATTGATATTTATTTTTGTATCATATTTGTAAAATTTCTTGGTTTGTTTTGGTTCTAAGAGAAGTGATTCAGAAATAATATATGGTTTACTTCCATTTCCTATCCCATCATCTAAACTACATCAAACTAAATCTAAAGTTTTTTCTCAAATATTTTGAATTTCAATAAATTCTAAATTATCAACTCATACTGGATTTGGAAGTACTTGAGTAATTTTAAGAGTATAATTATTTGGATTTTCGCTATTTTTTATTCCTATTTCATTTTTTTGCTCTCAAATTTTATATTCCTTGCTTTCTGTTTTTTCTTCTTCAGAAAGAATATGTTTTTCCTCTTTTTTTAATATTTCTATTTTTTTATTAGAAAAGAATAAATGTGATTCTTTATAATTTTCAGGATAGTTTTTATCATATACTTTTAGTGTAATTTGAAAGTCTCAAAGTGGATAATCTACATATCATGGATTACATTTTTCATGAGTATTTCCTTCATAAGTTCCTCAAGGAAAACTCCATAAACATACTTCAGAACTACTTTTTTGAATATAATTCAAATTAACTCTACAATCCTCTTTTTTACACCTATTATTCTCATCCAATCAGGATTGAATTTCAATATTTGGAATTTCAATAAAAATAGGAGAAACCGAAGAAGAACTTCCTCATCAAATATACACTGTTTTGGTAATTACTGGTTCTATAAATCATGCATTTTTAATAAAAAAAGTTTGAAGAGTAAAAATTCAGGTATTTGATTTTTCTTGTATTTTATAAGTCGTTTCAAACTCTCAAATAGGATATATAATAGTATTTGGGTTACATTTATTTTCTTCTCAAGTGAGCTCTCAAATTCAAAAATCCCACTGACAAATATATTTTGTACCTAAAGTTTTCCATCAACTTCATTCGTCAATATTGAGATTAAAATTCACTCTACACTCACTAAGAGAAGTATCACAAGTAAAATTTTTTATATTTTCATCATCTTTTTCTAAAAGATAGGTTGGAGATTGAAAAATAAGTTTCGTTGAAAATGGAAATAAAGTTTGGGGATTTTCCTCATTATCAAGATTATCAAGAAGTCATTCTTTCTCACTTTCTCAATTATTTTTTTGTTCTTGTGATACATTTATATCCTCAAGTATTTCATTTTCTTGTTCTCAAAAATCTATGTGGGAATCAATATTATTTTCCTCTTGTCATTCATTATTTCAAATATTGTTACTTTCCTCTGTTAAAACTTCTCAAGAATTTGTATTTACTTGTTCTTCGTTTTCTATTTCTTCTTGGATCTCATTTTCTGCTTCTTCTGCAATTTCATCTGGTATAAATATCTCCTGTTCAGGAATAATATTTGAGTTTTCTTCATTATTTTCTCCCTCTTCTTCTTTTATTTCTCCATTTTGAATTACAAACTCTCGAGAATAAAAAATACTCTCATCTGTTTTTAAAAATACTTTAAAAGATGTTTGAAAAATTCAAATAGGATACATAATAGTATTTGGATTACATTTATTTTCTTCTCAAGTAAGCTCTCAAATATTAAAATCCCATTGACAAAAATATTTTGTCCCAATAGCTTTATACGATCCTGCTTCATTTATTTCCAAATTATAATTTACTCTACATTCTGTTTGATTAGAATCACAAGTATATTTTTCTGATTGTATATCTTTTTCAAGTATATAGCTTGGATTTTGAAAAATAAGTCGGATATCTAAATCAATATTTCCTGAAAAAACAAATATATTTGAAAAGAAAAAAGTAAAAATAAGAAAAAATACCATTATCTTTTTCATAAAAAATAATTACAAAATAAAATATAAAATAAGTATATTTATTTAGTATTAATAAAATATTAATTTTTAAAAGTTTTTTAATTTCAAAATAGAATTTTCCTATAAAAGAGAGGAAAGTTTTATTATTATTTTTTCTTGCTTTTTTATCTTTTTATTTTTTTATTTATATAATTTTTCTATAAAAGAGAAGTTTTTGCTTTCAAAATATTTTTCATATAATCTATAAAATACTTCTTAAAATAAATAAAAATGGAAACATATAATATTTTCTTAGAATATTATGACAAAATAGTCAGATGAATTAATTCTCCTCTTGATGAAGAAGTGGCCTTTTTACATGAACTCATCCAAAAATATAACTCAAAATCTCCTAAAGATATTTCTATTTTAGAAACAGCTTGTGGAACAGGAGTTGTAGCAAAAGAGTTTCAAAAAATTTGATATAATATAACTGGTCTTGATATAAATGAAA
>JAUCCN010000044.1:0-3681 GCA_034676185.1 Patescibacteria group bacterium | reverse complement strand
TATTTTCAAAAGTAATTGCTTTATTGAGTCAAAAACCAAGTTCTCTCATCATAATTTCTCATTCTGCTTCCTCAATTTTCTCAAGAGTTGGTAAAAATTCTTTTGGAATATCTTCTTTTTTATAAGAAATAATACTATTTTTTATAGTAATTTTAAACGGTTTTTCAGCAAAAACTACTTGTAAATCTTCTCACGGAAATGCTTTTACATAGAGTTCTCCATTCACATTTGAAAAATCTTTTGCTTCTGTAAAATTTTCTCAAATTGGATAGGTTGCATATCTATTATCTAAAGCAAAATTTCCCGTATTTTGTTTCATATCTTCAAAACCTCAAGAGATTTCAAGCGCACTTCCATTTGATGCAACCACTTTCAAAGTATTTCCTGTATCAAATGTCTGTTTTAAAAAATTTGATACCGTTTCAAAATAATCTGATTGGTAAGAAATAGCTTCTAAATAAGTTTTTGTTTGAGTAGATTTTATATAAGAAAGATGATTGTGTTCAATACATCCAACATTTTTTTGTTGTAATGAAATACGAATTCTAAAGCTTTCCAGTCTAAAATTGGTTGATTGTACTAAAATTACTGTTGAATATTCTTCTAGTGAAAGTAATTTTTCTTTTAATTCAGCTCCTTTTTCTTCATTAAAAAGTATAACTTCTGCATTTGAATATTCTTGTAAATTTTCAATATATCCTGCTGAAATAAATTCAGATAACTCTGAATCTGTATCATAAACCAGTACTATTTTTTT
Organism: Patescibacteria group bacterium; assembly: GCA_034676185.1. GTDB lineage: Bacteria > Patescibacteriota > Gracilibacteria > BD1-5 > UBA6164 > UBA7396. The sequence goes on along the minus strand of JAUCCN010000044.1, from coordinate 2,924 downwards.
TCCTAAAATCTCAGGATTTTTTAAACTTAAATTTTTTTCTAAAATATCTTTGGTAGCATTCAGTGCGATATCTCTTAATAGTGTCATATTATTTTATATTCATTACATTTTTATAATCTTGGGCGAAGTATCTGTATAATTTTTTTAATTCTGAAGTTGGTTTTTTCGTATCAATAGCGTACATAAGATTGTAAAGAGAAACAGTATAATTTCTAAATACATCTAAATCAGCTTGAGTAATAGTTCTTTTTGATTTTAAAAGAGCATTTTTCTTTTCATTAAATTTTCCAGAAAGGATAATATAAATTTTTGCTGCTTTTCCATTTTTTGGAGTGTAATAATTTGGGTGAATATATTTTTGTAATTTTTCAGCATTTTTTATATTTGGATTTGCTAATGCTGTTTTGATGTATTCATCATATTGTGCCGCAGCAGAAAGATTTAAATTTGATGAAGAATTATTTGGAGTATTTGTATTTCCTCAAATAATTCCTCCATTTCCAGTATTTGAACCTACTGATTCTTGTCCGTATGATGGAAGAGTTGAATATTTATCAAAATTAAACATTACCAAAAAAGCATTGTTATTATTTGAATTTTTTCTAATTGTATTATCAGTCGTAAATACTTCTCCGTTTAAAACTGTTCCTAGAGCAATAATAGTATCTCAAGCAAAAACTACATCTTTCATTTGAGTATTCGCTCCTCCACTTTTTCCAAAAGAAGTCCAAAAATATCTTGCTGAAAAATTATTATTTAAAGATTGAAGCGTTCCATCTCAACCGTTATAGGTATCTAGTTTTTGTCCATTTACTAAAATATTTTCTCTATTTGGAAAAGAAGCTGAATTTACTCAAGCAATAACAATATTTCCTGATTTATCAGCAATAACATTTCCATCTTTTACTTTATAACTATTTGCGTCTCCATTTTGAAGTCTTGAAAGAGAAAAACTTGATCTTTCAATATTTCCATCTTCTGGATTTATTCTGGCAAAATAAGCAATATCTGCATTATTTATTTGAGAAAGTTGTGTAAACAAATCAATTGAAGTTATAGATTGATTTCCTGAAATGGTTTTTCAGTTATATCTAAAAATAGTATTTGCTCCATTTGTTTCTCAAAGAATGTATACTTTTTCATCAGCTCAAAGTGCAAGTTTATAGAGTCTAGTTGCTGCCATATTTTGAGTTAAGGTTTGTGCTTCAAAACCAAATAATTCATATTTTGAACTTCCATTATAATCAAATGCTTGTAAAAATGCGACTTGAAGTGAAGTATTATTTACTATTTTTTCATCATATCAAACCACAAAAACTCTTCCTGAAATATCATCAAGTAAAATATCTTCTACTGAAGTTCTTGATAATTTTTGTTGAAATCTCAGTACATTATTTGAATCGTATAAAAATAATTCATTATTGCTATTCAGTAAAAGATAATTCCCTCTTTTATCAACAGACATTTTTACAGCTTGTGGTTTTGTAGTAAGAACATTTCCATTTAAAGTAAGTATTTGAGTTGAATTTCTTGTAATTGCATAAATCAAATCATTTTTAACTTCAAAATCAATAAGTTCACTATCAAGCACAATTTGACGATAAATTCTTTTATTTCCAACATCAAAAATAAATATTTTTCATCTTCCATCTACATTTCCAGAACGAATTATTTCACTTGAATGAAGATATGTTGTATTGAGTCAAATATATAAAACATTTCCATAATATTGAAGTCAAACAGCATTATCAACTCCATTTTCTGATAAATAAGTTGAGTGTGAAAGAGTAATATTTTGAGCTGCCTGTACAGAATATGAAAACCATCAAAGCACCAAAAACAATAGAAACAAAAATATTTTTTTCATAAATAAAAAATTAAAAAAGTAAACTACATTTTTATTATATATATTTTTATAAAATACAAAGTTAATATTTTTATTTATTCTTCTAAAAAAGTTAATACTTCGCTGATTTCCTCGTGAATAATAGTGTGTTGCATTTGATAAATAAAAAATGTTGGCGAAATACTCATCTTTTGAATATATGCTTTCAGTAAATATGCATCATCTACTGAAATTACCGTATCAAGAGTCCCGTGAGCAATAAATACTTTTTTATCTTTATATTTTTCTGGAGAAATTTCTAATTTTTTTATTTCATCTGTGTATCTTCCACTCAACGCAATAATTCATCAAATATATTCTGGTGATTTTCCAAGAAAATAATGTGACATAATAGCTCATTGACTAAATCAAAGTAAAAAAATATTTTCATATTTCACTTTATACGTTTCAACAATATATGCTAAAAAATCACGAATATATTCATACGATTCTCTAACTTCTTCAGGATTATATTTTGGTCAAACATTGGTATAATTGAGATGATACCAAGCATGTCTTTTATTTCATAAATCAAATAATCCATTGAGAGAAAATATATGATAATCTTCTCAAAAATGACTTTCAAGTGAAAATAAATCTTCCTTATTTGAACCAACTCCATGCAACATAACAATTATTTTTGCATCTTTATTTGGAGAAAGTTTTTTTATATAATCAAAATTTGTCATATTTTATCTTAATTAATAATAAGTTCTTCTTCTGTGAGAGTAAAAAATTTTACTTCATTTTTCATATTTTCATATATTTTTTTCAAATCTTGAGTTTTCACTCTTATGGATTTTGTGCTATCACTTGGATTAAACATAAAATATTCATATTCAAAAATTTCACTATCAACAAATACTGGAACTTCACTATTTTCAAATCAAAATGGTGCAATACTTCCTATAATTCCAAGTCAAAGAGAAGTAATTTCTTCTTGAGAAGCAAAACGAATATCTTTTGTACCAAATTCTTTTTTAAACTTTCTTGCTTTGATATCTTTATCTCAAAGTGTCGTTACAAGATAAAATTTTCA
>JAUCCN010000043.1:0-3722 GCA_034676185.1 Patescibacteria group bacterium | reverse complement strand
AAACAAATATTGAAATCAAACAAATGGAGTTAAATGAAAAAGCATTTATAGTAACGACTGATGAAGAAAGTTTAAATATAACTCAAACAGGAAATTCAAATCCACTTTTTGCACACCCCCAAAAACAAAAGATAACTTCTTGAAGTTGAGAAAAAAAGAAGATACGAGTATAAATAAAAAAATATATCAAAATTTTTGTTTTAAAAAATAAACATTTTTATAATATAAAAATAAAAAAGTTTCTGAAATATATTCAGGAGCTTTTTTTCATAAAGTCAAACAAAAAATTTGCAAAAATAAGATATAGTATGTTATAATAACACTAGCTATTTTATAGATAATAAATTATTATGACACAAAATAATTGAAATACTAATAATCAAAATGGAAAATTTGATCTCCCAGAAAATATTTTTAATTCTCAGGAAGATATTTTAGCTTCTGAATGAGAAAAAAAAGATATTGATATAGAAACTCTTTCTACTATTTTAACTGATTCTGATATTCGTCCTCAAGAATTAAAAAAATTTGATGATGAAAAAAATATATCAAACTCTCAAAATCAAAAACAAAAAATTATTTTTGATATTAATATAAATTCTATTGATGATCTTATAGATATTTTACTCAAAAATAATTATGATTTTTTTGCTCTTGAACCTGGAAATAATTTTGTAAAAATTTTATTTAAAAAAGATTCTATTCTCAAAGAAAGCAGATATATTAATTTCCCAACTTATTTACATCTTCTCTTAAAAGCAAAAACTATAACAAAGCTGGATTTACAAAACACATCTCAAGAACAAAAATGAAGTGGTTTGCATGAATACAAAGGAAAAAATTTAGAAATTCTTGTAAAAACACTTCCTGGAAGTTTTGGAGAAACAGTTCTTTTAAAAGCAAAAGCAAGTGAGCAAAAAGTTATCAAAAAGTCAGTACAAAAAAAATGAATTTCTGCTGGAACTGCCTTTTGATTTTTATGAGCTATTTTATTTATTGCTCTCATTTTATGATGAGCCTTTCTTACATTTGTAGTATTTAATGCAAAAACTCCTCAAGATGTAAGTTTTTTTGCTAGTTTATGAATCAACTTAAATGATATTAATAATTTTCTACTCAAACTTACTACTTTTATATTTTCAATAGTAATTGTTATTGAAACTATTATTTTAGTAATATTTTTATTTAAAGCTATTTTTACTAAAAAAGATTTTAAAAGAAAAAAAACTCTTTTCTCAATTGTTTCTATTTTACTTTTGATACTTACTTTTTCAACTGCCAGTTTATGGATGTATCTAGATAAAACAATAAAATGACTTCCAAATTGGCTTGAACTCTCATACGGAATGGTTCAAATTTATGATAATAATTTACTCAATGATGAAAATATTTGAAAAAATTGAGCCCTTATTCAAGATTCATCTTCACTTATAGGACCTATTGATTTAAAATTTGATATTTCTTATTTACAAAGAGATGAACAAAGACTTGGATTTCAAATTAATAAATTTATCTGGGATTTTGGGGATGGAAATAAAATTGAAACTCAAACTCCAGAAATTATTCATTCTTTTGATAAAAAATGAAATTACAAAATTTCTCTCACATTAGAATGAATTGATTCAAGATTTCCAGAAAAATGAGTCATATCAAAGCCCGCATCAGAAAACCCAAATATCAGTATTTCACACTTGGTAGAAGTGACTGAAAAAAAATTAGAAAATGGAGGAAAGACAATAAGTTTTAATGCCAATGATTTAAAATCACTCTGAGAAATTGAATGGTATTTAAAAGATGATTTAACAAAACCTGCATATGTTTGATATATATTTCAACCAAGTAAAATATATTTTGATGCTGATTTAGTAGGGATGAAAATTAAAAATTCTTCATGAAATTATATGAGTAGAATATTTACTATTAGATGAGAAACTTCAGAAATTTCTGGAGATATAGTAGCAAATGTTTCTTTTGATAATGATTTAGAATATAGCTTTCATGTGGAAAATATTGAAAATAATTTTTGAGATGGTTTTATTGAAGAATTTATATGGAATATTGAAAACAAAGATATAAAAAAGACAGCTGATATTTTAAGACTTGAAGATTCTTCAACTATTAAGCATACTTTTAAAGAATACGGAAATTATGAAGTAAAAGTAATTTTAAAAAACTCAAATGGAAAATCAACTCAACTCACAAGCACTATAGAAACAGTCAAAAAAATAAAACTTACCAATAATATTGATTTCTATACCAATAATATAAAAATAGGAAATGTAAAATATGACCCAAAAACTCTTGAATATTTTATATATGATGTCGGAATCCCAACAGGAGTTGAATTTGATGCAAAACACATAAGAGCAGATAACCCACTTTATGCTTTAGAAGAAATAAAATGGGATGTAGGAAGTGACGGAAATTATGAAGGAGAATGAAAAAATTTTCATCATGACTTTAATTTTTGATGATTTGAAGAAGTAACGGTAAAATATAAATTTATTCATAGAAGAAATAAAGAAGATATCGTTGAATTTACAGAAAAAATCAATTTTGAATTTGTAGAAAAAGAAGCAACCGTAAGTTTAGAAATGAAGCCAGATAGTGAATATGTACCTGCTTTAGTAACTTTTGATGCTTCTCTGAGTAAAGTACAAAATGATGATATAGTAAAATTTATTTATGATTATGGAGATTGAGTTTCTGAAGAAAGAGATGCTATTAATCCTGGACATAGATATTTAAAAGAGGGAAATTATACAGTAAAACTTACTATAGTAACAAAAAAATGAAAAGAATATTCTACTTCAAAAAGTCTCGTTTTAAAATCTTTTGAAGCAACTGCTAAGATAAAAGTAAGTATGAAAAAAGCTCCAATAAATCAAGAAATAGATTTTCTTTCTACTGGTTCTACTGGACAAATTATAAGATATCATTGGGATTTTGGAGATGGAAATTTTTCTTCAGAAGCAAATCCAAGTCATTCTTTTAAAAAAGCTTGATCATACAAAGTAAAACTTACTCTTGATTTTGCAAACAACAATGTGATGACAGACCAAGTAGAGGTTGAAATTACAGAATAAAAAAAATGCCAAAGGCATTTTTTTTTAGAAATCCCAACTTCCATTCATTGAACTTGATTGAGAATAATTAGTAACTGTTGATTCAAAGAAATTTCATTTTTCTGAATTATTATCTTGAAGTCTATCAAGATGTTTATATGGGTTACTGATTACATCTGGATATAATGGTGCTATTCCTAACATACTTAATCTATTATTAGCAAGCCATTTGGTATAATTTTCTATATTGATATGACTCATTCCGATAATATTTTTTCCAAGAATATGTTTTGACCATTTTATTTCTTGTTCAACAGCAACTCACATCATCTCTTTTATAATTGCTTCATCATAAATTTCTGGAAATTCTTTTTTAATTTCTTTTAAAATATTAGCAAAAATAGTTACATGTGTAAGTTCGTCTCTTCTAATATAATTTATCATTCTATCAGTTGCTACCATTTTGGTAGAATCTGCAAGAGTATCAAAAAACGCAAATCCATTATAAAAATAAATACTTTCAAGTAGAAAATTTCCAATTACTCCTCTAAAGAAATTTTTATCACTTGGATTATCAATAAAATCTTGATAAATTCATCCAATAAATGTATTTCTTTCTAGTAAATGTTCATCATTTCTCCAAAAATAATAAATTTC
>JAUCCN010000042.1:0-3729 GCA_034676185.1 Patescibacteria group bacterium | reverse complement strand
TGAGAATTTTTCTCAAGAGCAATTCTTGATTCCTGCTGTTGTATTTGAAATAGAACAAAAAGAAGATATAAATTATTATGGAGAATATATCAGTGTCCCATTATTAAAAGATTTTTATAGATATGATGAACAGGGAAACATCATTGGATGAAATGAATAATAAATTCTTATAGAGATAAAATATTTTTAAAATTACATTTTTTGTTTATAATAAAAATACACATATTTATTAAATTTTTATTATGATCGAACAAAAATATAGTGAATTTAAAAAATTTTTATCTCCTTTTGTTTATAAAGATGATTTTTTATCAAAAATCATCTTTATAAACTTTTTAGTGAAAGGAAATCTTCTGATTGAAGATTTGCCAGGAAGTGGAAAAACAATGCTTTCTATGGCAATTGCAAAAATATTTTGATTTGAATTTCAAAGAATTCATGCCACTTCTGATTTATTACCCCAAGATATTATTTGAGGAGAATATTTTAATGTAGTTTCAAAAAATATTGAAATAAAAAAAGGGCCTATTTTTACTGAGCTTCTCTTAGTAGATGAAATCAATAGAATGAATCCAAAAACTCAAAGTGCTTTTCTCCAAGCTATGGAAGAAAAAAAAGTATCTCTTGCTTGAAAAGATTTTGATTTATGAAAATATTTTTGTGTAATAGCAACTCAAAATCCTATAGAATATAGTTGAACTTTTGTGCTTCCTGAAGCTCAAAAAGATAGATTTTTTGCAAAGATTTCTCTTTGATCTCCAAATTCTTCACTCCAAAAAGAGTTTATTTTAAACAATACCTACGAAACTATCAAAGAAGAAGTAAACTCACTTTCTTCCTTATTTGAAAAAGAAGAATTAGATACCTATTATAGTGAGATAAAAAAAATAACTATCAGTGAAGAAATTGCTAAAAAACTCGTTATATTTTTTGAAAATATAAAAAAATCTGACAAAATCCTCTATCCCCTTTCTCAAAGATGAATTTCTATTTTTCTGCTTTCTGCAAAAGCAAATGCTTTTATTTCTGGAAGAAATTTTGTTATACCAGAAGATTTTTATGAGATTATTCCAGCTTTTTTATGACACAGACTTGATATAGAAAAAACCTCTTTTGATATTATAGAAAATCTATTTAAAGATGCTTTTAAACATTTTTAGCTATGAAAATATTTTTAAAAAATCTATTTACCTATAAATGAAATATTTCAAGAGCTTGATTTTTACTCTTTTTGATATGATTTTTTTTAACGATTATTTCATTTATAAAAGGAATACAAATTTTAATTTTTATTCCTGCTTTTGTAGTATCTCTTTTTTTATATGCCTTATTTGAATATTTTTTCCGATTTAAAAAAGTAAAATTTCAAATATCTATTGGAAAAAATGGAAATATTTTAAAAATTTTTTCTCCTCAAAATACAAAATACAACTTTATTCTTGCTCAAAAAGATATAAATGGAAAAATACATTTTCTCACACCAAGCAAAGATCTCAATTATATTTTAGAGGAAAATAAAGAATACGAACTCTATCTTTATATTTTTTGAGCTTTTGATATTATAAGAAAAGTTTTTTTTATTGGAAAATATGATTTTGCAAAAGAACAAAAAAATGAAACATATTTTACTTCAAAAGTGTATGAAAGTGGAGATTCTTTGAAAAGAATTGATATTTTAAAAAGTTCTTTTTCTGACATTCCATATATTAAAATAGAGGAAAATTCTCTTTTTACTCAGAAAAATAAATCTCTTTTACATATTGTATCAAATAATTATTTAGAAGTGAGATGAGAACAAAATATTACTTTCCTGCATATTCTTTTAATTCTTTTATGAGTGATATGATTAGCTATAGAATGGGAAAATATAGTTTTTAATATTATTATTTTTTCAAGTATTTTTTTCACTCTTATTGCAAAATATAAAAAAATAGTTTTAAGCGAAACATCACAAAAATGGCTCGCATTTTTTGCTTTTATTTTTATGCTGATCTTGAGTATATTTCATTGAGAGATGAGTGGAAGTGGAAGTATGTTTTTAATCCAATTACTTTTACTCGTAACTCTTACAAAAAATGGATGGAGAAATTCATTTTTATTCATTTTTCTTATCCTTTTTGTATTTGTTGCTATTTCACTTTTTTCCAGTCAAATCCGGTTTATACTTCTTTTTTTAGTTTATTTATTTATTTCTACTTATTTACTTTTTTTTATTTCTTGAGATGAAACTTTTCATTTTTCTTATTATAAATTTTGAAATAAAGTTTCTGGATGGTATTTGGGAAAAATATTTTTTACTATTGTTGTTTCTATTTTATTTTTTTATTTTATTTTACCTCATTGAGAAAATAAAAATGTTGAGTGACAAAATAAAGAATCCAGTGAAATTATATCAGGTTTTAATGAAGAAATTACCTTTGAAGATATTGGAAAAATTTCTACTGATAATAGTAAAATCTTTGTAATAGAAAATATTACTCCAAAAATGATTACTGATATTTGACTAAAATATTTCAGAGGAATGAGATTAGAAACTTTTAATGGAATAAAATGGGAAGCAAAATATAAAAATAGTTATATTCCTGTTCAAAGTGAAGATTTTCTCCCTAAAGATACCATTTCTCTCAAATTTCATTATTATGGAAATGGAGGAAAAAATATTTTTATTCCCAATACTCCTGTATGAATGCAAACATCTTCTCATTATAAATTTTTTCATCCACTCCATGATAATACCATCCTGAAAACCAGTGAAAACAGAAATGAAAATATAGTGGTAAATATGAATTTTCTCAAAAATAATGATGGAAAAATAAGAGATAATATAAAAGAAACATACGATTTTGAAATCATTTTAAATGAATCTGTAAAAGAAATGTTTTCCGAATTTATCAAAAATATTCCAGAAAATATACAATCTTCTCCAAAAGCACTTTCAGATTATATACAAACAAAAGCTGGATTTGAATATTCTATAGAAGACCCAGCAAGTAATTTTGAGGATTTTTTATATGGAAGCAAAAAAGGACATTGTGAATATTTTGCTACTACTCTTGCTGTTGTATTACAACATTTTTGATATAAAGCAACCGTAGTAAATGGATTTTCTTCCTGAGAATATAATGCTCTTGCTAACTCTTTTATTATCAGATGAAAAAATGCTCATTCTTGGGTGGAATTATACAATGTAGAAACAAATTCTTGGGATATATTTGATCCAACTCCTACGAGTTCTTTTTGACTTATAAATACTTTTCAAGACATATATCAATATGCAGTAAAATTTTATGATTATATAGATATAAAATGGTATACTTATATTGCTTCATATACTTCAGAAGAACAAAGGAAATTATTTTTGTATATTTATAATCAAAAAGGAAATATATTTTTTGGATTTATTTGCCTTTGTTTTCTCGTTTTATTTCTGAAAATACTCAAAAATATTTTTAATTTTTTCACACTGAACAAAAAGGAAAAAATTATGTTTTTCTTTTGAAAATATTTTAAAACTGATCATTTTGCATTACAAAAAATAAAGCCAATTCAGAAAGAAATGTATGATAAGTACAATATTTATATTTATTCTCAAGATACAAAAGATATTTCATATAAAGATTTTTTTTCAGATCTAAAATTTTTATATAAAAAAAAGTAAAAAATAATTTTTTTACTTTTTTGTTTGTTCAAAAAACATTTTACATGCATCTATTACATTTTTAAATCTAT
>JAUCCN010000041.1:0-3984 GCA_034676185.1 Patescibacteria group bacterium | reverse complement strand
TTATTATTAAATAATTGATTTCATTTTATCATACTTTTTTTATTTTTGCAAAAAATCTAACTTTTAGCTATTTTTTATCAAAAAACTTATTTTTTTGGTTGTGAATTTTCAAAAAATAAGTATCTTAATTACAAAAAATATTACCTAGATAAGAGCCAAAAGTATGACATTTGTACACTTACATAACCACACACATTTTTCTATTTTAGAATGACTCCCAAAGCCAAAAGATTATGTAAAAAAAGCAAAATCTTTATGAATGCCAGCGGTTGCAATCACTGACACGAATAACATTCATGGTTGTCATGAACTTTACAAATATGCAAAAGAAGAATGAATCAAACCAATTTTATGAACAGAGATTTATTTGCAATCAGTTTCAGATGATAAAATGTTTCATAAAACAGTGCTTTTAGCAAAAAACTATGAAGGGTATAAAAATATTATCACTCTTGTTTCAATCGCCAATCTTGAAAGACCATGAGCAAAACCATATATTACTTGGGACGAATTAAAAGAAAATTCAAAATATATAATTTGTCTTTCTGGACCAATTTCTTGAGAAATTCCATACTCTATTTTGGCTTGAATCCCGGAAGAAAAAATTATACAAAGAATTAGAGAGTATGAAGAGGTTTTTCCCGGAGATTTTTATGTGGAACTTCTCTATCACGATGATATTCCAAAACAAAAATTAGTAACCGATACCCTTATTGAGCTTCATAAAAAATATAATTTTAAAGTAGTAGCTGCTCAAAATGGGTACTATATTGAAAAATCAGATAAACAAACTCAAGATGTTATTATGGCACTTGGAACTGGACACCAAATTGAAAATCCAGATCGTCGTACTCTCATCAATGGAGATTATTCTTTTTTGGATGAAGAAGAAATGCAAATGCTTTTTTGATTTTTACCATCTGCTTTATCAAATACTTTAGAAATTGCTGATAAAGTAGATATAAAAATAGAAATTTGATGAGTACTTATTCCAAAATATGAACTTCCTGAATCAGATCAAAAAATATATGAAGAAGCCATGGAATCTGAGAAAAATGAAACAGGAATAAAAAAACTTACTTCTGATGAATGGTATTTGAGATATCTATCTTTTAAATGACTCAATTGGAGATATAATTATAATCTTTCACAACAAGAAATTTTTAATCTCGTAAAAAAACTTGATAAACCAGGACTTCAAAAAAAATTAACTGAAAGTTCTCCAGAAGAATTAAAAGAACTTTCTCTTACTTTTTATAGTGATGCAAAGAAAGCATTTATTTCAAAACTAGACAAAGACTTAATAGACAAAATAGACAGACTCGAATATGAGCTGGTAGTAGTGCACGAAATGGGATTTGATGCTTACTTTTTAATCGTGGCTGACTATATCAATTGGGCAAGAAATAATGAAATTCCAGTTGGACCATGAAGATGATCAGCAGCTGGAAGTTTGATGGCATTTTTATCTGGAATTACTGATATAGACCCACTTCCATATTTTTTGCTTTTTGAAAGATTTTTAAATCCAGCTAGAATTTCCATGCCAGATATAGACACAGATTTTGCTGATGACGGGAGAGATAGAGTAATTGAATATTGTAGAAATAAATATGGAGCTGACCATGTGGCACAAATTTGTACTTTTGGTACTTTTGCTGCTCGTGCTGCGGTAAAAGATGTTGGAAGAGTGATGTGAGTTGATTTTGCTGAAATGAATGAACTCGCAAAACTTATCCCAGAAAAACCATGAACAAAATTAAAACAAGCTTTAGAAGAAAGTCTTGAATTTAAAATGGCATACGATGAAAATGACAAGTATAAGAACATTATAGACAATGCACTTAAAATTGAGTGAAATGTGAGACAAATATGAGTGCATGCTTGTGCGGTAATTATTGCACCAAACAAGATGACAGATTATACAGCTCTTGCTCGTCCTCCAAAAGACCAGAATGCAATTATTACACAATATTCCGCATATCCTTTAGAAGATTTAGGGCTTTTAAAAATGGACTTTTTGTGACTGAGAAATCTAACTATCATAAAAAGAGCATTAAAAATTATTAAAAATAATAAATGAGTGGATGTTGACATCTTAAATGTACCAAGAGACGATCAAAAAGTATTTGAAATATTTGCTGCCTGAGATACGACTTGAGTATTTCAGTTTGAATCTGACGGGATGAGAAAATATTTGATAGATTTACAACCTAATAGTTTTGAAGATTTGATTGCGATGGTATCTTTGTATCGTCCATGACCACTCGCATATATTCCTTCGTATGTTGAGAGAAAACACGGAAGAGAAGAAGTAAAATATATGGCAGATAATTTGATTGAAATACTCAAAAAATCTTGATATAATGATGATGAAATTGCAGAAGAAAAAAGAAAATTAGATGAAGATCTTGCACCAATTCTTGATGTATCAAATGGAATCGCTGTCTACCAAGAACAATTGATGTTTATTGTACAAGTTATGGCAGGTTTTTCTCTTGGAGAAGCTGATTTGCTTAGAAGATGAATCGGAAAGAAAAAAATAGAAATTATTGAACAATTAAAGTGAGAATTTATTACGAGAGCTGGACAATTTAAAAGCTATAAACCAGAAACTCCAAAATATATTTACGAAGAGATGATTCAACCAGCAGCGAATTACTCATTTAATAAATCTCATGCGGCTTGTTATGCATTTATTGCCTACCAAACAGCTTATTTAAAAGCCTATTATAGAACAGAGTTTTTAACCGCTCTGATGGTGAGTGATGAGGAAAGTATGGAAAGAATTGTGATGGAAGTATGAGAATGTAATTCAAAAGGAATTAATGTTTTACCTCCAAGTATTAATGATTCAATGAAACATTTTACTTATATTGATGATTCAACTATAAGATTTTGACTTAGAGCTATTAAATGAATTTGAGATGGACCAATAGAAGCTATTAAAAACGGAAGAAAAGAGTGACAATATACTTCTTTAGAGGATTTTATTGCCAGAGCTGGGAAAGAAGTAATTAACAAAAAATCTCTAGAAGCTTTGATACTTTCAGGAAGTTTGGATGATTTTGGAGAAAGAGGACAATTATTTAAAAACATTGAAACCATTATAAAATATTCTCGTGCTTGAGAAAAGAAAAAAGAAACCAATCAAATCGGGCTTTTTGATCATATTGAAGAATCAAATGCACTTACTTTAGAGCCAGTTTCAGAGTTTAGTTATGAGGAATTTATCAAATGAGAAAAACTTGTAATTTGATTTCCTATTTCAGGACATCCACTTGATGGACTTTCAAGATATATTGAAAAAAGAAGTCAAAATGCAAAGATTTTAAAAATGAGTTTTGAAGAAATTGAAAAAGTTCCCGAAAAACAAAAATCAAGAACTACTATTGTACAAGCAGTTTGATATGTTAAAGATGTGAGAAAAATGATGACAAAATCATGAGGAAATATGGTATTTTTGTATTGTGAAAGTTTTGAATACGATTTTGAAGTTACTATTTTTCCAAAAGATTATGAAACTTTTAAGGATAAAATGGAAGTAGATAAAATTATCATTGTTTCTGGATGACTCAATATCAATACTGAATACAAAAGAAAAGCTATTCTTGCTCGTGATATAAAATCACTTACTTTAACACAAGTAAGAGAGCAAGCACAATCACTTGGGCTTTTTGATAATAAAAAATATAATTCATTTACAAAAAATGATATTTTGAAAAAATCTCAAACACCAGAGTTACCTGAAAATTTCCCATCAAATGATGAACCTCAAGAAGAAACAAGAAAAGAAGATTTTGTAGAAATAGGAGAAACAACTGCTCCAACTTGTGCTGTTTTTGAAGAAAAACTAGAGAAATATATTATTCAAATTCCACCTGTAACTCAAAAAGAAAATTTACTAAAATTAAAAGAATTTATGCTTGGACTTCCAGTTGGAGATATAAAAATATTTTTAAGTTTGAAAGGACAAGAAATAGA
>JAUCCN010000040.1:0-4116 GCA_034676185.1 Patescibacteria group bacterium | reverse complement strand
CTGGCTTTTTATACTTCTTTGATTTGCAAGTCCATTTTTACTTCAAGCTTGACCATTATGGTATTATAATGCAGGATGGGATGTTGCTTGGTGGAGTGTTGTTTTTGTAATACTTATAAGACCTATTGCTGATTTATTTCCAAAATTACTCTTATTTAGAAAACTACTTATCTGGAGAAATGGCTTAGGAATTCTCTCATCAGCCATCATTTTATCATACTTTTGACTCAGTATTTACACCAATTACTCTTATTATGGAACGAGTGTATTACAAAGTTTTGAGAGTTATTTTACTGCAAAAATGTGGACAGGAAAAAATATTTTCCCAAGACTATCAGAAGTAACGGCTCTTATACTTTTTATTACTTCCAATAACTTTTCTCAAAAAATACTTGGGAAAAACTGGAAAAGAATTCAAAAATTAGCATATATTTATTTTCTTTCTTGATGAATTTTTATTTATTCATTTGGAAAAGATGAAGCACTCTATTCTATGATTATTGCTATTATTTTATATTTTGCAGCAGTCATAAAAAATACGAGGAAAAAATAAAAAAAGTTATTAACACGAAATTAAAAAATGTATTGATTTTTTTTTCTTTCTGTCTAAAATTCACTCAATTGAATATTAATTCATAATTTTTGAAAAAATATATGGACTTAGTAAAAAATTTGATACAACAAGTTGAAACTCTAAAATCACAAAAAAACTTTACCAAAGCTCTTGAATTACTTGAAGAAGCTCTTTTAAAGAATAGTGATGACTATAGAATTTATGAAGAAATAGCTGATATTTATTTGTATGAGTGAAAAATGGGAAAGGCCAAAAAAGCGATTGATTTTGCTATAAATATTAATGCAGAATCTGCTACAGGAAATTATCTCAAAGGTTTTATTTTACTTTCAAATAATAAAATAATTGAAGCTATTGATTTTTTGGAAAAATCAAATCATCTTATGCCCAACAATGCGGAAGTATTAAGAAATTTAGGATGGGCATATTCTATGATTGGTGAATGAAATAAAGGAATTTTTATCTTAAAAAGAGCTCTCAATATTTCTCCAAACGATAAACTCATTACTGAAGATTTAGCTATGGCACTTATTGGAAGTGGAAAAGTAAAAGAATGAAATTTATTACTAGAAAAAATAGGAAAACAAAAAATTTTTATATAACACAGGAAAGCCATAAATATATTTTATACTTTGCTTTTACAAAATAAAATATGTCATTTATAAACAAAATTATTCCATCAAAAAAAGTAATACTCATTGATGTAGGAACCTACAAAATAAAAGTGGCTCTTTGTGAATACAAAAATAATGAAATTAATATCTTATCTTATGCTGAGAAAAAACAAGAAGCAAGCGATATTATCTGAAGTGAAATAGCAAATATTGAATGAGTAAGTAATACTACTGCTCTCACTTTAAATAAACTTCTAAAAGATAAAAATATAAATCCAAATGATATTATTATAAATATTCCTACTTCTACTATAGTATCTTCTGGGAAAAATCTTACCTATACCAGACAAACATCTGATGATAATATAACTATTGAAGAGCTTGATTATATTATAGCAAAAGCAGAAAAAGAAGCTTTAGAAGAAGCTCGTGTTCAAATCTATAATAAAACAGGCTACTGCGAAGTAGATATGAAACTCATAACTAGTAGTATCACAGATATAAAGATTGATAGCTTTAAAGTAACAAATCCTTTATGATTTACAGGAAAGAATATAAATCTTTCTCTTTTAAATATATTTATTCCTGCCTCAAGATACAATATTATAAATGCCATTGCTGGATATTTATGAAAAAATATTTTATCTATTATTCCTTTGGAATTTTCACTTCCTAAAGTGCTTTCTTCATGAGATTATGCATATGATGATATTTTATTTATTGATATTGGAAATACAAAAAGTTCACTCATAATACAAAAAACAGGTATTATTATATGATTTGATAAAATAAATTTATGAATGAATGACCTTATCAAATCTATCAAAGAAAAAACTTGAGAAACAACTATTGAAATCATAAAAAATATTCAAGATAATTCAAAATATCTTCAAGAAAAAAAAGAATTTTTATCTGTTTGGGAAGCAGGATTTATTATCAGTATCAAAGAAATTTTAAAAGCAAATTTAGTCCCATATAAAATACTTTTATCTTGAGGTTGAGATAATAATTTTGTGAGAGAATATATTTCAAAAATTGAGTTGAGTACCTATACTCTTCATAGTTTAAAGCCATTTTCTTTTATTAGTATTGATTTTGAAAAAGATATAAAAATAAACGGAGATAAAAAAATTTTTGATAAAACAAATATTTGACTTCTTTCTATGATTATTGCCTCAAAAGAAATTATTCAATATAAAAATAATCCAATTCTTGCCATTATAAAAAATTTCTTAGAAAAAAATGAATTATAAAAATGATAAAAATAAGAAAGAAGTGAAAATATTTATAACACTTCTTTCTTATTTACTAAAACCATAAAAAAATTATTATAATGGTCTAAAAGTCAAAGATAAAATTTAAGAATAGATTAAGCTATGATTTTAGAATTAAAATTTAAATTTTTTATAAAGTTTTCATAAACCTCCAAAGGAGTTTTGTATCATAAAGACTGATGAGGTCTTTTAGAGTTGTAAAATAAAATATATTCTCAAATAGACTTTATGGCTTCAATCTATGGTAAACTAGCCTATTTGTCTATGTGCTTCATCAAGTGCTTCTTCTTTCTCTTTGAGAGCATTATCTACTTTTTTTATTCTTGGATCTGCAAATATTTCTTTGCTTCTTTCTAGAAATTCTGTTTTCCAGCCTGGAATCATCGTTGGATGGAGTCAATATTTTCAGGCTATTTCTGTGAGTGTTCCTGTGTTTGATAGTATTTCTAATACTATTTTTACTTTATATTCTGATGAATATCTTTGTCTGGTATTACTCATATTTTTAATGGTTAAGAATTACTTTTTTTATTAGCTTATTCTTTTTATTTCTTCTGTCTAGTTTTCTTGGACCATTATATTTCAACAATTACGAGATTTTTTGATATTTTTTAAATATTTAATTTTAAAAAACAAACTTATTTGTTTTACTCATAAGTTTGTTTTATTTGTTTTTTTAGTAAGTCAAAAGATTTTTGAAATTTGTTTCTTTTAAAATCCATTCAATTTTTAAAATTAATATTATTTTACATAAATAGCTCATGAGCTAAAGTATGGATTTCAAATTATATTTTCCCACCAAGGGTTTCTTCAAGATCATATATATCTACTTCAATCACTCTTTCATTCTAATCAAAATCATTCTATAGATCAAGGATCATAAATAGGATTGTTTTGGTCTGTCATTAATCATATTCTATATATATTAGGTTGATTTCATGCTTTTTGATTAAATCATACTGCTTTATAGCTATATATTTCACATAAAGAACTATTTCATGTACATGTTCTATCAAATCACCAAGGATTATAATTAGTTTGAAAATTATCTTTAGTATATGTGACACCATTAAAATTTGATTGAGTTTTATTTACCAAAGAAAACATCGTATCATTTTTAAAAATATCTTGCATCTCATGAACTGTAGTATGATTATTTAAAACTATCATAAATTTATCCACTTTTAGAGTATTAAAACTATTATATTTAGCATTTCAAGTAGTTAAATTAAAATCATTTGGGTTTAATGTAGTATTAGAGCTAGTCCAATTTGATGAACTATAATAAAAATCTGCATTATCTATATTTGATTTTAAAACTAAAGTCCATCATCAATCTTGTTTTGTCATATCGCAATAAACTTTAAACTCACTTACTACTCAATCAGGTTTTATATAATATACTCAATCTACAAATTTAGCTCAAGTATAAGCTCAAGTATTTCATACTTTAAAGTTAGGATTACTACTCACTAGTAAATCATTACAACTTTTAGGATAAAAATAACTTCAATTATCTTTATATTTAAATCAAGTATTATTTCAATCTCACTCCCAACTAAAAGTTATAGGTAGTGTTGTTTGCTCTCAAGATTTAATTCAATCACTTTCTTGAGTTTCTATTACTTTTTCTACTAGAGCATTTCAACTTCAA
>JAUCCN010000039.1:0-4477 GCA_034676185.1 Patescibacteria group bacterium | reverse complement strand
GAGAATGGTGAATTACTAATAAATGAAGTTCAAATTTAAGACAAGCTGAACTGAGATGAGTTTCAAAAATGGATGATGATGGATTTGAGCAAGCAGTTTGAGAATTAACTCCAGATAGTAAACATTTAATTGCTGGATTTGCTGGATGATTGAAATATGATGCACCTCAAAAATGAGAAAGTTTTAAAAATTATCTTTTAGAAAATCCTACAAAAGTTTTAGAAAGAATAGAGGAAAATCAAATAAAACTCTACTCAAATAATCTTCCAAACTTGATTTTAGGAAATGCTCAAACTTTATATAAAATAGAAGGAAGCAAAATTTTCTATCAAAATCCTCTTTTTTTAATCGTTCTTATTATTCCTGCTTTGCTGTGAATTTATGGAATGATTGCACTTATTAGAAATGGAGAATGATATTTTGTATGGAGTTTTGTAAGTTTTTTTGCTACTGCTTGAGTATTTTTTACTTTATTTTTCGTACTTGATAGATATTTTGTAATATTTGTACCAATATTTATATTTTTCATTGTATATTGAGTTGAAAAAGCTGGATCTGATTTAAAAAGATATTTAGAAAATATAAAATATGTTTTTGCTTCTCTGTTACTAATAGGAATTTATAGTTTATGAGTTTTGAGTTATTATAATACTTTCAAAAATGAAGATGCAAAATATGAAGTGAAAAAAATTGCTGGAGAATGGTTAAAAGAAAATGATTTTAGAACCAATTTGAGAGTAATGGAGAGATTTCCAGTGGTAACTTATTATTCCTGAGCTCGGGAAAGATGGCTTACTCCTTATACTTCAAAACTGGAGAATTTAGTGGAATATGCAAGATATCATGATGTGCATTATTTAGTAGTTGATAGTATTGATTTTTATAAATATCGCCCAGATTTGAGATTTTTATTTGATGAAAGTGAGAAAAAATATAGTGGTTTAGATAAAGTTCAAGAATTTGAAAAAAATGGTGAAAAAGTGATTTTGTATAGAATCCTTATGGATAAATAATTTTTTGACTTTCAAAAAAAATAGATTACAATACCCCCCATATAGGTATATTTACTTTTAATAAAAAAATATGAAAACAAAACTTCCGATTTATGGAATGCACTGTAAAGCATGTGAACTCCTCGTTGAATCAAGAGTTTCAGAGCTCAGTTGAGTACAAGTAAAATGAATTTCTCAAACAAAAAATTATATTGAAATAGAATTAGACAACGAAAAAGATATAAAAAAAATCAAAGAAATTATTACTTCTCTCTGATATGAAGTAGAAAAAAAACAAACAAGAAAAAATAATTTTTTTGATTATATTATCATCTCTTTATTGTTTGTACTTTTTTGAATCTTGTATTTTCTTTTTCAAGATGTAGATTTTGTACAAAATATAGCAAATGTTCAAAATGCTAGTTTACTGGTCGTTATACTTATCTGATTTGTAGCTTCTTTATCAAGTTGTTTAGCAGTTACTGGATGAATTGTTTTAGGTTTTTCAAAATATATGGATAACTCAAAAAATGCCTCTTCAGGACTGGTAGTACAAAGTAAATTTCATATTGGAAGAGTAATTTGATTTGCGCTTTGAGGGTGAATTCTTGGAAGTGTCTGATGATATTTTTGAAGTTTGGGAAGTTTAAATACATTTTTGCTTTTTTTAGCAGGAATATTTATGATTTATATGGGACTTCATATTCTGAATATTATTCCAAGTTTAAAGGTCAGTATGCCAAAAGTTTTTTGAAGTAAAATTCTTAATATGAAAAATCCTGCTTTAGCTCCTATAATCTGAGCTTTAACATTTTTTCTTCCATGTGGTTTTACTCAAAGTATGCAAGTATACGCGGCAAGTAGTGGAAGTTTTCTCTCTTGAGCGCTCATTATGTGAGCATTTGCACTTGGAACGATGCCAGTTTTATTTTTACTTGGTTTTGGGTCAAGTTATTTCAAGAATAAAGATTTTCATTATGCAAATAAAGTAATTTGAGTGATAGTAATATATTTTTGAATATTTATGCTCACTGGATTTAATAATCTTGTTGCACTATCAACGCCTATAGAAAATGAAAAAATTGATTTAGAAAATATTTCTTTTGAACAAAAAACTATCCTTCATAATGGATGGAGTTTAGCTGAAAAAGAAGTCTATCTTGATGCGGGGAAAAATTATAAACTCAATATCATTCCAACAAAAGATGGAAGCGGATGTATGAGTACCCTCACCATCCCTGGTATCGATAAAACTATTCATCAAGTTCTTGCCGGAAAAACTATCGGCATCCCGATAGTAAATGCAAAACCTGGAACATATAATATCGTTTGTAGTACGATGGGAATGAAGCAATGAGAAATTATAATACAATAAAAAACGTGAATTCACGTTTTTTATTTTAAGTTATGTAATAATTTTTCTATTTCTTTCTGATAGGTTTTTGAAATTTCTTGTAAAAAACTTTCATCATGATAATCAAAATCATGCACGAGTTTATTTCTCACTTTATGAAGTCTCCAAATCAGATCTAAATCATTAATTATAATTGGTTTTTGTTTTAAAATAGTTCAAAAATCTCAATTATATCAAGCTTCGAGTAAGATTTTATGATAGAGTTTATCTGCATCAATTATTTTCTCTTTTGAGGAAATTTGAAAGGAAATTTGTTTTAGCTTCTTTTGAAAATCTTTTATTTTTTCTTTTGAGAGCTTTTTTCTTTTTTTTCACCAAATAAAAGCAAAGTATATTGCTACAAGAAGGAAGATTATTATGAAAATGTATATGATGTAGTTTTGCATAAAATTATGTTATATTTAAGTTTTTACTAGTATTTATTTTTTAAGTAAAAAGTCAATCGTTTTTATTTTTTTGCAAATTTTTAGAAAGTTTATAAAATGAAATGGCTAAAATATTACATAAAAATTACGAAAGTAGTTCATAATAAAGGTTGGAAATGGGTAACTTAGGTTACTCACCCATTTTTGTTGATTTTTATTATGAACAAAATTGTAATGTTTTAGCGAACACATGAGGACTTAAGTTACCCTTTTTTGTTTGCTAAAATATGGATTTTTTATATAGTATTTCTGTTTATATTATTTTTTTACTTTCACATATATGAAAAATCTAAAAAAATATTTTAAAGGTTTTACATTAGTAGAACTGATTATCGTTATAACTATTTTAGCAATTCTCGCTACGATTGCTTTTGTATCTTTTCAAAGCTATACCAAAGATGCCAGAGATGCGAATAGAACAGCAACAATAAAAAATATAGAAAAAGGTTTAGAACTTTTTACTATAAAAACTGGTAATTTTCCAACTCCAGATGAACCTACTACTTTCACTGGAGGACTTGATGGAAAAGTAAAAATATCTCAAGGAATAGTATGAGATGGAGTAGCGACAATTATAAACATGAACACAACTCCTCTTGACCCAAATGATAAATCAAAATATACTTATTCTACTTTTTGAGATGATAACAAATATTATCAAATAGCTATAAATGCTGAAAATAGAGAAACAAGTTTTATCCCACAAGCTCTCGCTTTTACTCCAAAATCAGCAATAGTACAATGAAATTATAGATTTGACCCAAGTTTACCAAGTTTGATAGTAGTTCCTGGTAGTGTAAATACTGCGAGTTGAATATTTGATCCAAAAGTTTGTTTTGTTATTGATGGATGACAAAACAGTTTATCAAGTAGTTCTGGAAGTTGTCTAAAAAAAGAAGAAATGAGTTTGAAAGAGTTTGATAATGGTTTAGTTGGATATTGGGATATGGAAACAACTAGTTGAAGTTTATTAAAAGATTTAAGTTGAAATGGAAATGATTGAACTTGTTATAATTCTTGAATAGTTGTAAATTGCTGAGAAATTTGAAATTGACCACAAATAATTGATAATTATATGTATTTTAATGGTATAGATAAACAATATGTTGAAATACAAGATAATGATTTATTAGAGTTTTGAAATAATGGGACAATTTTTATTAAATTTAAAATTAAATGAAAAAACTTATTATATAATAATGATGTAGATTATGCAAAACTATTAACCAAACTTGATAGCTGAACAGGATGTCTTAGCTCATATACATATAATTCTCATGTTACATATTTAGCAAATGATTCATATACTTGAACATTACTTTCTACATTATGAGATATGCATAATATTATATGTGAAAACAGAAATATTAAAAATAATTTTATAGATAAGGATAATATTTTTGATATTGATTATCTTATAGTTGATACTATTAATAATTGAAATTATAATTTTTATCTTGATTGAATTAAAAAAGATTACAACAATACTTGAGTTTTTAATTTAAAAAATACAGATATGAATTGGCATATATGAAAATGAAAAAGTTTTTATCTTAACTGATTTATTGATGATATAAAAATTTATAATCGTGCTCTAACTGATGAAGAAATAAGACAACAGGCAAAAATAGCTGGATTTTAATAAT
>JAUCCN010000038.1:0-4633 GCA_034676185.1 Patescibacteria group bacterium | reverse complement strand
CATGGAGAAGATGAATATCTCTCAAAATGAAAAAGTATTATTACGGCTGGAGTAATTGCTCTGATTGTTTCTTTAAGTTCGTATTATATGGTAAATTTACTTTGATATATTCTTTATAAAATGTAGGTATGAAAAAAATAGGATTATGAATTATGATGTATTGTATATGATTTGCTTCTCAAATATTTGCATCAAATGCTCCTGGAGTTGTTTGTAATGGACTTCCTGGATGTTCAAGTGATGGAGTATGAGAGGTAGATAATAGTGTTGGAGGACAAAATTTTTTCTCTTTTTTATGAAATTTGATATCAGAATGAATTAAATATGTAGCAGTTTTGGCAGTACTTGCTTTAATAATTGCGGGAATTATGTATCTTACTTCAGCTTGAGAAGAAGAAAAGGTAAAAAAAGCTAAAAGTGCGATTATTTGGTCCCTAGTATGAGTCTTACTTTCGACAAGTGCTTGGGCGATTATCAATGTTATTAATAGTTTTAGCATAAAATAAAGTTTATTTCATTTAATTTTGAAAATATGAAAAAAATATTTTATATATTTTTGTGACTGCTTTTTACTCTACAAACCTATGCTGGAGACTTAAAAAATAGTATGATTCCTACAAGTGATAATGTTTGAGTAGATGAAGAGTGAACTTGAGTTTTAAATCAAGTTTTAGTAGCAGTAAAGGATTTTATGTTTGCTATTTTAGGACTTATTGCAGTTGGGGTATTTTTATACTTTTGATTTAAACTTATTTCAGCGAGAGGAAATGAGGAGGAATTTAAAAAAGCTTTGATGTGATTTGTGTATGCTATTATTTGACTCGCAATTATTCCACTTGCTTGGTGAGCAGTGAGACTCGTTGCTTCTTTAAATTTTTAAATAATTTTTATGAGAAAAATATTTTTATGAATTATTTTGTTATTTTTAATCTTTATTTGAGGAAATGTGTTTGCAAATACGAGAACAGCTCAACAGATTGATCAGGAAATCCAAAGTAAGAAAGAACAACTATCAAAAACCCCACAAGATAGCATATCGACGAGACTGAGACAAGAAATATCAGATTTAGAAGCTGAAAAAGAAACACTTTCTTCCTCATCATCAACTTCTTGATGTACATATAGCGAATGATCTTCTTTATCATCGTTTTTAGATGGATGTAAACCAGAAAAAGTAGTTTCTGGAGGAAATATGTCAATAGAAGGATGATTTAAAACAAAGATAAATACTTGGATACAAAACCTTGCATTAGTTTTATGAGTAGCTGCGGTTGCTTCTCTTGTGTATGCAGCTCTTTTATTTCAATTTGCAAATGGAGAGGATGAGAAAATTAAAAAAGCAAAAGATATTGTAAAATGGACTCTTATTTGATTTTTACTTTTGATATCATCTGGAGGAATTGTATATGTAGTCATTAATGTGATGTTTGGTTTATGAGAATTATAGAAATAGAAAATATAAAAATTCTTTTCAAACGACCTCTTTTTTGGGTGTATAGTATATTTTTTTGATTTATTTTTTATAGTTTTATTTTTCTTATTTCAATTTTGTCTTTTGTTTTTGAAAATGATTATGAGTATGAATATTATTCTCATCAAAAACAAGCGAATATAGAAGCAAATAAGGAATTATTTTTACTTGAAATAGATACAAAAATCCCTCAAGATATAATTCCACAAGAAACTCAAAAAGAAAAATATGATGCCATCATAAATGATTTACGAGAAAGAGTAAGTAAAAAAGAAAGAGAACTTTCTGAGGAAAAAAAGGTTCATTTTCTTTATGTTCCAAAATCTTTTGAATATACTTCTGTAAATCATAAATGAATTGGATATATAAATGAATTTCTTTTTAGTGATTTTTTTCGTGCAAAAGAACTTAATTTTCTTCTAGAATTATATCAAAAAAAAGATCTTGTTCGTGGAAAATTTTATGATAATACTATTAGACTTTATGATTTAGAAAAGGGAAAATCAGAAGAGATTTTGAGTGTATTTATTCATGAACTTGGGCATTATTTTGATATTGTATATTTAGAGAAAAAAGTGATGTTTGATGTAAGTGATATATTTTATAATATTTCTTGGGAAAGTATATATGCTCTCAAAGCTTGAATTTGAAAAAAAGATTTTGTAAGTGGATATGCTATGACGAATAAATATGAAGATTTTGCAGAAAGTTTTATTTATTATATGCTTTTTAATGAAGATTTTAGACAAAAATCAAAAGAAAGTAGTATTTTGCAAAAAAAGTATGATTTTTTCTCAAATAAGATTTTTAGAAATGATGAATTTAAGAAAACAAATTTTAGAACTACTGATATTTTAGAGGAATATTATTGGGATACAACGAAAATAAATTTTTCGCCTGATTTTTTTTTGGAATATTTAAAAAAATGAATATAATAGAAAAGTATAAGAAATGAAACTTACATCACTTTTCAATATTTTTGCTTTTGTAGAACGTATAAAGTTATTTAGAAATATTCTAGAAAACTAAAAAAAGTTTACCAGATTTCAATAATAATAGAAAATTCTATTGTTTTAAATCATGTGATTATAGAGAAAGATATCAAATCTTTCATATAAAAATTATTTTAATGATTTTTCAGTTTTAGAAAGCAAGAAAATTATTTTATTAAAAAACTCAAATTTTTTATGAATTTGAGAGCAATTATTTATTATTTAAATTTATTTATTATGAAAAAAGATTTTTTAGAGGAATTAGATAATGAACTTCTTGGAGGACCTATTGAAGAAACACAAATTCCTCTTTCTCAAGAAACTCAAAATAATACTATTGAAAATTTTGAGAAAAAACAACCAAAAATGAGAGAGGAAAAAAGAAAACCATCATTTCCAGAAAAAAAAATTGTGGGAGAAAATAATACACAAAAAGATGAAAATTCATCTTGAGATGAAAATACTCAATTTTTAAGTCTCAAACAAACGATGATGAGTAATTTTCCAGAAGTAAAATTTTATCTTCCGTCTATTAGACCAGGATATACAAGATTTATTCCTATTTGAGGAAATAATGAAACTGGAGCAAAAAATATGAATATGTTTCAATATGGAGAAGATATACTTCTTGTTGATTGTGGGATTCAATTTGCAGAACCAGATATGCTTGGAGCAAATTGTTCTATTCCGGATATTTCATTTTTAATTCCATACAAAAAAAATATTAAAGGTTTAGTGATAACTCATGCACATCTTGACCATATTTGAGCTTTAAAATACATTTTACCAGCTCTTGATTTCCCAACTATTTATGGAACAAAATTAACGATTGGAATTATTAAAAAAGGATTGGAGGAAAATAAATTACTTCACCTGCAAAATTTTGTTGAAGTAAATACTGATAATAATGAACTTATCTCTATTGGAGAACATTTTAAATGTGAATTTTTTAGAGTAAATCATTCTGTACCTGATTGTTCAGGAGTGTATATTACAACTCCGGGATGATTTAAAGCGGTTCATACTTGAGACTTTAAAATAGATTTTGCCCCTGAAATTGATAAACCAGCAGATCTATCAAGAATTGGAGAATATGGAAGAAAATGAGTGACTTTATTTTTATCTGATTCAACAGGTTCAACAAGAAAATGATTTTCAACTTCAGAAAAACATATTGGAGATACTCTGGAAAAAATAATTGCTCATCATAATAAATGAAGACTGATTATTACTATATTTTCATCTTGGATTTCAAGAGTACAACAAATTATCAATGCATGTGAATCTCATGATAAATATGTGTTTTTAAGTGGAAGAAGTATGGTGGAAAATGTTTGAATTTCAAAAGAGTTATGATATTTAAAAGCAAAACCAGGAACTATTAAAAAAATGTCACCTAAAACAACAGAATGAATTCCTCTTGAAAAACAAGTTATTATTACTACTTGAAGTCAAGGAGAAGAATTTTCAGCTCTTTCAAGAATGGCCGAAGGAAAACATGCTTCTATTGAAATTATGGCATGAGATACCATTATTTTTTCATCTTCTGTAGTTCCAGGAAATGAAAGAAGTGTTATTTGAGTGATAAACAAACTTATCAGATTAGGAGCAAATGTAATTACGAAAGATGATGGAGAAGTTCATACAGGAGGACATGCCTTTCAAGAAGAGCAAAAAATTATGTTAAATTTAGTACAACCAAAATATTTTCTTCCTATTTATGGAGATCTTTATTTCAGACATGTTCATAAGTTAACAGCTATGAGTATGGGAATGAAAGAAGAAAATATTCTTCTCTTGGATAATGGAAATATTGTTGATTTTGGCCCAGATGAAAAGGTGTTTAAATCAAAATTAAAAGCTCCAATTCAAGATATTATTATAGATGGACACTGAATTGGAACTGCTACCAGTCATGTCATTCAAGCCAGAGAGAAAATGATGAATGCTTGAGTTCTGGTATTACTTTTTAAAATAGATGCAAAATCAAAAGCAATTTTATGACCATTAAAAGTAGAATCAAGAGGTCTTGTATATTTAGAAGAAGTGAGAATTGTTCATAAACTTATCATAAAAAAAGCAAAATCTATTTATGAAAATACTCTTAAAGATGTGCCAGAAATTGAAGAAAAAGATTTAGTAAAAATTATAAAAAATGATTTAGAAGCTT
>JAUCCN010000037.1:0-4839 GCA_034676185.1 Patescibacteria group bacterium | reverse complement strand
TCCACAAAGTTCACGAGAAAATATTTCTCCAGCATCTGTTTTGAAAGTATAAACTTTTACAATATCAGGATATTTTTCCCAAAAACTTCCTTCTACTCAAGCTTCTTTTGCAACATTTTTATCCATTTCTTCAAGAATCATTTTTGCATTTTTTGCAATAGCATCATTTACAAAATCTTCTACTTCTTTTAGTTGTTCAGGAGTTAGTTTTTCATCATGAGTAAAGTCAAATCTCAATCTTTCAGAGGTAATATTTGAACCAGCTTGATGAACATGATTTCCAAGTACTTTTCTAAGCCCTGCAAGCATTAAGTGAGTTGCAGAGTGAAGAGCAGTTGTATCATCTGAATGATCAGCAAGTCCTCAGGCAAATTTTTGAGCAGCCCCAGCTCTTGAAAGTTCTTGATGTTTTTTAAAAGCATCATTAAATCACTCTACATCAACTTTTAATCATTTTTCAGTTGCAAGTTCAACAGTCATTTCAATTGGGAATCCAAAAGTATCATATAGTTTGAAAGCTTTTTCTCATGAAATAGTGTCAACTTTTTGCCCAGTTCTTTCAAATGCAATTTGGAAACCACCTACGAGTTTATCAAATTCTTTGAGTCATTTTTCTAAAGTAGTTAAAAATTGTTTTTCTTCTCTATCAATTTCTTCTAGTATATTTTCTTTTCTCAAAGAAACATTTTCATAAATTCCAGAAAATTTTTCAATTACTTTTGATATTACAGGAGTTAAAAATTGTCCTGAAAAACCAAGTTTATATCATTGTCTAATTGCTCTTCTGAGTAATCTTCTTAAAATATATCATTGGTCCATATTTGAAGGAGTAATTCCATCTGAAATCATAATAGTTGCAGTTCTTGAGTGGTCAGCAATAATTCTTACTGCATTTTTTGTATTTTCATTATAAGATACGCCAAGAGTAGCACAAATTACATCAATAATATCTGAAAAAATATCAGTTTCATATACTGATGGAGCTCATACTAAAGTTCTTGTGATTCTTTCAAGTCCCATCCCTGTATCTACATTTTGCATTTGAGCTTTATTGAAATTTCCTTGTTCATCTTTTACATATTCCATAAATACATTATTCCAGATTTCCATCCAGTTTTTTTCATCATTTCAAACCGTACTTCATGCAGGAGGAAACTCACTTTCTCATACCCAGTAAAAAATTTCTGTGTCTGGTCCGCAAGGTCCTGTTGCACCAGCAGGTCACCACCAATTATCTTTTTTTCCTAAATATGAAATATTTTCTACTCAATGGCTTTTCCAAATATTAGCACTTTCTTCATCTCTTGGCGCATTTTCATCACCTTCAAAAACAGTTACTGCAATTTTTCTTTTATCAATTCCAAGCCAATCTTTACTGGTTAGGAATTCATAACTCCAAGCGATA
Organism: Patescibacteria group bacterium; assembly: GCA_034676185.1. GTDB lineage: Bacteria > Patescibacteriota > Gracilibacteria > BD1-5 > UBA6164 > UBA7396. Next base: position 3,434 of record JAUCCN010000037.1, on the reverse strand, counting down.
GATTCTTTTTTAAAATAATCTCCAAGTGACCAGTTTCCAAGCATTTCAAAAAATGTAAGATGAGTATTATCTCCAACATCTTCTATGTCATTGGTTCTGATACATTTTTGATAGTCAGCAAGTCTGTTTCCAAGAGGATGTTTTTCTCCAAGTAAATAAGGAACAAGAGGTTGCATTCCAGCAGTATTAAATAAAACCGTTGGGTCATTTTCAGGAACAACTGGTGCTGAAGGGATAATGGCATGGTTTTTTGATTTGAAAAAATCAATATATTTTTGTCTTATTTCTTGGCTTGATATTTGCATAATAAAGGATTAATTTTTAAAATTTAGCTTATTTTAGTCAAAAAGAGATTTTTTTCAAATAGAAAAGAGAATTTTAATAATTATTTAAAAAACAAAAAAGTCAAGAGTAGTTTTTGCTTTAAATATGGAAATATGTTAGAATAAGAAGGAATTTATAAATTAGATGGAAAATAGTATGAATAATCCAATAGAGTCATATAATCAGTATGGAGAACTTTCCACCAGGATATGAAAATTTAATGATATCCAATCACAATTAAAAGAGTGATGGGAGATTTTGTTAGCTGTAAAGCAAAAATATGGAAAAAATAATGATTTATATATCAAATTCGAAAAAGAATATAGAGATCTATACCAAACCATTCATACTGCTTTTGAATCAGAAAAAACTTTTTCTCAAGAAGAAAGAGCGAAAATTATGATGGAGTTATGAGATGTAGTTACCTTAGCTGAAAAACATTGAGTAGTAGAAAAAAAAGGGGTTGTGAGTAAAGTAGGAGATTTTTTGAAAAATACAGATACACAAAATGAGAAAGACAAAGCACTTTCTTTGAGAGATAAAAAAGTACAAGATTATTCAAAAGATGAAGCCGTTGCGGCGATGAACTATTTATCAAATAGTTATACAAAATATAAAGAAGTTTGAGATGATAAAGTTACTAAGTGAATTACCTTCATGTATTCAAGTATTAATGAGCTTGATGATCAATATGAAGTGAGACTTTTTCAACAAGATTTAATGAAAAAAATATTTTGAGAAGGAAAACAATTCAATGATAAATATTTAGTATGATTTAACACAGAAAGAGGGAATTTTATTACAAGTATTTCTGATTTTGAAGGATTTTTAAAAAGCCCAAACACAAAAATGATTTGAGATGAAAATGACCCAAGTGTAGTAAATTCAAGAGTATTGGCGAATTATTTTTTACATCTTGAATCTATTGGAAAGCTAAATATGACATATTTGAGCACCGTTTTGTGATCAGTTAAAATGAATGAATTACAAAAAATATGGAAAGTAAATCCTGATTCACAAGCTCAAAAAATTCTTGCAACACAATTATGAGGGAAAAATACACTTTTGAAAAATTTTATTTCTTACAATGAAGAATATAATGAAAAAATTAGTGAAAAAAACTATAAAGAAATGCTTCAAAATTCGCCTCAAAAAGTATTTTTGGTGAATGATAAAGATGTATTATTAAAAATTATTTCAGAAATTCCAAATATTAAATATACCGATATTGATCTTGAATTGCAACATGATATTGATGTTATTGAAGCTATCGCTAAGAAAGATCCAAACTTTAAAACTACAATGATTCCACAATCGTTTTATGATATAAAAATTAATAATCAAATACATGGTGTAGAAAAAATAAAGAGAGTGATAAAAATCACTACTAATCCAGATGATTTTTTAAGTATTATGTGAGATATTAGTGTTTATTTAGATGAAGGAGATATAAAAGCATTGTTGAAACAATTGGATTGAAGTCATCCAAGATTACAAGATGTACAAAAATATTTATGAAAATTATCAGAAATAACTAAAGATAATTTTGAAACAGCATTTCAAAATTTGATGAATACTGAAGGAAAACAAGAAGAACTTATACAAGCTCAAATAGTAGATATAAATTTATATGTTTATAAATATTGAATTACAGGTTTTGAAGATCAAATATTACAAATATTAGATAAATATTCTTTGGATAGTTTTCCTGGAATACAAAAACATCTTCATACTCATAATGAATTTACTCAAAAACTTATATCAAAAAAACCAGAATATTTTGAATTACTTGGTCAAAAATTAAAATCAGACTCAGCTATTGTTTCAGCATATATAGATGGTATTACGAAACAAGGATTTGATTATATGAAATTAGTAAATGCGGTAAATAATATTAATTTTTGAGATACTATTTCTGTTGTACTATTGATTTATTCTAAATTGTCATCTGTATATTCAAAACAAATGGTAAAAAATATTTTTTGACACCCATATGTAAGTCAAAAATTTTCAGTATTTTTTAAAATGTTACAAAATAAAGAATATTGAGAATGACAACTTCAAAGTTTAGAAAAATTAGATGGAGTATTTTGAGATTTAAGAGAAGATTTTAAATTAGCTGGAAAAGTAATTGTTCAAGTAAATCAAGAATATTCTAAATTTGAATCTCAAGAAAAAGATGATATTTTTCTACAAAAAATTTCTCAAATTACGCAATTTGAAGGAAAAAATTGAGAAATTAATCAAAAGATTTTAGACATAGTAAAATCAGGACATAGTATATATAATGATAAAGAATTATACGGATTATTACAAAAATGAACTTGATGAAATCCTGAAGCTGTTGCAACTATTTTTAAGAAATTACAAGAAATTAAAATAGAACATTTACAAAAGGAAATTCAAGCGGAATCAGAAAAATTAAAAGATATTTGAGTAATACCAGAAGATGTTCAACGTCTTATGAGTGAAAATAAAATAAATAAAGAAGAAACATTAGAACAATATCAAACAAGAATTATTGAGTTAGTAAAAAAAGAAAAAAATATAAAATTAACTCAAGAATTAGAACAATCGATTAAATCAACGATTAAAAATTTTACACAAATTTCTGAAATTAAATACGTTCAACAAAACCAAGAATTATATATTCAATATTTAGAAAATCCTCGTTCTTCAAATAATTTTTCTGATTTTAAAAAATATGCAGAAGAACAAAAAGAATTACAATTACAATGAGCAGATATTCCAGGAACTTTGGTGGGAGTTGATTTTGAAAAATCGGCAAATGGAAATTATTTAGTTGAAACTTCTATCTGAAAAATAGAATTAACTTATCCAGAATGGCAAATGGTTTCTGAAAGTGAAGAGGCTATGAAAAATTTGATTCATTTTAAATCTACTCTTGACGAGTTAAATTTAGATGGATTATGGAAATATAGAGAAGCTATTTTTACTGCAATTTCTTGAAAATATACTTGAGCATTTAATGTAAAACAAGAATTTATTAATGAAAATGAAATGAAAATTTTTGTATCTTCTGTGTTATCTTCAATCTGAATCTCAATTGATCCACAAACAAATATGGATGCATTTAAACAACAAGTAAA
>JAUCCN010000036.1:0-5066 GCA_034676185.1 Patescibacteria group bacterium | reverse complement strand
ATTTTCAAATCTTCTCTCAAGTTCAACTTCATGTCTCACTTCCGCTTCATGTTTCCTCTCCTCAACCATTCTCACTTCCACTTCCGGTATTTTCTCATCCATTATTTTCACTCATCGTGAGGAAAGCTTTTGGTCAAGTTGAAAGATATGCTCATTTATTTCAAGCATTAAATTGTTTATTATTCACACTTTTTACATATGCTGTATTGGCATTATTGTTTTGTGTAGAATTATAAACATATACTGATAATATTGATATTTGATGCGGTGCTTCTTGAAGTTCAGCTCTGATTTGAGTTTGACTTATTTGGTTTCATAGCACACTTTCATTTTCATCTTTGTACCAAATAGTCTTCATACTCTCTCAACTTCCATAATTCACTATAAGACTTGAACTATACACTCAATTACTCGTTAATGAAAATTTTCATCATACAGAATTACTACTAAGTTTTACTCTATTTATCTTCCCATTTGGAACAATAAAAGCATTTTTACTTATATCAAGTAAAGAAACATCAAATGATTTTGCAAATCATTTTTTCATAATCGTATCCTCTCAACTTATAAGTACTCACGGATGAATAATTTCTATATTTTGAGTTGCCCCAATCCACTGGAGTCCATTTTCACTGTAAGATACAGATAAAGTTGAAGTTCAAACTTTATAATCCTTATAATAAAAATATTTTTCTCCATCTCACGGGATAAAAGAAATAATCGTATTTTGATGAAACCAATTTATACCGTCAAAAGAAATATATCCTTCACTACTATTTGAAGAAATTTGAATATTATATGTTTTATTTGCATAATTTATTTCTCCAGCTCATAACACAGTTCATCATAAATAACCATTTCCATCAATATTAAAATAAGATGAATTTTTAGTAAAAATTATTGTATTTCCTTCAAATCAATATTTTTTTGCCTCTATAAATATTTTTTTATTTGTTAGATCAAAAACTGCATTTACTCATTGAGATGAATTATTTACAATATTAGCAAATATTTTCCATGTATCATTTGGATGAGCAGCAATTCATACGGAAATATTCCCATTTATAATACTTGAATTATTATCAAATTCATAAATATTTGGCCCTATAATAATAGTATCTCCATCTTGTGGATTATTATCCATATAACTTATAGTTCATTTTGATTTTACTCATGAAGCACTATGAGGTAAAACGATTTGAAGTTTGTATTTAGAAGTTTGTTTTGAGTAATTTACTTGTTTTTCTACATTTGCAAGAGATAATTTATTTTTTACTGTTATCGCAAAAGTATTCGAAATAAATCCTTCTTTTGATATATCTACTGTATAATTACCGGTAATAGAATTTCTAAAATATATGTATCCTACATTTGTATTTTTAGGAATACTTATAAAAGAAGTATGAGTAGTAGAATTCAATTCTTTTGTAATTCTTGAATATGAACTATTTACTACTACTGGAATTAATATATCTTTAGTAAAATAAATATTATTTCAAAATATATCCTTTACATTATAGTCTATTTTTGTTGGTTTATTTACTCATAAAAATTCTTGTGTCCCAGTAAAATGAAAATATATATTAGATAAAACTTTTATATTTTGCGTTCCATGATTAAATCATAATCAAGAAGCATTTATAGTATAATTTTTTGCTTGCTTTCATTTAAAATAGAGTGTTTTTGTATGAATTCAAGGTTCAAAATAGAGACTAGTAATAGGTTTCCAATCAGAAGGGCTCAAAGAAAATTCTCAACTACTATCAGTTCATAGAGTAATTTTATGTCATTCTATATTAAATTTTGGGGCTCAGTTTTCATCTTGTAATTGAAGAGTGATTGGATCAGATGCATCTTGTAAAGGTATAATTTGAGCAGAAGAAATAATAGCTATTTTATCAGTATAATTAGTAATAATAATTTTTTGAAAAGCTCAGTTATATATATTTCAAGAAGAAGAAACTCATATATCTGCTTGTCATAAAAGAGCTGATTTATAATAAAATCATACGAAACTACTTCAACTTGTATAATTAATAGATGTAATTTCTGTAGTACAATTAGAATTTGAATAAAATTTTCCACCATTGTTATTTACTAAATTTAGAACTCCATTTGATCAGAAAGTAACAAAATCTCAATATATATTTTCTTTTAATCATACTTCAATAAGAGAAGAACATTTATTTGCTCAAATAGATTGAGGAGCTGTTTTAAATGTTAAAAATTCCTTATTGGTAATATAAATATCTTGATTTGCAGTTTGTATTCCAGAACTTCTTGCTTTTAAATTAAAAGTTCATTCTTGAGTATCTTTATAATAAAAAGTCGCTTTTGATTGTCCATCTGGTATAGTAAGGAGATAATTCCCACTTCAAAAATTAATTTTATTCTTACTAAATAATCCTCATAGAGAATTCGTTGATACATACATATTAAGACTCGTTCCAGAAAGAGTTTTTGGAGTTCCATCTTGATTTTGAAGTTGAATAATAATTTCAGTAGATATTTCTCATGGTTTTAATACTTGATTTGGTGTTATAAAAACAAGTTTATAATCACTTGGATTCTTATCAATATCTTTTGCTATAAAAGTCCATCATAAAGGATCTGCTTTATTTACTACTACTGGAATTTCTACTTCCCCATCCTCTAAAGAAGTATAAATTTCTTCAAATCATGGAATATTTGAGGAAAGTATAATATTACTATCTATCCCTGTTATTTTTGTATTTTTATCAGAAACTGCTAAAACTTTTACTAAAAACCCACTTCCTGCTGTTTGAATACTTGGAGTTCAAATTTTTCCAGTAGGTGTATTTGGAACAAAAGTTTCTCCTGGTAATAAAACAAGCAATCCAGAATATTCATAAATAATATCTAATGGTTGTGATTTATTAGAAATATAATATCCATTATCTTTTCTATCTTCTAAAATACTAAATTGTTTATTTTTTGATTTTATATGTGCTTGATTTTCTGTTGCAGCCAGTCAATAATAATCTACTACACTCACTTTTACTTCATCACTAATAGTAGTATCATCTTTTAAACTCGCTCTTAATTTTGTGTTCGTTATTCAACCAGAACTAAAATGACTTCAAAGTTCGTCTTTATAATAAACTTCTTTATAATTTTCTCATGAAGTAAAATGCAGTTCTAAATTATTCACAAAAGATCCTATATTTGATGATGAAAAACCTCCTCATAATGAATTGGTATTTAAAATAATCCTATAATTTTTATCTGAAGGCACATAAAATGAATTGGTAGTATCTGTTATTAATTCAACTCTAATCGTATCACTTACCATTCAAGTTTTTAACACTTGTATTCCATTAGAAATTTTTATTTTTGGTTTTATAATTTCTACTTGATAGGTATCACTGACCCAATCTATATTATTTTCACTATAACTTACGCTAAGAATATGTGTTCCTTCAGTAATATCACTATAATAAAATCAAAAATCTCTATCTCATACAAAAGTATGTATAGTATTTACACTTGAAGCTCAATGATTTGGAGAATTATAAAACTTTCCAGTAGGAGAAGTAGAAGAAAGATGTATAATTGTATTTTTATTGAGATTTATTTTTTCTCAATATCAAGCTAAACTTCATCATAATTTTCCATTTCCATCAACAGAAAAATAAGATCAAAATATTTTTGAAAATACTATATTATTTCATGAATATCAAAAATCTATTGCTTCCACATATATTCTATCAGTAGTAACATCAATAATAGAAGAAACATTATTTACTTTTTCATTAACAATATCATTTAATTTTTTCCATGTATTATCAGAAGTATCAGCAATAGCAACTAAAACATTACCAGAAGTTATAGAAGAATTATTATCAAATTCAAAAATTATATTATCAATCTGTATTTTGTCTCCATCACTCGGGTTTGTATTACCAGAATAATAAATAGTTCCGATAGCCTTTCCTCACTGAGTATATCTTGGGTCAATAATAGCGGTTCTAATAAATGTTGATTTTACTCAAGGCATTAATTTCATTCATACAGGAGTAATTATATCAAATTTATTTTTTGAAGTCAAAGAAGTATTTCCTGTTACAAATTTTTGAGATGATACAAATATATTATTGTTTCTTGTATCTCTGGCATTATAGTAAAGAGTAAATCCAGCTGATCATGCAGAAAGAGTAATTTCATTTATGCTTTTCCATAAAGTTCAACTCAGAGAAAAATTTCCGTTTATATTATCAGTAGACAGAGAAAAAGTAGTAGTTTCTTCTAACACATAAGGAGTTCATCCTGTTGAGAAAGTAATATAAATAGGATCTGAATATTTTCCTATACCAACTCAAAAAGGATTCAGAGATGTATTTATATCTATCTGTGCTAATTTTGTATTAGATAATGGTTTTATTTCTACTTTTATGTTTCCAGTTGCATACGAACTATCTTGTGGTATTGCTTTGAGTGTTTGCATACCAATTTTTTCATCCATATAATAAATAACTGCTTGATTGCTTCCATCTAAAGTAATTTGTCAAGTAGAACTCCAAGTTGTCTGGTTTAATGAAAAAGCTCCACTATGACTTGTAGTCTCTAAATTAATTTTTAATGTTCCAGTATTTACAAGTAAGCTTCCACTTTGATCTACTAAACGAATAATTACAGAATTTATTTCATTTGCATAAAAAGAATTTTTCGTTGAAGAAAGTTGTATGTTTTTTTCTTGAAGTTGAGTATTTCCACTTCATGTTTCCTCTCCTCAACCATTCTCACTTCCACTTCCGGTATTTTCTCATCCATTATTTTCACTCATCGTGAGGAAAGCTTTTGGTCAAGTTGAAAGATATGCTCATTTATTTCAAGCATTAAATTGTTTATTATTCACACTTTTTACATATGCTGTATTGGCATTATTGTTTTGTGTAGAATTATAAACATATACTGATAATATTGATATTTGATGCGGTGCTTCTTGAAGTTCAGCTCTGATTTGAGTTTGACTTATTTGGTTTCATAGCACACTTTCATTTTCATCTTTGTACCAAATAGTCTTCATACTCTCTCAACTTCCATAA
>JAUCCN010000035.1:0-5095 GCA_034676185.1 Patescibacteria group bacterium | reverse complement strand
AAATTATTACAAAAATGATTTCAATATAATGAAATAAAAAAATATCTATAAAAAAGAATGAAATATATTTCATTCTTTTTTATGAGGTAAAAATTTTATTATGGTTGTTTTGTCCAAGTAGTAGATGCTCATACTATTTTCCAAGTTCATCCATTTCATGAAGTCCATCAATGAGTTCAACTTCTTTCTATATCGTAACTATTTTTAGATAATCAGTTATTACCAAAAGCATTATTTCAAATACTTATCACACTATTTGGTATTGTTACTGATGTTAAGTTATTTACAGCAAAAGCATTAATTCAAATACTCGTAACACTATTTCAAATAGTTACTGAAGTAATTTTGTTATAAGTAAATGCATCCCTTCAAATGCTAGTAATACTATTTGGAATAGTTATTGAAGTTAGGTTATTTCAAGTGAAGGCATTATCTCAAATACTCGTAACATTATTTCAAATGGTCACTGAAGTTAAATTATTCCCACTAAATGCCTCCCTTCAAATACTCGTAACACTATTTGGAATAGTCACTGAAGCAAGTTGATTAATTCGAAAAGCATAATCTCAAATACTAATAACACTATTTCAAAGAGTCACTGAAGTTAAATTATTTTGACTAAATGCCCAAGTTCAAATGCTTGTAACACTTGTGGGTATATTTACATTAACAATAGCATTATAATAAAATGCATAATCTCAAATACTAATAACACTGTTTCAAAGAGTCACTGAAGTTAAATTATTTGCACTAAATGCCCAAGTTCAAATATTCGTAACACTTGCGGGTATATTTACATTAACAATAGCATTATAATAAAATGCATAATCTCAGATTTTTACAATAGTATCTGGTAATACTATTTGTGTTAACCATTTTTCTGAATATTGCCTAAAAGTATCACTTCCTATTGAAATAACTTTCTTTCCATTTATTTCACATGGGATTGATATTTGTTTTATGTTAGCATTACGTAAGAGATTCATAGATCATTGAGTAATCTCAATTCAACCAGGTATATCCTGATAGGTAAAATAAATTGAAGGAGTTGTATTTAAATTACAATTAACTTCCCACTTTGCATATAAGGTAATGTTTGTAGTAACAATATCTGTTGTAAAGTTCCATAAAGTGGTAAATTGTGTATCTTTGTACCATCATTCAAATGTATAATCTAGTCTTGTTGGGTCAGTTGGTTTACTTACTTTACTATTTATATTTATAATTTGAGAAATTATTGTACTTCCTCCATTTGTTTGAAAAGTTACTGTATAGGTTTTTAATTCACACGCTCCATTTACAATATTATAATTTGGATTACAGTTTTGTACTATTGCTGGTGAAATTACTGTATCTAAAACTCCATCATTACAAGTAGCGCTAAGTTCATATCTAAATGTTCCATTATTTTCTAGAATATCTACATATGGTTTTGGTTCTGCTGATACTGAATGACTTAACTCAGGAATATTAAAGTTTTTTCAGTCTTTATTAAATCAAGTTTGTGCTGAACAATGTGTTGGAGTTCATTTTACACATTCTCCAGCTTTGTATAAAAATGTTGTATCTCAACTCAATATTCCATTATTACAACTTACTTCTCCTCTTCTCTCTTCACAATCATAACTGGCATTATAAGCAATAGTATTTTCACTATATACATTCATAGTTCCATTATGGACTATTTCTTGTCATAAATGTGTACATGATTGTATGCTTGGAGTTTGTGGTCAGCTTGGATTTGAATTATTACTTCATCATTGAGGCCCTTTTCAGTTTACAATAGTTTCAAAAGTATCTTCATTATCAATTCAAAAACTATCTAATATAGTCTTTTTTGTACCTTCATCATCTCAAAGTAATTCTTCTATTTTTTGTTTTTTCTCTTCATCAGAAGTTACATTTATTACACTAGTAATATCGATATTTTCAAACCTAGCATTTGTTTTTCCAGTCTTTCTCTGAATTACATCATCAGGGTTTTCACTGTTCACTTTTCCAGAAACTTCATACGGAATATTCTCTCATTTTTTAATTACAAAATGAACCTTATCTTTTTCATTATAAACATCAGTAACACTTCCACTATAAGTAAAAATTAAACTTGGTACATTGGTAAGATAGTGTAAGCTTCCAGTAGAATATTTAATATATCCTCTATAGTTTCCAACTACTTGTCAGAAATAATTATCAGCATATGTTGTTGAAATTATTCTTTGTGAAATACTATCAGATTCTCCAATTCATCAGAGATTGTACTCTTGTTTATTAGCAGTAATTCAGTATTTATAATTTTTTCCCAAAGTAGGATCAAGAGCGAGTTTATTTAATTTAATAGCACTTGAAATACTTTCTCAAATCTCTCCAGAATACATAATATGAGTTCAGCTCATAGATCAGGTAAGAATATTTCCTTCAGGAGAAGGAAATTCTCAAGTTTTGACAAAATAGAGTTCAAGTCCCTTTTCAATACTTTTGAGAGTAGAAACTCTATTTCCATCTCTCGCATTTCCGGAATAGTTTTTAAATGAAACAAAAGCAATCGTTGAGAGTATTGCTAAAATAGTAATAACTATGATAAGTTCCACGAGAGTAAAACCGGTTTTACTCAAGAAATTTTTTGAAAAATTTCTTTTCTGTTTTATTATTTGTGTTTTCAAGGGGAAAAAGTTATGAAATAAATGTGAGTAGATTTTAGCATATCTTATATTTTTTGCAAAATTTTTCATAGAGAAATAATAATAAAATAAAAATATACAAAAAAAAGAGAATTATTGTAAAAATTCTCTTTTTTTTGTATCAAAAAGTTTCATTCTTTCTCGTATCTCTCAGGGGGATTTTTTTTGAAAAATTAAAATAAATTTTACTATATTATCTACTATTTCGGTTAATTTTTTATTATTTTCTAAACATAATTGTTTTTTAGAATCTAAATCATACAGTTCTTCATCAAAAGCAATTCAGTCTAAAATATTATATTCTGAAAATTGAGATTTTATACTTTCTAAATCTTCTTCATCTAAATATTTATTTGGTATAATGGCAATTTCTTTTTTTTCAAAATTGATAATAGAAAGATTTTCTAAAATTTGGTTACTTACTTTTATATTTTTAAAATTGGCATCAGTGACTACAAAAATAATATCAAAACTCATAATAGTTCCACGAGAAATCATCTCAATTCCAGCTGCTAAATCAGCAACTAAAATTTCATTTTCATTCAAATTCATATGATTTAAAAATACTTTCGACATTTCATAATAATCACACATACTTTCCATTCATCTTTTTTCATCGTCAATAAATCCTAAACTCATGGCTTTAATATTTCAAATTTTGAGAGAATGTTTTTCAACAAAATCATGATTATAATGATAAAATCCATCATTTTCTTTTGGAGAATAAATTCTCTCTTCCCAATCAGTCATAGAAGTTGAGTTTGTATAATTCATAACTTCGTGTTTTTTACTTCAGAAACTTATAAGTTTATCTAAATCTTTTTCCATTCATAAAGCCGTAGCAAGGTTTACATTTGAATCCAAATCAAGAGCAAGTATATCTTTATGTTGTGCTAATTTTTGGATTACAAGTGAACTGAGAGTTGTTTTTCCAGCTCATCATTTTCAGGCAAATCAAATTTTCATATGTTTTTTTATCAAATAATTAATGGCATTTTTTATCTCATTTTAAAATATCAAGTTTTTTCACTCTTTCAAGAGCTTTTTTTCTATCTGAAGATAAAAGAAGAATTTTATCTTTTATATCAAGATAATTTTTTTGTATTTCATCTGAAAAATTATCAATATGAAGATTTCCAGAAATATCAGCTTTCATAACTTCTTTTGAAAAAGGAATGCTTCAAATAAAGTCGATTTTATTTTCAAAATAATTTTTTATATATTCAATATCTTCTACTGTTCTGATTTTATTTGCTATAAAATGAATATTTTCAAAATGTATGAGTTTGAGCGTTTTATAAATATCTTTTGCCACATCAAGATTTTTAGAATTTGGTTCTAAAGGAATAAAAATATGATCAACACTGGCAATAATTCATTTTCCAGCAACTTCGCTTCATGCAGCAAAATCTATGAATATTATTTCATCTTCTTTTTCTACTAAATTTGAAAGATATATTTTTATGGTTTCGTTGTAAGGACACATTCCAGTAACTCAAATTCTTTGTTCTCTTGGACTTCCAAGTTCGATAAGTTGGATATTTTCATTTTTATAACTTATTTTTGAAAAAACGCTATCATTTTCGTCGGTATAAAAAACTCAAATATCATTTTTTGGATAATATTTTCTGTCATATTCACTTCCAGCAACTCAAGATATTTTAAATATTTCAGGTTTTATATCTCATAATTCTAAAATATTTTCATCTTTTTCAAATCATAAATAATCGATTAAATTTTTATTTGAATCTGCATCAATGGCAACAACTTTTTTGTGTTTTGCCAGTGCTTGTATGAGTAATACTGAAATAGTAGTTTTTCCAGCTCATCATTTTCCTATAATTGCTATTTTCATATTTGAAATTATGTATTAAAATTTTCCCATTTTTCAGTTTCTCCATTTATAGAATAAAATTCATACAATGACCAATTTTGCATATGTGTTTCATTTTGAGATATTTCCATAAGTTGAGAAAATCAAATAACTTCTTGAATATCTAAATCTTCTAAACTTTCATCAAAAATATCAATATTGTATTGAGTAAAAAGTATATTTGATAAAAATTGAAGTCTTTTATGACAAATATAAGTTGGTTCTTCACAATGTTTTTTTAAATCTCAAATCGTTATAATTGCTTTTGGAGAATCTTTATACGCTTGAAGTTTGTATTGCAACCAAACATAAGGATTTTGATATTTCATAGAATCTCAAAGAACCTTTTTTTCTGTTTGAAAACTTTCAGAAATCATAGGATTTTTTTCTCTACTATTTCAAAATAAACTTCATCCAGGAACCAGTCTTTTATAAGTATTTTCTCAGTTTGAAATGATGCTATATCAAGGTTTTATAATATTTTCTTTTTTATTTCAAAAATTAAGCATATTTTTTAGTTATAATTATAGAATTAACAAGTTCA
>JAUCCN010000034.1:0-5126 GCA_034676185.1 Patescibacteria group bacterium | reverse complement strand
TAACTAGCCCCAAACAGTTATTTTATATTTATTTTAAGCCAAAATTATGCCATTAATTAAATCTGCAAAAAAAGCATTAAAACAAAGTGTAAAAAAACACTCAAGAAATGAACACTTTAAAGAAATGTTTAAAGAAACAAGAAAAGCTTTTGAAGCTGCTGTAAAAAACAATGATTTAGAAGCTGCAAAAAAAGTATTTTTCAATAAAAAAAACGATGGTAAAACTGTTTCATCAGGATTACAATCAAATATTGATAAACTTGTGAAAAAAAATATCATCCATAAAAATAATGGTGATAGAAAAAAATCAAAATATGCTGGAATGCTAAAAAAATTGGAAACTTCTTTACAATCTTAATCCAAGTTCATGAAAGAGAACAAAAGACCGTTAAATGACGAAATAAAAGCTTCTAAAATAAAACTTATTACTGATGAAGGAGAAGTTTTATGAGAAATGTCACTTGCTGATGCAAAACAAAAAGCTCGTGAAAGTGCTTTAGATCTTATGCAACTCGGTCGTGAATGAGAACTCACTATTGTAAAAATGCTTGATTATGGAAAATTTCTTTATAAACAAAAGAAACAAGATCAAAAAAATAAACAAAAAGGAAAAGCTCCAGATTTGAAAACAATTAAAATTACTTTCAAAATTTGAGATCATGACCTTGAAGTGAAAAAAAATCAAGCTGAAAAATTTGCTAAAGATGGACATCCTCTAAAAGCAATGCTAGTACTCAGATGAAGAGAAAATCATTATGAAGATATTGCAAAACAAAAAATGGAAACATTCGTTGCAATGCTTGAAGATTTCTACAAAATTGATAAAAAACTAGTAAGAGCATGAAGTAACTTTATTGTAATGCTATTACCAAAATAATATTATCCCTAAAAAGATATTTAAAATATATTTATAATTTACTACTATGACTTTAAAAACTAGAAGCTGAGTTAAAAAAAGAGTAAAAGTTACTGCAAAAGGTAAATTTAAACTTGCTAAAGCTTGGAAAAAACACTTACTTTCAGATAAAAGTAAAAAAGCAAAAGGAAGAAATAGATACGGTTTAGTTGTATCTGTTGCTGAAGAAAGAAAAATCAGACAACAATTACCATTTGCATAGAAAATATAAATAAAAACATAATTATTTTCGTTATGTTTTTGCATTTCAAATTTATAACTTACTAATTCAAAAATATGGTTAGAGTAAAAAGAGGTGTCATGACTAAAAAAAGACACAAAAAAATATTAAAAGCTACAAAATGATATAGATTATTAAATTCTAGACAATTTTCTAGAGCAAAAACTGCTTGGATGAAAGCTGGATTAAACTCTTATATCGGTAGAAAAACTAAAAAAAGAGATTTCAGAAAATTATGGACTATCAGAATTAATACTGCTGCTAGACAAGAAGGAACTACTTATTCTAGATTAATTAATGCTTTATACAAAAAATCAGTAAAATTAAATAGAAAAGTTTTATCTAACTTAGCTATTACAAATCCACAAGTTTTCTCAAAAGTTTTAACTTTTGTAAAATAGTCAAAAAGGAGCTTTCAAGCTTCTTTTTATTTTTTAAAATATTCAAATGAAAAATATAATTATATCATTTGTAAAACTTTATCAAAAATATCTTTCTCCAGATCATTCTATTTGGGTGAAATCATTAAATAAACCTCCCTATTGTAAACATATTCCAACTTGTAGCGAATACATGATTGAAGCAGTAGAAAAAAAATGAGTTTTTATTGGTGTTTTGAAATGAATGGGAAGAATTTTAAGATGTATGCCTTGGTCAAAATGATGATATGATCCAGTAGAAAAAGAATGTTGTAATAAAAAAAATTGTTCTTGTGAATGAAAATAATATTATATATTTTTAATAATATATGGAAGAATTTTTTCTACTGTATCAAATCATTCTGGTAAATTTTCAAGCATTTCTCAGACTTTTTTTACATTATATCACATCAAACTTAAAGTAGAAAGAATTTCTTGTTTTAAATCTTTTTTTATTTCAGTTTCTTTTCCTTTTTTGCTTTCCAAAATATTTTCATAGAGAGAATTTTTTATTATTTCTTTATCAGAAAGCTCTAAAATTATCTTTTCTGCCATCTTCTTCCCAACTCATTTAATAGATTCAAGTGTTTTTTTATCGTCTTCTAAAATTGCTGTTTTTAAACGAGAGGTTCAAAGAGAAAGAATATTCTGTGCTACCCTTCCTCATACTCAAGAAATTTTTATAAGTTCCTTAAATAATACTCTGTCTTCAAAATGAATAAACCCAAACAAAGTTTGTCCATTTTCTGAAATAGTATGATATATATATAATTCAACTTCTTTTTTATCGTATAAGGATGCATACACAAGTTCATTGATAATAATTTCATATCAAACTCAACTTTCTGGTAAAATAATCACAGAAGTTAATTCAATATTTTTTACGTATCATTTGATATAGGAAAGCATGAGAGACTATATTTAAAAATTATTTTTCTCTATTGTAGTAAAAAAAATTAAAAATCAAAAAGTTTGTATTTTTTAATATTTTCATATAATTAACAAGTTAAAAAGGTTCAAAAGAAAAAGATTATATGCCTTTGTTTTCCCCTTTTGTATTTTATACTTTTAAATTTCCTCCTATGATTGACGACATTATCAAAGCAATTTTCTGAGACCCAGACAAGAAAAAAATCAAATACTATACTCAAATAGTAGAAAAAATTCATGCTCAAGAAGAAGAATTCGCATCATTTACACTTGAAGATGTAAAAAATAAAACTGAAGAATTAAAGGCTTTATTTACAGGATTAAATTTTCAAAATCCAGAAGATAGCAAAAAAATTAAAGAAACTTTAAAAGATATCATTGCTCCAGCTTTTGCAAACTTAAAACAAGCAACAAAACTGATAAATGGAAAAGAATTTGAACTTCCTTCAGGGAAAAAAATTCTATGGAATATGGTGCCTTATGATGTTCAACTTATTGGTTGAATGGCTATTCATGATGGACAAATTGCTGAAATGAAAACTTGAGAATGAAAAACTCTTGTTGCAACACTCCCAGCATATTTAAATGCGTTAACAGGAAATTCTGTACATGTAGTTACTGTAAATGATTATTTAGCAAAAAGAGACTCTGAAGAAATGGGTGTTTTATATAATACTCTTTGACTTACTGTTTGAGTAATTACTCATAATCAACATCCTCAAGAAAAATATCAAAATTATCATAGCGATATTGTATATGCTACAAATAATGAAATGTGATTTGATTATTTGAGAGATAATATGGTTATCAGAAATGAAGACAAAGTAATGAGTAAACCATTTTTTGCTATTATTGATGAGGTTGACTCAATTTTAATTGATGAAGCAAGAACTCCTCTTATTATCTCAATGCCTGACAATGAACCAACAAGCAAATATATGCAATTTGCTATTATTTCAAAAGAACTTATTGAATGACAAGATTATAAAATTGATGAAAAACAAAAAACATCTACTTTAACAGATGATGGTATTTCAAAAATTGAAAAAATTCTAAAAGTAGACAACATTTATGTTTCTGACCATTATAATGATTTACATCATATTGAAAATGCACTGAAAGCAAGAGCTGTTTATAAAAGAGATAAAGATTATTTAGTTTCACCAGATGGAGAAGTTCTTATTATTGATGAACATACAGGAAGAGTACTTTCAGGAAGAAGATATTCAGAATGACTTCACCAAGCTATTGAAGCAAAAGAATGAGTAGAAATTAAAAGAGAATCTAAAACTCTTGCCTCTATTACATTCCAAAATTATTTTAGAATGTATTGGAAACTAGCTTGAATGACAGGAACTGCAAAAACTGAAGAAGAAGAATTTTATAAAGTATATGCTTTAGAAACACTTGTAATTCCAACAAATAAACCAATTGCAAGAATTGATAATCCAGATCTTCTTTTTAAAAATGAAAAAGGAAAATTTGATTATACAGTAAAACTTATTAAAGATTTACATGAAAAAGGACAACCAGTTTTAGTTGGTACGATTTCAGTCGAAAAATCAGAATATCTTTCTGATAGATTAAAAACTGAATGAGTTCCTCATAATGTTTTAAATGCAAAACATCATGAAAGAGAAGCAGAAATAGTTGCACTTGCTGGACAAAAATGAGCAGTAACGATTGCTACGAATATGGCTTGAAGAGGTACTGACATCAAACTTTGAGAATGAGTTCGTGAAATCTGAGGACTCGTAATTCTTGGAACTGAAAAACATGAAACTAGAAGAATCGATAACCAATTAAGATGAAGAGCTGGAAGACAGTGAGATCCTTGAATGACTCAATTTCTTATTTCTCCAAATGATGAAATTATGAGAATATTTGGATGAGACAAACTGTTTGGAGTATTTAATTCACCAATGTTTGCTTCGCTTCCAGATGAAGAACCATTAGCTCAAAGCTGAATGCTTACTTCAAGAGTAACTTCAGTTCAAAAACAAGTAGAATGATATCATTTTGATTCAAGAAAACATGTTTTAGAATATGATGATGTTATGAACAAGCATAGAGAAATTATTTATGGAAAAAGAAATAAAATCCTTGATAGTGAAAATATTGATACAGATGTAAAAACTATGGTTGCATCACAAATTGAAAAACTTGTTTCTGCTCTTTTACTCAAAAATACTTCAAAAGAAGACATTATTTCAAAAATAAATGAATTTGTTTGAATTTCTCTTATTAATGATGTTGTAGAAATAAATGATATTGAAGGAATTAACGAAGAAAATTCTCTTGCAACATACATTTCAAAAATGGCTACAACTGAAATTGATAATATAAAAACAAACTTCAAAAATGAAGAAGATTTCTATGAAATGGAAAGAAGAATTGTATTACAATCAATTGATGAATTATGGATGAGACATATTGATAGTATGAGTAAATTAAGAGAAGCAGTTGCGTTTGAATGATATGCTCAAAAAAATCCACTTATCGTTTATAAAGAAAAAGCATTTTATAAATTTGAAGAACTCATTTGAGAAGTTGAATATAAGACAACAAAAGCAATATTTAGTGTAAAAACAAATATTGAAATCAAACAAATGGAGTTAAATGAAAAAGCATTTATAGTAAC
>JAUCCN010000033.1:0-5294 GCA_034676185.1 Patescibacteria group bacterium | reverse complement strand
TATTTTGAAAATATCAAACTGACAAACTCAAAAAGAACCATATTTTCAAGTTTCTTCTCATGAAATAGGGGAATGATGACTTATGTGAATTGAAAAAGATCCAGATTTTGAACAAAATAAATACATTTATATTATGTATACCTATTCAGAGAATAGAGTTTTGAAAAATAAAATAGTGAGACTTATAGATACTGGAGAAACACTTACAGAAGACAAAATAATTCTTGATAATATTCCTTGAAATAGATATCATAATGGTGGAAGAATCAAGTTTTGACCAGATAAAAAACTCTACATCACGACTTGAGATGCTTCCACTCCAAATAATGCTCAAAATTTTTGAAACCTTGCTTGAAAAATTCTCAGAGTAAATAATGATGGAAGTATTCCTGAAGACAATCCTTTCCCAAATTCAAGAATATTTGCTTATTGACTAAGAAATCCACAATGAATTGCTTTTGAATCAAATTCTTGAGATTTATTTGCATCAAGTCATGGCCCAACCGGAGAATTTGGACTGATGAATAGAGATAGAGTTTTAGATTTTATAATTCCACGCGGAAATTATGGATGGCCAAAAGTAACTTGATATTCAGATACGTATCAAAATCCACTGATTTATTCAGAAAATACTTCTATCCCACCAGCTGGAATGACATTTTGGCACGATAAAGTTTTTATTACTACTTTAAAATCAGAAAAAATAATTGTTGCCACACTAGAAAAACAAAATAATACTTGGAAAGTATTACATCAAGAAGATTTTCTTACCAAAGAATACGGAAGACTCAGAGATGCAATAGTTTGACCAGATAATAATTTATATATTCTGACTTCAAATAAAGATGGAAGGTGAAATGAAAAATATGGAAGTGATAAAATTCTCAAGATAAGTTTACAATAAAAAAATACCTGAAATTCAGGTATTTTTTTATTTCAAAGTTTTATTTTACACTTTTTACTATTTCATTAATATCTCCAAGCATTGAACTATAATTACTAATATTTTCATCTTTTGTAAATGGCATATCAAGTACATTTGAGTATGAAACTACATATCCTCAAAGAGTCATGATTTTTATCATATTTAATAATCTATTTGCTTTTTCTTTTTTCCAATCAGCATCAGTATGAATATTTATATTAAATAAGATATTTTCTCATTCTTCATTTGATTTAAAATTGAATTAAGCATAGAGTAGTTGACTAATAATTTACTTGAATATAATAACTAAGATGAATATAAAAATTACTATAGAAAACAATCATGACTTGGAAAATATAGGGATAATACTGATTTAATTTTTTTAAACACAGTTTTTACATAATCAATACATAGTTTAATACTAACAAAAATATATGAATTTTAAAGATTTACCAATTATTCCACCACTTCATAAAGCGCTTGAAAAACTTGAATTTACCACTCCAACACCAATTCAGGAAAAAGTTATTCCCCTAGCAATAGAAGGAAAAGATATTTTGTGAATAGCCCAAACTGGAAGCTGAAAAACCCTTGCTTTTACACTTCCAATTTTACAAAATATTTATAATCTCAGAATAGAGAGAGAATGAAAAGATGCGAAAGTTACTAGAAAAATACAAGCTTTAATCGTTGCACCAACTCGTGAACTTGCTATTCAAATCGGAGAAACTTTTGCACCATATGCAACAAATACAAACCTAAAATGTACAACAATTTTTGGTGGAGTGAATGATTTCCATCAAATAAAAGCTATTGAAAAATGAGTTGATATACTCATAGCAACACCATGAAGACTAGAAGATCTCATAACGCAATGAGTGATAAAACTTTCGTATGTTGAAATATTTGTACTTGATGAAGCGGATAAAATGCTTGATATGGGATTTTTACCAGATATCAAAAAATTAATTAAAAGAATTCCAGAACACAGGCAAACATTGTTTTTTTCAGCGACTATGCCAGCACCTATCAAAGAATTAGCCGCAAGTATTTTAAAAAATCCTGAAACTATAACTATAAAACCTCAGGCAAGTACCACTGATACAATTACTCAAAAAGTTTATCATATCGCTTCATCACGCAAAAGACAATTACTTCAACAAATTGTGAAAAGAAAAGATTTGGAAAGTATAATTGTGTTTGTGAGAACTCAAGAGGAAACAGATTTGGTTCTGAGTTTTGTAAGATCAGCTTGAATAAAAGCAGATAATATTCATAGAAATAGATCACAAAATGCCAGAACTAAAGCTATAAAAGCTATAAAATCTTGAGAAATAAAAGTACTGGTTGCAACTGATATCGCTTCACGTTGAATTGATATAAATTGACTTTCATGTGTCGTGAATTATTCACTTCCAAAAGAAGCTGAAGTTTATGTTCATCGTATAGGAAGAACAGCACGTGCAGGGAAGTCTGGACTTGCTATTAGTATGTGTATAGAAGAGGAAAAAGTGAGATTGGATGCTATTGAAAAATTAATCAATAAAAAACTTGAAGTAGTAAGTGATACTTCATATAAAGAAGAAGAAATAGTTGAAAGAGAATTTTTATGAACATTTTCTATGAAAGAACAAAAACCAAAAAAATCTTCAGAAAAACCAAAAAGATATTATGGAAGGAAGAAAAAATAAAAAGTGAGACTTTAGTCTCACTTTTTATTTTTTCTTCCTTTTTTATAATTTAGGAAATATATTAAAGTATTATTTTACAATCAAATCAACACTTTTTACAATTTCGTTTATATCTCCAAGCATTGAACTATAAGAATTAATATTTTCATCTTTTGTAAATGGCATATCAAGTACATTTGAGTATGAAACTACATATCCTCAAAGAGTCATGATTTTTGTAAGATTTAAAAGTCCATTTGCTTCTTCTTTTTTCCAATCAGCATCAGTATGAATATTTATGTTAAATAACATATTTTCTCATTCTCCATTTGATTTAAAATTAAATTGAAGAACTCCAGCATTTACAAATTTATAAGCATATTTTCCCTCCCAAGAAGTAGGAACTTTTAGTTTGATTATAATATCTTTATTATCAAATTTTCCTGGTATTTCAAGTCTTTTTTCTAAATCAGTAACTTGTATTTTTCCATCTTTGAGAGAAATATTTATTTTCATATTTTCTACAATATGTCCATCTTCATATTCTACTTTTGCATTATGAGTATCAAGCCAAGTAATTTGAGTTACATACCATTTTCCTCACAAAACAGGTTGTATAGGAGAGAGAGTAGAAATGTTTGTTTTAATATGTTTTTCATAAATATTTTTATGTAACATATCTTTTGCAAGGTATCAGATATAGTTTAATATAGCTCATTTTTGAGAATCAAAACCAGCTTTTGCGGCTAATTTTTCAGCATTTCTAATTACTCTTTCTAATGTTTGAGTAGTAATGAAAGAAGAAGCTTTTGAGAAATGTTTTACTGATGTTTCTTGCCAAGCTTTATATACCGCTTTTTCGTATTTAGCAGAAACACAAGTTCCAGGATATTTTACTCAAACTTTCCCCGCAGAACAGGCATTTCCATATGTTTTTCCATCAGTTCCACAAACTGGATTGTATTCCATAGTACACATAATCATATCTCATTCATCTTCTACATGAGTATATTCATTTGCATCACTTGATAATCCGTAGAATTCTATTGCGTCAACAACATCACCAGATGAAAGTTTACAATCTCAAATATCATTTCCATCTTTATCTTGTCATTTGTTTACAAATTCATTTCCAGTAATAGCACAATATTTTGCATATTCTCAGATATATCCGGTAATTTTTCTTCAACCGTAAGGACACTCTCATCTATAGAAAGCCCATTCTTCACATTGTCTATTATCTTCAAAATAACAAATTCCATATTGGCTTCCATCAGTTTTTGTGGTAATTTTTGAAGTTCATCCATTTTCTTCACAATATGAAGCTGCCATATTTGGAAGTCCTACATGTGTAGTATCAGCTTTACAACTTCCTGTGTGTAAAAAAGTTGCGAGTGAATTATTTTTCATTTCACATTTATTTGAAAATGTTTCTTGGATTGGAGGACAAGGTGCTTTGATACATTGAACTTGGATTTCAGCACATACTGGAGCATATTCTCTGGTACATGCTTTTTGAGTATTTTCTTTTGCTGTTTCGCTTGGACAAACAAATTCACAATTTGGCCCAGTTCTACCTACAAAAGATCAGTCACTACATTGTTTTGCATCCATGGTACACATTACCATTTCATCTGCTGCTTGTACTTGCATAAAAGAAAATAATACAAGAGAAAGTAAAATTAATTTTTTCATATAATAAAAATTTAAAAATTAAAATATATATGTTTGTATAATGCATAACTTATTTCATTATAAAAAGTGACAAAAAATTTCAAGTTTTAAAGTATTTCTATATAATAAAAATGTTTTTTAATATAAAAATTATATGAACTACAATTTTGAAAATCTAAAAAATTATGCACTTTGGTATTATTTTAGATATTTTCCTTCAAGTAAAAAACTTCTTGAAAAATTAAATGAAAAATCAAAAAATAATGAATTATCACTCAAAGTTTTTGAGAATATTTCCCATCTTGTAAATGATAAACAAGTTGCGTGAGATAAAATAAGACTCTATCTTTTGAGGAATAAAAATTTAAAATATATAAAAGGAAAACTTCTTGAGAAATGATTTGAAAAAAGTTTGATTCAAAAAATTTTAGAAAATGATTTTTTGGAAGAATGAAAAAGTCTTTTGAATCAAAAATCACTTTTTATAAAAATTGAGAACTATAAAAATGCTTGAAAATCAATCCAATATATAAAACAAAAATTAATAGAAAGACCAGAAGATAGAGGAATGGTAGAAAATATTATAGAAGATATATTTCAAGAATGAGAAGATGAAAACTTACAAAAAGAGTTAGAAAAATTACAAAATAAAAATTTAGATAAACAAAAACTTATTCAAAAATTATTACAAAAATGATTTCAATATAATGAAATAAAAAAATATCTATAAAAAAAGAGAATTATTGTAAAAATTCTCTTTTTTTTGTATCGAAAAACTCAATTCTTTTTGCAATTTCTTCTTTTGATTTTCTTTTATAATTCAAAATATAATTGGCAATATTATTCACTACTTCATCAAGTTGATTTATATTTTCAAAATTGAGTTCTTTTTTTGAATCAAGATCATAGAGTTCTTCACTAAAAGCAATTCCTTCCAAAATATTGTATTTAGAGAAGTGATTTTTAATATTTTCTAAATCTTCTTCATCTAAATATTTATTTGGTATAATGGCAATTTCTTTTTT
>JAUCCN010000032.1:0-5400 GCA_034676185.1 Patescibacteria group bacterium | reverse complement strand
TAGCTTCTTGTAATCATGGTATAGAAGGAAGTGGAGTTGGAGCATCTGCCAGTTTTACTCCTTGTAAATCTATTTCATTATTATTTTGTGTATCATCATCAATTTTCAATTTATCCCAAAAATCTTTTTCGATAAATTGTCCACTTACTAGAGAAAATTTTCCTAATAAATCTGTATTAGAGGTAATATGTTGAAGATATTGTTGAGGAGTATATAGTTGTAACATATGTTCTTGAGGATTATATGTAACTGAAAAATGTCTTGGAAATTTTTTCTCATTTACATCAGGATTACTTACGTATTGTTTTTCTCTTAAAGCTATTAAATCTTCAAAAGTTGGTAATTGATAACTTGGATTCATAAGGTGCATAATTTTTCCAAGAACTGCATAATCATCTTGATTATAAACAGTATACCCTTTCTCAAGAGATTCTTGTAATAATTTTACTACTTCTGTTTTTGTATTTTTAATATGTCCTTCTTTTTCATTTTGATAAAGTGCTACTAATTCATCAATAGCTTGTTTATCTTTTCCATCAATTCTTTTATCTGCTGAAATATAGTCTACTAAACTATTAAAATTTTGTGCCTTAGTTGGTTCACTTGAAAGTTGTTTTTGTACTTCTGACATATAATTTTTATTATTAATATAAATTCTTTCCAATTTTATCACATATTTTTTTCTTTTGCAAAAAATTAACACTTTTTTCAAAAATATATATAATCTCACAAATTACCCTTAAATTATTCTTATGAAAATACATTATTTATGACATTCTGAATTTGTAATTGAAATAAAAAACTCACTTTGAGAAACAGTAAAAATACTTTCTGATAGTTGGCTTTCTGATTATGCTCTTTGAGATATGATGTCAAGATATCCAAAAATTGAAATTGATTATGAAAAATTTGATGTTGATGCTATTTTTATTAGTCATTCTCACTGCGATCATCTTGATCCATATACTTTAGTAAAAATTTATGAACATATAAAACCAAGACCTCTTTTACTGATTCCTGAAACTTTAGAGTTTCTTGTTCCTCTTTTTGAAAAATATCTTCCAAAACAAAAAATTCAAATCCTCAAATCATGAATTACTTTTTCTCTCAAAGGAATTGATATTACATGAATTATTTTTGAAAATAATTATCTGACAAATGAAGATGATGTAATGACTTTGGCTGTTTCAAATGATACAGAACTTGTATTTACTGATGTAGATACGGTTCCTCCTGAAAACGAAGAAAGCATAAATTTATTGTATGATTTATTTACAGGAAAAAATTACGAACAAGCACTTTATATGTCTACTAGAAATGAACTTCCAGGGAACTTTAAAGTTTTAGAAGCAAAATCAGCTGCAGATAGAAAAAAAATTCACAAAGAATATATCGAACAAAGAAAACAAGAAATTGAATATAATTATTTCCGTTTTGAAGAAGAATTTGTAGAATGTTCTGATATCCAAGAGCTTCCATATTTTATGAAAGCTGTAATTGGGCAATGAATTGTTCATCCAAATCTTGATTTCCTCCCACTGAGAATTCTTAAACTTGATGAGGAAATTAGTTTGGAAAAAAGTATTGCAAAAAGATATGGAAAAACTTCTCCAATGACTCATTTTGAAGCTGGAAAAATCTATACTATTGAAAAAAGAAAATTTGAGATTTCTGGAAATACTCCTTTTCTCAAAACAATTGAAATGCCAAATCCAGAAACAAATCTTGATTTAGAATTGTTTAAAGTAGATAAAAGTGGACCGTTAGATGAAAGAAAATGAAACTATAAAGCTCAAGAACAAAAATTCTTAGAAATGCTGAATAACAAATTTCTTCCATACCGGATGGCAAATAGTGAAGATAATTTGAAAAATGCAATGCTGCAATCAAAAAATCACAAATATGTCATAAAAATAAGATACGGAAATAGTGAAGAATATTTTGAAAGAAATTATTTTTTCTCTTTTGGAAGTTTTTGTTTTCAAGAAGAAAAAGGAAAACATGAAAGTTTTAATGAAGATTATTGGGCAAATGATTTAGAAGATTTCTTGGAATGAACTCAAGAATTGTATTCAAATTTTTGGCATAAACTCACACCAAAAAAAGCATATAGAGTTTGGACCATGCTTGGAGCAAACTTCATAAATAATGATATTTTATACAAAAAATATGCACTTCATTTTAAAAGAGCAAGTCTTTGAAAAGATGTAAATAGTTTTGTAGAGAGAATAATAAAAAATAGGTATTAATACCTATTTTTTATTATTTTTTTGGAAAATCAAATTGATTATTGTTATCTAAAAGATCAAATTGATACTGATTTATCACATTTTTTTGAGTAAAACTTCCATCTACTAATGAAATATATCCCATAAAACTAAAGCTTCCTACTTGTTTATTTTTTGCTATTTCATGTGGAAGTTTTCAATATAATTTCAAAATATTGCTTTTGGTATCAAGTGTTACTGAAAATGGATTTTTTCCAGTTGTATCAACTAAATGTTGAGCCATTTTATATTCTGGTAATGATTGTTTTTTTCATAAAAGAGAAAGAAGTTTTTTTAATACTTCATAATCTTCTTGAGTTTCAACAGTAAAACCATCTATCAAACTTTGCTCTATATGAGCAAGTAATTTTTCTTTTGTATGAGAAAGAATTCCTTGTTTTTCTTGAGAAATTACTTCCTCAAGAGTACTAACTTCTGGTAAATCCATTCTATCTACTCTTTTATCATAAGAAATTTTATCTATAACTTGTTGTGTATTTACTGTTTTTTGAGGTTCTACATTTGCTGATGTATTCATTATTTCTGACATATCATAAAGTTACAAAATTATTTTATATTGATATTGTAACATATTTTTTTATTTTTTACAAAAATTGTGTCTTCTAATAATAATTTACTTCACTTTCTTCTCTATTTTTTGCTTTAATTTCTATGAGATTTGTAGCTAAATCTTTAATTTCTTCCAAATGTGAAATGAGAATAATTTGTGAAAATTTATTTTCTAATTTTTTTAAATAAATTAAAATATTTTGTTGTCTTTCTTTATCTTGACTCGCTAAAACTTCATCAAGAACTAAGAAATTAATTGGATTTCATTTGTTACTTGTAAGGTTTTGTCCTAAACTTAAACGAAAACACAAATTTGCTAAATCCCTTTCTCAACCACTATATAAATCAAGATTTTTTTCATCAATTAAAATATTATAATCCTCGTCTAAAGTTAATGAAGTATATTTTCAATCAGTAATAAGTGAAAAATATTCGCTCGCTAAATCTTCTACACGTGGTTTTAAATGCGCCAATAAATATAAAATATAATCGCTTAAAATTTGTTTTTTATACATCGATTGACTCACAGCTTCTACATAAACATCAATTTGCTTTTTGTCTTCTAAAAAATCTTGTTCTTGTTTGAAAATCACTTTCATCTCAAACTCTAATGTAAGTTTTGCTTTTTCTACTTGTGAAAATTCATTATTTAAAGTATGAATTTTTTCATTTCTATTTTCAAATTCTTGCTTTATTTGATCATATTTTTCTTGACTAAACTCAATTTTTTGAAGTTCTCATTGAAGATTTTGAAGTTCTCATTGAAGATTTTGTTTGTGTTTTTCAGCATCTTGTAGAAATAAAATGATATCTGATTTTTTTAAGACTTGTCATAAAACTTTATTATATTCTTGAAATTTGAGGTTAATATTTTCAAATTCTTGTTTTATTTTTTGATGATTTTCTTCTTTGTAATTGACTTCTTGAAGTGAAGAAAGTTTATTTGAAAGTTCTTTTTCTTGAGTTTTATAATTTTGAATTTGATTTTGAAATAATAAAATTTCCTTTTCTTTATTTTGAAGTTTCATAAGTTCGCTTTTAGCATCAAACAAACTTTTTTCACACACTGGAATTTCTCAAATAATTATGGTTAATGCTGAATATTTTTGTTTATATATTTCTCTTTTTTCTCATAAATCTTTTTCAAAAAGTGCAATAAGATTTGGAAAATCCTCTTTTAATGGTCTTTTACAAGTTGGACATGAAGCATCTTGTCATAAATCTTGTAATGTTTTGAGTTCTTTTCCAACTTCTTCTCAAGATTTTTTCATTTGAGATAATTCTGCTTCTAAACTCGCTTTCAAAGCAATATTTTTATTTAAATTTTGTTGAAAAGTTTCAAGATTATTTTCAAGTTTTTTTATTTCATTTTGTATGTTTTCTAAAGAATATTGTTTTGTTTTTTCTTGGATTTTTTCTATTTCTTTTGAAATTTTTACAAGATCATTTTCTAAATCTTTTTTGATTTTATACTGATTTTTAAGAGTTTCTTGCTCTAAAATAATAATGTCATATTTTTGTTTTTCTCAAAGAATAGTTTTATTTTCTTCTAAATATTTTTCTTTTTTTTCTATATCAGAAAGTTCTTGAGTTTTAGCTAGAATATTTTTTTCTCAGTTTTTAAGTTGCTCATTTTTGACAGAAATATCTTGATGTATTTGAGTAAAAAGATTTTTTTTGTGTGATTGTTCATCAAAAGAAAGTTTAATTTTTTCATATTCTTGTAAAAGTTCTTTCTTTTTT
Source organism: Patescibacteria group bacterium (assembly GCA_034676185.1). Lineage (GTDB taxonomy): Bacteria > Patescibacteriota > Gracilibacteria > BD1-5 > UBA6164 > UBA7396. The sequence continues at coordinate 820 of JAUCCN010000032.1, read as the reverse complement.
TCTTCTAATATTTTATAAGTTTCTTGCAACTCTTTGATTTGAATTTGAAGTGTTTCTTTTTTTGTTTTTAAATCTCATTCATCAAAATCTCAAACCTTTTTTTTGTACATTTCTAAGAGAAGTTTTTGTTCTTTTTCTGATTTTTTTAACTCTTCAATAATATCCTCTATTCTATCAAGTCAAAGCACTTTATTGATAAGTTCTTTTCTCTCTGAAAGTCAACCAGATAATACCTCTAAATCTTTTTGTCTAGCAAAAACACTTCTTAGAAATGTTTCTTTATTCACTCAAATTAATTCTTCAATATATGATGTAATCTCATCTCAACCAATAATTTCAACTCAAGCAGGTCAAAAAAGTGTATCTTTATTTTCCACAATAAATTCTGAAGCAAATTTTTTTGTTCCAGCATCAATAATTCTAATAATTCTATATGTATCCATTCCATATTGAAATGTCAATTCAACTTTTGAAGGTTCTCTTTCACGCAAAAAATAACTTCTTAAATAATCTCTATTTACTCTGACGAAATCTTTGCTACTTGGTCCAAAAAGTGCATATCAAATAGCGTCTAAAACAGACGATTTTCCAGCACCATTTTTTCAAAAAATAAGAGAAAAATCATCTTTAAAAATAATTTCTTCTTGGCGAAATCTACGATAATGTAAGAGTTTAAGTGATAATAATTTCATCGTGTTGAGAGATAGTAAATATTGCAAAAATTATATAAATTTTTGGCACAATTGCAATTCTTGTTTCCAAAAGTTATTCATCATTTTTTAAAAAATCATATTGACAATATTTTAGAAATTCATAAAAT
>JAUCCN010000031.1:0-5828 GCA_034676185.1 Patescibacteria group bacterium | reverse complement strand
CATAAATTCTTGAGGTTTAGTATATACAGGATACTCTTTTTGTCTATTTAATTTTTGAGAAAAACTTTCTTCCAGATAAGAATCTTGATTTCAAAGTACTCAGGGTATTTGTCTCACAAGAGAATCTATAAAAACCATACTTGTCAATTCTCCACTGGTAAGAACATATTCTCAAATACTAATTTTATAATCCACATATATATCTATAATTCTTTGATCAATTCCTTCATAATGCCCACATATTATAATAAATTCATCTTCTAAAAGTGACATATATTTTTCTGTTTTTTCCTGAGTAAGTATTTCTCACGATGGTGACATATAGATAACTTTTATTTTTTTTCCTATAGTAGAAAAAATACTTTCTATTGCTTTAGATAATGGTTCTGGAGATAAAACTTGTCCATGCATTCCATATGCCTTATCATCAACTCTTCCAGTTGGAACTTGAGAAAAATTATTGAGTTTATAAAACATTATTTCAAGATATCAATGCTCTTTTGCTCTTTTCATAATACTGCTGGAAAAATATGATTCAAAACTCTCTGGAAAAATAGTTATTATATGAATTTTCATGTATAAATTGTAGTAAAATAATTTGAAAATATGATATTTTTTTTTCATACAAAATCAAATGAAATTATTGAAAGAAAATGAAATAAAAATTGAAATAAAAAATTTGACATTATAAAAAAAATATCTATAAAAATATTCTCTTTTTTCCTAACTATATCATGCTTTTGAAAGGAGCAAGTCATGAAAGATTTCAAAAAAGAGAGTTTTCTCTCTACTGAGCAAATTATCATCGGGTTCCTTCTGGGGGTTTTTATGACCTTTTGGTCAGGAAAAGCCCTCATTGAAGGAGTATCTCTGACTGGTAGCCCAGTGATGGAAACTTTGATTGTGGCTGTGTATCTGACGATGCTCTTGGCATATGCTCAGGTCAAAATACCAGTTTTTTTTACTGAAAGGCCTCGTGTATCGACGTTCATTTTGATTGTCTTTTGTGGACACATTTCCCTGTTCTTTGATAGTTTCGCTGTTGTGTTACTCTTATCTACAGGGATTGTTTTCTTGCCAATACAAGGTGAAAAAAACACCTTCAACCAATTCGTTGTAAAAACGTTTTGTGCATTTGCAGCTTTAACAGTTGGAGGAGGATTTTACTTGGGCGAATTGTGGGGGCTTCCATGGTTTATTAGCAATGGGCTGAATAATCCTATTGCTGGCTTCCCGATTCTTCTTGTTCTGACACCTTACTGCATTTTTCTAGGGATTTTGGCGGCCATCTTCACTCCTGTGAGGATGGAAAAAGTTACGTTTACCAAACAACAAACGAAAGGGATTATTGAATTTACCGTTGGTTTGCTGCTGATTGTGATAACCCATTCTGCATTTTTATGCATTGGGATACTCTTGATTTATGCAGCGCTTTCGCGTAAAACCATGTTCTTGATTGAGGTGTTTGTTCATGAACTGAAAGATGGAGCGCTGAATGCCATAGGATTGATTTTGATAGCTTGCGTTATTATTAACGCTGGGCTGGTGCAGTACATCCAACCTCATCTTGATGGCGTTGGGCTGTTTATCGCAGCAGCAATATCCTCACCCTTTGCAGGAGCTATCGCAGCACCTGTCAACAACCTCCATGATTTTTATGTAGGCTTGTCGATGCTGATGGTTGGCGCACCAATGTTTGTGTTTTCGAGCTTGGTCGCCATCGTGGTATTTAAAAACCATATCTTGTATAAGGATATGCCTCGTCCAATCGTTAAAATCTGCAATACGGTTGGTTTGAAACAGGAAGGAGTAAACGAAGCCATTTTGTACAGCATAATTATTTTTCCCCTCAATAGCGTTCTTGCTTTGTTGCTTTACGCGGCAAACACATCAGGTTTGATTGTGTATGTTGCTGAGGCAATCGGAGTAAAAATGTAATTCGGGGGCTTGACTATAGGGACTTGTAAAAACTACAATCCCTATTTTTTTTTATAAAATATTTGACACAAAAATAAAAAATATATAATTCAAAGGTTTCTTTTTAAAATTACCTTTTAGTATTTTAATATAAAATAAAAATGTCTCGTTTTTGTCACATGATATTATACGAACCTCCCCCTACATATTGATCAATTTGCAATATTTTTGCATATCTGAATTCAATAATTTATTTTATATTTAATTACATATGGATGTTACTTTTTTAAGCTCAAGCTTATCACTATTTTTTTTACTTACAGTTTCGGTTTTTACTTACCTTTTATCTAAAAAGATAAATTTTCCTTATACAGTATTATTATTAATTGTATGACTTTTATTAATACCTCTTTCTAAAGTAGAATTTTTCTCTTTTATTAATCATTTTGAACTAACACCTGATGTGTTATTTTATGTTTTTTTACCAATACTCATATTTGAATCGGCTTATAATATGAATTATAGACAAGTTATAAAAAACTGGAAGTCTATAAGTAGTTTAGCGATTATCGGTCTTGTAATTTCAGCTTTTACTATAGGTTGACTTATGTACTTTATTTTCCCATTATTAGGATTTCAAATTCCATTTTTAGTATGTTTATTATTTTGAAGTCTTATTTCTGCAACAGATCCAGTAGCTGTACTTTCTATATTTAAAAGTATTTGAGCTCCGAGAAGACTTACTTTAATTTTTGAAGGAGAAAGTTTATTTAATGACGGAACTGCTCTTGCTTTATTTTTAGTAATACTTTGAGTTATTTTAAGTTGAGAAATAGGTGCATCAACATATATTGAATGATTTGGTTCTTTTATGTCGATGATGATTGGTTGAATATTATTCTGAAGTTTTACTTGAGTATTATTTTCAAAAATAATCTGAAAAATTAAAAATAATGAAATGGTTGAAATTAGTTTAACTATGATTTTAGCACATTTAACTTTTATACTCTCTGAAGTGATTTCTCATCATGTAAGTATTTTGGGATTTGATTTAAAAATTTCTTGAGTAATTGCAACTTCTATTGCATGAATTATTATTTGAAATTATGGTAGATATAAAATATCTCCAAAAGTTGAAGCTCATATGAACCAATTTTGGGAATTTTTCGCATTTTTATGTAATTCATTAGTATTTATACTTATGTGACTTATTCTTTCTCATATAAATGTAAATTTCTGAATGTTTATTGTTCCTATCTTAGCAACTATTATTATTGTTATTATAGCAAGGGCATTAAGTATTTATATTCCTATTTGAGCTTTAAATGCTTTCAAATTAGAAGAACATATTCCTGCTTCTTGGCAACACCTTCTTTCTTGGGGAAGTTTAAGATGAGCGTTAGCATTAATGATGGTGCTTATGGTTCCTTGAGTTGGAGATTCTAATTATGCACAAGTTCTTGCTTTTCAACAATCAGTTGGATGGAATTTTAGTTTTGATATAAGAGAATTTCTAATCGTTATTACTATTTGAAGTATTATGTTTACTCTTTTCATCAAAGCAACTACTATTGGTTATATGATGAGAAGATTATGAGCAACTCAACTTCATGATTTAGAAAAATTTGAACAACAAGAATGAAAAATTTTGGCATACTTAAAAATGCTTGAAAAATTGGATAGTCTCTATCAAAAGAAATATCTTACTATTAGTGAAGTAGATAATCTAAAAAAGAAATACGAAAAAGAATTAAAAAATTCTGTTGAAAATTTAAAACAACTTATTAAAACTCAAGGAAAAGAAAATGGAACTGAGCTTATAAGAAGAGCTCTTTCTCTCCATGCTCTTGGAATAGAAAAACAATATCTCAAAGACTTATTTTCATATAATGAAATCGAAGAAAAAAACTTTAAATATATTCTCAATAAAATTAATAGACAAATAGAAAGACTTGAATCAGGAAAACCTCAATTAAAGGATATTGCTGATGAGAAAGTATCATTAGATTTTTTCCAAAAATTAGTAGCATTTTTCTCAAATGAAACAAATAATTTTATTGATAATTATGTTATAAATAGAACAAAAGCTATTATTACTAGAAAAGTAATTAAAGAATTAAAAATACTTGCTGAAATCAACTTTGGTTTTGAAAAAGAAATGTTTGATGAAATTATTGAGCTTTACAAAAAATTTAATACTCTTGCAAATGAGAAAAAAGATAATATTTTTGAAGAGCATCAAAGTGAAATTTCCGTAGTAGAAGGAAAACTAGCAGACAAATCTCTTTTAAAACAAGAGGAAAATGTTATTAATGATTTATATTGTAAAGAAATTATTACTCCTAAACTGTATGTTACTTTTATGGATGAAATTGAAAAAGAAATCCTAAAAGATGTAAAATCTATTGGATAATAAAAAAACCTGAATATTCAGGTTTTTTTTCTTTCGTATTGATTTTTTATACAAAAAAAATATTATGTAAAAAATAACCTTTTTTGTCATGAAAAATTTTGATTTAACCAAACTCTTTTGATCTAAAACAAGAACGAAACTTTTAGAAAAGTTTTTTTTGGAATACGAATCTGGAAATAATGACGGTTTTCATATGAGAGCATTATCTCGTGATCTGGATGAACAAATCAATTCTATAAAAAGAGAGCTTGATAGTTTAGAAGAACTTCATATTTTAAAAAGTAGAGAAGAATCAAAAAAGAAATTCTTTTTTCTGAATAAAAATTTTATTCTCTTAGAAGAATTCAAATCAATATTTTTGAAAACCTATAATCCTTATGAAAATATCAAAAAATTTTTCAAAACCCAAGATTTTCTAGAACTCGTTATCATCAATGAAGAACTTGCAAAAAGACTTGTTGGAAATACAAACAATATTGTTGATATTTTCCTCATTTGAGAAATGGATAAAATTGCTTTTAATGAATTTTTAGCAAAAACTTTTTTTAACAGAAAAATAAAATATGCTATTATTACCAAAGATGATTTTCAAAAAAGACTTGAATATAACGATAAACTTATTTTTAATATTATGAAACAAAAAGGAAATTTATTTTTAAAAGATACTATTTGAGTTGAACAATACATATAATATCAAAAATAAAACACTGATTATCAGTGTTTTATTTTATAATAAGCCAGTATTCAAATCATAGCAGCATTATCCATACAATAGATATTTTTTATTGGATATAAAAACTCTAAATTATATTCTCAGGCTTTTTGTGTAATTTTTTCTCTTAAATCTATATTTGCACTTACTCCTCAAGCAAGCATAATAGTTTGAACTTGTTTTTGCAAAGCTCCTGAAATCAATTTATATGCAAGAACTTCATTTACCGCATTTTGAAACTCAAAGGAAATTTCTTTTTTATCTTTTTCATCCAAACTTCATTTTTCTGAAATTCTTTTATCAATTTCCCTTTTTACTGCTGATTTTAATCCAGAGAACGAAAAATTAAACTTATCTTTCTGAAGCCATACACGAGGAAATAATTGAGTATTGTTACTTTGAGAATATTCACTTGATAATTGAGAAATAATTGGTCCTCCTGGATATCCAAGTCACATCATTTTTGCTACTTTATCATAACTTTCTCCTGCTGCATCATCTTCTGAACTTCCTATTTTTTCCATTTCCCACAAAGATGGCATATAATAAATATCATTATGTCATCCTGAAACGGTTAAACAAACAAGAGGAAATGAAATATCTTCTTTTTTTCTTTCCAAAAAATTTGAAAAAATATGTCCTTCTATGTGATTAAGCTCCAAAAGTGGTTTTTGTAAAATTTTTGAAAGAGTTCTTGCAAAAGTAATTCCCGTTAAAAGTGATGGAATAAGTCAAGGATGAGAAGTAACTGCTATATAATCAATATCTTCTATTTTGATTTTTGAT
>JAUCCN010000030.1:0-6313 GCA_034676185.1 Patescibacteria group bacterium | reverse complement strand
AGTTGGTTCAGATACTCCATATGTAATAGTAGTAAGAGCGACGGATGTATGAGGATTATATGTAGAACAAAGCTTTACTATTACTATAAAAAATGTAGAAGTGATTGATACTCAAGCTCCAACAATCAATAGTTTAACGATAAATTCAGGAGCAAAAACCAGCCAAACTTCAAATATTTCAGTAAATGTATCTGGTTCAGATAATGTAGGAATTACAGGATGGTATGTTTCAGAAAGTAGTTCAACGGTGATGCCAGCAGCTCCATCAGCATCTGGTTGAGGTTGGTCTCCAACGACACCAACTATGGCTACTTTATCAACACAATGATGAAGAAGAATCACTGTGTGGGCAAAAGATGCTAGTGGAAATGTGAGTTCCTCTCAAAGTGCAGATGTGTTTTTTGATAATATTCCACCAACGATACAATCAGTGAATTATACTACGATTGATGAATATGATGCAGACCTCGATGATTTTGTAATAACATGAGTAGAAGTTGAGGTACAGCTTGGAAATGTATGGGGAGTTCATGAGTCGTGAGCTGGAACAGCTCCATCAGGATGGAGTAAATTAGGTTCAGTGTATAAAAAGATATATAAAGTAAATACAAGTGAAACAGTTACTTTCTCTGATTTTGCTGGAAATACAGTATCAGAGCTTATAAATGTAACAACACTTCCTTAAAAAATGTGAAAATCAAAAAAATAAAAGTATTTACAGATACTTTTATTTTTTTGATTTTTTGGATATTTCTATATACTACTTCCAAAATTTAAAATTATAATATAAGATATGGAATTAAAAAATATTAGAAATTTTTGTATTATTGCACATATTGATCATGGAAAATCAACACTTGCAGATAGACTTTTAGAAATTTCTTGAACACTTGATAAAAGAGATTTAAGAGCTCAAACTCTTGATACAATGGAATTAGAACAAGAAAGATGAATTACCATTAAATTGACTCCTGTAAGAATGAAATGGAAGGGGAATGAACTGAATATGATTGATACCCCAGGACATGTGGATTTTCAATATGAAGTTTCAAGAAGTTTAGCATCAGTAGAATGATGTCTTTTAATCGTTGATGCTACTCAATGAATTGAAGCTCAAACATTATCAAATGTTTATATGGCGCTCGAACACAATCTTGATATTATTCCAGTAATTAATAAAATAGATCTTCCAGCTGCTGATGTAGAAAAAGTAACGAGTGAAATAGTAAATCTTCTTGGTTGTGATTCAAGTGAAATTATTGCTGTTTCAGCAAAAACTTGATTGAATGTTGAAGCAGTATTAGATGCAATTTTAGAAAGAGTAAGAATTCCTCAAGTGATTCAATCAGAAGATGGTTTAAAAATCGAAGATAAAGAATTAAAAGCTTTAGTGTTTGATAGTCAATACGATAGTTATAGGTGAGTAGTGAGTTATGTAAAAGTATTTTCGGGAGAAATCAAAAAATGAGATATGCTTCATTTTCTCAATACAAGTAAAAAAATAGAAGCCCTTGATGTAGGATATTTTGCACCAAAATATATTTCAGATAAAAAAATAGAAAATGGATCGATTTGATATATTGTAACTTGACTCAAATCTATTCGTGATGCACAAGTTTGAGATACTGTTTGGAAACCAGCTAATATTTCATGACCAAAAGCAAAAGCTGAAGAAGCACAACCAATAGATGGGTTTAAGAAAGTAACACCTTTTATTTATGCGTGAGTATTTCCGATGGATACTTCTGAATATCCTCAATTTAAAGATGCATTTGAAAAATTGATGTTGAATGATTCAGCTTTACAAATAGAACCAGAAGTTTCTTGAGCATTAGGACATGGATATAGATGTTGATTTTTAGGACTTTTACATCTTGATATTGTAAAAGAGAGACTTTTTAGAGAATCTTGAATGGATGTAATTATTACAGCACCGCAAGTAACCTATAAAATTAAAAGACCTGGAGATAAAATTTCTGAATATTCAAGATTTCAACCAAAATTAATTCAATTATGAGATAGAACCTATACTGAAATTAGTATTTCTAATCCTGAAGATTTACCTTCAAGAGAATTATATGAAAGTATTGAAGAACCTATTGCAAAATGTGAAATTATTACTCCAAGTGAATACATTGGCCCTCTTATGCAATTATCTCAAGAAAGAAGATGAATTTTAAAAAATCAATCTTATATCGAAGGAACCAGAGTTATGCTTACTTACGAACTTCCTATGAATGAGTTAATTTGAGATTTTTATGATGAATTAAAATCACTTTCAAGTTGATATGCGTCAATGAATTATGAATTTATAAAATATAAAGAAGATGATTTAGTGAAACTTGATATTTTAATCGCAGGAGAAAAAGTAGAAGCACTTTGAATTATTTGTCATAGAAGTCAAGCGGCATATTTAGGAGGAAAAATAGTTTTAAAATTAAAAGAAGTAGTTCCAAGAGCACTCTTTTCAATTGCACTTCAAGCTTCAGTTTGAGGAAGAGTAGTAGCAAGAGAAGATTTATCTGCTATGAGAAAAGATGTAACAGCAAAACTATATGGATGAGATATTTCAAGAAAAAGAAAACTTCTTGAAAAACAAAAAGAATGAAAGAAAAAAATGAAACAATTTTGAAAAGTAAGTTTACCAAGTGAGGCTTTTGTTAATTTATTAAAAAAGTAAAATATTTTTTGACTTTCCAGACATTTTTTATATACTCTAACTGCTTTTAATTAAATAAGAGCAGTTTTTTAAATTATGGTGCTCGTAGTTCAGTTGGTTAGAATGCCAGATTGTGACTCTGGAGGTCGAGGGTTCGAACCCCTTCGAGCACCCCATTTTAAAAATTACATAGTGAAAATTTGTGTTTTTCTATTCATATTTTTACTACCTAATTTTTAAAAGCAGAAATTCTGATGTAAGAATTTCAATATTTTATTTTTTTAACTTTTGCAAATATGGCAAATAAAGACTTAGCTCTTTTTGAAGAGTTATTCGGAGCATCTCCTGAGATTAAATATCCTCGTGAAGGAGAAGTAGTAAATGGTACTGTTGTAAAAATTGAGAAAAAAAACATTTTAGTAAATGTAAATAATCAATTTTCAGGACTTGTAATTTCTAAAGAAATCGGAAATACTGTTGATATTAACTCTATTAAATCAGGAGATAATGTTGATGTTATGGTTTTAGGTGATTCTGTAGAAAGAGGTCTTTTAATTTTATCTCTAAAAAGAGCAAATCAAATTAAATCTCTTACAAATCTTTCTAAATATAGAAATTCAGAAGAAGTTATTACAGTAAGACCAACTGAAGCTAATAAAGGTTGATTACTTGTTGATATCGATGGTTTAAAATGATTTATTCCTGTATCACAATTAACTCCATTAAATTATCCAAGAGTTGAAGGTGCTGATCCAGCAAAAATTCTTGAACATTTACAAGGGTTAGTTGGAAAAGATTTCAAAGTAAAAGTTATCAATGTTGATGAGATGGGTAAAAAAATTATCTTCTCAGAAAAAGCTGCTATTTCAGAAAATAGAGATAAAGCTTTAGGAAACTTAAAAGTTGGAGATGTAGTTGAAGGAACTGTTTCAGGAATTTTAACTTACGGACTTTTCATTACTTTTGATGGTTTAGAAGGTCTCGTTCACGTTTCAGAAATTGATTGGGGACATGTTAATAATCCTTCAAAATTTGCAAAAGTTGGACAAAAAATCAAAGTTAAAGTTATTGGACTTGATAATGATAAAATTTCACTTTCTGTTAAAAGATTACAAGAAAATCCTTGGGATGTACTTGCTAGAAAATATAAAGTGAGTGATACAGTGAAAGCTCCAATCTCAAGAATTTCTCAATTTGGTGCCTTTATGGAACTTGATGGAGGTATTCAAGGGCTTATCCACTTATCAGAAATTTCTCATGGAGTAGTAAAAGATATTAGAGATTTCGTTAAAGTTGGAGAAGAAGTAGAAGCTAAAATTATCAACTTCGAACCAAAAGAAAAAAGAATTGGTCTTTCTTTAAAAGCTTTAGTTGAAGCTCCTGCTAAAGAAGAAACAAAAGAAGAAGGAAAAGCTGAAGAAGTGAAAGAGGAAAAAGTAGAAGAAACAAAATAATTCATTAAAAATATTTTAGGTATTTTTGGGAGTCAGGGAAATAATTTTATTTCTCTGAACAGAAATACTCTTATGAAGGTTATAATTATAATCTGATTTACATTTTAATAAAAAAACTAACAAATGGAAAAAGCTGTATTAAATAATATGTTTGATAATTTATTACATATTGGAAATAAAACAAATTTTTGGAATGCAAAAATGAGACCTTATATTTACGGATCAGTAAATGGAATTCATGTAATTAACTTATTAAAAACTGCTGAAAAATTAGAAGAAGTAAAAGCTGAATTAAAAGATTTAACATCTTCTGGTAAAAGAGTTTTAATTGTTGCTACAAAAATTCAATCAAGAGATGCATTTAAAAAATTAGCTGAAGAAACAGGTTCTTACTATGTTTGTGAAAAATGGGTTCCAGGACTTTTAACAAATTTCAAAACTATTAGAAAAAGAATTGGTTCATATTTACAATTATTACAAGATTCAGAAAATGGAGCTTTTGATGTTTTAACAAAAAAAGAAAAAGCTACGAAATTACTTGAACTTGAAAAATTAGATAAAGCATATGCTGGGTTAAAAGATATGAAAAAATTACCAGATGTAATTTTAGCTTCAGATGGGATTTATGAAAAACAAGCTTTAAGAGAAGCTGAAATTTTAAATATTCAATCTTTTGCTGTATTTAATACAAATGGAGATATTGATTTAGTTTCAAATCTTATTCCTGCAAATACAAATTCTACAAAATCTTTTGATTATTTAGCTGAGGAATTAAAAGGATCTTTTGTGAAATTTAACTCACCTCAAGTAAGAGCAACAGTTAAAAAAGTTGAAGAGAAACAAGCTTCAGGAGAAAAAAAAGCTCCACAAGCAAGAAAACCAAGAGCAAAAAAAGAAGAAACTCAAGAAGTCCAAGAAGCAGCAAAAGCTGAATAATTATATTTAACCTTTATATAGAGTAGAGGTTAAATATGTTTTATTTTTTCACTTTTATATATGAGAGATGAATTTTCTTCTGAAGAAATTGAAAATGAAGAAGCTACAATAACGAATAAGGATAAATTTAATAATATTCTTGCGTATGTACCATTTTTAAATGTTTTTCTCCTTTTTACTGAGAAACAATCAACTAAAGAGGAAGATAAAAAATATTCAAGACAATGAATCGCATTATTTTTACTCTATATAGTATTGTTTATAATAGTCTCATTTTTAAGTTTTAAATTGTCATTTATTGTTACATTATGATATGTTTTATTTGCATTTTTTTGTGCTATTAAGGCATATAACTGAATGTATGTTGAGATTGAATTTTTAGAAAAAATAATTGCTCAATTTGAACAAAGTCAAAAGAAATGAAATAACCAAGTAAAAAAAGAGTCTGATGAAATAGAAGACCCTTTAAAATAATAATTTATATTTTAACTCTACAAACTATGGAAATTACAGCTGCTCTTGTAAAAGAGCTTAGAGATAGAACAGGTATCGGTATGATGGAATGTAAAAAAGCATTAACTGCTACGAATGGAGATATTGAATTAGCAATTGAAGAATTAAGAAAAAAAGGTCTTGCAAAAGCTGCATCAAAAGCTGATAGAGAAGCATCAGAAGGAGCTATTAAAGTAGTTATTGAAGGAAATAAAGCATACGTTGCTTCTGTTTCTTGTGAAACTGACTTTTTAGCTAACTCTGGAAGATTCGGGGATATGTTAAATGATGTTGTTGCATTACTAAAAGCAGGAAAAACTGCAGAAGATGCAAAAGCAATGATTGATAAAGAATACTCTTTAGAAATGGGAGAAAATTTACAAGTAAGAGATTTTCAAGTAATTGAGGGGGCTTCACTTGGAGCTTATGTTCACTCAAATAACAAATTAGCTGCGGTTGTATTGGCAAATCAAGAAACTTCAGATGAAAAATTAAAACAAGTGGCTATGCATATTACTGCTGCAAATCCTGAATTTTTAAGAGCTTCTGATATTTCTTCAGAAGTAATTGAAAAAGAAAAAGCAATTCAATTAGAAATTATGAAAAATGATCCAAAAATGGCAGGAAAACCAGATGAAGTATTACTCAAAATTATTGATGGTAAAATGTCAAAATTTGCTTCTGAAATTTCATTACTTGAACAAGCATTTGTTATTAATCCAGATCAAAAAGTAAAAGACTTTATTGGTGAAAATACTTTAAGCGGATTTTA
>JAUCCN010000029.1:0-6417 GCA_034676185.1 Patescibacteria group bacterium | reverse complement strand
GAAAAAGAAGTTCCTGAAAATTTGCTTGGAAAAAGAATTATCACTCTTGATATGGGAGCACTCTTGGCTGGAGCAAAATATAGATGAGAATTTGAAGAAAGACTCAAAGCAGTCATCAAAGAAGTAGAAAAATCAAACGGAAATATTATCTTATTTATTGATGAAATCCATACTATTGTTGGAGCTGGAAATCAGGAATGACAAGCTGATGCAGGAAATTTACTTAAACCAAGTTTAGCCAGATGAGCTTTGCATTTGATTGGAGCAACAACGATAAATGAATACAGAAAATATATTGAAAAAGATTCTGCTCTTGAGAGAAGATTTGCTCAAGTTTTCGTTGATGAACCAAATCGCGAAGATGCTTTGAGCATTCTCAGAGGAATAAAAGATAAATATGAGGCTCATCATGGTATAAAAATCACTGATGGAGCTATCGTGTCTGCTGTAGATTTAAGTATAAAATATATTACTGATAGAAAGCTTCCTGATAAGGCGATTGATTTGATTGATGAGGCATTATCAAGTGTAAAACTCAAAACTATTTCAAAACCAGTAGAACTTGATATTTTAGAGAAAAAAATAAGAAATTTAGAAATAGAATTGGAAGCAAAAAAAGTGGAATGAGAAAAAGTTGAAAATCTTGAAAAATTATCAAAAGAAATCGCTTCAAAAAAAGAAGAATATAGAAGTTTAGAAAGTTCTTGGAAAAAAGAAAAAGATTTTATAGGAGCATCAAAAGATATCAGAGAAAAAATTGAAACACTCAAAACAAAAGCAAAAAACTTTGAAAGAGAAGCAAATTATGGAGAAGTTGCAAAAATAAATTATTCTGAAATCCCTGCTTTAGAAAAAGAAATTGCTGAAATTGATAGAAAACTTGAAGAAATAAAAATTTCTTGAAAATCATATTTAAGAGATAAAGTAACGGTGGAAGACATTGCTGAAATCATTTCAAAATGGACTTCTATTCCTATATCAAAACTGATTCAAAGTGAAAAGGATAAACTTTTGCATTTAGAGGAATATTTAAAAAAATCTGTTGTTTGACAAGACAAAGCTATTATATCAGTTGCAAATGCGATTAAAAGAGCAAAAGCAGGTTTAAATGATGAACATAAACCTCTTGGAAGTTTCTTATTTTTATGACCAACTGGAGTGGGAAAAACAGAAACTGCAAAAGCCTTGGCATTAAATTTATTTGATAGTAAAGATGCTTTTATTAGAATCGATATGAGTGAATATATGGAAAAATTCTCAGTTCAAAGGCTTATTGGAGCTCCTCCTGGATATGTTTGATATGAAGAATGAGGACAACTTACAGAAGCTGTGAGAAGAAAACCATATAGTGTCATACTTTTTGATGAAGTTGAAAAAGCTCATCCAGATGTATTTAATGTGCTTTTGCAAGTTTTGGATGACGGAAGATTGACTGACTCAAAAGGAAGAACCGTGAACTTTAAAAATACTATTATTATTTTAACAAGTAATATTGGAAGTAAAAAAATTGCTCATTTAATAGAAGAAAAAAAATCAAATGAAGAAATAAATACAGAAATAATGAATGAGTTAAAATTACATTTTAGACCTGAGTTTTTAAATAGAATAGATGATATAGTTATATATAATCCTATCTCCCATGATATGATTTTACAAATTGTTGACATTTTACTTACCGATGTGAAAAAAACTTTAGAGAAGAAAAATATTCAAGTAGATTTTTCAAAAGAACTCAAAGAATATCTTATAAAAGTTTGATATGATAGTGAATTCTGAGCAAGACCAATGAAAAGAGCTATTACCAATATTATATTAAATGAACTTTCAAATTTTATCTTAAAAGATGAGCTCAAAGAGTGAGAAAATGTAATTTTGAGTATTGAAAATGAGAAATTGGTTTTGAAAAAATAAAATTTTCTTATAATAATTAAAAATATTTATAATAAAATGTATGACCAGCAAAGAAGTAAAAACACTCAATTTTGAAGTATATAATTCAAAAACAAAAGAACTGATAAAAAAATTTGATGCTCTTTGAGCAAGAGTTTTTGATATTGATACTGCTTTCAAATTATATGGAAAAAGCAAAGATATACATATCTTAGAGATAGGATGTTTTTCTGGAAGAGAATATTCTTACATCAGACAATTTACAAAAAACTATACTGGAATAGATATTTCGCAAGATGCTATTTCATATGCAAAAAAGAGCTTTCCTGATGGAGAATTTATTGTTTGAGATATAGAAGAATATAAATTTGAGAAAAAATTTGATATTATCTTTGCTTTTGCTTCTTTAATACACTCAGACAAAGAAACAACTCAAAAATTATTTGAAAAATTTTATAATATTCTTTCAACAAAATGAATAGTATATGTTTCTTTAAAAGCGAGTGAAAAATATACAGAAATAGAAAAAACAGATGAATTTTGAACAAGAATTTATTATCACTATCATATAAATGAATACAAAGCATTCGCATGAAAAAATTTTGAAATTATATATGAAGATTCTCAATTTTTTAATCATCAAGAATGGTTTACTCTTTGCTTTAAAAAAATATAATAAAAAATAAGAATTATCAAATGATAATTCTTATTTTTTATTATAAAATTCATGCTACTTTTTGTGATACATACTTAATAGTAGGAACTGCCTTTTCTCAAGCATTTTCTATTCTTGGAACTCTTGGATATTGATTTTGACTTTCTAAAAATAATTTACATGGTCTATTTCCAAGAAGTTGAAAACCGTCTGGAATTCACTTTATTCTTCTTACATCTCTATATTCAATAGTATTATTTGCTGTATCAAAATAAACAAAAGCATTCATTTCACTTCTTTTTCATTTATCCTCCACAGAAAGTTTTCTCATATCTCAATCAAGTCAATCTAGAGGCTTATTATCCCAGTCATAGGTCATATATCTATCATTTTCTACAATATTTCTTAAAATAGTTCATAATTCTTCATATTTTATTCCTGGAAAATTTCTTTCAAAAGCTTCTATAAAATGGAGATCATTTTCATTTTCTCTTGAAAGATTATATTTATTTTCTAACCATGATGACACTGATTCTTTTGTATACTCCCATCCTTGAGGATTTTCAGAAGGAATACAAAGAGTATATTCTCATTTACTATTTTTTCATAAAAATGGTCATTCTTCAAAATGCTCTCTCTCAACTTCCTCTTTTAAGTCATATCAAGTATTTCTTCCAGCTGTAGTAGTTCTTTGTAAACTATCAGCTGCTCATCAATCTCTCAAAGTAGTTATTAAATGTGGTTTTCAAGTATTTCATTCAATATATTCTATCACTCCATTTGAAAGTAAAATTGGTGTTTCAACTTTTACTTCTCATCAAACCAATACTTTTATTTGTCATTTTCTTAAAGATCATAAATCTACTATAACAATATCTCAAGCCTTATCTAATCATTGAATATTTTGAAGTTGATTTGGATATATGGTCATTACATCATCTATAAGTTCTAATTCCATTTTTCACTCTCCATCTTGTTTTAAATCATAAACTCAATAAATGATATCTGGATTTAATTGTAATAATAATTCTCTTTGTGCCTCCAAAGTGAATTCTTCTCTACTTTCTGTTAATTTTTCTATACTTTCTAAAGAGTTTAGGTTACTCATAATAAATATATTTTTAAATAATAAAATAATACTTCTACATTATACTATATAATAGAAAAATATACAAATATTTTGAAAAAATAAAAAAAAACCTATAATGAGAGTAACTATTATTAAAAATATATTATGCTAAAAATTGAAACTGGAAAACAAAATGAGATTCTCAGAACTGTGAGTGAAGCTCTTAAACCAAATGAATACAACACCTACATCAAACTAGGAAAAGAAATGATAAAATATATTAAAAACCCTAAAAATGGTTGAGTATGATTAGCTGCTCCTCAAGTTGGATATAATAAAAGACTTATAGTAGTAAGCTTACTCAAAAACCGGGATGATGAAAATTTTTCAACTATTATGATGATAAATCCAAATATTTTAGAACATTCTAATGAATGTGAAATTGAATGAGAATGATGTTTATCAGTTCCTGGAGAAAAATGAGAAGTAGAGAGATTTTTAAAAATCAAACTTTCCTACATTGATGAAAATAAAAAAGAAAAAAATATTATGCTTTCTTGAGTATCTGCTCGTATTGTACAACATGAAATAGATCATTTAGATGGAATATTATTTACAGACAAAATAAAAAAATAAATCGTAAAATTACGATTTATTTTTTTATTTTACGATTCATCTTTCTATTTATATTTAGAATAATCATACATTTTTAACTCACTATCAACTTTTCTAATAATATCAAGGATTACTGAAACTATAATAATAAGTCCTGAAGCTGAAATAATAAAATCTACTGTTTGCCCCATAATTTTTCACATAATATATGGTAACACTGCTATTAAAGCTAAGAAAGATCAACCAAAAAGATTCAGACGAGCAGAAACATTTCCTAAATATTCTGCCGTATCATTTCCTGGTCTAATTCCTGGAATATATCCTCCTCTTTTCTGAATACTTTCAGCTACATTCTCAGTATTAAAAGTAATTGATACATAGAAAAATGAAAATCAAACTACGAGTAAGAAGTATATCACAATAAATATCCAACTTGGATTTTGCATAGAAAAATGACTCATCATATACTCTCCTAATTTTCTAGCAGTTTCTCCACTTTGACTTGATAAAATCTGACCTAATATTGAAGGAAAAGTTACAATAGAAACAGCAAAGATGATAGGTACCATTCCTGCTTGATTTACTCTAATTGGGAAATATGATTTCTCATCTCTTCCTGTTCTTGAATAAATTACTGGAATTCTTCTATTTCATTCCGTAAATTTAATAATAATGTAAATAATTATAAGAGTTGCAAGAAGTAATCCTGCAAATAACCCATAAGCTCCTGTATTTAAGTGCCCCATAATTACATTTGGAACCCCTGATAATACTCAAGCAGTAATGATAATACTAATACCATTTCCTATCCCATATTCTGTCATAACTTCTCATAACCATAAAAGAAAAATGGTTCCAGTTGTTACCATAAGCATACTCATAAGTACAAGTGAAGTATCTGATGTATTAATAATAGTTCCTCCAGCTAAAGAATTCAAAAGAATAATCATACCATAACTTTGTACAAAAGCTAAAGGAAGTGTAAGCCATCTAGTCCATTTATTAATAGTTTTTTGTCCTTGTTCTCATTCTTTTTGTAAATCTCCAATTTTAGGAACAATTACTCCAAGAAGTTGAATAATAATCATCGCATTAATATATGGAGACAATCACATAAGTATAATAGAAAAATGTTCTAATCATCCTCACATAAGAGCACTAAAAAATGCAAGTCAAGATTGTTGTTCCATAACTGCTTTTAAACCTGTTGTATCTACTCCAGGAACAGGAATAACTGATAAAAATTTATATACCAAAACAAGAAGTAATACGGCAATTATTTTTTTTCTTAAACTCTCCGTACCAAATATAGATTTCATATGATTTAAAATCATAACATATGTATTAAAAAGTAAAAAATCGTCTCAATTATAATAAAATTAGAAAAAAGTAAAGACTATTTAAGTATTTTCTTGTTTTTCTACTTTCTGGAATTGTTTTTCTGAAGTTTCGCTATCTTTTATTTCTTCCTTATGAAGCAAGATTGCTTCTACTTGATTTTCTTGATTTTTTCAACAGTACGGGCATACTTTCCATTCTGGTTTTATCTCTTTTCAACATCCCATACAATCCTTTTTTAATGCGGTACTACAATTTGGACAAAATTTATAATCTGATTGTATTTCAAACAAACATTTTTGGCAAATATGTTTTTCAGAAGCAGGACTCACTGGTTTGGTAATATTTTCCTCTTCAAATTCAGATAAATCAACTTCCTCCTCAATAGAAGCTTCTTCATAATATTTTTCAAATAAAGTTTTACTTGGTCTAATAAGTAAATATACTACAATTCATAGTGGAGTTCACAAAAGAACAGTAAAAATAGAAAATATTTGATAGAGAATATTATTCGTTCTATTTATAATATCTTTTGTAACCCAAATAACAATAGCAATCCAAACAATAAAAAAATAAATTACTACGAGTTTTAAAAAACTCTCAAAAGTTAAGAGAGAAAATATTCATGATAAAAATCAAATATAATCAAATGTAATTATTCCATCTAATATTTTGTTTATATAATTCAAAAAATCTTGCATATATTTTTATTAAAAATTAAGAGAGATTTTTAAGTTTCCATTTTTTTATTTCTTTATGATTTCCACTTAAAAGTACCTCTGGAACCTTTTTCCCCATAAATTCTTGAGGTTTAGTATATACAGGATACTCTTTTTGTCTATTTAATTTT
>JAUCCN010000028.1:0-6832 GCA_034676185.1 Patescibacteria group bacterium | reverse complement strand
CTTCTCTTACAAAAGGAGTAATTATCCGAAAGTCGCCAAACTCACATACTTTGTCTACGAAAAAACGAGGTGGAGTATATTATTTGGATAATTACTCCTCTCTGCTTTTTTCGTAAACTATTACAAAAAATTCTATGAATTTTCCAAATATGATTTTATATACTTTCAAAATTTTAATAAATAAAAAATGAAAGTGAATTATTTTCACCTTCATTTTTTTATTTATTTTTAATGATTTTATCAATAAGTCCATATTTTAAAGCTTCTTCTGCGGTCATAAAATTATCTCTATCACAATCTTTTTCTATTGTTTTTATATCTTTTCCAGTATGATGAGCTAAAATTCCATAGAGTCTATCTCCAGTTTTTATAATATGTTCGGCAGCTAGTTTTATATCAGTAGCTTGTCCTTCTGCTCATCCAAGAGGTTGATGAATCATGATTTCACTATTTGGAAGAGAATATCTTTTTCCTTTGGTTCCTCAAGCAAGTATAATACTTCCCATAGAAGCAGCAAGTCATACACAAACCGTTACTATATCACATTGTACATATTGCATTACATCATAAATAGCAAGTCCCGCTGTTACATGTCCTCCAGGAGAGTTTACATAAATAGTAATCGGAGCTTTTGGATCTTGTTTTTCTAGAAATAATAATTGTGCAATCACTGTATTTGCAAGATGTGAATCAATAGCGTCTCAGAGAAATATAATTCTATCTTCAAGGAGTCTTGAATAAATATCGTATGCTCTTTCTCAACCAGGAACTTTATCAATTACGGTTGGAATGAGGGTATTGGTAATATATGTATTTTTTTGAGATACTATTTTTTTCATATTTACTTGTTATTTTTAAAATATAGTTTTATTATATGAAAATTATAAAAGTCTCAAATTTTTTTTTTATTTCGTTAAAAATCCCATTTGTGTGTCTTGCTTTTTTTCAAGAATTTCTATCAATTCAGAAATATTCATTCATCATTTTTTAATATGTTTTAATAATTCATCTTGTATTTTTATATTGAGGACTCATTGAATTACTTCTCTGTATATAAATCAAGTTTCTTTATGAGATAATTTTTCTATTAAATCAGGTAAATTTTCAAATAAACGGTGATTTTTAATTTTTTCTTTTTTATAAGCTTCTATGATGTGTGAAATTTCTTCTACTCAAATTTTTTGTTCACATACTTTTCATTCTATTTCTGCAATGGCTCTATTTTCTATTACCCTTCTAATTATTTCTTCTATATCAGCTCCACTAAATCAATCAGTGATAGAAGAGAGTGCTTCTAAATCAATTCCATTAAAAGCGTTTTGAGCTTTTTGAGAATTCTTTTTCGCTTTTTGAATATGAATATGAAATACTTCTTCTCTATCTTTTTGATTTGGAAGATCTACTTTTACTCTTGTAGAAAGTCTTCCAGCTCTTACTACTGCTTCATCTAATTCTTGGTATAAATTGGTAGTTCCGATAAATATAACATTATTACATTCTTCAAATCAAGAAAGTTCTGATAAAAATGTATTTACTACTTTTCTGTCTTCTCAATCAGATTTTCCATTTCTTTTGATAAATAAAGCATCGAGCTCATCCAATATAACAATGAGTTTTCCTCTTCTATTTTTTGCTCTTGATTTTAAATATTTAAACATATTTCTGACATTTAAAGCTCATTCATTAATATAGGAGCTATTGAGTAAATCAGTAATTTTTATATTGTAAGTTTCTGCTTGTACTTCAGTTGCAATGGTTTTTGCAAGCAAAGTTTTCCCAGTTCCTGCTGGTCATTCAAATACGATTCCAGAAGTTGTTTTTGCTCCCCAAGATCTCATGATTTCTTCGTGTTTAATAGCAAGAATAATTTTTTCAATTTCCTTTTTTGCCTTTTGTTGCCCTCAAACATCACTGAGATATGTTTTTTTGTCATCTTTTACTAAAAGCTTATTAAATTTTTCTTTGTCTTCTTGTGATAATTCATCTGTATTTTGAGAGTGAGAAAGAAGCGTTCATACGGACATGTTATGATATATTTTTTCAAAATCATTTGGATTTCATTTGGTTTTTATAAGTTCGTTTATCACATAATTATTACATTGAAATAATCAGTCTATTGTGTTTGCTAATTCATTTTTACTCAAAGTAGGGATATTTGCTTTTCTATCAGTACTGAGAGTGATAACAGTATAAACATCATTGGCATCATTTCCATATCTTCAATCATTATCTATGATTCATTTTTTTACTTTTACATCATAATTTGGAAATCAGGCAATTCATTTTTGTGCTTTATTTCCTTTTGAACTCAAAATCTTTTCAAGAGCTTTTTTGAGAGTTTCAGGATGAATCGTATTATGTGAGGTTTCTTCATCACTTAGAGAAGATTTGACTTTTTTTCCGGTTCTTAGAGAAATTTCCATAGTGATAATTTCACTATTATTATCATCGTATCTTAAAATATTACATCAAAAAAAATGCCCAACATGAAAACTCGGTTCCTCATCAATTTCTATCAGTAATTCGACAACAGAAGGGTATGTATTTTTATCTCATATTCATACATAATAAAATCCCTGCATAGTTTTTTGTAATTCTTTGTCTACTTTTGCAATGGTGTCTTCTACAATTGATTGAATTTCTTGTATTCTATCATTTTCTAACCATCAATCAGTATAGTTTGGAAGTAAGATTTTTTCAACCATCAGTGAATAGAACATTTCATAGATTCCTAAGTTTTTTGGTATATACATTCATTTGGTGACTTTTAATTTATAGAATAGTTTTTCTAAAAAATCTATTGAAAAATTTTCATTCAAAAGAGCATTTTTTATATATTTTTCTAAACTTTGTTTTATTTCTGGAGAGGTTAAAATTTCTTTGTTTATTTTTGGAACTTCTTCTACTAAGTCAGGTCTTTTTATTCCATAACTTTTTAGTTGTTTAAGTCTTTGTATATTTGTCATAAATATCAAGAATTATAAAAAATAAGACTTATTTATAATGAGTTTTTTTCTTCTGTCAAATTTATGTTTTGCATTCCTCCTTTTTTTATGCTATAATAATATAAATTTACAAAAATAAATATAAAAATATGTCCAATCAAAACTTATTTAAAAATCAAAATCTTTGAGTCAATTTGGATTTTAATGAATTAAAAGATGAGTTAATTACTCTTTTTAAGTCACCAAATCCATTTCATATTTATATGAATTCTCAAAATATCAAAGATAAATTTTCAGCAATATTATCATCACTTACTTTAAAAATAAAAGAAGGATTTAAAATTGACTCAGAAAATCAAGGGACTTTTATGATGACTTTATATAAACAAGCAAACTATGATCAAGTTTGGCTTGAAGTAACTGAAAATTATTTAAGAGATAATAAAAATTTTGATGTGCTCAATTATATTTATTTTGTAAAAATTTTAAATAAAGATAAACAATATATAGCAAAATGACTTTTAAAGTTATACAAAAAAAATTCTCAAGAAGAAATTACTAAATTTTTACAAAGATATAATGCAAAAATTTCTTTCTCCTATATAAAAAATATTTTTGATACATTTCAAATTTGAGAAATGAAGTTTGATATAAATCTCAGAGAAGATTTTATTGAGCATTTTATTGAAAAAATTTATTTGCAATTACCAGAAGGGAAAAGAGAAAATTTCTTAGATAATTTTATTTTAAAGATTGATAAAAATGCATGTGATTTTTCAGATATTTCAAAAATTATTTCAAAAGTAATTCATTCATATACTCCAAATGATAAATATAATGAAGTTTTAGAAATCGTTTCTATGGAATATTTTCATGATGTAAAAGTTTGTATTGATGATTTAATTGCAAAATATGGAAGTATTCGTTCTCGTTTTTATTTACAAATAAATGAAGTGGTGAGTGTTTTAAATCAAACAGATAGATCAACTTTTTGGAAATATATAAAAAGACAAATGATTGATCTTTATTATAAAGAAGTAAAAAATATTTTTTATGAATCTTCTAGTAATATATTTCTTGATAAACAAACTTTTTCTCTTTTATCAGGAGAATTAAAAATAGTTCCATCTATCAGTCCAGAAGCTGAATATATAAAAGAAGAATATAAACAAATCAATGATTTAAAAGAAATTATTTTGGAACTCAGTGACAATCTTTTTAGCTTTTTTCTTTTACCAATTATTTATTATACGATTAGTGAAAAACTTTCTTTAAGAAAAAAAGATTTACATAAAATGAAATATTTACTTCTTTTTATTTTTTCAAATAATTATAGTGAATATAAAAAAATCTATATGTTTTTCAACCAATTAGAAATATTTCTGAATTACGATAATAAATATAGATCTATTGAAAAAATACAAATTTCGTTTTCAGTTGTACTTATAGTGAGTTTATTTTTAATTTTATCATATTTTTATTTTCCCATTTGAGTATTTGTTTGAGTATTTATTTTAGCTGTAATAAAATATTTTGAAGTGATACATCCAACTATTTTTTATAAATCAAAACGGAATATTGGAGTAAAATTTTTTGCTACTTTATTTTTATGTGTATCAACTTATTTTTGGTTTACCAATTTTGATAAAGTAAAAAATGATACTATAAATCTCACTAAACAAGTAGAAGTTTTATGAACGCTTCCTTCAAAAGAAGTGATCGATGGAGGTTTTCTATATCTTAAAACAAATGTTTTGGAGTTTTATAAGAAATAATTTTACAATAAACCAAAAATACAACTTTTGTCAATGAAAAAAGTTGTATTTTTTTGAAAATGTATAGTATAATAAAAGTACTAGAATTTTTTATGCACTTTACTTTAAAAATAATTGTAGTTGTAAAAAATCTTATCTTTGCATTTTCAAGTGTTAAAGCCTAAAACCTGAGAAAGCATAACCAAATAATCCGATGTCAAACAAAACAATTCTTGAAATATTAGTAGATAGACAAAATGAAAAGTGAGCTGGTGCTTTTGAACATATCTTGATAGTTCTTCATAATACTATTGAAGAAATAAAGGAAAATATGTTTCAGAAAAAATATAAAAGACCAAACTTTTCTTTTGAAATAGCAAAAATCTGAAATAAAATCAGATTTTTTATCGTATCTGAAAAAGAGTATGTGAATTTTCTTAAAAATCAAATCTATGCACATTATCCAAATATCGAAATCTATGAAACTTCGGATTATTTGGAGGTAATTCCAAATGATAAAATATATCTTTGAAA
This sequence comes from Patescibacteria group bacterium, assembly GCA_034676185.1. Lineage (GTDB taxonomy): Bacteria > Patescibacteriota > Gracilibacteria > BD1-5 > UBA6164 > UBA7396. Next base: position 1,599 of record JAUCCN010000028.1, on the reverse strand, counting down.
AGTAGGACTTCAAAAAGAAAGTATTTTTCCAATTAAAAATTTTTCTGAAATCCAAGAAAATGCTTCTGGATGAGAAGTTGACCCATATTCATCACTCACTTCATCACTTTTAAAAACTGGAGAGAATACACTCAATGCTTTTATGATTTCATTTTCTCCTATTCCTGATGCTATGCGGAAACAAGCATCTTTAAAGATGCTTGAGTTGGCAAATTTAAATTTACCAGTTTGGGTAAAAAAAATGTTGTTATTTATGTCGAAATTAAAATTTGTTTTTTTACCATTTGTTTGGCTTATAAAAATAATAAAATTTTTTGTGCAAGTTCCAAAAGAGTCAGAAGAGGAAACAAAAGAAACTGAAACAAAAATTGATGAAAATATTGCTGCTAAGCTTTCTCGTCTTTGATATGGGGTTGATATTAATATTGTTTGTGCGAGTCAAGATAGTGTATTAAATAAATTAAATATTAAAGAAATTTTTTCTCCACTTTGAATCTTTTCATTTTTTAAACAAAATTGATTTGCTCTCAAGGAAATTACTCAAGATGACAAAAAAATTAATGAGGTAAAGCTGAGAACTTGTCAAGATACTTTTATCCTTTCTACCCAAGAATTATCAGGACTCGTGCATCTTCCAACAACACACGTACAAACTCCAAATATAAATTGGGTTTTATCTCGTAATTTTGAACCACCAATAAATCTCCCTATTTTATCACAAGTTACTCCAGAAATTGAAAATGATTTAACACCAATTTGAAAAACAAATTTTAGAGGTGAAGAACTTTCATTTTGAATTGGACCAAATGATAGAAGAAGACATATGTATATTATTTGAAAAACTTGAATGTGAAAATCTACCCTTCTTGAAAATATGATTTTAGATGATATTAAAAAGGGAAGATGAGTTGCTGTTATTGATCCTCATGGAGATTTAGCAGAAGCAATTATTGGAAATATTCCAAAATCTCGTACCAATCAAACCATTATTTTTGATCCATCAGATAAAGATTGGCCAATAGCATTTAATATGCTTGAATGAATTTCTCCTGAACATAGACCACTTATTGCTTCGTGACTGGTGTGAATTTTTAAGAAAATATTTTGAGATAGTTGGTGACCGAGACTTGAACATACTCTCAGAAATACTATTTTAGCACTTTTAGAATATCCAAATACCACTCTTATTTCAATTCCACTTATGCTTACGAGTGAAGTATATAGAAATAAAGTAGTAGCAAAAATTACTGATCCAGTAGTAAAATGATTTTGGCTTAATGAATATGCAAAAATGGCACCAAATCAAAAAGTAGAAACAGCCGGGCCAATTTTAAATAAAGTTGGACAGTTTTTATCAAGTTCAATTCTTAGAAATATTTTATGACAACCAAAAAATAGTTTCAATATCAGATGGGCAATGGATAATAAAAAAATTATTATCATAAATCTTTCAAAATGAAAAATTTGAGAAGATGCTTCTGCTCTACTTGGGGCAATGATGGTTACAAAATTTCAAATGGATGCGATGAGTAGAGCTGATATTCCAGAAAAAGAAAGAGTGGATTTTTATCTCTATGTAGATGAATTTCAAAACTTTGC
>JAUCCN010000027.1:0-7251 GCA_034676185.1 Patescibacteria group bacterium | reverse complement strand
GAAACTCTTGGAATTCTTGTTATGCTGAATCTTGTAATTCTTGATACTATCTTTCTTGAGGTTCTTGTATAAGAAATTATGATTCTTGTGGGACAAATCAACACTATGAAAATTGATATTGTACTTCTAATACTCGTTCTTGTTCGGTTTCAAACTGATACGGTAGACAAACTTGGAATGGAAACTCTTGGGGATCTTGCTATGTAGATTATTGTAACTCTTGATATTATATTTCCTGAAATTACTGTTATAGATACTAATAAAAAAATCACTTCAAATAAAGTGATTTTTTTATTAGTGAATTAGAAAAAGATATAAATTTATTTTAACTAAAAAATGGCTTATATAAGCCATTTTTTAGTTAAAATTTTATTGGAGCGAGGGACCAGGTTTGAACTGGCACACCCAAGGGTTGAAGCCTTAGTACACTCACTCTTTTATGTTACCCTCGCAAATTGAATGTGCAGTGATTATATAAAAACTTCCGTTTTAGTCAAATTTTTTTTGAAGTTTTTGAGTCCTATAATGTTTATCTCTTTAAAATTCACATATAAGCAAGTCAAATAGCATCAGCGGCATCATCTGGTTTTGGAATCTCTGAAAGTCAAAAAAATATTTTTATAGCATTTTGAAGTTGAAGTTTACTTGCTTTTCCATTCCCACAAATAGCTGATTTTAATTCTAAAGGAGTATATTCCAAAATCTCAATATTTTTTGAAGCAAAAGTATACATAATCATTCCCCTTACTTGAGCAACATCAATTCCAGTTTTTACATTCGTAGTAAAAAAAAGTTTTTCAATCACTACCCTATTTGGACTATATTTTTCAATAAAAAAATGCAAATCCTCTGCAATTTCTAGAATTTTTTCTTTCAATGGGATTTTCGGTAAAGTTGAAATAACTCCATAATCAAGCAATACCTTCTGATTTCACTTTTTTTCTACTACTGCATATCAAACTGTAGTTGTTCCTGGATCTATTCCAATTATTATCATATATTGAAGATATCAAATATTCCCTTCGATGATATAAAAAAAACTTTTTTTCACAAATATTTTGACAAAAAAGAAAAAAATATTAAAGTTACTATACTTTTTATAGTTTATTTATTAATAAAAACAAAAGTATGAAAACTTTACATATTATTGCTTCTCCAAGAGGAGAAAGATCAAAATCAAGAAATTTGGGAGAATTTGTTGCAAATAAACTTAACTCAGAAATAATTACTCTTGATTTATCTACTAGCGAAGTTCCTTATATTACCAATAATATTATTGCATATAATTATGGTTTTTTTGATTATACAAATCTAAGCGATGAAGAAAAGAAAACTGCTGATATACAAAAAAAATATATTGAACAATTAAAATCAGTTGATAATTTAGTTATTTCTTCTCCTCTTTGGAATTTTTGAATGCCTGCCATCTTAAAATGATATATTGATTTAGTAGTAAAAGTTGGAGAAACATTTTCTTCTGAAAAAGGAGGGTTATTAAAAAATATTAAAGAGTTCTATATAGTAACAGCAAAAGGATGAGTATATGCTGGAACAGCTTGGGAAAGTATTGAAACTTTGGAAGCAAATATAAAACAAGCATTTGCTTACATGGGAGTAGAAAATCCAAAAATTCTTAGAGTTGAATGAGTAAATGCAAAAGATGAAGCAACGCTTCATTCTGAACTAGAACATATAAAAAATGAATTTGCATAAAAAATAAGTGGTTTTTCCACTTATTTTTTTATAATAGCATATACACGAGAAGAAGATTCAAATTCAGCTAAAAAAAGTTGTAATCTTTTTACTTCAAAAAATAGATACATTTTAAAGTCAGTTCCTTTTATTTTATCAAACTCTTGAGATATTTTAAAAAAGTAATCTTTAGTCTCTTGAAGTTTTCTCTTAGCTTTTGTTATATTATATGGAGTAGGGTATTTATAAGCTTCCGTAGTCCTTAAATTATCTATCCTATCCCAAAATTTTACTTCCAGTGCTGAAAGTGCTACATCCTGAATTTCATTTGGAGTTAAGCGAATTCTTAAATTTGGGTAAGATGCAATAGAAAGTGCATAATTAAAAAATGCATTGAGTGCTGGAGTACTTTCAGACACAATATACTCATAATCATTTTGAGTTGGAAGCATATGTGCAAAATATTCTCTATTCCTCTTATCTTTATATTTTTGTGAAATTTTTTCAAATAATTCTAAAGCAAACCATTGATTTGGATTTATTTTTTCAGGAGTATATTTTTTTAAATGATATATTTCATCACTAATAAGTCATTTTGAATTAAGTACTCAAGTATCATCTATTATTTGAAATAATTCAAAATCATTTTTTGATTGAATCCAAAGCTGTTCAATCTTTTTTTCTTCTTGTGTAATATTTTCTGAAGTTAAAAATCTTTTTTGTAAATATGATGATGACAAAAAATTTCATTTTATATTCACAATTTCAGAAGAAATAAGGATCTGTTCTTGCTCTTGCTGTAAAGGAATATATGCTTCTCAACTTAAAAAATCTTTTATAGGGCGTTTACTAATAAGCAAAGTTCCCAAAGCCACTTCTACTCAATAATCTTCTTTTAATCATCAAAAAGTTTTGTTAGTATCTTCTAATATATCGTGTAAGATAGCCATCAAAACTTTTCTAATAGATGGTTCTTTAGTTGATTGTATAACATATTGCATAACTCTCACTCAGTGATCAAAATATCTTCCTCCAAGATTTCTCTCAATATCTTGAAATTTATATTTTGCCAATTCATATGCTGTTGTAAAAGCTTGCAGTGATTTCTCTATCCTTTCTTCTGATAATCATCCTCCTTCAAAAATATGTTTTCTCATTTGTTTCCAAAAACTTTCTACTTGCCTTTCAATAGACCAATTTCTTATTTCATTAAACTCAATAAATTGAGGGTTCATTACAACATTTCCCTGAGTACCAATAGAAAATAAATCTGGATAACTGTTCATAAGAAAAAAATATATATAAGGTATTATTATACATATTTCTTTTTGAAATCAAATTTTATTTTGTACTTTTTAGGCAATTATATATTTATATTTTTCATATATCTTTTTATTTTAGTAAAGATATATGAAAAATATAAAAAAATGAGAATTACTTGTTATTTTTTTCAAACTTCAAAAAAAATTATTTTCTCCCTAAACAAATAACATATTCTTCATGTGAACTATCACGACAAGCTAGAGGTTTATATGTTTTTACATCAGTAAATCTTTTTTTTACTTGCATTACTAAATCATTAAAATCCTCTCATTTAAAAACTTTTAAGATCATATTCCCTCCTTTCTTTAAAAATCTATCACTAAATTCACAAATGGCAATATTCAACTCAACTGAAGCATATTGATCTACATCAAAAACTCCAGTAGTATTTGGAGCAATATCAGAAGTAATAATATCAAATATATGATTTTCTGGCAAAATTTTATCAAGTTCTCAGGTAAGTTTTTCATAATCAAAAATATCACACTGTATCGTTTTTACATTTGGATATCCAAGTGGTTCAATTGCTTTTAAATCGACTCAAACAATAAGATTATCCTTATTTACAATAGCCCTAATCGCTTGCAAAAAACTTCCTGGTGCTGCTCAAATATCAATAACTGAAAAATTAGGTTGTATTAAATCAAACCTCTCTTGAATTTCTAAAAGTTTATACACACTTCTCGCTCTATATCAAGCTTTTTTTGCTTTTTGAAAATACAAATCTTGTACTACATAATTCCCTCTTTGGACTTTCTTTTTTCTATGAAATCCAGTTTTTTGAACCAGTCATTGTTGTCTATTTTCTATTCTATTTTTTTTTGCCATATATGTAAAATTATTTTATATTTTTATAATACTGAGAAAAACTAAGATCCTTTTCCCACAAATATTTCGCAAATGAAGTTCATACATACCTCCAATGCCAAGGCTCTATTGCATATCCATCAATTTCTTCTCCTTTTTGATATGAATTATGAAATCAATATTTATATGCATTTTCTTGCATCCAAGTAAAATATATTTTCAAATCTTGCTTTGAAAAAAATTCTTGTTCATTACTTGCCTCAAAAATATCTATCGCCAAACCAGTTTGATGTTCAGAATGTCCAGCTTTTGCACAAAATACATCACTACATCCTCAAGATTTAATCCCAATTTGATATCAATAACTTCTATATGCACTGATTACTTTTAAAGGAATTCCAAATGTTCTAGAAAAATCTTTTGCCAATAGATCAAGTTGATTTTTTGCTTCTTGTCTTAAAGTTTGATTTCCCTTCCCATCTTGTATATATTCCGAAGAGATAAATATTAAATCATCCGGTTTATAATCTATTTTTTGAAAAGCGAAATCAGGAGAAACATATTTCATAATAGATTGATCCGTTTGAAAATCCTGTGAAACAAATGAGTGCTCTTGCTGTAATTTATTACTTTCAGTTTCTAAAAATATCTTTTTTTCTTCATCTAAAAGTAAATACTCAAAATTAAGTTTTTCTCAAGATAAAAATGTAGAAAAAATATTTTTTAGCGCTCAACCATATATATCAATAATCCCATTATGTCAAAAATGATCAATTTCTATAAAATGCTTTTCTCAAAGATAATTTTCAAATACTTTCTGTCATTGTTCAAATGGGACAATAAAATCATTATTTCAATGAATAATAAGAGTTGGTTTATCAAATTGTTTTACCGTTTCAGAAGTAGTATAAGAATTATCCATAAAAAATAATTTTTGTGGCGGGAGGCCAAAAAACCATCTACTTCCCATATCATATCTTGATGAAAAAGGAGATACTAAAATTATTTTTTCAAAATCATTTTTTGAAGCAAAATCAGTAGCTACTGCGGTTCCTACACTATATCCCCAAATAATAAGATTTTTATTTCCAATATTTTTTTCTTTTTTTATATATTCAAAAAAATCTTGAGAAAATTCTCAAACTAAATTTTGATGTGGATATCAAGTAGATTTTCCATATCAAGGATAATCAAAAGAAAATACACTAAATCCTAAATCATGAATATATTTTATTTCACTATAAAAATATGGCAATGGTCATCAATTACCATGAAAATAATAAACCACTTCATTTTTTGTTCATGATAAATAAAGTCCATTTATTTTTTCTCCTGAAGCAGATATAATATTTATTCCCTCAAAATTAAAGTTTTCTTTTTGATATCACACTACATCTTGAATATTTGCTTGTATTCAAGGAAAAGTAGAAAGTGTTTGTATTTTTTCCGCTTGAAAAAAGAAAAATAAATAGGTACCTATTAAAAATATAATAAATATAAGAGTTTTTTTGTATTTCATAAGTAAGTAGTTATAGATATTATCATAATGTTTTTAACAGAAAAGTAAACTCGAAAGTTGATTTTTATTTTATTTGAATAAAATTATCAAAATTTTTGCATTTGTAAGAATTAAATGGTAAAATTATTATAATACTAAATTATAATTTTAAAATATGAATAATATTATTATTCCTTGAAAAGATGAATTAGGTAAAATAGCTCAAGAACACTATCCTACCTGACATAGACAAGAATTACAAAGAGGAACAAATTGTAGTTGAGAAATACTCAATTATATTAACGATACTGGAAAAAATATTCGATTATTTGCAAAAAAATCTTTTTTAAAATGAAATATGCAAAAATTTGAAGAAGAATATAAACTCATTAAATCAAGATTAAAAAATATTGTTCCAAATCAATGATTTGTGTGAGTGTGATGACATATATTTGCTTTTTGTGCTCCTATTTGAATAAAAGTTGATGTTTTATCTGAAAAAAATAGACCATATTTAATAGCTCTTTTACAAAAAGAACCAAAACTTCTCAAACAATTCAAATTCTTTGTAAAAGAATTTGAATTGTTAAATCAAGAGTGACTCACTCTTGATTTATACGGAAATGAAAACTTAGTTATTTCTGATGAAAATAAATTATATTATTTAGATAGCTTTTTAGTATTTCATGACAATCCAAATATACAATCATGATCGTTAAAAAATCTTGATGTATTAAAAGAAATTATTCTTGAAGTTGAAAAACTTCTTCAAATAGATATTTCCTAAGAAAGAAAAAACATAAAATATTTGCAATTTTAAAATAATACTATACAATATATACATATACCGTTTTAAGAAAAAAATAAGAAAATATTATTCTTATTTTTTTCTTACTTTCGTTTTTTATAATAGAAATATTATTTATTTACCATAATTTATGATCAAATCTGTTTCCATTATTCCAGGATGTATTGCATGTAAAAACTGTGAATCTATTTGTCCAAATATTTTTAAAGTAGAAGGAAAATCAATGGTTATCAACCATAATTATAAAGAAAATATAGAAAAAATTCTCAAAGCTCGTGATATGTGTCCCGTGCAAGTTATAAAAGTAGAAGCTGAAGCTTGAGCAAACCTTGAAACAAAACCAATTATGTGAAAAGTTATTTCAAAAACATATCTTACTCCAGACACCATTGAACTCAAAGTAGAAACAAAAGATTTCTCTTTTCAAGCTTGACAATATATAAGTTTAAAAATGAAAGACAAAACCTGAACTTTCAATCGTAGTTATTCTATTGCACATTGAGATGAAAATAGTTTTACTCTCACTATAAAAATACTTCCCAATGGAAGATGATGAACTTTTTTAACAAAATTAAAGCAAAATTCAAAAATAGAATTTCTTTGACCAGAATGACATTTTGTATTGAAAAATACTCCTCATCCAAAAGTTTTTATCGCAACAGGAACTGGACTTGCACCAATTATTGCAATGCTTGAAAAAACTCCTGCCAAAATTCCAAAAACAGTTATTTTTTGAGTAAGATTTGAAAACGATATTTATTATCAAGATGTTCTTAAAAAATTTCCAAATACAAAAATCATCACAACTGTTTCAAAACCAACTGAAAATTATGCTGGAATCATTGGAAGAGTTACAAATTTTTTAGCAGATATCACCAATGATAGTGAAATATATATTTGTGGGAATCCAGATATGGTAGAATCAGTAAAAGAAACCCTTTCTAAAAATTGATTTCCAACTGAAAATATTTATTATGAAAGTTTTGTAGCTGCTCCTCCAGCAAAACAAGTATGATTTTTTGAAAATATTTTTGTAGAAGGAAATGTAGTTTGAATAAAAACTCTTAACTGGCTTTTTATACTTCTTTGATTTGCAAGTCCATTTTTACTTCAAGCTTGACCA
>JAUCCN010000026.1:0-7794 GCA_034676185.1 Patescibacteria group bacterium | reverse complement strand
AAAAAACTTATTGTTATTTTGTTGCCAGTTTTTCTTTTTTCATGTTTTGGTGAAAATAAAGAAGTAAAGCAAGCAAAACAAGATTTATTATGAAATACTCAAGAGCAAGAAATATCTTCTTGAAACATATCTTCAGGAACTTCAAATAATGAATCAACAGGAGCTTCTTTATGAGAAGAAACATTATCTAAAGAAATATCGTCCTATACTATTAATTATCTTACTGATAAATTTATTGATATTGAACCTATTTTGAATATTGAAGCAATAAAAGATGAACTTGATATTAAATGAGTAGTGAATAATCCAGATATTGATAAAATAGTAGTGAAATTTAAAAATCCAACCTCAACATTTCCAGAGGATAATTATGCTTTACAAACATTTAAAAAATGAGATAAAACATTTTTATATAGGGCTTATAAGAAGTATCAAGTTCTTGATTATGGGAAAAATACCTATACTATTGATGCATATGTTTGAGAAAATCTTATTGCTAAATTAGAATTAGAGGTAAATATTGTATCACAGGTAAATACATCATTATGAGAAAGTACTACTCCAGTTGTTTCTGATTATGTTCCAAAAAGTATTTGAGGAGAAGAGGATTCTATATTTGTAAATCTTCCAGTAAATGAAAATACATATGGAACTCCTATTATGACAGGAGAAAGTTCATTTACTTATTCAAAAGTTTCTTGATTTGAGGTAAAAAAAAGTAGTGATATTCTGGAAACAACTTGTGAAAATATTTGAGATTTGTTAAAACAAAAATATTCTTGGTATTATTGGAATACTTGTAGACCTATATATCAAGATAGTTTTTCACTCAATGTACTTAGTCTTTCAGGAGATGTTTATAAATATGAAAAGCATTATATTGATAAAAAATATTGATTGTATGCTATTACTATTTTAGAGCAATGACAATGACTTTCAAGAGACGATCTTGCTTGAAAAAATACAAAACTTAAAGAAAAAAAATTTGATGTCATGCTCACTACAGATACATTATTTCAAGATATACTAAAATAATTCTAAAAACCTAAATAATTTTAGGTTTTTATTTTGAAAAAAAGTAAATTTTTATATACTATGCCTGCATTATTTTTTATCTATATAAAGCATGAAAATATTACTAAAAATATCATGAGAAGCATTAGAGTGAGAAAGAGATCATGGAATTGATCCAAAATTTTTAAAAACATTGGCATTACAAATACAAGAAATTCATAAAAGTTGAGTGGGAATTGCTATTGTACTTTGAGGTGGAAATATTTTTAGAGGAATGGCAGGGGCTGCTAATGGAATGGATAGAACAGCTGCTGATTATATGGGAATGCTGGCAACTGTTATGAATGGTGTTGCTATGCAAGATGCACTAGAATCTGTATGATGTCAAACAAGACTTATGAGTGCTTTAGATATACCAGAAGTGGGAGAAAAATATATTAAAAGAAGAGGGATTAGACATATTGAAAAATGAAGAATTGTAATTTGTGTAGCGGGAACAGGAAATCCATTTTTTACTACGGATACTGCCTGAGTTTTAAGAGCTTTAGAATTAGAGTGTGATATGATGATAAAGGCAACAAAAGTAGATGGAGTTTTTGATAAAGACCCAATGAAATATCCAGATGCAAAGCTTATAAAAAATGCAACATATGAAGAAGTAATAAAAAATGATATTAGAGTTATGGACCAAACTTGAATAGCTCTTGCTCGTGAGTGAAAATTAAAACTTAAAGTGGTAAATTTATATAAAGAAGGAGCTATGTTATCAGCAATTTATTCTCAAGATGAAGGAACTACTATTAGCGAGTAAAATATATAAAAACTTTTGACTTTTAAAACTTTATACATAAAATATGCGAGCTTTCTTTAATTTTTAGTAAAGGCAACTAGAAATTTATAAGAAAAATGAAAAAAATTCAAAATAGTTAGTACCACAATTATTAATTATTGATTATTAGTTATTAATTATTCACCTATGTTAGGAAAATTTAAGAAAAGAAAAAGATTAAGAGTTCATGGATTCTTATCAAGATCAAATACTCCAGGAGGGAGAAAAATATTAAAAGATAGAAGAAGAAAAGGAAGACATGAATTAGCTGTGTCATATCCAAAAAGATTTCAACTTGTTGACGGAAAAGCAAAAATGCATATTATTGCTGGAGGAACTGCTAGAAAATCTGCTTTTGATGGGAAAGGAAATTATGTAAGAAAAGCAAAATAATTTTTTTGTAATACTTATGATAAAGAAAATATACAGATTAAATGAAAACGAAGTAAAAAAGGTTTTAAAGTATTCAAAACCTTTTTTTTCTTACTGATTGGTTGCAAATATTATTAAAAATAATCTTCCTTATAATAGATTTGCTATTATAATTTGATCAAAAGCTGTTAATCATAATGTTTCTAGGAATTTTTTTAGAAGAAAATATTTTCAAATGGTATCAAAATCTATTCTTTGAAATGATGAGAATGGAAAAGATATTGTTTTTGTAGTGAAAAAACAAACTAAACTTGATAAAAATAATTTTGACAGTATAAACGTATTTGAAAAAGACATTTCCTTTTTACTAGCAAAAATTAAAAAGTAATGAAAGAAAACTATTTACCTATTTACCATATATTATGAAAGATAAAATTTTTAACCTCATACTTGTACTTCTTTTAGTACTTTTGACTCTCAATTTATTTATGAGTAAAGAAAAAAAACCAGAACTTGAAAATGTTATTTCTTTAAAAACTCAAGATTCATATACGGTTCCAGCAGGAGTAAAAGTTGAAGTCAGTAATAAAACCGCAAATGAATTTAGTTTTCATACTTGTCAAAACTTTCAAATAAAAAAAGATTCAAAAATTATTACTCCTGAATTATGTAAAGATGTTATTTTGAAATCAGGAGAAAAATATATAGTTGATTTCTCAAATGAATTTTCAAAATTTAATGATACTGGAAAATACTTTGCTCATTTGAAAAAAAATGATATTGATATTGTGTATCAATTTGAAATAGAACATAGAGGATTTTTTTGAAAATTTTTCATATTTTTCTTTTATGCTCCAGTATATAATTTAATGGCATTTTTACTTGAGATTACCAATTATTCTTTGTGATGGGCTATTATTCTTATTACGATAATTATTAGAGTTATTTTGCTCTACCCACAACATAAAATGATGATTTCTCAAGCTCGTATGCAAAAAATTCAACCAAAAATTAAGGAAATACAAGAAAAGTATAAAGGAAATAACCAAATGCTTGGTGTAGAACTTATGAAATTGTATAAAGAAGAAAAAGTAAATCCTATGGGGTCTTGTGGTCTTTTACTTATTCAAATGCCAATTCTTATAGTGATTTATAATGTAATTGTTGGAATTCAAAACTCATCAAATACCTATTATCTCTATAGTTTTTTGAATGATTATAATATGGGAAGTATTAGTTCAAATTTTTATTGAGTTGATTTGTTTGGAATTTGAGGTTTGAATGGAGTTATTCTTGCACTCATCGTATGAGCTTTACAATATATCCAAGTAAAATTATCACTTCATTTTAATCAAAAAAATAAACCTACTTGAGTGGTTTTAGAAAAGAAAAAAGAAGCAAATGATTATTCAAGTTTTATGCCAGATCCAGATCTACTTAATAAATTTATGTTGTATGGTATGCCAATAATGATAGCATTTGTAACATTTACTTTTTTTGCTTGAGTTGGGTTATATTGGTGAGTAGGAACACTTTTTATGATTTTTCAACAATTGTTTGTAAATAAAATTTTAAAAAAGTAAAGATAAACTATTTTTATAAAACTGTTAAATTTTTGACAGTTTTATTTTTTTGTGATAATATAAGGATGTTATTTTATTTTTAACTTAAAAAATATGTTTAAAAAATTATTAATGGTAGCTGGATTAACTCTATTAGCTACAAATGTAAACTGAGCTTATACAGAAACAAGTTGTTCAGTTGATGCAGTATTTTCAGAATATGCATGTAACCAATGTTTTGATGGATGAGAAGTATCTGTTGGATCAAATATTTCTTTCTTGGATGATTTATGGGTAAATGATACAGGAGTAAGAAAAATAATGTTTAAAGAAGAACAAACTATGCCAGTAATGTATTCTTTAAATAGTTCTACTCTTACAAAAAATCCTAATAATGATAGTTTTTGGGAATATACTGGAGAATTTGATGCTTTAGAAGATAGTGAATTTTATGGACATGTATTACCGGCAGGACAAAGAGTTTCTTGGATTAAATCAAGTTTGGGATCTTCTTATTTAGTAGAAAAAACACCTTCTAAGGGGCAAAATACTTGAATTCTAGTATTTGATATTATGTCTCATAATATTTTAGAAGATGGAGAAATTGCAATGAATAATACTCCTCATAAAGAATGTGTACTTTATAAATCAGCAGAAGCTTATGTGCCTCCAGTAGTACAACCACCAAAACCAGAACCAACTCCACAACCAGAGAAAATGACTCAAGTTCAAACAGGACCAGAATTATACTTTTTAGTTTTAATTATGTCGTTTTTAGTAGGATTAGTAGTTATGAATAGAAAAACTATTTTAGAAAAAGTAAGAAAATAATAAGAAGAATGTATAAGAAACAATGAGTATTTTTTAAAATTATTCATTGTTCTCTTTTCTTAAAAATGCTTCTGTAAAAACAAAAACAAATTTATAATTTAATATGAAAAATATGTCAAATATTAATAATTTACATGCATCAGACCAAGAAGCTATTAATTTTACAGATGAAATTATAGAATCTCGTTTGATTAAAAGTAGAGTAAGTTTTTATAAAAAGGAATTAGCAAAACTTTCTTGAAAAAATTATCAAGATTTAAATAATGACGAAAAAGCAACGGTAGATTTTGCAAAATCCTTTATAAATGCTTTGCAAGATGGAAAAGATCTACATGAGGAGAGTAAAGAATTATATAAAAAACAAGCACAAGATTTATTAAATGCTTTGCAAACAAATATTGTTGAAACTCAACAAGTCAAAGCTCAATCTGTAGAAGAGAGAGGAGAGGTACTATCTCCATTATCATCTCAAGAGGTAAAAGGGCAAATTGTACCAAATGTGTATGTAACACAAAAACCGATACAAACTTCTCTATCAAAACAAGAATGAAATATTCTAAAATCTGTAAAAACTGATGAAAGAGTCACTAAATTAGAATCAAATTTTTGAAGGGGAGAGAAATCAAGATATGAACATATTGCATCTCTTCCAGCTACTTCAAAAATAAGCTTATATGAAATTTTAAAATCTCCTGATTTAGATAAGAAAGCAGAACAGCTAAAAGCAGTAGCTCCAGAGACATTTTGGGATTATAAAATTACGGATAATTATAGAGAATTTGCTCGTGTACTAAGAGAGTTTTGATATAAATCAAATTTTTTAACTGATGATGAAGCTGCATCTGTATATACTGCAATCGTTGATTATGCGGATAATCAAAAAGTATTACAATGAGCATCAAGAGAACAAAAAATTCAAATTCTTCTTGATGATGGAGATGGATTATTAGGAAATTCTAATTGAGAAGTTGCAAATTTATTTCATACTATTGATGCCCTTCATTTAAAAAAATGAGATGGTTTTGACGCATTAATTGAAAATTTATGACTTGGAAATGCACAAACATTTCTAGATTCTATGGGAACAAATTTATTTTCAGCTCGTGAAAAATTTAGAAGAGCTTTTGAAGCTATGAATGGTAAATTTCATATTACAGAATTAGTGAAAAAAGGAAAAATGTCTGAGGTTTCAGCTCGTGTTTTAAAAGAACATCAAGATTTTGAAAAAGCCTTTGAAACTCAATTGCAAAGTTTTATGATCCAAAAAATTGATAATAATCCTGCGCTTATAAATGTAAATCCAGAAGTAAAAGAAAAATTTAAAAAAGATTTTAAAGACCAATTTAATCTTCAAGCACTTTCTTTTTCTCATGTAAATGGGACAGCTGGTATTTGAGCTGGAATAGATATAAAAGAATTTACAAAATGAATCTTTGATAGTTTATCTGTTTGAGTTTCTCAAGAAGGAAATATAGGATTATCAGTGAGTAAAGGATTATTTACTGAAGTTTTATCAAAATATGGAACTTCTGTTGCTATATGAATATCAGCAGCATTGACACCATTTTTATGACTTTCACAACAACTAACTACTCAAGCATATACTCCAAAAGAACTTTTTGAACTTTCAAGAGATACCCAAATAGGAGCTACTGTTTCGGCAAGTTTTTCATGAGGAGCAAAAGTATGATCTATTAATTTTGTAAAAATAAATCATGAAACTTCTCAAGGAATAGAAAAAATGGTTTTTGGAATGGATGAAGTCCTTGATTGAGTAGGAAAAGATATTCTTGAAGGGAAAAATAAATATTCTAAAGAGTGAGCAAATTCAAAAGAACAAGAAGTATATCATCAATTAAAAACTGCTTTTGAAAATGCTACTACTGGAATGTCTGTTGGACAAAAGCAAGAATTTATGAAAATATTTTTATATAGTTATGTAAATGCTTATAGAGATGAACTTTATAGAAATGCAGAATGATTTAAATTTACTTCTATTTGAATTTGACTTATTTCAATCTCAGGTTTTTATAATCTTCCATTCTTAACCATTGGAGGAGAAAAAATTTCTACTAAAAAACATGAAATTATAAGAGATTTTCAAAGACAAGGAGAAATTACTCATACCGATATTTCTCTAGAAAAAGTATGAGGAAAACTGGAAACTATGAATGGTCAAAAAACATTATCTCTTCCACTTACATTTGAATCAAAAAATATAGAAGGTTGAGAATGAACAATGCAAATTTCTATGTCAGAAAAATCACAAGCTCAAATAAAAGTAATTGGAGACAAAGTGTATATTGGAAATATAGGTAAAGATGATATTTCAATAATTGAGTCTACTTATAACGGAAAACTTATAAGAACTCTCGTAATTGGAGAAGGAAGTACAGACCAAGATGGAAAATATATTCAAAAATATTCTTCAGTTGATACTTTTACAGCTTGAGTAAAAGAAATGACATCAGAAAATGGAATAAATGAGATATTAAAATGATTAGAAACAAATGAAAAGGTGCAAAGTATTTCTCAAGATTTGACAAGAATCATTTCTTCAGATGCTCTACCTGATAAAAATACTCCTTGAATTTCAGCATTACAAAAAGGTATATTTGACTTTAGAAGATGAGAAAAATCATCTCCAAATTTAGATACATTATGGTCTGATTATTTAAAAGTAATTTCACATCCAAACTTTATTAAATATGCAACAAAAGATAATAAAATGGATGGAGTTAATTTCTTAACTTTTGTAGAGATAAATAGACAAATTTCATTAAATGAACATAAAATATATATACTTCAATCGGTTGCTATGGCACTTACTTCTAAATGAAAATTAGTTGCTAGTGGTGATACATATAAAGTTGAAGGAGGAAAGAAAAGTATTAATGAATATAATAAAGCTCATAATAGAGATGCGTATTTTGATACAATGATGGCAAAAGAAATTCCAAGTCTTTCAGCAAATATTAAAGACGCAAGATCTGAGTGGAATAAAAGATTTGGAGAACAGAAAACATATGAAAGATTTACTCGTAAAACAGGACTTGCACTTTCAGGAACTCAAGTTTGAAAATCAACAGGTCTTACTCCATTAACAGATGGATATGATTTGATAGGAACACAAGAAACAGCATTAGTGAAGATTGAAAATTTGAATAATCAACAAAAAGCAGAATT
>JAUCCN010000025.1:0-8513 GCA_034676185.1 Patescibacteria group bacterium | reverse complement strand
CTTCCTGGATCAATTAGAGGAGATTTTGCTCTTACTATTGATGCAAATATCATTCATGCTTCAGATAGTCCAGAAACTGCTGCAGTTGAATTAAAAAGATTTTTCAAAGATGGAGAAATTACATCGTATGAAAAAATCTCTGATAAAATTGTTGGATAATAATTCTATCAAAATATGTTAAAGCCTTAAAATAAAATGACCTCTCAATTTGAGAGGTCATTTTATTTTTTAATATCATTCAGCAAATCATTTATATTGTCTTCCTGTTTGAGGATGATCAAAATTTCATGTTTTTCCGTATACAGACCAAGCTATATCTGGATTTCCATATCTATCCTTAATATATCTCAGCATTCATACTGCTTCATTGAGAGGATCTCAAATTCATTTTCTTCCTTCTGGATAATATTTATCAACATTTGACAAAAGTAATTGTCCAAGTCATGAGGCAGTTGAAACCGTTCCAATTGGATTATTTCTTGTAGAAGAAAGTGCTTGTTCTTTAAAACTATCTACACTATGTCATTTGATAGTATAATTCAGTCTTCCAACCATTCCGTTTGATTCACGAGATAAAATTCTATGAAGACTTTCTTTATTACACCAATCTTTTGGTAAATCAGCAGCTTGACAAGCAGCAAGAAATAAAACTTGTGCATCCTTTGAACCTGGAGTAAATTTTTGTTTATTTAATATTGCATCAACTTCTTCTTTTGAAATTCATTCAATATTGATATTTTCTAAATTCATCGGTCATCATCCAAGAGATGGATTATTTGCTCTTCTGGTTTGTTTTACGACTTCCAAATTATATCAATATATTTGTGAAACTTCAGAAATTTTTGATGGATTAAGTGAATTTACTACATATCAAGAAAATTTTTCTGAAGGTTTTTCTCATTCTAAAATAGCTTTTTCGCTTGGATAATCTTCCTGAAAATCATCTTGTAAACGAGCAATATCAGTAATTTTATCTTCAATAGTTTCTTTTTTTCAAACTGATAATGATGCAATTTTATCTCAAAATAATGAAATTACAAATTTTGGATCATATCATTTTTTCAAAGATTCTAAAGCTAATTCTTCATGTGGTGTTCCTTTATATTCTTTTAATCCATTACTCAAATTTTCTTGAATTTGTTTTAACTCATCTTCTGCTCAAAACTTTGTAACTTCTAATTGTGTTCATTCATGGATCAAAAGTCTTTTTCATTCATTTGAAAAAAATTCTCCATTAAGTCCAGTTCTTGTATATTCAACATTTCCTGATGTTACTGTTCTTACATTTTCAGGTAAAATTTGTCCAGCAGTCGTTCTAATATATAATTCTCTATTAAATTTTCCATCAAATGTAAAAGTAAAATTCAATGCTTTTTCTCATCCTTCTTTTACATTTTTTGCTTCAATATTTCCTTGAGTAATAAATCTTAATCTTTCATTTGCAGGAGTTGATAAAAATTCTTTTGAAGTAATAGCTTGCATACTTTTTATTTCTGAATCAGATAATTTATTTGCTTTTGCTACTTCAATACCTCTTAAAAGAATTTGTTTTTGTTCTTTTAACTCTAGTAATTCTCATTTTAATTTTAAAACTCTTTCATTTACTTGATACGCACCATCTTCTGATAATTCTCTAAAAGAAATTTGAGAATCTGATTTTCATTCTAAAACTTCTTTTCTTGCTCAAACTACATTTACTCATGCATTGGTAATTTGTAATTCATTTTCTAATACTTTTATTTTTTCTTGTATTTTTTCAATTCTTTCTCTATCTTCTGGAGATAAATGAGATAAATCGGGTTCTTTATTTTCTACTGGCGTTTTTACTTCTTCTCTACTTCTATTTTCAGATTCTACAAAATTATTTTGTAAAAATAAATCAAATTTTATATATTTTAACATATTTTTTTAGTTATAAACTATTAATTATATCTATCAAGTAACGCAAGATTGCTTTCATATAAATCTTTTGAAATCAATCATTTTTGAAATAAGCTGTCCAAAGAATCTTTCATCGTAATCATTCCACTCTCTTTTCCTGTTTCCATTGCATTTGGAATTTGATGAGTTTGTGATTTTCTGATCATATTTGCAACTGGAACCGTATTTATAAGCACTTCTGTTGCAGGAACTCTTCCCTGCCCATCAGCAGTTTTTAAAAGTTGTTGCCAAACTACTCCTAAAAGTGATTCTGAAAGTTGTTGTCTAATAATTTCTTTTTCATCTCCAGGAAACATATCTATAATTCTTGCAACCGTTCTAGCAGCTCAAGAAGTATGGAGTGTTGCAAAAACAAGATTTCCAGTTTCAGCAGCACGAAGAGCTAATCTAAATGTTTCCAAATCTCTCATTTCTCAAATCATCACCACATCAGGAGCTTGCCTCAGAGCATATTTCAAACCATTATCAAAGCTCAGTGTATGAGTTCAAACCTCTCTTTGCTCAATAATTGATTTTTTATTTTGATATACAAACTCTATTGGGTCTTCTACAGTAATAATATGTTTTGACTGAGTTTTATTAATTTCTCATAAAAGTGATGATAAAGTTGTTGTTTTTCCACTTCCAACCGATCCAGTTATAAGAACGAGTCCATTTTTTTTATGAATGAATGATTTTAAAATATCTGGTAAGTAAAGTGATTCAAATTCAGGAATTTCTGATTTAATTGGCCTAAAAACCAAACTATACCCATCTTTCTGAATAAAAGCATTCACTCTAAATCTTGAAAATCCTTTTAATTCAATCGAAAAATCAAGTTCTAAAGTTTTTAAAAATAATTCTCTTTGATTTTCTGTCATAATAGAAAGAGCCAGTTTTTTTGATTCTTCTTTTGAAATCACTTCTATATGATCAAAAAAATAAATATCTCCATTTATTTTTAAGCTTGGTTTTGATCAGCCAGTAATAATGATATCAGATGCATTTTTTTCAAGTGCGAATTTTAATATATCAGCAATTTGCATATTTTTTTATAAAAAATTAAATTAATCTTTAAATATAGTACCTAAAATTTGTGCAAGTGTCATGTAAAATTTCTCTTTTGTTTTTTCTACTTCTTGAGATTTTAATTTCACAAATATTAGTTGTTTTAAATGATGATTATCTATATCAGTATTTGGAACTCTATAATGTGTTTTTTCTTCTCCATCTAATAATCTCCCATCTTGGTGTATAAAAAAATATTTTAAATAATCTGGATACTCACTTCCTGTTTCTCTTTCTCACACCAGAGTATACCCATTATTTTTATATACTTCTACCACTGCTTTTTCTGTAGATGATAAAAGTAAATAATCTTCTAACAATTGCCTATAACTTTCTCCTTGATCTCCATAGTGCATATAAATTTCTCCATCTGGAGTAAATTCTAAAACTCTATCAGAATAATCCATATTTTCGTTTACTTCTGAGAATCTTTTTTCATTCATGATTTCATAATTAATAAAATATTTATTGTCTATATTTTAGCATAAACATAAAAATAAATCAAATTTTTGACAAATAAAAAAAAATTTATACACTACCAAATGTTACTTTTTAATAAAGACATATGAGCTTCGCACAACTTGTAACCATAACTGCTATGAATACTTCTAAAATTTAGATGTTTTTTTGTTGTGTAATAATATTAAAAACAAGAACTTCTAAAAAAATTTAGGAGTTTTTTTTATTAAAAAATTACTTATTACCTTTTAACCAAAAAAATTATGGAAATCTCTACAAAAAGACACTCGCTGAGTCATATTATGGCTCAAGCAGTAAAAGCCCTTTATGGAAATGATGTAAAAATGGCTATCGGACCAGATATTGATACTGGATTTTATTATGATTTTGATTTCAATGGAATAGAATTCAAAGAAGAAGATTTAAAAGCACTTGAAAAAAAGATGAAACAAATTATCAAACAAAACCAAAAATTTGAACAATATGATCTTTCTTTTGAAGAAGCAAGAGATTATTTAAGTTCTCAATGAGAAGAATACAAAGTTGAAATGGCAGAAGAATTATTTGCAAAATGACATAAAACTATCAGTTTTTACAAAAATATTATGCAAAATGGTGAATCAAGTTTTATTGATATGTGTTCTGGACCTCATGTTGATAATAGTAATAAAATTGACCAAAATTCATTTACATTAGAAAAAATTGCTGGAGCATATTGGAAATGAGATGCTTCAAGAAAAATGCTTACTCGTATTTACGGACTTGCTTTTGATACAAAAGAAGAACTCGATGCTCATGTAAAAATGTTGGAAGAAGCGAAAAAAAGAGACCATAGAATTCTTGGGAAAAAATTAAAATTATTTACTATTTCTGATCTTGTTTGAGCATGACTTCCACTTATTCAACCTGCCGGAATGATTATAAGAAAAGAAATTGAAAATTATTTATGGGATCTTCATAAAAGACATGGATACCATAGAGTTTGTACTCCACATCTTGCAAAGGAAGATTTATATGTAACTTCTGGACATGCTGGGCATTATTTAGAAGATATGTTTAGTGTTTGGGGAGGAACTTCAAAAGAAAAATTTTATGTAAAACCAATGAACTGTCCTCATCATATGCAAATTTTTGCTGATAATCAATTTTCTTACAGAGATATGCCAGTAAGATATTTTGAACCTGCAACTGTGTATAGAGATGAAAAAACTGGACAATTATCAGGACTTACCAGAGTAAGAGCAATTACTCAAGATGATGGACATTTATTCTGTAGAGTTACTCAAATAAAAGAAGAAGTAAAACTTATTACTGATATCATAAAAGAGTTTTATACAACTATGGGACTTATCAATGATTATTGGGTTTCACTTTCTGTAAGAGATGATGAAGATAGAAGTAAATATCTTGGTTCAGATGATGTTTGGGTTCAAGCTGAATGAGCTTTAGAAGAAGCTGCTATTGCAAATAATCTTCCATACAAAAGAATGCCTGGAGAAGCAGCGTTTTACTGACCAAAACTTGATTTTATGTTTAAAGATTGTATTGGTAGAGAATGGCAACTTGCTACTATTCAATGTGATTTTAATCTTCCAGAAAGATTTAAACTTAGCTTTACAAATGAAGCTGGAGAAGAAGAAAGACCAGTCGTTATTCATAGAGCTATTTCAGGAAGTTTAGAAAGATTTATGGGAATTATTATTGAACATTTTGCTGGAGCATTTCCTTTATGGATGTCTCCAAGACAAGTAAATATTGTTCCTGTTGCAGAAAATTTTGAAGATTATGCAAAATCTCTGAATATGAGGTTAAAAGAACTTGATATAAGAAGTGATATAGATCTTTCAAGTGATAGTTTTAATAAAAAAATTAGAAATGGAGAAACTTCAAAATATAATTATATTGTAATTATCTGAGAGCAAGAAGTAGCAAATAATACTGTTTCAATAAGAAATGTAAGAACAAAAGAGCAATCAACTCTTTCTCTTGAAGAATTTATCTCAAAATTAAATACTGAAATAAAAGAAAAAAGCCTGTAAAAGGCTTTTTTTTATTTTTTTATAATATATGTAGAAAAATCAGAAGTTCCTGGAATATTTTCTATATCATTTGTTACCAATAATTGAAATCTTTTTCCATCATGTCCTGGGTATGAAAATGATTCATATCATTTCATTTTTACATTATCATATTGAGTTTGCATAAAAATTCATACATCTTTTCCATTTAATGATTTCACTTTATAGAGCACATACACACTTTGTCATTGTTTTAGTTTATGATTTGAGTCTTGCTTTACTAATTTTCTAGTTTCTAGAGTAGGTACATTTGCTGTATTTGCAGTCTCTTGTACTACTTCATCAATTCACGCTTGTACTCATGGTGACAATGCTGCTAAAGTAGTTCAAAGAGTAAGAGTAGCTAAAGTATTTCGAAACGATTTCATATAGAATAAAAATAAGTGATAAATGAATATTATTTATATCTATTTATTTTTTATTGTCAATATATTTATTACCAATTATTCTTCATACAACGTATCTGCATTGAAAATGCTCTATAAGATGGTCAAATTCATATTGTTTCAGAATTTTTTAGAATTGCTAAACGTACTCCGTCATCATAATATGGGCTACTTCCCCAATAATAAGCTGTATCATTTACATATCAATAATTTCAAGTATCCCATGCACGTAATCAAGTATATGGAAACTTTAATGCTGATTGTATAGCTGTTTTAGTAGCGCTTGTATTTTCACAATCAGATGTATTTCCTAAAGTTTTACACATCTCATACCACTCATATGCACTTGGAATATGCCATCCATCATCACAAGCACCTTTTCTTCATATTGATGTAGTTCATCCTCAATTTCACCAAAATAAATCAGAATTACTTGATCACCACCTTGTATTATTAGTGGGTTCCCATCAATAATAATATGGCTGAGCTGATTGTCAAATAGTCCATGAAGTATTATCTTTTCCCCATTGGTAATAATTACCTGCATATGGAGGTTTATTAGAACAATCTGTACTTGATGTACAAGTAAAAGAGTCTATTCCATTCCAAACACTGGTTGCTCCTACATTTTTACAAGCCCATGATTGTCCATTTCAAATAGTTATATATTCTAATCAAGAAATACATTGAGTTGCTGGTACACATGAAGTTCAATTATATCAATATCACGGAGCACAACTCCATGGGCATATATTAGCAATTAAAGCTGAAGACAGAATATATGTTGAATTTTCTATTTTATTAGTACAAGTTTTACAACTTCATTGTCAAACTTCATCTTGATATTTCCCATTTCAACATACTGTTTGAGTTGTTGCACCAGATAAAGAATAATATCCCTTACTAGTAATAGTACAAGTACTAATATCTGTTTTATAATATCAAGCATTACATACTAAATTTACTGGTTGAGAAGAAATTGAAGTAACAGTTCAAAAATTACAGCTAAATTTTCAAACCCATGTTTGATTTCATCATGTAATAGAAAGTATTTTTGTAATATTTACATTACTTGCTCAATGATTTAAAATTGGTATATTATAACCATCTATGATAACTGCATCACATTTTTTTGGAATACAACTTATTCATGTCTCATTGAGTACATATCAATAATCACAAAATTGTCATTGAGGAGATGATACACTTCCATCTAAAATTGAATCTGTACAAGTAACGGTAAGTTCATATCTAAAAGTCCCATTATTTTCTACTACATCGATGTATGGTTTAGGATTTGCTGAACTTCAATTAGTTAACTCGGGAACATTAAATATTTTTCAATCTTTTTCAAAGCTTGGATTTGCAAGACAATTATTTTGAGAAGGAAGATTTCCTCATCAACTACTTGATGAACTCGAAGAAGAATTATTTGAAGTTGTTTGAGGAATTCATCCATTTACTATATTTTCAAACATTTCTTCATTATCACTTCAAAAACTATCAAGGATATGTTCATTTTCTTGATTATTTAGTAATTCTTGTATTTTTGTTTTCTTTTCTGTATCAGAACTTGCACTTACTACTTCACTAATATCAAGATTTTCAAACTGTGCATTTGGTTTTCCTGTTTTTTTCTTTATAACTTCATCCGGATTTTGAGAGTTTATTTTCCCAGAAACTTCATATGGAATATTCTCTCATTTCTTGATAATAAAATGAACTTTTTCTTTTTCTAAAAAAATATCTTCTAAATTATTTATACTTCCACTATATGTAAATATAAGACTCGGTGCATTGGTAAGATAATGATAACTTCCAGTAGAATATTTAATATAACCTTTATAATTTCATACTACTTGTCAAAAATAATTATCTGCATATGTTATTGGAATTATTTTTTGTGAAATACTATCTGACTCTCCAATTCCTCAAAGATTGTATTCTTGTTTATTATACGTAATTCAGTATTTATAATTTTTCACAATACAGGATCAACAGAAACTTTGTTTAATTTAATACTTCTTGATATATTTTCTCCTATTTCTCAAGAATATATAATTTCTTTCCCATTGATACTTCCAGTCAAAATATTTCATTCTGGCATTGGATATTCTCAAGTTTTTACAAAATAAACTCATAAACCAGTTTCAATATTTTTTAAAGTTGATACTCTATTTCCATCTCTGGCATTTCAAGAATAGTTTTTAAATGATATAAATGCTATTGTTGCTAGTATTGCTAAAATAGTTATTACAATGATCAATTCTACTAATGTGAATCCTTTTTTTTTGATTGAATGAATACGTTTAGGTGAAGCTTGAGAGATACTATGATACATTTTCATAATAAGATATGTATTTTTTGTTTTCATAGTTAAAAATAATAAAATAAAATACTTAAATATTATATTTTATTTGTACTTTTTGTAAATAAAAAATTTTATATTTTCTAAAATTATATTTTTTATATTTGTCAATACATTTTAAAAGAATAAAAAAAGAAACAAAGTTTGAAAATATCTTATTTTGAGTATGATAATACAAAGAATTTTAGATGATAATTTGTGTGATATGAAAAATTTATTAAAAATTGGAAGAGT
>JAUCCN010000024.1:0-9564 GCA_034676185.1 Patescibacteria group bacterium | reverse complement strand
ATGGAATTTTTAATCCTTGCCAAATTTCTTCTTCTGCTGCTACCATTTCATTATGAAGTTTTCCACTCTCTTCTTGTTTACAAAAACATACCATTTCTACTTTTTGAAATTGATGTCCTCTTAAAATACCTCTCATATCTTTTCCTGCTGATCCAGCTTCTTTTCTAAAACATTCACTATATCCAACATATTTTATAGGAACATCTAGATTTTCTAAAATTTGTCCTGAATGATATGAAGTTACTGGCACCTCTGCTGTTCCCACAAGATATAAATCATCATCATTTTCATTTACTCTATACACTCCATCTTCTCCAGCTGGTAAAAATCCCGTCCCAAACATAGCTGGTTCTCTTACCAAAACTGGAGGAAGTATTGGAGAAAAACCTTTTGATGATAATTTTAATAATGCATATTGAATAATAGCAAACTGTAAAAATACTAATTCTCATTTTATATACCAAAATCTTGCTCCCGAAATTTCTGATCATTTTTCCGTATCAATCCATCATTTTGCTTCTCAAATTTCATAATGAGTTTTTGGGGCAAAATCAAATTCAGTTGGTGCTAAGAATTTTTCTTCAACTACATTTCCACTATCATCTGGTCAAATAGCTGCAGTATCATCTAAAAAGTTTGGAAGTCTGTATAAAATAGAGTTGTATTCCCCTTCTAAAGATTTTAATTGTTCTGTTAAAATTTTTTCTTGTTCGCTGAGTGCTTTCATCTGAGATAATTTTTCTTTTTTTTCTTCACTTGATAAAGTTGGAATGAGTTTTGAAAAATTATTTTTTGTAGCTTTTAGGGCATCAAGTTCTTGGTTAAAGATAATTATTTTTTTATCCATTTCTAAAAACGTATCCAAATCAACCTTTAAGTTTCTTTTTTGAATATTTTCTTTCATTTTGTCTGGATTGGTTCTTACTGCTTTTAAGTCAATCATATTTGATAATAAATAATAAAATACAAAAGATATTGTATGTATTTTTTTATTTTTTCAATTTAATTACTCACTTTTTTGCGAAAAAAGAAAATATATGATATACTCAAGTCAGATTATTTATATAATAGTACAAGAATGGCAAGAGCTATACTTTCTGAATCTACTTTATTTTCCCAAAATCAACTCTCAGATCCATTAAAAAGTCTAAGTGAGCCTTTTTGTCGTATAGTAAGTGAAACCCTCCTCCCAAAATGCCTTGTTATTGATAGAAATTTTATGGATCATTTATCTGATAATGAAATTATTGAATATCTCTACACAAATACTGTTACACAAATTGATATAAATCCTCTCAAACAAGAAAATAGTTGAGTATATTTAAAAAGATTTAATCGTATATTAACACAAAATTTTCCATTAGTAGAAGCATTAAGACTGGTTGCTTGAGATGATTTAGTAAATATAAATATTTCTTGAGTAAAACATCTCAATGATATTGCGGGAAAGAAATTTTGTGATGTAGTAATTTGACACTTTAAATCTCTTTGTCGTGAAAATTTAGCTCAGTATGGAAATCCTAATTATAAAACAAGAATAGTAAAAGATGATTATAGAAATATTACTTTTGTATGAAATTTTTCTCGTACAAAAGAAGTTTTTTTCTGAAATTTAGAAAAAAAAGAAGAAGTAATTGCATCCCTACTCTCCTCTCTTGCTACAGAAATAAAAAAAAGAGCTAAAGAAATTATTGATGAAAAAATAAATATTTGAGAACTGACCCCAAAAAATGATACTCAATATAAAGATTATATTTCTGAAAAAATAGAAAAAATTAAACATGCAATACAATGACATTTTAATTTTTGAATTTCTCAAGTTTCTATTCCCAATGCATTATCACATATCAATAGACTAGAAACTTTAAGAAAATCTGAAATATCAAGTAGAGCCTGAATTCCAAAAAGAAATATATCAGTTCAAGATTATAATGAAGATATTATTTTCAAATTATTAGAACAAGGATGAAATATTGAAAAACAAATTATAAAAGAATATAGAGGAAAAAAATTTGAATTTGATGGAACTCATTACAATATAATTTTTGAACAAAGTGGAAAAATAAATATATCAAGTGAGCTTCTGAGATATGTAAGAAAATATCCTAAAAATATTACTCCAACTAGACTCGTAAAACAAGTAGCAAAATTTATGCAAATTCGTAATTTAGCACTAGATTATATTCCTCCTATTGAAGATATAGAGAATATTTTCCAAGATTTTAATACCGCTACTCATATCAATTCAGAAATGGTAAAATGAATTATTCATACTGATTATTTATTTAAAACTTATAAATGAGGATATACAAAAGAAGCTTTTTCTCATGCTATTAAAAATAAAAAATGAGTTTGTATCAGTATTGATATAAAAGATATGTGAATTGAAAATATTTTTGATTTTGATGCTATTGCTAAACAAATATTAGAGCTCAAAAAACAATATAAAGATGGAGCAATTCCTAAAGGATATTATGAAAAACAATTAAAAGAACTTTTTTTAAGTGCTTGAAAAACGGTAACGGATAATTTTAGAGAAGTTCAACTCAGAATAAGAGATAAATACAAAAATGGTATTATTAGATTTGGTGGTGATGAAATAGAATTATTTTTACCAAATAAAGAAGAATCAGATCTAGAAAATATTAAAAATTATATCCATACTTGTCTGAATGCTTCTGGGCAGAAAGCAAGAATTATGACTGATATAACACAAGGAAAAGAAAATGGAGAATTTAGCTTTGCCCAACTTGATAGAATTGGAAAAATAAATAAAATAGTAGAGGAAATTTTTGAAAAACAACAACAAAGCTATCCAAAAACTTCTTGGGAAATTCCAAATTGTACTTTTTTAAAAATGGATGATTATGCAAAAAATATTATTTTTAGACCATGATTTCATTTAGAGGAATTTATAAAAATGCTCAGATATAGTATACTCGAAACATTAAAAAAAGACCCTAAAACTCTTTGACAAAAAACAGAAATTCATATCCCAAGTTTTGCTTATGGCATAAATTTAACTTTAAAAAGAAAAGAAAATTCTCAAATAGATATTTACCTTCATAATTAAACTCATATGTGAATAAATAAACTCCCCTCTCCAAGAGAAAATATAGATGATGATTTTATCATAAAAGAATTTATATGAAAAATTATCACTGCAAAAATATTTCTTTATGTATATTTTGAAAAATTTTATCCAAAATTTCTTACTTGTGAAAATGGAACCTGTCTATTTGATGCTCAAGCTTTTCATCAATGTATTATGAAAATTCAAGAAAAGCTCAAGTGAGAAAATTATAAAATTAGATATAGTAGTTTTGAAGAAAAAATTGAAATAATTATTTCTATTCTTGAAGGAAAAGAAACAGTATTAAATGAATTAAAAGAATCTATTCAATTTGATTTAGCAGCAAGTTTATGAGAAGATATAAAACCTCAAATCAATTTTTTTCAAGATAAAGCAAATCTTTCTATCACTAAAAATTGAATTATTGCCTACATAAACACACAAATGAAAAATTTAGAAACTACTTTATCAGTAATAAAAGTAGAAAAAACAACGAGCGAATTTGTAAGAAGAATTCAGCAAGTAATTGCCAAAAAATATGACTTTTAGATATCTAAAAGTCATATTTTTTATAAGTTTTTCATACTCAGTTGTAATTTATTTTTTTCTCTATCTATGGTAGTAATTCTTACTCTTACTTTATCTCCAACTTGCACAAAGTCCATAGGATTTTTCACAAAAGTATCAGCAATTTCAGAAATATGTACCAGTCCATCATTTTTAAGTCATACATCCACAAATGCTCAAAAAGCAACTACATTTCTTACCACTCCCTCGAGAATATCTCCTTCTTTTAGGGTTTTTATACTCACTGCTTTTTTTGCTTTTGTACTGGTTGAAGTGGTTCTTTTTTCTTTCCCAATTTCTGAGTAAGAAGTTTTTATAAACGTAATTGTGTCATTATTTACATCCGCATATAATTTTTTTGTTGTTTCATCAACTTTTGAAATATTATTTTCAATAATATATTTTGCTAATTCATATTGTTCTGGGTGAATATCTGTATTATCAAGAATTTCACTACTTTCTGGAACTCTTAGAAATCAAATGGCTTGTTCATAAGCTTTCTCTCAAAGGACTTTTTCCAAAGCTTTTCTTGATTTATATGGTCTATTATTATAAATCTTTTTTGCTTGTCTTTTATCAATTCATGAAATATGATTCAAAAGATAAATTGATGCCGTATTTACATTGATTCCCACTTGGTTTACACAATCTTCTACTACATATCCAAGTTTTTCTTCTAATTTTTTTTCTGGAACATCATGTTGATACATTCCCACTCCAATACTTCCAACTGGTACTTTTACCAATTCTGAAAGTGGATCAATATATCTTCTCCCAATAGAAACCGTTCCTCTATCAAGAGAATCAAGATCTGGAAATTCTTCTTTTGCAATATCAGAAGCGCTATAAACAGAGGCTCCTGATTCATTTACTACAAAAATATCTTTTGAAAATAATTCTCAAATCAAAGCTTGAGTTTCATCTGTTGCTGTTCCATTTCCAACTACTACTGTATCAATTTCATATTTTGAGAAAATATCTTGAAGTTTTTTTCTTGCTGAAAGCATTTCATGTAAAAATATTTTATCAAAAAATATTGGATTTCATAAAGGATCTAAAATCGCAAGTTTACATCCAGCTCTATATCCTGGATCAACTGCTAAAATAGTTTTTCCATATTCAGGTTTTGATAAAAGTAATTTTTCTAAATTTGTTTGAAATGTTCCTATAGAATCATCTTCCCCTATTTCACTTAAATCTGAACGAAGCTCATTTTCTACTGATGAAAAAAGTGCATCATATCACATTTTAAATGCAGTTTCTAATGCTTCAATAAAACTTTCTTTGAGTTGCAAAATTTTTGAATATTTATTTTTTGTTTTATCAAAAATAGTTTCATCTTTTGTAATTTTTACATTGAGAATTCAAAGTTTTTCTCATCTATTTAAAGCTAAAATTTGATATGGTTTGATATAATTAATTTTGAGAGAATTTTCAAAATAAATTTCAAATTTTGGGATTTGTTCTTTATCTTTTTCATTTAATTTTTCAAGCATTTTTTCTGATTTTTTTCCAGATTCAATCATTCCATATTTTTTATTTTCTTCTATCAATAAATGTCTGAGTTCGCTATTTGCTGAGATTTCTGCTGCAATAATTTCCTCACTTCCTTCAATAATTTCTTCTTTTGAATACTCTTTTAAAAGATGTTCAGGAATTTCTAAATTATTTCTTTTTATGCTATCTGCTACCACTTGAAATCATTTTTCAATAGCAATCATTGCTTTTGTTTTTTTCTTTGATTTATATGGTTTATAAATTTCCTCCACTTCTTTCAAAGTTTTTGCTGCCAAAATATTTTGCATAAGTTCATCTGTCATGAGTCAACTTTCTGTAATTCCATTGATAGCAGTTTGTTTTGCATTGTAGAGATTTTCAATCTTTTTTTGTAATTCTATAATATCTCTGATTTGAGATTCATCAAGATTTCCTGTTCTTTCTTTTCTATAACGAGCAATAAATGGAACGGTTGCTCACTCTCAGACAAGTGATAAAACTACATCTACTTGAAAGCTTTTTAGCTCCAATTCAACTGAAATCAGTTCAATATAATTTGGCAATTCTAGCATAATTTTTATTTTAAAAAATAACTTTAGAGAGTATATGAATGTTTAAGAAAAAGTAAATTTTTAAAAAACTTTTATAATTAGAAAAAATTTATATGATAGAAAAAATATTATTTTCATATTCTAAAAAAATATGTCTATTTTTAAAACTTCAGGGATCATTCTTAAAATACATCCTCATAAAGATCAGGAGTTTTTATTTGATGTCTTTACTTATGATTATGGAAAATTAAAATTAAAAGCAAAATCAGGAAAAAAAGAAAAAAATCTTGATATTTGATATATCATCAACTTTGAAGTGAATGTAAAAAAAGAATTTTCTATTCATGAAATAAGAAATATAAAAATTAAAAGCGAATTTGCCTATGCAGATAAAAATTATGAAATTATTTATGAATATCTCTATTTACTCAAAAATATTTGAGAAAAATGTGCTTATAATTTCTGCATTGGTGAGATTTATAACATACTATTTGAGCTTCAAGAAATAAAAAACATTTCGGAAGAAAAAATAATTTTTTCTCACTTAAAAATATTAAATATTTTATGAATTTTAAAAGAAAATCATCAAAATGCCACCGTACAAAAAATACTTTCTTTTATCTCAAAAGAAAGTATTAAAAATATTTTAAAACTAAAATGACTGGATGAAAATACAAAATATATCTTAAAATCGATAATTCAAAATATTTAAATTTTAAATTTTATCTCCTGTCCATCATGATCAGAAAGACTTTGAAACTTCTGTGTTGAAATATGTTGTACCAAAGAATTTCAAATTGCATTATCTGGAGTTTTAAAAAGAGGAAGCTTCTCCATTCATTTTGCAAAAGAAAAAGAAAAAATCAATTTTTTACTCAAATAGTTTACATTCTTTTTTTGTTTTTGGATATTTTTCAAAAAAAACTTTTTCATCTCAATATGCAAGAAAATTTT
The DNA here is from genome assembly GCA_034676185.1 of Patescibacteria group bacterium. GTDB lineage: Bacteria > Patescibacteriota > Gracilibacteria > BD1-5 > UBA6164 > UBA7396. Next base: position 2,922 of record JAUCCN010000024.1, on the reverse strand, counting down.
TATGATGCTCCGGAGGAATAAAATTTGAATCTTTTTGACTTTGAATTCCACACCAATATATTTCTGTTTGAGCAACAATTTCTTTTACATAAGCTATAAGTCAATTTCCATAAGAGCAATAAGCACAATTGACTTTTTGAAGCCATGAAAGATATGGAAGTTTATGTCTATCAAATTTAATATATTTACTTCTTTCTACCAAATCAAGTCCATACAAAGGAAAACAAATTCTATGATACATCTCAACAAAAATATCTAAAATAACAAAAGCAAAAAATACTACATAAATAAAAGGTGCTGAAATAGTATGCTTAATAAATCGATCTTTATGTCTCAAATGTTCCATAAAATATAGAATTAGAATTAAAAATATAATTTCTTTATATATAAAAATTTCAAAAAATCAAGCTCTAAAATCATAACTTTCTTTGCCTACAAAAAAAAATGTGTTATAATGCTTAAAATACAATATATTATAGTAGCAAATATGAATTTTTTTGGAATATTTTGAGTTATTATCTGAATCTGAGTAATTATATTTTACATATATAATTTAAGAAAAAAAGAAAATCTTAAAAGAACATTAAGGTTGTCTTTTTTATGTATAACTATGCCGAAAAAGAATTCTGACTTAGATGAAAAACAAGAAACACAAAAAGATTTTAAAGAAACCATTTCTATTATGGAACAACTTCTTGCGAGTTTAAAAAGTATTCAATCAAATAAAATCAAAACAAAAATTTTAGGACAAGATCATTTTTCGCTAGAATATGTTGCTCATGAATGAGAAATATTTTTTTATATTGTCTGCCCATATGAATACAAAGATCTTTTTGAAAAACAAATCAACGGATTTTATTCAGATGCTATTATTGAAGAAACTCCTGAAGTAAATATTTTTTCTGGAAGAAAATATTATACTGGAACGTATCTTGATTTAGTAAAAGATTTTTATTATCCAATAAAAACCTATCAAAAGTTAGAATCTGATCCTATAAATACTATTACGAATGCTTTTTCAAAACTCGCAGAAGACGAATCAGGAGTAGTACAAATCCTCTTAAAACCAGTCAGTGATGATTGGCAAAATGATTGTTCTCTTATTTCAAGTAAAATCATGGAAGGAAAAAAACCTTGATTTTCACTCAATCCTATCAAACTTATGATTTCTCTGTTTGAATTATTTGTGATGAATGATGATGAAAAAAAAGATGCTTCTCCTCAAAATAAAACCAGTGCTCTTACTCAAGAAAGAGCAAAAACAGTTGATGAAAAAGCTGAAAAAACAGGATATGAAACCATCATAAGAATTATCGCAACTGGAAATAATCCATCAACCACCAAATCAAATCTCATTAATATAATCTCAAGTTTCAGACAATTTAATTATCCTGATTTTAATGGTTTTACTGCAACCATTAGACACAATGAAAATGCACTCATAAAAAATTATATTTTCCGTTATTTTAAAAAACCTTTTTACCTCAAACAAGATTTAATGAATACAGAAGAAATCGCTTCAGTATTTCATCTTCCTCATATTAAATATAATAAAACTCCCGAAATAAAATGGCAAAATTTTAAAATTGTAAAAGCTCCTACGAGCATTCCAAAAGAAGGACTTATTTTATGAGATAATATTTATAGATGAGTAAAAAAAGAAATAAAAATAAAAGATGAAGATAGATTTAGACATTTTTATGTAATTGGGCAAACAGGAACTTGAAAATCTTCTATTTTACAAGTAATGGCAAGACAAGATTTACAAAATGGAAAATGAATTGCTGTTATAGATCCTCATGGAGATTTAGCGAAAGATTTAGTTCCCTTTATTCCAAGAGAAAGAGCTGATGATGTGATTATTTTTAATCCAGCAGATTATGAAAGACCAATGTGACTCAATTTACTAGAAGCACATAATGCTGATGAAAGAGATTTAGTAGCACAAGATTCGCTCAATATAATGATAAAACTTTTCTGAAATGAAATATTTGGGCCTCGTATCCAAGATTATTTTAGAAACTGAGTTCTTGCATTAATGGAATATCCAGAATGATGAGCTTTAACAGATATTGTAAGACTTTTTACAGATGAAGATTTTCAAAAAGAAAGAATTCGTCATGTAAAAAATCCAATTGTAAAAGCTTGGTGGGAAAAAACATATGCCTCTATGTGAGATAGAGAAAAACAAGAAATGATTCCATATTTTGCTGCAAAATTTGGTTGATTTATTACCAATACGATGATGAGAAATATTATTGGGCAAACAAAATCAAGCTTTGATATTTCTGAAGTGATGAATACTTCAAAAATCCTTATGGTAAACCTTTCAAAATGAATTTTATGAGATATTAACTCTGAACTTCTTGGGTTGATTTTGGTTTCAAAAATACAAATGGCAGCAATGAGAAGGCAAAATATGAGTAAAGAAGAAAGAAAAGATTTTTTCATGTACATAGATGAATTTCAAAACTATATTACTCCAAGTATCGAATCTATTCTTTCAGAAGCCAGAAAATATCGCCTTGGGCTCGTTCTTGCTCACCAATATTTATGACAACTGGAAAAATCTGATGCACTTACAAAATCAAATCTCAATCTCAAATGAGCCATTTTCTGAAATGTAGGAACAATTATGAGTTACAAAATATGACCAGAAGATGGAGAGTTTATGGAAAAATATTATGCTCCTGTATTTTCAAATCAGGATTTAGTAAATATGGATAAATTTAAAGCTGTAATGAAATTATCTGTTGATAATCAACCAACAACACCATTTTCTATTATTCCAAAAAATCCATATTTAGAAAAATGAGATGAAAATATAGCCAAAGCTTTTTATGAACTTTCTCGTCTCAAATATGGAAGAGATAGAATGTTTATTCAAAAAGAAATCGAGTATAGAATTTGAGTAATGTAATC
>JAUCCN010000023.1:0-12833 GCA_034676185.1 Patescibacteria group bacterium | reverse complement strand
TTTTTCTGTTTCAGAAGAAAAAATAACTCATAAATAATGCTCATTGTCATAATAAATAAAATCTTTAAATATATAAAAATATTCTATTTTTTTCGTATTACTATCATATAAAAAAGTTCATTTTTGGTTTACAAAATGATACTCATTTTTTGATTTTTTTATATAATCAATACCTTGAGGAAAATAGACCTTTTCTATTGTATTTTTTGAGAGATTATATAAATACACATCATCCGCATATTGAATACTGATCATATTTGAGGTTTGAAATATTTGAGTGATATTTATTTTTGCTCTTTCTATTTGTGAAAAAGAATATAGATTTTTTATTTCCTCTCCATTTTTATGAAAAAGAGTCAAAGTTTTATCATCATTTTGCTGAAAATAAAAATATCAAAGATTTGGAATTTGAAAAGATTTATATGTTTTTTGAAGTTCTGCAATTTCTCTTATATGTTGAATTTGAGTTTCAGATTCTCACTGCTTTTCTTCTTTTTGAATGACTGGTTCTACATATAATTGTTTTTGTAGTATAAATGCTTCTTCACTTTTTTGTCTTGCTAAAACACGAATATTTTTTTGAATATCTTTATAGCCTTCTTTTATAATTGTCATTTCATATTCAAATGGTGCAATATCAATAAGTTCACACTTTTTGCTCTCACATTCTGTAGAAAATGGTACCATCAAGTTTTTATTATAAAGTACCACTTTATAATTCTCTACATTAGAAATAAGAGTTAACTCTCATTTATTTATTACAAAAAAATAATAATAGAATCCATATATTCCTCAAAAAATACATATCAAAATTGCAAGAGAAATGAGTCTATTTACCATATATTTTCCTAAATTCCTAAAAACTATTTGCTTTATTATAGCTTGATTATATAATAAATCAAAATTTTATGAATAATTACTACAAAATGATTTTAGATGGAAAAATAGTTGCCCAAGCGATATATGAAGATATAAAAAAAGAAATTTTTACTTTTTCAAAAAAACCAAAATTATGAGTAATTTTGGTTGGAAATAACCCTTCGTCTCTAAGATATATAAAACAAAAACAAAAATGGGCTGAGTATGTAGGAATTGAATTTGAACTTTTTTCGTTTGAAGAAAATATCTCTGAAAATGAATTACTTCAAAAAGTCCAATTTCTTAATAATGATGAAAATATAAGTGGATATATCATCCAACTCCCTCTTCCAGAACATATAAATGAAAAAAAAATTATAAATGCTATACTTCCTGAAAAAGATGTAGATGGATTTCATCCTGAGAATCAAGGAAAAATTGTTATTGGAGATACTTCTGGTCTTGCTCCTTGCACACCAAGTGGAATGATGGAATTATTAAAATATTATAATATTGATATTGCTGGGAAAAATATTGTTGTCATTGGAAGAAGTAATATTGTTGGAAAACCAATTGTAAATTTGCTTATTAATGCTTCTGCAACAGTAACTATTTGTAATTCAAAAACAAAAAATATTTCCGTTTTTACAAAAAATGCTGATATTATCATCACTGCTATGGGGAAACCAAAATTTTTAACAGTAGAAAAAATAAATCCTAAAAGTATTATTTTAGACGTAGGATTTAGCGTAATTGATGAAAAAATATATGGTGACTGTGATTTCGAAAATATTATAAAAAATGGAAATGCTATTACTCCAGTTCCTGGCTGAGTAGGAGCGTTAACGGTTGCATGTCTTATGAAAAATACTCTCAAAGCTTTAAAAGAAAGAAAATAAATAAATTTTAAAAAAAGTTTTGACTTATTTAAATTTTTTAATAGAATACCCAAGCGTTAAAGTAAGCGGGTGTAGCTCAATTGGCTAGAGCATCTGCCTTCCAAGCAGAGGGTTAAGGGTTCGAGTCCCTTTACCCGCTCCATATTAAAACAAAAAATACAAAGTGTAAAATATAATTTTTTGTATTTTGCGCTTTTTATTTATACGGGTGTATAGCTCAGTTGGTTAGAGCGCGTGACTGATAATCACGAGGTCCCAAGTTCAACTCTTGGTACACCCACCATTAAGAGAAAAAAGTAGCTAGTACTAGGAAACTAGTCTAGCTATTTAAAAAATCGGAGACTGGCGCAATTGGCTAGCGCACACGCTTTGGGAGCGTGGGGTTGTGAGTTCGAGTCTCACGTCTCCGACCAATAACGTCATTAATAGCATCCTTAGGGGTGTTTTTTTGATTCTTAATACCTTTACTGAGTTCGGGTGACTCAATATTTTCTTCAACTTTTTTTGCCTCGAACCTGAAGAAAATATCAATTTTTATGCTTTTATCTGTATTATCATTTAACTCATTTTGCTCATCTAAATAAACTACTTTATCAGTAGTTATTTTTTTTACTAAGATCCTTTGAACTAATATATCTATAATTCTTCTTTTTTCTTTAAATGATATTTTATCAACTTTTCACATATATTGTTCTGATATTTTCTTTAAAACATCTAATCAAACTCCTCTATTTCTTCATTCTGATCAAGGAAGTGAATACAGGAGTTATGAATATTTTGAAATACTCAAGAAGTATAATATTTCTGCTTCTATGAGTAGAAAATCTTCTCCTTGGGAGAATGGATGTCAGGAATCTTTTTATTGAAAGTTAAAATTTGAATTATGAGACTTAAATAGATTTAAATCTATGGCTGAGGTAATAGAGGCAATACATTTACATATCTATTATTACAACAATTTTAGAATTCATACTACTTTAAAAATGACTCCTGCAAAATTTGCTAAATTACACTCATAATTCTTCTTTTTTGTTAAGATATTTCGTGTCCAGTTTTTGGTGGCTTGACACCGGACATAGCTTTAAAGATATAATTACAAAAAGAAGTAACTCATTTGAATTACTTCTTTTTTTTATTGCTTTGTTTATGTAGCGTTATATAACAAATTTTAAAATTGGTTAACGCTCTGGTATAAATGGTGGGTCAGGCGGGATTCGAACCCACGACCTTCGCCTTAAAAGGGCGCTGCTCTACCGGCTGAGCTACTAACCCAAATATCTAACAAAGCCCAAGCATTTTATAAAAAAATTAAAATAATGCAAATCTTTTTTTGAGTTTTTTATATTTTTCTTATTGGTTTGATATATAAGCCATCATATTGAATGATATGAGATATATTTTCTGCATTTTTTACAAAATATTCTTTTTTATGGTCCAGATTTAAATCCTCGTGTTGTATTATTTTTCCATGATCTAAAGCCTCTATTATATCTTGAGAAAATTGAATAAATCTATCATTTCCAAATAATTTTTCTTCTGAAAGTTTTTTTTCTCATCTAAAATTATCTAATTTTTGAGAAAGTTCTAGTGATAATTTCCCAATTTCAGTTCTTCTTAAAAATGTTACATAACCTCAAGTTCATAACATACCTCAGATATCACTTGCAATGCTTCTTATATAAGTTCCAGCACTTACTTTTGCTTTTAAATGTAATTCTGGATAAGAAAATCATAAAATCTCAATATTATAAATCATTGCTTCTCTACTTCTCATTTCAAAGTCTTGTCAATTTCTCACCATATCTAGAGCTTTCTTTCATCAAATTTTTATAGCAGAATATTTTGGGGGGATTTGTGAAATTTTTCCTGTAAATTTTTCTTGTAGTAAAGTCTGTATTTTCTGTTGAGACAAATATTCATTAAAATACTTCTTTTTTTCTTCTCATAAAAATGTAATTTCTGTTTCATTATCAAAACTTGGTGTAGTTCCATCCAAAGACACTTTAAATTCATATTCTTTTATATCTTTTTCAAAATAAGGAATCAATTTTGTATAATTTCAAACTGCTACTAATAAAAGACCAGTAGCAAGAGGGTCAAGAGTTCCCGTATGTCACATTTTTTTGATTCAAAGAGATTTTTTTAGTTGTCTCAGTACATCAAAACTAGTAATTCATATAGGTTTATCAATTAAATAAAATGCTTGCATAGGAATTATTTATTATAAAAAAGTCGAGAACTCTCGACTTTACAGGGAACTTTAAATATTATTTATATTCAAAACTTGAAGGAGAAGATAACCATCTCGGTTTTGTATCTATTCATAAATTTGGATTTATAAATGAAAATGATTTCAAATTAAAATATCCTAAATCAATAAGTATTTTCCCTGTAATATCACTTCTTTTTATATAATTTGTTTTTCCTCAAAACTCACAACTTGAAAAACAAGATCTTGAATCGGTAGAAGCATTTCTATTATCTCATAATACAAAATAACTTCCCTCTGGAACTTCATAAATATTTTCACTATCATCTCATCTAACATAAGTAGATTTATAATTCGTATCACTTAAATAAGTTTCATCAAGTTCAACAAAATCCTCACTTCCAGGTGATTGTACAAATACACTCCCTGACTGGATTTTTAAAGTATCTCCTGGAAGTCAAATCACTCTTTTTATAAAATATTCTTTTCCATCTATATGAGTATTAAAAACAATTACATCCCCTCTTTGAGGATCTTTATATGTTAAATAACTCAGTCTATCTACAATAATAAACTCCCTATCATAATAACTATCATACATAGATTGGCCACTTATCTGAAATGGAAGAATAAAAAAGGTTCTTACTACAAAAACAATAATAATAATTATTATTAAATCTCTTAAAAAATCAAAAATTTCCTGTCTCAAACTCTTTACTCTTGTTTGTGAATTAGCAATATCATCTCACATGATAATAATATAAATAATAAAAATACCATTTCATTATATGATTAAATTTTATAAATCAATAAAAAAATAAAACTCTCTTACGAGAATTTTATTCCTTTTTAGCTGATTCATCAGTAGGTAGCGTATCATCTAAAGTCCAAAAATCATCTTTTTTTGTTGGAGAAGACGGAGTTTTTTCTTGTGAATCTTGTAACCAATTTGGAATATCCATACCATCATTCCATAACTCTTGTGATTTTCAAATTGCTTTTTTAGGTTTTGTAGTTTTTTCACTACTTTTTATAGTCTGTGAAGTTTTTGGTGAAGCTTTTGTTTTTTTGATTTCTTTTTCTTCTGAAACAATTTTTTCTTCTGAAACTACTCATTTTAACCAATCTGGTACTTCCTCATCTTCAATTTTTGTATCTATTTGTTTCTCATTATTCTCATCTTTTATTTCTGCTGTTTGAGAAAAACTTCATTGTAACCAATCTGGAACTTCTTCTGGTAATATTTCAGATCCTCATCATTGTATTTGAGAAGGTACATCTTCTTTTTCTTCTTCTTGAGAAAGATTTATTATTTCCTTTCATCAAGATCCTTCATCAGAAATAGTAACTTTTTTTCAATTTTTTTCTTGTCCTTCAGAAGTATTATTCTTTTCTGATTTTACCTCAAAACTTCCTTTTAGCCAATCGGGAACTTGTTCTTCAGAAATACTAGTATCTATTTCTTGTAGAGGTATTTCTTGCTTTGAAACTCATTTTTCTCAAACATCTTGTATTGGTTCGCTTTGAGACTTTAGCCAATCTGGAACTTCCTCTTGTTCAGGAAGAGTGTCTATTTTTTGTGTTTTTACTTCTCAAGTTGTTGTGTTTTTCGCAACTTCATCTGCCTGATTTATAGTATTTTTTAACCAATCTGGAACTTGTTCTTCAGAGGAAACATTTTCTTGTTTATTTGATTTTGAAACAACACTTTGAGAAGAAACAGTATTTCATTGTAACCAATCTGGAGTTTGTTCTTCAGTATTCATATTTTGTTTTACTCCATCTTCTTTTTTTGGCTCACCCCCCTTTAACCATTCTGGAACTTCTGCTTCCTGCTTTGGTTGTGCTCAAAAATTTCAAGATGACAATACATCAGAAGAAATTTTTTCTGGAGTAGCTGTTTTTCTCGTAATAGATGCTTCTTCTTTTTTTACTTCTTTTGCTTGAAAATCTCATAATATATCCTCTGTTTTTCCAGAAGTTTTTTCTATAATAAAATCTTGCAGTCATTGATTTTTATTTTTATTGGTAATTTTAAACCATATAAAAAATCATAGAATAATAAATATAATACCTCAAACTATCAGTCAAATAAAATTTGCTAATGATGAAAGTAATCCTATTACTTTATTTCCTGATTCTGAAGAATTATTTGTTACCTCTTTTACTATTTCTTCAGGAATATTATCTACTGATCCATAGATAAAAACTTGTAATTGGGTTTTTATAGTTAATTTATCTTCGTTAGAAATGAGAGAAGTATCTTTTATCATTTCAAGAATTTCTTTTCCAAGTACTTTATTTTCTTCTGCTTTATTTGGATTTTCATTTATTTGTTCAAGGTTTGCAATAATTTCATCATATTCTACTAATTCTTTTGGAATCAAATTTTTTACTACATTATATGCCATATTTCTCAAAGATTGATCTTCTTGTCCTTCAATCAAAAATGACTCTAAAAGATTGATAATTTCTGTAGCATTAGACACGCCTAAACTATCTATAAAAGATTCAAACTCTAAAATTATTTTCGTTTTTTCATTAACATAAAACCACTCTTCTTGCAATTTCTGAATATATTGCATTCATTTCAATCTGTGTTCTTGAGGAAGTCATTGCACATAGGTTTTGAGTTTTTCAATTTTTACTTTCTCTGCATCGCTAATACCACTAAAAACAATAGCATCAACATCAATTTCTTCTTGTGTAATATAATTTTTATCAATTTTTATATCTTTTCCTTCAAGAATATTTCCTGATCTATCAAGAGTAAAAATTCTAACGGTTTGAAGTTTTTTTTCATTTAATGGAATTTCAATCATTCCAGCACTTTGAAAACTTGAGTCTTTTTCATTATCAATATCATCATCTTTTGTCCCATTTAAATCACTATCTATTTCAATATCAAAATCCACTCAATAATTTTCTACTCCATTTTGTTTTGCTATATAAATAACAACTTTCTGACTCGCCTCCTCTACAGCAATAGTATCATTTTCAATTTTAAGATTTGAAAGCAGATATATTTCTTTAGAATTTCTAGCATTTACCATTTCTTTTAAATCTTTCACTACATCTTGAGTTTTTGTTTTTACTTTTGTTCCTTCAGAAATTTTTAGAGTTACTTTATGAGTAGGTTTTCCATCTTCATAAGTATAAACAAAATTACTTCTTGCTTCTATCGTATTTCCATCTCACATATCCCAAACTGATTTGTCATATTTTCCTGAACTGGTATCAAAGAATACCATTGTATCTCAAATAGAAATATACTTAAAGTTTGGTTCTAGCATATTGGCAACATTCATCTCAATAGTTCTCACATTGGTCATTCCTTTGTATTTTACTCTCACTTTTGTATAGAAAGTTCCAGAATTTTCAAATTTATGTGAAATTTCTCAAGAAGGAGTTTCTTTATCATAAAATCCATCTCCATCAAAATCCCAAGCAAATTCTGATTTATCAGTAATATTTTGTCATAATACATTTTTTACTTTTGCTGAAAATATTGCTTCTTCTCAAATGAAAAGATTATTTTTATTTACTTTAAAATCAACCAACGGAGTATTTATATTATCTCAACTGAGAGTAATAAAATATTTATTTGAATCTCATTCTTCTGATGAATACCTCGCATCATTATTATCTCTCATTACTACAACAAAATAATAATTTCCACTAATTTTTGGGATAACAAATGTCGTATTTGGAAGCGAAGTAATTCTAAAATCTTGTGGTTCGGTATCAGTATCTGTATAATAATACCACAAATATGATTGTACTACTCCATCTGGGTCAGTTGCTCAAACAGCAGATACTGAGACAACTACTGGGTCAGCTTGTTCATTTTGAACTGACACATTAAGACTTGATAAAGTTGGTTTTAAATTTTCCACTTTTATCCAAGTTTCTGAAGAATGAGTTGAATTATTTTTATCACTTTTTACTGTTAATTTTACAGGAAAACATCCAAGTTCATCAAACTTAAAGCTCGTATCTCTACTGGTTATATATTTATCATGTCCTATTTTCCAAGTATAAGATAATCCATTATTTGCTCCATCTAAATTTAAACTATCTCCTCATTTAAAATAAACTGGTTTTACTCTATCAACTATATAAGCACCTCAACTACAAGCACTTTCATCAAAAGATGGTACTTGAGTTCCTCATAAATCTATTCATATAGCTGCATAAGGGCTATTTGACTCAGCAACATACACTGTCTTAGTAAGTTGATTTGAATTTCCATCTGCATCTTTCACAGTAAGTCTCACATTAAAAATTCCACTTTTTTGAAATTGATATTCCATTTTACTTGAAGCTGATTGTTTTTGATTTCCATCTCAAAAATCCCATTCAAAATATCTTGCATAAGGAGCAGTAACTGAAAATCTTACGGTTGCTGATCTTTGAACTACCCTTGGAAGTGGAAAAAACTCAACTGATAGAATAGATTGTATTTTAATTTTTTGTTGTTTAATTGCATTCATATCATCTGGGTCCATTACTTCTAATACGACACTATGATCTCCTACACTCTCAAAAGTATAGTATCAAATTGCTCATTTACTATCAAGTGCTTCTATTTCTACTTTTTCTCCATTAATAGTCCAAATATATTTCAACTTTCCATCATCACTAAAATCTGGATCATAACTTTTTGTTCCATCAAGAAGTACTCTATTTGGTTTTGCTTTATCAGGAATAGTATAGGAAAAATCTGCAACAGGAGCTCTTGAATTTATATAAATAATCTTTGTATCTGTATCTTGATTTCCCGCAGCATCTTTTATCTGAAGTTGAAGATTATATCTTCCTTTTTCACTAAATGTATGATTAAAAGTACTTCCATTTTTAGTGGAAAGAATTTTATCATTACTAATATCTATAATATTCCAAGTATAAGAAAGATTTTTTTCATTTACTGATGATCTTGCTGAAAATGTAAATTTATCCCCTATATATCCATCATCTTTATTTGCTTGAATCGTTGCAATTGGTTTATGAATAGCTATAACAAAGTTTCTTTCTATTGTTTTTCATTCATTGGTAATAAATCTTAAACTCACTGGATAATTTCACTCTTTTGAATAGATTACTCTTTCTATTTTTGGTCATCCATCATATTTTCTTTCTACTCCATTTCCAAAATTCCATTCGGTTCTTCTAAATTTTGCTCATCCAGTTGGAGTTGAACTGGTAGCATCAAAAATAAGTCCATAATTTGCCTCTTCTGGAGTAAATTTGATTTCATCTGATTCTTTTAAGGAAACTGAATTAATATTAATAATAAGAGAAGCTACTTTTTCTTTTACTTCCACTACACTTCTGGTAGAAAATGGAAGAATATCTGTATAACCTCCTGCATTTTTATGATTTGATTTTACATCTAAGAATATAGAAAAATTTCCTTCTTCTTTAAATGTATAATTTATAGATTGTCCTCTTCCAACTACTTTTTTTATTCATCCATTATCAAACCACCAAATATAATTTGATGATGGAATAACCGTTCCACTTGGATCTGTTACTCTTCCTCTAAAAGTTACTGTTAATGGAGCATTTCCTGTAATTGGACTTGCTTCAATACTTCCTGTCAGTTGTTGTATACTTACTTTTTGAATATAGACATCCAATTTTTGAATAATATCTTCATAATACACTTCACTTCTTGGTGAAGCAATTCCTCTCTCTACCGCAATTTTTAAATCATTATAATAGTTATTATTCATCAAACTATCAGGAAGATAATTAAATCATACCTTTGCATGAGATAAAATATTATCTGCAATATCTTTTGCTATGGTTCCTTTGAGTTCAAAATTTTCTTTCAAACGAAAATATTCCCTTACCATATAGTACCTATACTCATTGAAAGTTCCCTTATCTATATCTCTGAGAGTTGTAAAATCACTTGCAAAAACATTTCAAAATTGAAACATTGAAATAAGAAGTAAAAGTATTCATAAAAATATATTTTTTTTCATAAATATGTAATTAAAATTTATATTCTGTCATTATTTTATCATATTTTTTATACAGTTGCAAAAAAAAATGATAAAATAATAATTTTTCTTGTAATTTTTTATATTTATTTATAATAAGTGTATGTTTAAAAAACATATTTTAATATTTACTTTTATTTTATGGATTTAAATAAAGTACAACTTATTGGAAATATTACTCAAGATATTGAGTTAAAACAAACTCCTTCTGGACAAAATGTTTGTAGTTTTTCTGTAGCAACCAATAGAAATTGGGTTGATGCTTCTTGAGTAAAACAAGAAGTTGCTGAATTTCATTCAATCGTTTTATGGTGAAAATTAGCAGAAATTGCAGGACAATATCTTCATAAAGGAAAAAAAGTTTATATAGAATGAAGACTTCAAACAAGAAATTGGGAAGCTCAAGATGGAACAAAAAGATATAAAACTGAAATCGTTGGTGAAAATATGATTATGCTTGATGGAAATAGAAGTGCAGATAATGCATCTCCAAGTTACCAAACAAATGACTTTTCAAGTTGAGCAGTAAAAAAATCTCAACCAAAACAAGAAGAAGAAATTTCTATAGAAGATATTCCTTTCTAAAAGAAAAAAGAATAGTTATAAAACTATTCTTTTTTTATTATGCAACAAAAATTTTGACAATTTTTCCAAATTCCACTAATTTTTCATTTTTTAAAATAACATCTTGTATTCACAAAAGTGTATAATATCATTCTGCATGTTTTTTTTCTTGTTTTAAAATACTTTCTGCTTCTTGAGAGGTTTTTCATTTTCAAACCAAATTTCAAAAATATCTATTTCTTGAATTTCAAAAACAAGTTGCAATCAGATCTCATCCAAGAGAAAAATCTGAAAAATCTATATTTTCATCCCCTCACATATCTTGAAGAAGAAATGGAAGTTCCTTATAAAGTTCACAAAAATAATATCAAATAGATGACATACCATATCAAGTTCATTCTAAAAATCCCATATAAAGTGCAAAAATATTTTTTAAACTTCAAAAAAGTTCTATATTTTTTATATTCTTAGAAAGTGAAATTTTTAATGAGTCATTTTGAAAAATTGATTGTAGTTTTTTTGATAATTCAATATTTTCACATCAAATTTGAGCTCCAAGAATTTTTTCCTCTACTAATTCTCCTGCAATCATTCCTCATGATAAAATAGCATATTGATAAGAAAACTCTCATAATTCATTTTGCAAAATATCTCACGGAGTTTGAAGCGTTTCATTATTGATTCATTTTGATAAATTCAAAAAAGTAACTCAAGGGGTAAGATTATTTTTTATATCTTTCACAAAATTTCAGATAAATTGTGCTGGAATAGCTATAATAACAAGATCAAATTCACTCAAAGTTTCTAAATTATCAAGAAAAATTACATTTTCTTTTAATTTTACTCCAGAAAAAAAATAAGGGTTTTCTCTGGTGGTTTTTAAATTTTTCAGTACCAATTCATCTTTTTCATAAGCAAAAAAGTTTGTATTTGGATTATTTTTTGAAAGATGATTGAGTATAGCAAAACCAAAAGCTCACACTCAAATAATTATTGTTTTCATAACGACTGATTTTTATAATGAATTAATTTATAACTTTTTTCTTGTTTGGTGATTGATATAACATCAAAACGAATTTTTTCAAAATTGATATTATGAGTTACACAAAAATATTCTACCGTTTTTTGTAATTTAAAAAGTTTATTTTGTGAAAGGGATTCTTCTCCAGTTCAAAATTTTTCACTGCTTCTATATTTTACTTCTACAAAAACAGTTATTTCTCAAATATATGCGATAATATCAACTTCTCAAAAAGTAGAAAATTTAAAATTTATTTCTTGTATATGGTATCCGTTTCTTTTTAAATATTCTATAGCAAGAATTTCTCACTGATCTCATAATTTTTTCATAAAATTATCCTTTAAAAGATGTTTTAATTTTCTCAATTTCTCAGAGAATTTTTTTGGTAATAATTTCTACTCATAACATCTCTCCATTTTCAACACAATCTATTTTTACCCAATCATCATACATTTCTACTACTTTCATTGCTTTTTCCCAAGCATTTTGGAGATGGTGTATATCTTCTTCATGAAGATCCATTTTTTTTCCATCTTTTAAATACTTTCTTTCCTCTTTTTGGAGTACGAGTTTTTGACTTACTTCTGGAGTAACATTCAAAAAAATTACTTTATCTGGCTTTGGAATACCAAAAATATTATATTCTAAATCATAAAGCCAGTCTAAAAATTCCTTTGCTTCCTCATCATTTTCTATTTTCCCTGTTTGATGAATCATACTTGCTGAAACATAACGATTTGAAATAATATAATCATATTTTTCAAAATCTACATAATTTTTATCCATCACAGAATCATATCTGTCAATAGCATAAAAAATAGAGGCAAGTTTTGGAGAAAGAGTTTTTCCGTATTCTCCATTGAGATATTTTTGCACCATAAACGATGAAGGATATTCATATCTTGGATAATCAAGAATTTTTACTTTTTTCCCAAGTTCTTCAAAATGCTTCCTTAAAATTTCTACTTGAGTTCCTTTTCCACTTCCATCAATTCCATCAATAACAATAAACATAGACATAAAATTAAAAGAATATTATTTTTCTGCAATTTTTAGTATAGCGATTTTTTGTAAAATAAAAATTTTTATTAAAATCCCATTTTCTATTACTTCATTTTTATTCTCATAAAAAAATAGAATGAAAATCATTCTACTTTTTAAGAAAGTATTTATATAACTATAAATGTTTTCCAATTATTTCATTTAATTCTTCTTTTTGTTTTACTCCAACCATCATTTCAACTGGTTTTCCATCTTTTAAAACGATTAAAGTT
>JAUCCN010000022.1:0-13023 GCA_034676185.1 Patescibacteria group bacterium | reverse complement strand
AAATACATGTGAAGCAGGAATAGAGTTTACTTGTAGTAATGGAATATGGAAACATGAAACAGAAATAAAAGAAGAATATTTATATTCCTCTTGTAATGAATGAGAAGCAATAAATTGTGCAGCAACTCTAATAGATTGATATGAAATATGAGAAACAGAACATAATTCTACTTATACTGCTGAAAAAGAAATAAGTATAGAAAATGGAAGCATCACTTATAAACAAATATTTAGTTGTAATAATGGAGGTTTTAGTAAAATTTTGGATGAAGTAATACTTTCTCCAAATTGTAATGCAAATTATGTAGCAAGTGAAAATACATGTGTACTAGATACTTGTAGTGGAACCAGACCAGACAATTCAGAATTAAATGGGACACAAGGGACAGCAAGTTGGGCTTGGAGTCAAGAAGAAACTTGAGTTTGTAAATATAAATGTAATGAGTGATATGAAACACAAAATTGTACCCCAAAGCAAAAGATGATAACCAGTGCAAGTTATAATTCAAGAACTTTTTCATTTACAGGATTTACACTTATTTACTGAACTCCACAAACAAAAGTTTCAAACCCTTTAACCATTTCTTGATGAACTTCCACATTAACATCAACTTTTACACTTAGTTCAAATGGAATTGATATAGTTCTTTCAGCTCAAAGTGAAAATGTTGCTTGTAATGCTTGATTTACTCAAGTATGAACTGATTGTAAAAGAAATATTGTTGCTTATGATGGAGCAAAAAGATGGTCTGATGAAAGTTATGCTACCAATTGTAATGGATATAGAAATCCAAGTGGAAATTATACTTATGCTGGAGCAGTTTGAGACTGAATTTATTTTATAAAACCAGATACAAATCCTGCTTTTAAGGTATATTGTGATATGACTACTGATTGAGGTGGTTGGATTGTTATAACAAATTCTATTGCAGATATTGCGGGAAGTTTAACACAACCTTTTAATATAACTTGGAATGCAATAACCACTACTTGAGTATGAGATATTACTAATATGTCAAATAATTTTCATATTTCTATGAATAAATATTTAGTACTTGCAAATATCACAAAACCAGTGCAATATGTTTGGTATGCAAAAAGTGGTCAACCAAATGATCATTGGCAAAAAACCTTAGCTTATTCAAACCATTATTTAGAAAATGATGGATTTTACACTTGGATGTGAATTCATAGTTTTTGAGCCCCTACATCTTATCCTTGAGAAAAACTTACTACAAATGATAACGATCATGATACTAATTCTATGAACTGTGCATCATTTTATGGATCTTTTTGATGGTATGGGAATTGTCATTCTGCACATTTTTGGAGCAGCACGGATGATAGAACTCTTGCTTGTAATTCAAACAATCCTTACTTTGCCCCTCCATATAATGTAACTCCGGTAGATAGATGATGAAGAGCTGTCTGTAATTGATACAGTAATTGGTGACCAGATGCTGCTTGAGCATATAATACTTGGTATCAAGCAAAAATAATGATTCGTTAAAAAAAATCGTGAATTTCACGATTTTTTTTATTTTATTCTAAAAAGAATGAGCCATCCATGACTTACATAATTTCTAAAAAAAGTGATAAGTTCTTCTTGTGATTGCACGGAATTATTTTTAAGATAATTTGCAATAGGAATAAGATATGAATATCTCTCTTCAGTTATATTTCCATCTTCTTGTAATAACTCTAAGATTCTATTATAACATTGTATTTGTTTTTCTGCTCTATTTATTGTCTTTCAATCCTCAGTATAACTTTCATAGTTTACTCAGGCAAAAGTAAGATATTTTTGAAAATCTTCTTGTGTTTTCTCTGAAGCATTGTATTCTTCCAATCAAATCTTTAAACAAATACTATCAGTATGAATCAGTTCTAATTTATCAGAAGTAAATGTTTGCAAAAGATGTTCATATCTTCTGGTAAGATTATGTTCTGGATCTTTATCAATAGTAGCAGCATTCAGATCAACAAGAAAATATTCTACTCACATTTTTTTCATTCTTTCAATTCAAATATCAATATTATTTTTATCAAAAAAATATTTTTCAAATTCAAAAACTAAGCTATCCTCAAGTAATCTATTATAATTTTGAGAAATAAAATATTTTAAAAATGTTCCAATTCTGTAAATTCAAACAGTATTTTTATAATCATCTGTTGGATAGAGTACATTTTTATAAAGTTCTTTTTTTATAGATTTTGCTTCTTCTATAATGAGAGCCATTTCTCTATCGTTGTTTGAATTTTTCATTTGAGATAATTCTTTGAGTATTTGATGAAATACATTCAGATTATTTCCATTATTTTCCTCAATAATCTTTTTGAATTTCTCATTTTTTACTTTTGAAAGAAATATATTTCAAAATTCTTCTTGTTTTTCTTTTTTTATATTTAATTCAAGTAAAATATCATAATAATTTGGTTGAGCTTCAAAAATAGCTGAATAATTATCAATACGATTTGCTTTAAATGTAATATAACTTGCTGATTTTAGATTATTAAATCCATGTGGAAAACTTGATTGAAAAAAATAAATACTTACTATTATTATCACTACAATACTTCCAAAAAATTTAAAAAATATACTTTTAAAGTCTTCATCTTCACTATAACTTGAAACATAATATATTCCAATTCATAACATCAAAAATAAAATATAATACATTGCTATTCCATACCATACAATTCAAAAAGCAGAAATAGTCCATAGAAAAATATAAAACATTCCAAATACAATATTGAGTTTAAAAAGTTGTGAAAATTTTTCTTTATTTAATGTATAGATAAAATACAAACTTGGTATCAAGAAAAAAGCAAAAATAATAGCATATCAAAATGGAAGTTCAAATTTTGAGAAAAATTCAGTAAAATAATTATTGAAAAATGGAAAAAATAAAGAAAGTGGTATCAGTAAATATATAAAAGCTCAAAGAGCAAATACTCAAGACTTATATGATAAAAATAATATAATAGGAATGAGTGCTAAAAATATATAAGTAATATCTGTATATTCTCCCTTTTGATTTGTTTGCATAGTCAAATTATATGGAAGTTTGAGATAATTATTTATTCATTTTTCATATCAAAAATACCTTCATAAATCCTCATTGGTTGATGTTCCAGATTCTGTCATTGAAGTTTGAGCTGTTTGAGCATTTATTTGGTCTAATTCTATTTGAGAATATATTTTTGTATAATCAATTTCAAAAGTATCTACTTTTCCACCTAAAAGAGAAGAAATACTTATATTTCAAACGGAAACTACATTTTTTACCATCCATGGTGCAAGACCTATTACCACTCATAATAAAAATAATCAGAGTAAAAGAGAAAATCTTTTCATTCTTTTAAAAGAGTACTTATTGATTGAATAGATAAGAAATATAATTCCTAAAAAAACTCCACCTATAAAAACATTATTTATAAATGAAATATCACTTGGAACTACCACATTCATAATTGCCCAAAGTTTTGCTTTTGTAAATATAGCAATATAAAATGATATATATGCTAAAAATCCAGCTACCCCTAATTTTGCGAAAAAAATTACTCAAATAAGTCCAGAAATCAACAGGAGTGAAGTAAGTTTTATTAAAAAACTAAATCCTGCCAATATTCAAATAATAAAAATATAGATCAGATAATTTTTCTTATCAAATATATCTTCTCCAATATGAGTAAATGATGTAAAATAAGAAGTAAAACCATATTTTGTTTCTTTTTGATAGGTTATTTGAGTAGTATTTTCATTTTCAGATATTTCATTTGTAATTTGAAAATGTTCTCCATAAATTTCTTTTTTATATCCAATATATTTTAGAAAAATATAAAATGTCATATAAATAGTCACCGCAGAAAAGAAAAAAAGTCCTGGATCAAGTTTCATATCTTTTGCAAGTTGAAAAATAATCATTGGCATAGAAAGAAAAATAGCTCAACAAAGAAATGGAATATTAATAAAAGTTTTTTTCCCCGTTTTCAAAAAATCTCATATTGTTAAAATAACTACTATAACTGATAATATTCCTCAAACATTATTGAAAAAAAATGCTTGAGTCGCTCCTGAAATCATATATCAAATTCCAGTAAATACTTGCCAAATATACATTCATCCTAAATTTAAAACATCTCCTTGGCTTGCCATAAGATTTGGGAAATTCATATATACTCATAAATCATCCCATCCTATTGGCATAGGTCTGACAATATTTATAAAATTAACACTGATTAAAAAAGAAATAACAATAAATAAAAATTCGCTTGAAAGAAGATAGAGATTTATTTTTGAAAAAATATTTGATGTTTCTTGAGAAATATGATGATCTGGTATAAAAATTTTATAAGTAAAAACTCATTTTATTGCTTCTAAAAATTGTTTATACGAAATCCCAACCATTACAAAAAATACTCAAAATACAGAAAATAAATTATAGAGTCAAAAAAATCAAAAAATACTTACCACCGTTAAAAACACAAAAAAACCCACTGATAGTGAAGATACAAATTGAAAAGTACTCGTTTCTTGTCAAAATCATTTTATATAATTCAAGAGATATCTTCAAAAAGAAAGAAATCAAAATGTGAATAATGTAGGAAGAAAAAGAAAACCAATAATTTGAAAAAATAATCCTACTCACAATCATCATGATGAGTCATTAAGGATAAAAAATAAGATACTTAAAAGAAGGAGTTGAAGTAAAAAGTATCAAACTATTTTTGCTGGTGTAAAAATAATGAGTTTTTTTCATCAAATATAATTCAAAGATTTATAAAAAGCATACAATATAATCATACTGATAACATATGGAGTATATCACACAAAATTTTCTAAATGATTAAATCCAAAATAATAAACATACATAACCAAAAATCAAAATACTACACTATAGAGCATTTTTAATAAATATGATAGCATATTAAAACTTTTAAAAAGTAAACAAGCCCATTGTACTAGAAAAATAATTTTGTAAAGAAAAAAGTTGAAAAACTTTTTAATAAAACTCTAAAAAATCTCCCAAACCATTTTTATCTATAAAAGAAGTTTTTAATTTTAATAATTGAATATTCATATCATTATATGTAGAATAATAATTAAATTTTGAAGTATTGATATTTGTGATCTCAAAATTATCTAATGCTAATTCTTTGGAAGAAAAGTCTATTCATAGAATATTATGAAGAGAAATACCATTATTTGAAGAATATTTTTTAATTTTTAGTATTCAAGTTTTTCTAACCCCATGTTCATCTTTTAGATAAATATTTATTTTTTCTAATTTTTTCACTCAAAAAAATACTATTTCATTTGACATTCCCTCTTCATTAAAAGAAATATCAAACTCATGAATAGTTTGTTCATCATCAAAATAAATTTTTCAAGAAAATGTTTTGAGTTGGTTACTCATAAAAACCACTTCAATACTCTCTTCTTTTATAGCTCAAGAAAATATTTTAAAGTTTTGTACACTTGATGTATTTGAACTATAAAGAGTAAAAAAAGTTTTCATATTTTTTGAAAAATTTATTGAAATTTTTTGATTATTCAAAGAGGATTCTATTTTATTTTTTAAAACTTCTCTTTTTATATTACTGATACTTGAAAGAGTATTTTGAGAGTCAAAATATACACTGAGTTTTGAAAATCAAAATACTGATATTCCTGCTATTAAAATCAATACTATTGCAAGTTCAACAATCGAAAAAGCTTTTTTATTTCATTTCATTTCCTAAAATTTATATAAATAATGAGATAATTCAATATTTCATATTTTTATTTTTTTTGTAATAAAAATATTTTTGATATTTTCAAAATTTTTAATTTCTCAAGATAAATTATTACTTGGTAATTTTACTCTATTATTTTTTGAATCGAATCACTCTAAATAAAAATTACAAAGAGTATTTGATTCTATAAGAATTTTATATTCATATTTATTTTTATTTAAATCTTGAAAAGAATCTGTAATTTTATATTTATTTTTATATGTATTTTGACTTTGTGTTGGTGAATAAGTTTGTGTATTTTCTCATATTATTTCTTGTTTTTTATTGAGAATAGTATTAGTATTGCCTTTTTCCCGCCTCAGATGTGAGATATTTATATTACAAATATTTTCTGATGATCACCAATATAAATCAATATATTTTAAATCTTTTAAAGAGTTATTATATTCTTCATCAAATGATGTTAAACTCAGTTCAAAAACTTCTCATACATTTAAAGTATATTCCAAATATTCTTTATATCTTGATAAAAATATATTTTTATCATAATATTTTGCATCTATATAATACATATTTTTTGGATTATCAAAATAATGAGTAACCATTTCCTCTTTCACTGCTAATTCATTTCAGTAAGATGAAAAATAATTCTTGACACTTAAATAAATCTCTAGATTTCAAGTCAAATAATTAAAAATGAAAGAAATTAAAGTTAATAAAATAGTAACTAAAAATATTATATAAATATATATGATTCATTTTTTATTTATAATTTTCATAATTTTTAATATTATTAGATAATTTTAATAAATAATCACTTTTTCAAATTTCATATACTATATTTGTAAAATTACTGAGTCAAAAAGTAAGAGTATCAATGATAGAAATTCATATATAATCATACTTTAGATTTATCTTGAGAGCTTTTATGTCAAAAAAAGAAAAATTATCGTTAATAGAAGTAAGAATTTCTGAGTCTAAAAAATACATTTTTTTATTTTCTATATCTGAAAAATAATATTTATTTTCATCAATATAAAAAGATTGAAGCAATCAAAGTTTAATACTCAGTGGGTCTTTTAAATTTGAAAAATCTTGAATATCATCTATCGCTACTAATTCAATATTATCAATATAAAACTGATACCCTTTTTTAAATTGAAAAAAAATAGCATCACTTCCATCCCCCTCTATAATAAATTCTTTTTTTGCCCATTTATCATAAATATTTAAAAACTTTTCTTCAAAAGTTCATCATTTTGCAATAAAAACAGGAGATAATATTTCTGAAAGAATATTATTTTCAGCTCATATATAAAAACTTAACCTATATTTTTTTCATACTTCTAATAATTTTTTTATTTGAAAATCAAAATACTCTTCCTCTCAAAAATCAACTCCTCCAAGAAGAGTCCCCGCATTGGGTAGAATATCTATGGTACTCATAAAAGGTGTTTGATTTCATATATTTCAAATTGATTTTGCAAAAACTTTTACCTTATTTTCTGATATAATTTGGTAAGAAATATTATAATTTTGAAACTCATCTATCGTATTAGCAAAAGTTTCCTCTCTATTTTGTCATAAAAGAATAGGGATTGTTTCAATTTGAAATATACCATCATCATCAAATTCAAATTTTTTATCTCCTATTTGAACTCTATCACCATCCAGGGGATTTGAAAGAAAATGAATCATTCAAGATGCCGTTTTTCCTCTGGTATCTATTTGTAAATACTTTTCTCAAAAAATAGGATAAATATCTTTTCCTCAAGAAATAGAAAATACTTCATTATCATCAAAAAATATATCATTCAAATCATTTTTTTCAAAACTTCCATTAGAAAAAAGATTTTTATTTCCACTTCCTAAAGTATAAAAGATAGAATCATCTTCAGTTCCTATTTTATTATCTGGTCAAAAATTATAATTATAAATAACTCCTTCTACTCAATTATTAAAATAAAATCATGATCAGTATGCTTGTATTTGAGTATTATAAAAATTTTTATTATATCTAGAAAATTCTCAATATACTTGTTGTTGAGTTTCCATTCAAAAAATAGTTTTTACTTCCTGTGTATCTTCATTTAAAAATCTCAATTTTCCATTTCAAATATCTCAAAAAATAACTCAAGAAGGTATTTTTTCAAGGGATAATGGGAAATATATCAAAATATTTTCTGCAATTCCAATATCTCAATTAAATCAAGTCTTATTTGCTCCTATCAATGTATACACACTATCACCCGTAATTTTTCTTATTCTATTATTTAAAGTATCTGAAATATAGAGATTTCCTGCTTGAAATTTGATCGCTGTTGGATAATCAAATAATGCTTCATTTCTATGTGTTCAAGCAGAAGATGTTTCATTTTCATTCCATCATGATTTTTTATAAATTCAAGCAAATACACTTATCGTATGACTCGGTAAGTGTATCTTTCTTATCAAATTATTTCCACTATCAGATACATACAAATTTTCTCAATCTGTAGTAATTCCTGTGGGTGTATTAAAAAGTCAATTTCAAGTATTATCATATCAAGAAATTCCTTCATTTCAAAATACCACCTCAGATTTGGAATTTCCAAGAGATATTTTTTCTATGGTATGATTTCCAGGATTTGTAAAATACATATCATCTGCTATTTTTACAAAATCAGAATAAAGAAAAATTTTTTTGATATTTAATTTCAATTTTTCCTGAGCCTGAATATCTCAATTATCATCTCATAAATAAATAACTGAATAATGTATTTCTTGTGGTTTATTCAGTAAAGTTATATATGAATTCCCTCTTTGAAAAACTCAAGAATAATAGTTATTTAAAATTTTAAATGAATTATTCACTGCTCCATTCAGATAGAAACTATCTAAAACAAAAGATTGTTGAAACTCTAAATTTTCTTTTTGTTTTTGAAAAGTATCATTTAAATAAGGATAAATTCAAGCAATGATAAGAAATAATAGAGAGGTAATTACTAAAGTAATAACAATTTCTATCAATGTAAATGCATGCTTATTAGTTTTCATAATTGAATTGGTAACGAAATATATCTCACAACTTTGTATCTATTTCATAGCTATCAATAAATTTATTTGTATCATACAAAAATGTAGTTACTTTTACCTGTATCAATGAAGTATATCCAGTAGAAGTACTTACGATTCCTATAGGTTTTCTTTCTGGTAAACCTACTCCTAATCATGATGTAGAATCTCATACAAGTCCTAAAATATCATAATTTTTAGAGGTTGTATTATGTTTCATTTCATAAAAAGGATTTATAAAAAAGAAATTGTCTTTTTCTGGTAATACTCCGTGTGATACCCATACTTGTATTTCATTTTGTTTTGCTCCAGTCATGGTAAAGTGAAAATCTTCTCAAAAATAAATCTCACCTTTTTTTTCATCTACTCAAAATATCTTTTGATAAAAATTTTCTCTTATTAAATATTGAAAACTACATGATAAAGAATCAATATTATCTATTTCTTTACAGAGATTATAGTAGTTAAGATTGATATCATCATATATTTTTAAAGGCATTTGTTTTGTAGTATCATCAATATAAGGAATCTCATCTTTATAAAAAATAATTTTTTTTACAAGTTGCTCATTACTATTTATTTGAAAATATCATCCATCTTCTATATTTTCTCAATAAGAAACTACTTTTGAGTATTTTAAATTTTGATTATTTATATTTGACAATACTCCATTTGAAGATGATTCTCAATTTAAATTATAAAAATCCACATTAATATTTTCAGAAGTAATTTCAAAATTTTGATTATCAAATTCAGAAGTAATTACAAAACTTTGTGAATTATATATAGTATCACTAAAGATAAATTGTAATAACTCTCAAGTTTGAAATTGAGTTCTATGTATATTTTTTAAGTAAAAATTATTTTCTTCCTCTATATCCAGTTTTCTTAAAAAATATATTCATTCTTTTTTTTGAACAGATTTTCAAAAAATATTGAGTGGTCATTCATATTGTGAAGTTTGGTCTAAAATTCAAGACAGAGAAATAGTATTATTATCTGAGACAATTATATAGGTTCAACTTCAAAAATCTCACATAAATCTTTCCCATCCATCAAGAGGATATTTTTTTACATATTCATTTCTTAAATGAACTACTTCATCAATAGCATTTTTAGATATATTTAATCCATTTAAATGTGAATCAATATAATGGACAGTATTATAAAAATTATGTACTGCATTATAAGCTCATATTAAAAATATAGATAATATAATTATTGAAATAACTATTTCTACTAATGAAAATCATACATCATTTTTTTTCATTTTATTTTTTAATTACCTTTATAGAAGTATTGTTTCAGTTATCTATTTTTATTATTACACTTCAAGTAAAATGAGTATAAATATTTTCATTAAAATATCAATTATTATTCAAACGAAGACTACCAGTTAAAAAATCATCATATGAGATAGAATTTATAGTATCTAAATCAACTTCTTTATATGTAAATTCTTCTACTCTATCTTTTATAAATCCTTTAAAATTGAGCTCATTACCAAATGCCAAGATTTCATACATATAAATATCTGATGAATAAAGGGTATTTATATAATATTCTTTTTTCATATTTGAAAAACTAGAAGCAAGTGTAATTATATATTCTCATTGAGAAAATTTTTCTAATGAATGAAAAGAAATTTTTCATGCTTGATTGGTACTCATAGATCACAATAATCTATTTTCACTTTCAAGCTGATTTACTCCTCTTACATAGATATATAATGCTGATTTATTAAATTGAGTTCCTTTTGAATATCATTGGAGTGAAATATAATTATCTGGTGTAATTCAAATAGTCGTTAATTCATAACATTCAATAATATTACAATTTCCTCATTTATTATTCATAAATGAAATATATTTATTCAAACCAGTTGATTTATTTGTAAATTTTAATCTATAAAATCAATCATTTAATTGAGGAATATTATATTCAAATAATCCATTTTTATCAATAACAGTATTTCATATTTTATTATAACTTCCTGATTGGTACATTAGTACATCCAATACAGAATCTTTTTTTCCATATCATTTTATAAGAATACTCTCAAGATTTACATTTGTATTAGAAAAAATATTTGTTATTTCAAGTGATTGAGACTCTGAATTTGTATCAATAATAAAATCAAAAGTATATGAAGTAGTGGTGTTTTCAAAAGTATAATTATATGCCCCATTTTCTAATTTATGAACTGAATTATATTCAAATATTCAATATTTATCAGTAATAACTTTAGAAATAAGATGAGAGCCACTATATATATTTAATAAAGAATTTGGTACACTCCTTCAAACAATAGTTGGATAATGAGTAGTGTATATTTTATCTGAATTAAATGGTATTATAGAAATTGGCTGTTTTTCAGAAAGAACTTGTAAAATATATTCTGCTTCTCAAACAGTTCATTCAGTAGCTATAGAAATCATATCTTTATTTCTATTTTCTTCTCAATTTATATTATTATGTACTACTTCAATCTCAATATTTGATGTTTCTAATCATCATCATGCAGGAGTGACTTTTAATTTTAAATTATGAGTTCCATATGTAAGTATAATATCTGACATTACAGAAAAATTTCCATCATCTCAAGAATAGACACTATTATCCATATTTAATTTATTTCCATTTAATAGAATATCCAAATAACCATTTGAAATTGTTTGTCATGCTAACACTAATTTTCTTGCATTTACTTTATTTATAGTTCATTTTTCAAAATTAAATAGATCTATCTGCGATACAACTGTTTTTACAGGAATTTCTAAACTATAAGTTCCATCGTTATTATCAATAACTCAAGTCAAAGTATTTCCTTCATCGTCAGAAAAAGATAATTTTCCAATTTCTCATAAAATATGATTTTCAAATTGATCAACTACTTGAGAAGTAATTTTTACAAAAGTATTATCAGCATTATAAATTGCTGGTTTAATAAATTCAACTTTATATGCTTCTCAAGGTACTACAATAACAGGTGAAGAATTTACTTCCCATTTTTCTATATTATCTACCAATATATCGGATTCATATATATTTCATAATTCATACTTATCTTTCACACTCAGCCTTATTTTTACATCCACTGCATTTGCGTATGGAAGGTCTGTTATACTTCTCCATACTATTACTCCATCTACTCATGTAAAAGATGTTTTTACTTTTGATTGTCTAAATGAGTTACTATAATTATTTATTTTATAATCAGAAGTACTTGATTCAATACTTGCTTTTTGCCAAGTTCATCAATTATCTAATGAATATTCTAAATCTACAAATACACTGTCTCCATCATTATCTTGTAGCGAATAATGTATTTTTTTATCTCATTTGTAAAATCAATCATTTATAGATGTTATAGTTATTTGTGGTGCTTTATTATCAATAACTTTTAATTTTGCATAATCAAGATATAATGAAATATTTTTTTCAAAAGTTGATATATCCTTTGAAGAAGATAAAATATAGAGTTTATTTCAAGAAATATATTGATTCAAATTTATATTCATATGTGCAATAGTAGGAATTCATACCAATGTATCATCATTATTTTCTCAAATTTGTTCCCAAGAGACTCCATTCCATACAGCAAATACATTTCAAGACGAAGTTGAAAATCCATAATTATAATGTTTGATTTCTTTTATATCATTATTCACTCAGAAAATGGTATACTCATACAAATATAAGCTATTTTCTCAACCTGTTTGAGTATATACTTCAACGGTTGAAGAATCAATATATTTTATATTTTGATATTCACTAGGGGGCAATTCATTTCAAGATGTTTTTATATTCTCTGGTAAAAATGAATCTAGTGCTTCAGTTGTCTTCATTTTATAGACTTTTATTCATCAGTTTGTAGCATCAAAATCATGTTCTAATGCACAAGCAGTCTGTATAAAAAATGATGTAAAATTACAAATTCTATTATTTAAAATATATGCTTCCAAATTTGTCCCATCAATGGAAGGTCTATTTTCAATAAAAATTCATTTCCTATTATTTCATTTATTAAATTGAATTCATTTTACTCAAGCATTATTATAATAATAATTATTTATAACTGAGTTATAAATAAAAATTGAGTCCTCAATTTTTACCGACGATTTTTTTAAATTTTCAATTTTTAATACTGTTTGAGATAATCATCAACTTAAAACACTTTCATTTTCATCTTTGTACCAAATAGTCTTCATACTCTCTCAACTTCCATAA
>JAUCCN010000021.1:0-15557 GCA_034676185.1 Patescibacteria group bacterium | reverse complement strand
ATTGAGTCAAACTCAATATGTAGATGATTTCTTTTGTGAACTCCTTGGAAATTGTGGATGACAAGTTACTTTTCAAAACAACTCTTCAAATACAAATACTAGTTCTAATGAGAGTACAAATAGTAATAGTCCTAACATAAATAATACAACTACCAATAATAATTCATCAAACAATACTTGAATTAAAAAGCCATCAAATCATGATAATTTTACCTCTTTATCTACTTTAAAGAAAATATATCCCGGACTTTATAAATATGATTCAAATTATAATTTGACAGTAGAAATGGGCCCAACTTTGACTTGATATAAAGATCAATATAATTTTAATACTCCAATAGTATGATGTAATATGGGATACGGACCAAAAACTGCTTGTGAAATTCCATGGAACTCCTCTCAAGAAGGAGCTGTTGTATCATCTAATCTTCTTTGGAGTGAAAGAAGAACTCAAGGGTTGTTATCTACATGACATTCTAATGTACATCATCCTTGAGTGACTACTGATGAATTAAAATGACAATTTAAAGTGTTTATTCCAAAATGAACAACGACTATTTCGGTTCTATTTTTTACTCCTCAATGGGTATGAAATACGATGTCTATAAAATTTCAAGATACTCCGAGTAATAGTTCTTGGAAAACTCTGTGGTCTTCTGATACAGGATATATAAATCGGAATCAATCAAATCTGTATCCATATAGTGATAATTTGAGAAAAGATATAGCAAAAGATATATTTTTAAATAAAAAAGAAATTATCTTATCACATCCAGGAGGAGGTGTTTATTGATTCATAGCTAAATTAGAAACTCCTCTTGCTGAGTGAGGATGGTTATATTTCCGTCAATTGGAAGGAGATACTATAGATATTTTAAACCTAAATGTTTTCTCAGATCCAAATATATTTAAAACATATTATCAAAGTTTAGAGTTTGATTTATATTGAGAACCAGAGATTTTTTGAAAAAATCCTACTATAATTCAAAAAACTGATAGTTATAATCCAGTAAATCTTCCAAAAACTCAATCAAAGTTGCTTGGAAATCCTCTCCCCGCAAATCAAAGTGGAAATCCTTTTGAATCTTTAAATAATTATTCTAATCAGTCTTCTTGAGATTCAAACACACCAACTCCGAGTTTAAGTGTAGATAAAACATCTGCGAAAGCTGGAGAAACTCTTACTTTTTCTTGGAATGCCAATAGTAATTGAGTAGAGTATTGTAAGTATTATATAAATGGCAATACTGATAATGAAAAACTTTCAGGAACAAGTGGTAAAATTCCAGTAGAAAATGTTCCAGCTTGAAATTATACTCTTCAACTAGAATGTAGGTATACTTCTTGAGAAACTAAAAAATCTTCATTTCTCAGTGTAGTTGTAACAAATAATACAACTTCTACCAATACAAATACTTCTTCTGTTCAATCTTGAAAAGAAGGAAATACGTATTGGTTTACGATAAAAGCTATTAGAAATCCAGAAAATAAAAATGCTTCAAATTTTATTCAATGATTTTCTCAATTCAAAGATGAAGATAAATATTATGTGGATATAGTAAATGAAAAACAACAAAACCCAAGAGTTATAACTTCGGATTGAAAAATATATTATGCTTCTACTGGGGGATGGGTATTACAAAGTAGACAATCTCAAAATATAACAGTTACAAAAGCAAAAGAAGTAGTTACTAATTCTTCTAATGTAAGAGAAAAAACAAGTTTTTGAATTTTATATACCACTCTTCATTGTCCAGGTATAACAAATAATTGATTGTGAATAAGATATACTTCTTGAGATGATTTAGTATATAATAACCCAAATTTTCCTCAAGCATTCTATCATTGGGGGAAACCAGCGGTATGACATTATTGTTTAACTTGACCTGAATGAGAGGGAGTTTTGAAACAACATGCAAGATTATTAAGTGAGGGATGAGTAGATTATATTATTATTGATGCAACTAATCATGCATATATTGATAGCAGAAGTGATAGAACAAGTGAGATGATTCTTGAACCTACTAAAAAATTACTTCAAGTATGGAGTACTATTCCAAATGCTCCAAAAGTAGTTATGTGGGCCCCTATAGTTGAATGATGAGATGTATATAAAGAATTATTACAACAATTGGAAAAATACCCACAACTTCAATTTTTATACAAATGAAAACCACTCGTATTAAATGCAGTTGATACTGCAAGGTATAGAAGTGATACGAGAGCAATTGAAACACTAAATAAAACTATGATTGTAAGAGATATGTGGGGAATGGGATGAGTTGGAACAACCTGGCAATTTATGAATCCTACTTGAAGTCAATGACCAAATAATGGAGAACAAATTTCAGTATCTCCAGCATATCAAATAAATTATATGTCAAGAGGAGATACTGCAGTATGAAAAAAGAATTGAGAAACTTTCAAAGCACAATTTGCTTCTGTTTTTGCTCGTCCTGGAATTGATACAGTAGTTATCTCTTCTTGGAATGAATGGGCAAGTATTAGATTACAAGATGTTTTTGATGGCACAAGAGCAGCCTATACTGATACCTATGATGAGGAGAGAAATCGTGATATAGAACCACAAAGTGGAGGAAAATGAGATTTTTATTATCAACTCATGAAAAAGTGTATTACTGCATATAGAGCATGAAAAAATGCTTGTGAATAAAATAATGAATCTCTTTCAAAATAATATATTTTTGGAAGAGATTTTTTTTATTATAATAAAAAAAGAAAAAGTCAATATTTTTTTCTAATTTTTTTTCCTACTTGAGTTGTAAAGTTTGATAAAAGTATATAATTACTTTAAAATATTTTTTAACCTTTTTTATATGCAAAGAATTTTAGATATGAAAAATAAATTTGTAGATTATTTTCAAAAAAATATGAAACAATTTTATATTTTGTTTTGAGTTTTTCTATTTATTATTATAGGAATTATTTTTTTTAGTGTTTTTAAAACAATTATTCCAAACTTTCAAGTTTCATGAGCTAACTTTGATCTTGGAATTAAAAAACTTCCTTACAATGTAAAAACAATTGATATTACATTTTCTCAAGATATTTTAAAGGAAAGTGTGTCTAAAGAAGTGTTTAAAATTACTCCTGAAATTCCTGGAGTTTTGAAACTTACCTCATCAAATACACTGAGTTATGAATTGAGTGAAAAATTAACTATTTGACAAGATTATACTATTCAAATATCAAAAAATCTTCTTTCAGAGAAAAATAAAAGTTTAGAAAATGATATTGTTTATATTATCTCCGCAGTTCCTGGAGTAAAAGTGACTCAAGTATTTCCTGAAAAAAATTTAGAAGATCTTTCAAAAAATATGGCTGTTTTTTTTAGTATTCCTCAAGTTTCTCTTACTTCTATTCAAGAAAAAAATAATCTACCATGTCCTATCGAACTTACTCCAAAAGTAGAATGAAAATGTAGTTGGTTGACTTCTTCAGTGGTAGAATTTATTCCAAATATTGCTTTTGATTGAGCAGCAAAATATGAATATAATATTGTTTATAAACCAGGAATGAATTATGAATTGGAGGAAAATTTTTCTTGAAGTTTTATCACTCCAAATTTGCAAGCTTCTCTTAAAGATACTTTTTTACCACAAGAAAATATTTTACTTACTTTTAATTATCCAGTTGAATTGAGTGAGTTACAAAAAAATCTTACTTTATATTCACCAGATTTTGAAAAAAAAGAAACATCAAATTGGACTCAGTTAGGTGCTGATATTACTCCAGTTTTATTATCAGAAAATCAATTTATTATCAAACCTAAATCATGAAATTTTTATTATGACACAAGTTATAGAGTAGATATAAAGAAATGACTTCTGCCAAAATATGGAAATATTCCATTACAAAATTTTGTATCAAAAATTATTTCTTCAACTTCACTTGTAAGCGAACAATGGGCATATCAAAATATTTATTCTTCTTCTTGAGAAGTTATAGATACTCAATTTATAGGTAGTTTATGAGATGAATGATACCAATTTCAATATCTTCCTAAAAAAGATGTATTTTTTCATATATATTTCAATGAGGAAGTTGCTTTAGATAAAAAATTATTTGTGTTTCAGAAACAATGAGGTAAAAATGTAGATTTTACTTTGAGTTATGTAAAAGAGGAAAATGAACAGAAAAAAGAGGTAGAAAATAAAAAAATAATTCGCTTACAACTTAATTCTGAGCTTGATATTGCTTCAAAATATTCTTTGAATGTTTCAAAAACAAGTAATAAAAATTTGCTTGCTGATATAGTTTTTGATTATGAAACAGCTCCAGAGTTACAAGTGCTTGATTTTGTGTTTGTTGATTATTCAAAATCTTGTTTGTATACAAATAATCGTCTTCCTGAAATAATTGATAAAACACCTTTTAGCTTTTCTCATTCTGGAGTGATAAAAGATATTTCATATTGAGAATATATTTCTGATTGGAATTTTGAAAGAAGTCTTGAAAATCTTAGTTTTGAAGAAAAAAATGAAAAATTGAAAGAAACTTGATATTGTCCAGAAGCAAAAAGGGGGCAATATTTATATGCTATTCAAACTAGACTCCATCCAGATACTTCCTATAATTTTTCACTTGAAGATATAACGGATTTATATGGAAATACTTTAAAAAATGAATTTAAAAAAGAAGTAAAAACAGGAAAATTAAAGCAAAAAGATAAATATGTTTATACTCAATTGAATACTTTTGAAAATGTATTTCCTACCAATGTACCTCTTGTATTAAATGTACAAACTATTAATACTGATAGTGTATATGCAGATATTTGTGAAATGAGTTATGATGATTATGTGATATTTTTAAAAGATCCATTTTGAGATTTTACTTCTTGTTTGAAAAAAACAAGTAAAAAATTAAGTGTTAAAAATAATTTTTGGAAACTCACTCATAATAAATTTGATATAGAGGAAGATATTTTATGAAAGAAAACAAATGCTTATTTTGTATGAATAGAAATATATTCAGATGAAAAGAAAGCAAAAGAAAATAACTATTCAAAAAATCTTATTATCAGAACCAATATGTGACTTTTCTTAGAAAAGGCATCAAATAAATCAATTCTTTTTGCAACTGATTTAGAAAAACATATAGAAATAGAAGATATAAATCTTGAATTTTATGATTATGATTTTAAAAAAACAACTATAAAATATAGTTTTGATAAAAATAAAAAAGTATATGTCATAGATTCTGATTTATCAGGAATAAGCTATATTACTGCTAAAAAGGAACATTATTATGGATTTATATCTTGAGACGATTTTTTTTCAAATTATGATTTTAAATATATTTCTGGACAAGATAGCACTGATAAACATTATGCTTATATTTATACAGATCGTCCAATTTATAGACCAGGAGATGAAGTATTTATTAAATGACTTTTAAGAGAATTTCGTTTTGATGGATTTAAAAAATCATCATATTCTTCAGGAACTTTAACTTTGATTGATGAAGATTGGAATAATTATAGAAGTATTGATGTAGTGATTGATAAAAATTCAAATTTTTCTGGAAGTTTTATTATTCCAAAAGATACAAAAACAGGAAATTTTCGCTTTGAATGGAGACCAAAAACTTGAAATGATTTTATTTATAGTAATGGTTTTTTTAGCATTGAAGAATATAGAAAACCATCTTTTAAAGTTGATATAGAAACACAAAAAAATGATGTTGTTTTAGGTGAAAAATCTTGAATAAAAATTTCTCCAAGATATTATTTTTGAGGAAAACTTTTAAATATTCCTTGAAAATACTCTATTTTGACTCAAAATTATTTCTTTGATGGGAAGGAATATTCAGATTATCAATTTGGAGATGGGAATAATTATTTTGATTGTGTGTATTGGGGATATTGTTATTATGAGGATAGACTTGAATGAGGAGTGCAAGAATTTAGAATTGACGAAGAGGGGCAATATTCATTTGAATATGATTTTTGAAATCAAACTGAAAAAAGTGAAAAAATTTATACCTTTCATTTTGATATAGAAGATCCAGATACAAAAAAGGTAGTTTCAAATAGTGTTTCAAAAGTGCTTCATACTACTGATGGGTATGTTTGAGTAAAAGCAAATTATTATAATGATTTAAAAAAATGAATTGATTTTGAACTCGTGAGTCTTGATTTTGATGCGAAAACATTACCATACAAAAGTATAAAAATAGAATTGATAAAAAAAGATTATAAACAAGTAAAAAAACTTTGAGTTGACTGAGTATTTTATAATGAGTATGCTCAGGAAGACATAGTAGAAAAAACATTTTCTCTTATAACTGATGAAAAATGATATGTAAAACATAATGTTATCCCAAAAACTTCTTGAGAATATGAAATAAAAGCAAATTATACTGGTGAAAATGGGAAAACTTTTTCATCAAGCCAAATTCTCTATGTTGCTTGAGATGATTATATTTCTTGGAGGAATGATAATAATTCTGTTACTGAATTAGAAGCCGAAAAAATAACTTATGCACTTGGAGAAACAGCTACTTTTACTTTGAAATCTCCAGTAAATAATGGGAAAGCACTTTTTGTAGTAGAAAAAGATGATGGAATTTTAGATTATTTTATTCATGATATAAAAAGTTATGGAGATAGAGTAGAATTAAAATTAGAAGAAAATCATTATCCAAATGTATATCTGAAAGCTTTTTTAATTGGAAGTCAAAAAGATAATCCTCTTCCAGTATATAAAAGAGCATTATCTGTAGTAAAAGTTCTCACTGATTATAAAAAATTAAATATTTCTCTTCTTACCGATAAGAAAAATTATAAACCAGGTGAGAGTATGGAGGTGATTATTGAAGTACTTGATACAAAAGGAAATAAAGTAAAAAATGCAAATGGAAGTCTTTCTATCGTTGATGAAAGTGTGCTTGCTTTAAAGTGAAATCCTCGTAAAAATCCATATTCATTTTTTTATGATATGAAAAGATATCTTTGAGTAGAAAGTTATTCAAATTTGAAGTATTTAGTGGAAAAATTAGAGGTAAAAGATGTGACAGGAGGAGAAAAATGATGAGCTTGAGATACAGTAAAATGATGAGATACTCAAAAATTAAGAGGAAATTTTAAAGATACTGCTTTTTGGCTTTCTGATTTTACTACAGACAGTGATGGGAAGGCAATTATTTCTATTCCTGTTATGCCAGATAATCTTACAACTTGGGTATTAGAAGCATTGGTAACTACTCCAGAAGATAATAAGGTAGGAGTTACTTATGAAACCGTAATGACAACAAAGCCAGTAATGATTGAAGATAATCTTCCAAGATTTTTAAGTTCAGGAGATAGTATTACTTTTTCTCCAGTTATTTATAATAGAACCGGAAAAGATGGAGATTTTAAAGTGAGTTTAGACGCAAGTAATGGAAATGTAAAATCAATAGCAAAAACTATATTTATTAAAAATGCAGAGAGTCAAAAAGTTGATTTCTTATTTCAGGTAAAAGATGCAAAAGATATGGAACTTTATGATATTTCTCAAATAAAAATTACGGCTACTTCAAAGACTGATGCTACTGTTCTTGATGGAATAGTGAAAAATATTCCTATTTATAATATGTCAATTATGGAAAGTGCATCGAGTGTTTGAAAAACTCAAGATATGAGCTTTGATGAAAAAATTTCTTTAGAAAAAGATCAAATAAAAAATGCCCAAGTGCAAATAAACTACTGATGAACTCTTTTGAGTTATTTACTTGATGGCATAGAATTTACTCAAAATATTTCTTATGGTTCAATTGAGGAAAAAACTTCTGCTATTATGCCACATATATATTTGAAAAAGCTCTATGAAAATGCGTGATTCTCATTTGATTTACAAGCAAAAAAGATCAAAAAATATATTGATACGACTGTTTGATATAAAGAAATTTCTCTTGATGAAGCCATAAAAGATTATCTTTCTGAAATAGGAAAGTTTCAAAATACTGATGGAGGATTTTTGTATTGGAATGATACTCAATATAAATTTTCTGATATTTGATTGACCTCATATATCGTTACATCACTTTCTTATCTCAAAGAAATTTGATATGAAGTAAATCAAAAAATCATAAATCAAGCAAAATCCTATTTAAGAAATGAATTCAATACAAAAATTTGTTCTTGACAGGTAACTAAAAATTGCATTTCTCTTGATACAAAAGTGCAAATTCTTCTTGCTCTTCAATCTTTAAATACAGATGATTATGAAGTATTTAAAATGTATAAAACACTTCCTGAAAATGAAATATCAAAATGAACTCATACTCTATTACTTTCAAAAATGATTCATATTTCTTCTCTTTCTTCTACAGAAAGAAAACTTTTAGAAGAGAGAATGTTTACTTTTATAAATGAAATTCTTTCAAATGAGCTGGTAGTGAATCCAAGAGGAGCATTTTTAAGTACTTCGAATTATTCAAGAACTCTTAATACTGCAAGATTTTTGGAAATCATTGCTCAAGCATGAGTCCAACATTTTTCTGGAATAGAAAGTATAATTGATAATATGCTTCGTTTTATTATCAGTTCAAAAATGAATGGCGGTTTTGGATCTTCTTATGATACTGCAGAAATTGTCTTATCACTGAGTAAATATTTAGAAAAAACACAAAAAATCTCTGATACTTCATTTCTTGCAAGCTTGAATTGGAATACAAAAGAAATAGAAACAAAGAAAATAGATGCAACAAATATTTTTGATATTTTCCAGAAAAAAGTTATAGGAAAAGAAATTTTAGAAAATAATACATTTTCTATTGAAAAAAGAGGAACAGGAACTCTTTATTATGATATAAATATGTCATATTTTATTCCATCAAAAAATGTAAAAGCACTTGATGAATGATTTTTTGTAGAGAAAAAATATTATCTTTATGAGGAATACAAAAAAATACATGTTTTGAAAGAGGAAGAATATGCAAAATATTTGAAATGAGAAATATCTTTAAAAGACCTCAAATATCCTCGTGAAGTAGTGGATTATTTAACTCCAATTCAAAAAGGAAAAGTTTGAGATCTCGTTTTAGTATATAATAAAGTGGTAACGAGTGAAGCCAGAGACCAAGTAGCATTTGAAAGTTTTATTCCTTCTGGAAGTGAAATAATAAATACAAATCTTGCAACAGAAAATCAGACAATTATGGATATTGCAACTAATATTTCTCTTGATAGAAAAGAATTGAGGGATGAAAGATATTTTGGCTGGAAAAATGAACTTCTTCCTTGAATTTATAATTTTTCTTATACTATTCGTTTGACTCATACTTGAGAGTATCAAGTAAAACCAACACAAGTTTTAGAGATCTATAAGCCAGAAGTGTTTGGAAGAAGTAGTGGGGAAGAGTTTAGAGTAGAGTAAAAGTGATAAAAATAAAAGCAACTTTAAGTTGCTTTTATTTTTTCTCCCATTTTTTTGCCCAATCTTCTAAGTTTTTGATGTTTTGAGTGAAACACATTCATTTATCTGTCAGACAATAAATATTTTTATTTTTTGTATTTTCTTTAATGTGACTTCCAACAAATCAAAAATCTTCTAGTTCTTTTAATCTCGCAGATAAAATACGAGGATTAATTCACTCTAAACTTTTTTCAATATCAGAAAAACATTTACATCCATCTGAGATAGATTTTATGATATGGAGCATCCATTTTTTTCCTATAAAACTGAAAATATCAGTTACTATACATTCTCATCCGCTTGAAATAGCCATTTTTTAAAAATTAAAAATAAATTTACTATATTTTAAATATTATTTGTTTTTTTTCAAATTTTTTATAAAATCTATCTGAAATATCCTTAAATAAAAAATATGTATTCTATACACGATGAAGAAAAAATGAAAGCACTTTTTGAAGAAAATAAGATTCCAAAATTTAGATATGCACAAATAGAAAATGCTATTTATAAAAATTTTGTGGTAAATTTTGATGAAATACAAACAATTCCCAAAGAAATAAGAGCATTTTTAAATGAAAATTTTTACTATACCTCTTTAGAAGTAGATCATATTGTTACTTCAGAAAATGGGCAAACTACAAAAATCCTTTTTAAAACAAAATCTGGTGATCTCATAGAATCAGTAATTATGAGACATTTAAGCGGAAGGAATACACTTTGTGTTTCATGTCAAGCCGGATGTCCAATGGCTTGTACTTTTTGTGCAACTTGAAAATTATGACTGAAAAGAAATTTAGAGTTTTCAGAAATTATTGAACAAATTATGTACGCAGCAAAACTTCTTAATGACGAAGGAACAGTTTTAAGAAATGTAGTATATATGTGAATGTGAGAACCATTTTTAAATTATGAAAATCTAAAAAAATCAATTGAAATTGCTTGTAATCAAAAGAAAATAAATCTTGCAAATAGAAGAGTTACTGTTTCAACTTGTGGAATTGTTCCAGGAATTAAAAAATTTATGGTTGATTTTCCTCAAACTTCACTTGCTATTTCTATTCATGCTCCAAATGATGAAGTAAGAAAGTCAATTATGCCGGTTGATCATACCTATAATTTAGATAAACTTATGACAGCATTAGATGAATATGTAGCGAAAACGAATAAAAGAATTTTTTATGAATATATTATGCTTAATGGAGTAAATGATAATATAAAACTTGCTTATGAACTTGGGAAATTATTAAAATGAAGACTTGCACATGTAAATTTTATACCATATAATCCAGGAGAATGAGCCGGATGAATTGAATATAAAGCAACTCCAAGATTTCTTATAGAAAAATTTCAAAGAGTTTTAGAAGAATTTTGAGTTCCATCAACTATTAGAGCAACTATGTGAGATGATATCGATGCTGCTTGTGGACAACTTGCTAACAAAAAAAATGAGACTGAATAAATCTCATTTTTTTACTTTACTTTTGATAAAAAAAAGATATAAAAGGGAAGATAAAAAGCTTACAAGTGTAAAATTTTAAAAAATCTCACTTTTTTACTTTTTCATTTTTTACTTTTCTACTTTTTTTTTATGGATAAATTATTTTATAAATTATTTTTTATTGTTTTACTAGCACTTTGATCTTTGTATTACGCTTTTCCTTGGTCAGCTTATAATATAGATGTACCTTTTTCATGACAAGAATATAGACTTGGACTTGATTTACAAGGATGAGTTGAATTGGATTACAAAGTTGATCTTGCACAAGTTCAACAAGAAGAATGATATAGTATTTCAAGAGAAAATTCAATTATTGAAGGTTTAAAATCTATTATTGATAAAAGAGTAGAAGCTTTAAATATTAATGATTCTGTTATCACAACATCAAACTATGGGTGAGAAAAACATATTATTGTTCAAATACCTTTAAAATGAACAAATAAAGAAGAAAATGATCTCAATATAAAAAGAGCAAAAGAAGCTATCGGAAGAGTGATGAAAATTGAATTTAAAGAAGCAAGAGGGGAAGTAACTCAAGCTGATTTAGAAGAAAGACATGCATTATCACTTCAACTTTTACAAGAAGCAAAAGAATCTCAATATGGTTTTTGAGTAACTCAATCAAAATATAAAGATAGTTATGAAAATATTACCATAGGTACATTATCAGGAACTGTATCAGATTTATCAAAATATTTTACTCTTGATACTACAAAAATTAGTACGGGATGATTATATTCTGAAGTAGTAACTGGAACTGGATTAGAAGCATATTCACTTTTATGATCAGATATTAAACAAACTTCAGAACCAGGATTTTGGGTAATAGATGTAAATAGTTTTTCTGGAAATGTTGTTGATTTTGATTATGCTTTTGTATCTTCAAATCCATCACCTTGGAAACCAGCTCAAGACTCAAAAGGAAGAATTTTAAATGATAAATATTTTATTAATTCATCAGTACAATATTCTCAAGCATTTCAACCTATGGTTGAGTTAACATTCAATACAGAATGAGCTGAAATTTTTGGAGAATTAACACAAAGATTAAAAGGAAAAGAAATTGCTGTTTTCGTTGGATGAGAATTATTAACAGCTCCAACAGTAAATGATACTATTTTAACAGGGAAAGCTGTTATTACAGGAAATTATACACCAAAAGAAGCCGCAAAACTTTCAAATGATATTAATACTTGAGTAGTTCCTGCTCCAATTTATTTAACTTCTGAAAGAACTATTGATTCAAAATTATGAGCAAATTCATTGGTTCAACTTATTGAAGCATGAGTTTGGGGGTTTTTATTAATTTTATGTTTTCTTGTAGTTATTTATAGAATTGGATGATTTTTATCAGCAATTGCGCTTTTCATTTACGTAACTCTTATTCTTGCTATTGTAAAAGCATTTTGAATTGTTCTTACATTAGCTGGAATCGCGGGGCTTATACTTTCAGTTTGAATGGCTATAGATGCAAATATTTTGATATTTGAAAGAATCAAAGATGCGATTGCTTCAGGACAAAAATTAGATAAAGCAATTAAAGAGTGATTTGAAAAATCATGGTCAGCTATTTGGGATTCAAATATTACTTGAATCATTGTAGCGCTTATTCTTTTCATTTTCTGAGTAAATATGATTAAATGATTTGGGTTTATGCTTGGAGTTTGACTCGTTGTGAGTTTATTCAGTGCTATGTTCATTTCAAGATTATTTATCCTAGTAGTGGCAAAAAAGAAAAACTTAAACTTAAAATGGTTTTTAGGAATAAAATAATAAAAAGCAAAGATTTAATCTTTGCTTTTTATTTTGATATCGTATCTTAAATCATCGATATTTCCTGCTCCTTGAAGTATAAATAATAATTTTCAAGGGTTTTCATTATCAAGTTTTTCTATTATTTTTAGTGCATTTTCAAATCCATTTCAAAATATTTTGTTTGGGTGATTTACATATTCTACTAATTTCTCAGCATTTATTTTTGCTTTATCTTCCTCGCTATCACGAGACTCATAAATATCTGGAATAATTAATATATCACTATCAGAAAAACAATTTTTAAAATCTTCTAATAATTCAAGAGTTCTTGAATATTGATGCGGTTGAAAAATAGTAACAATTTGTTTATCAAAATATTTCTTTTTTAATGCTTCAAGATTTAAACTTATTTCAGTAGGATGATGTCCATAATCACTCATAAGAAAATTATTATTTTCTGTTTGCCCAATCATTTCACTTCTTCTCCAAATACCATTATAATTCTCTAAATTTTCTTGAATTTTTGCTTCATCAATTCCAATTATTTTTCCTACTACAAATGCAAGTTTTGCATCAAATTCTATATGTTTTCCTGGAATATTGAGAGATAATTTTGGAAAAAATCCATTTATTTTTGTATCAGAACTTTCAAATTTTTCATCATAAACAGTGATGTAAGTAATATCATTTCTTTTTCATAATAATTCGAGTGAATTTTTATCATTTCCATCAATGATTAAATATCCACCACTTACTATATTATTCGCATATTCTTCAAAAGCACTGATATAATCTTCTAAATTTTTATAATAATCAAGATGATCTAAATCGATATTTGTAATGACTCAAATATATGGTTTATAATGAAGAAAACTTCTTTTATATTCACAAGCTTCTAGTACAAAATATTCACTTTTTGAAAAAAATACATTTTTCCCATCAAATTCTTTAAGTAAACTTCACACAAGTGCGTTTACATTTGTATTTGAGTTTTTTAAAACAAGGGATGTCATACTTGTTGTTGTTGATTTTCCGTGGGTTCCCGCGATAGAAATAAGTTTCTTTTTATTTGCTATTTCAGCAAGTGCTTCAGGATATGTATAAGTTATAATTCCCATTTGAATTGCTTTTTGTAACTCACTTTGGCTTTTAGGAACTGCTTCTGTATAGATAATTTTTTCAAAACTTGTATCTATTCTCTCACTATTTTCTCAAATAATAATGTCAATTCACTCATTTTGTAAAGTAGCAATGAGTTCAGAATCTGTTTTATCGCTTCCAAATACTTGGTATCCATTTTCATTATAATATCTGGCAATTCAAGAAATTCCTATTCCTCAAACTCCAATTACATAGATTTTTTTCATATTTTTTTGTCATAAAATAAATTATACAAAGTGTTTTAATAAATGATTTTTTAATTCAGGAAAGGTATTTTTTTCTAAATTATTCAATTCGTCATCACTAAATTTTCCTAAAACCCAGTCTGTTAAATCCCATTTTTGGTCATATCAAACTCATATTTTCATTCTTTTAAAATCTTCTCAAATATGAGCAATTATATTTTTTACTCCATTTTGTCATCCAGCACTTCATTTTTCTCTAAATCTTATTTTTCCAGGTTCAAGAGAAATATCATCAAAAATAACCATAATATTTTCTTTTGGTATTTTATAAAAACTCATAAGTTTTAAAACCGATTCTCCAGAAAGATTCATAAAAGTTTGAGGTTTTACCAGAAGTGTTTTTTCTCATTGCCAAGTTGTTTCAAGAATTTCTGCTTGAAATTTTGATTCCATTTTAAAATCACTACTTATATTTTCATTGTTTTTAAACCAGTCTAAAAATATAAATCCTACATTGTGTCTGGTATTTTCATATTTTGTTCCAGGATTTCAAAGTCAAATTATTAGTTTCATTTTTTTTTGTATTATTTTATAAATTTTTGGTGTATTTCTTTTAATTTAGGATTACTTACATGAGTATAAATTTGAGTGGTAGAAATATTTGAATGCCCAAGCATTTCTTGAATACTTCTCAAATCTGCTCCAGCTCATAAAAGAGTAGTAGCAAATGAATGTCTGAGTGTATGAGCTGAAACATTTTTTGTAATTCCTGCTTTTATAGCTCTTTTTCAAATCATATCAGTAACCCAAATTCTTGAAAGTCTTACTTTTTCATCATCTAAAATATTTATATTTTTGATGTCAAAATTGTGTCGTATAAAAAGAGGTTTGAAATTATCAGTTCTTAAATCAAGATAATTTTTGATGTGGATACAAGCTTCTTCACTTAAAAATATCATCCTTATTTTTCTTCATTTTCATCTTACTGCAAATTCTTTTGACGCTAGATTGATATCATTTTTATTTAACATAATAAGTTCAGAAATTCTCAGTCCTGTAGAGTAAATCATTTTCATAATGGCTAAATCTCTTAAATTTTTGATATCGTTTCCAGAAATACTTTCAAAGAGTATTTGTAATTCTT
This sequence comes from Patescibacteria group bacterium, assembly GCA_034676185.1. Taxonomy (GTDB): domain Bacteria; phylum Patescibacteriota; class Gracilibacteria; order BD1-5; family UBA6164; genus UBA7396. Next base: position 392 of record JAUCCN010000021.1, on the reverse strand, counting down.
CCTCAGTCAAAAATTCTATTTTTCTTTCCTCATTTTTTATAAGATCTATTTTAGTAGGGGAAAGGGCCTCAATTTCTTGTTTTTCTAAGTATTTGAAAAAAGCTCGCAGAGTAATCATATAAGCATTTGCTGTTTTAATACTGATAGTTTTTTTTGAGCTTTTATGTAAATATACTCGAAAATCATTTATCATTTTGAGAGTAATTTCATTGATAGAAATATTATTTTTTCAAATAACTATCAAATAATCCTCAAATTTATTTAGATGTCTGAGATATTGTTCTGAGGTTTTTTTGGATTTATTTTTTATAAATTCAAGCCAATTTATAAAATCTACTTTTGCTTCTCAAAATTGCATATTTTCTAGTTTTAATATTCTGATATATTATACT
>JAUCCN010000020.1:0-17807 GCA_034676185.1 Patescibacteria group bacterium | reverse complement strand
AAATATATGGAAAAAATCTCAACACAAATGAGGAAGGGAATTTTGGAATATATTATTCTTGGTATTATCTCAAAGTGAGATATTTACTGAGGAGAAATTATTCAAAAATTAAAACAAGGAGACTTAATAGTTGCAGAATGAACTATTTATCCACTTCTTTCTCGTTTAAAAACTGATAATCTTATCAATTATTATTGGGTAGAATCTGAATCAGGACATCCAAGAAAGTATTATACTTTGACCAGTGAGGGAAGAGATATGCTTATAATAATGGAAAAAAACTGGATAGATATAAAAAACTCTATTGCCAAAATATTAGACAAATAATTTTAACTTTTAAAACATCACTATGGATAAATTTAAAGAATATAAACTCAATATTTGAGAAAAAGAAAAAAATATTGTAACTGAATACTTACAAAAAATTCAAAATTATATTTTAGAAAATAATATTGACTCAGAATTATATCATGATATTGAAGAAATGGTATTTGAGAAACTTTCTCTTGAAACTGAATTTGATCAATTAAAAATCAAAAAAATCTTGAAAGAAGTTTGAGAACCTGAAGTTATATTTTCTGATTATGTAGAAAGTAAAAAAACTCAACCAAAAAAAGAAAAATCTAGAGAACCACAAGAAGTATTCTATGAAAAACTTATTGAAGCTGAATGGGAAAGAGATAATAATGGAGCTATTTTTCTTGGTATTTCTTGAGTATTAGCACAAAAAATAGGAATTCCTGTTTGGATGATAAGACTGATACTTGTATTATTTGTTTTTGTATTTGGAATGAGTGCATGGCTATATTTACTTGCTTGATTGATTCTTCCAGTAAAATGAACTTCATATGAAAAACTTTCTGTTTTATGATATTTCCAAAAACAAATTTATTTAGAAGTAAAAGATTTTATTTATAATACTCATAATACGATTATATATTTAATAAAGTTTATTTTTGTAAAAAGTTTTAAAATGATTTGATTTATTATAAAATTTATTCGTGATAATATTTTCCCAATTATTAGGTTTGTATTTTTTTGAATTTTAAGTTTTTGTTTTGCATCAGTATTATTAGTACTTTTAGTAATGGGAGCATTTTATTTTTCAGGATTTAGTATTTGAAATATGGAATTTTTCTCTGTATTACCAGGATATTTTTTATGGGGAGTTATATTTTGAATTATTTCAGCAACTATACTGACTTTTTGAACTTTTTTATACGCAATAAAGAAAAAAACTCTCAATGGATACTTTTTTGCTTGAGCAGGAATTTCATTTCTTATAGCATTATTTTTAGGAGTTTCAACAGGATTTAATTTAACAGAAAAGTATTTTGGAAGAGTCGCTTTAACTCAAGAAGCAGTGCTTGATATGAATAATATAACAGCTGATAAGGTTGAATTAGATGTTTCAAATATGTTTATGGATAATATGTTTTGAGAAATCTGAAACATTTCTGGAATAAAAGTTGAATCTTCAACTGGAAATACTATGAGTGTAAAACTTGTGAGAACTGTTTATGGAAATGAAGAAATTTCAAATATGATACAATCTCAATTTAGTGATTTAGTTTTAAAACAAGACGGAAATAAAATTATTCTTTGAACTCAAAATAATAAAATATTTAAAAATAAAGTTCCATTTTCTATTTTTGAAACGGATTTAGTACTTTCTGTTCCACAAAATAAAAAATATTTTATTGATGGAGAATATTATTATTTTACAAATGTACATCTGGCTGAAAAATATGGTGATTACCAAAGATATATTTCTTCAAATTGTCGTTTTAGAGAAATTTATTATTCACAAGAAGAACAATGATTTGTTTGTGATGCTAATGAATACGAAATAAATGATGCAAAAACACAATTTTTACAACAAGAATTAATTGAAAAATTTGAAAATATTTCTACATTACTACATGAAGATCAATATAAAAGAGATTATTATAGTGATTATGGTATTTGAAGTGATTGGAATTTTTCAAAAATATATCTTTTAGATGATAAAACACTTGTAGTAACATTTTGAGATATGAGTTTAGAAGTAGATGCGCACGTAAATTTTGAAAATACTGCTTCATGAGTTGTGTTCTCAAATTTTGATATAAAAGATGTTGATGTTGATTATGCATTTAAACCAAAATACTACAAAGATATTTCATCAATACAAAAATTTATACCAGAAGAAGAGGATGAAAATTTTTCTAAAGACTAAGAAAAAGCAAGTGAAAAGCAAAAATATTGCTATATAAAATATAGTAATAAAAAGTCAATAAAATTATTTTTGACAATCAATAATATTTTCATAAAATCCCACTGCTTTAAAAAATAACTAAAAAATTATGAAAAAAATTTGAGCTTTAGCTATATTACCTATAATCGCTCTTGCGTCTTGTGGTAAAGAAGAAGTTGTTACTCCAGAAGTAACTACTCCAGTTGAAAATAATACTCCAGAAGTACAAAATGTAAATGTTGAAGAACAATCAAGTACTGGAAATTTAGATCAAAATATTTCGAGTGTTGAAACTGATTCTGCAACTCAAGATACTGAAAGATTATTCGCTTTTTCTTATGAAAAAGATGGAAATATTATTCCTGTAAGTGGAAAATTTCTTTTAGAAAATGGAAAAATTACTGGAATTGAAGTTGATGGTGTTGATGTTGAAAAAGATAGAACTCCACTTGCTTCATTTGCAAGAAATGTTCCATCACAAATTGTTGGAAAAGAATTAAAAGGATTACAAGTAGATACTGTTTCATGAGCAAGTTATGTTACTGTAGGATTTAATAACTTTTTATCTTCTTTATAATTTTATTATTATAAAAAAATAACTATACTTAAGTAGTATAGTTATTTTTATTTTATCTAAAATTTATATGAAAAAATTTGAATTTACCTTTAAGGCTCTTGGAACTATTTGTACTATAGTAGTTGTTTGAGAATCTAAAAATTGATTGATTCCTCTTATAAATGAAAGTTATAAAAAAATAGTAGCTTTTGAAAATGAATTTTCTCGTTTTAAAAATGATTCCACACTTTCAATACTCAATGAAAAAAAAGAATATGAAGTAAGTGATGAATTTTTATCTCTGATTCAAAAATCGCGTGAAGTATATATGCTTACTTCAGGATATTTTAATCCGCTTATGAATGCAAATAAAATATGATATTCTCATAGTTTTGATACGCAAATTTTTGAAAAAAAAGAAGTGGTAGAAAATCTTTCTTTTCAAAATGTAAAAAATTATGGAAATCTTATAAAATTAGATGAAAATATGAATCTTGATTTTGCCAGTATTGCAAAATGATATCTTGCAGAAAAGATATCTCAATATTTAAAAGAAAAATGATGGAAAAATAATTTGGTAAATTTATGAGGAGATATTTATGTAAATGGACTGAATTTAGAATGAGAAAAATGGAAAGTCGCTATTGATTCACCTTTTTGAGATGTAACACCAATTGAAACTATACTTCTTACTAATATGAGTATTTCAACTTCATGAAGTTATTTAAGAAAATGGGAAATTCAGTGAGAAAAATATCATCATTTGAGAAATCCATTTTCAAATGAAAGTGAAAAAGAGCTTGTTTCAGTGAGTATCATTCACCTATACTGATATATGACTGACGCTCTTGCTACTGCTTGTTTTGCTATGTGAAAAGAGAAAGCAATTTCTTTTCTTGAAGAAAATAATATTTCATATCTTTTTGTTTTGCAAAATGGAGAAATATTAAAAAATATAAAATAAACTTGCGCGAAACTAAATATATATTACAATAGTATATGTTAAGTTTTTAACATGTATTTATTTATTAACTTTTTTTTATGAATATTTGAAAAAAAATCATAGCTTGAGTAGTAACGTCAAGTTTACTCCTTGCACAATTTTCTTTTTCTTATGCTAATATTGAATCAGTTACTCCTGAAGAAAAAGCAAAAGTAGAAGAAGAGGTTTTAAAATTACAATCACAATTATTTGATAATTCTAAAGCATATATAGAAAAATTAACAAAAGATTTTGAAAAGTTAACTCATTATGAAGAAACTTGAAATTCAAAAATTGAGTTTGAAATTGATGAGGAAAATTTTTGAAAATGATTTGCAAGTTTTGATATGAAAAATTATGTGGTAAAAAATGCATCTCTTAATAGTGATATATCTGGGAATGTTTCTCTTAAGACAAGATATCAACCTACTTATGGAACAGGAATGGAATTAGATCTTTCTAGCTTTTTCTCTATGATTTCAAAAGATGGAGAAATCTATACTTTACTGAAAGACTTTGATTTTAAAGTAAGTGATGAAAATATAAAAGAAGTTTTATGAAAACTAAAACAGCAATTTGGAGATAATACATATTTAAAACTTCCATCAGATGCAAATTCACAATTAGTATATCAATATATTAATAATCTTCGTTTAGATACTATTTTAAATGAAACACAAAAAGTATTATCTGAACCACTTTTCCAAACATACCAAAAATCAGGAAATAAATATTTACTTGCTCCTACAAAATATGCATGTGACACTTACTTTGAATTAGATAAAAAATTAAATTTTTATAATTCTTGGTATACTCCAAAATCATGTTCAAATACAGTATATAAATCATTTTTAAAAGAATTTTTATCACTTTGACAAATGTATGTAGTACTTGGAGATGAAAAAAATACATTTTGATATGAATCAAAAGTAGATGGAACACAAATTTCATTTACTACTCATTATACTCATCAAAATATACTATCTGTTGATTTCGCAATTATTCCAGATCAAAAAAAATATAAAAATGAAGGTTTTACATTTTCATATGTAAAAGGAAAAAGTATCAAATCTCAATTTAATGCTGAAGAAGGAAAATATACAGCATTATTTGATGCAAAATTGGATACAAATAATAATATAGTAACTCTTGATTCAAAAGTAAACTTTGGGAATGATTTTGTATGAAACCTTACTATTGCAGATAAAAAGATTTCTTGATTTTACTCAATTAAACAAAGATGATATGATTACGAATCAGACGATTGGGAATATATTTTAAAAAATGTATACGGAATCAGTATTTCTGGAAATTTAAAAGCAGATAATACTTTAGAAAAATTAAATATTAAATCAGCTTGAGTTGATGTAAATACAAAATGAGTACTTTTCACATCAAAAATGTCATATGAAAATGGAAACTATGTTTTTGACGTTTCATCTGAATGAGTATGATTTAAATGAAGAGGATACCTTTCAAAAGAATTATTTACTCTTGACTCTGAATATGATTTTAATGGAATATATACAGGAGAATTTAATATGAATTATGATCTTTCAAATAATAGAAATAAACTAGATTTTTATTTTGATGTAAATCAATTAGATAATAAAATTGTTAAACTAATTATGACAAATGTTGCAACAAGAACATATAAAGAAGATGTAAAAATTGAAATTCCAACTGATTTTAAAGAATTAGATGTTGAAAATTTAGATTGGATGAATTATTAAAAAAATATGAGCGAAAGCTCATATTTTTTATTTTATTATTTCAATTGCAAGAGGATATTTATAATTTTCACCAGATAAGTGTTTAATGAAACCAATAATCAATATTACAATCCATATTATAAATACAATTGGCAATAAAACAATTCAAATTAAAACAAAAATAAGTGCTCCAGAAACTACAAAATACATCCAAAAACTTATATTAAAATTTATGATATTATAACAAGTTTGTCTTGTTTTTGCATTTATATCTTTTGAAAGAAGTAAATATCCTATTACTAAAAGAGTTCCAAGAATTCCTCAAGAAAAAATATTTCCTAAAAAGTGAAGAATCCCAACAATTTTTATATTGTTTTCTAGTCCATTATTTATTTCCATAATATTTGTATTATAAAATAGAGTAATGTTTATTATAATAAATTTTTAGAGAAATCAAAAATAAAAAAAATAGAATTTAAATTCTATTTTTTTTATTCGTTTTAGTACATACAAGTAAGATCCCATAATCATCTTCCACAACTTACAGATCAAACTCCACAAAATGTTGCATTTGAGATACCTCAAGCTGTCATAATGTTATCAGGGGTTACGAATCTACACATAACTTCTGAACACCGTTTTATATTTTCAGGGTTGTCTACAGCTATTCTTATAGTATCTTCTTTCATCGTACAAGTCTCAATCCATCCACCTGCTACTCATCTTCATTCTTTTGATAATCATTCCCAATTATGTTCTAGCCATACTGTTTCTACTTTCGCAACAAGATCATTCCAAGCTTTTACATTTTGTTTATCTTCAGTAGCATTTTTAGATGGTTGGTTGGGAGGACTAAAAACACTTTTATACATCTGTGAAGTAACAGGTCCTCAGCTACTACTTGAACTACTCGTGCTGCTACTACTTGTCATCTCATCTATACATACTAGTTTTCCAGCTGCAAATTTACATGCTTTTCATTCAGATTTTGAACCATTTAAATTATTATAATAAGAAGAAGTAATGATATCTCATTCCGATACTGATTGTGTCAAAGAAGTAATTTGAGTTCCAGCAGCATAGAGAGCTCAAGATGCAATAATAGCTCCTCATACAAATGATAGTATATATTTTTTCATATTTAAAAATTAAATTGTAAATATTATAAGTAAGAGCATTCTAATATACTTTTTTTAAAATGCAAATAAAAAATACGATTTTATTTTTTTTGACTAAAAACAAAAGTTTCATACAATGTAGGAGTATTAAATTGTAAAGAAATGAAATGAATAAACAAGAAATTATTGATAAAATTATTAGAGCTTGATTACAAGAGAAAAATTTAACCAAAGATAAATTCCATAAAATAAAAAATGAAATTTATAAAACATATAAACTTCAAAAACCACTTCCAAGTACTGAAATTATTGATAGATATAATGAATTAATAAAATGAGGTGAAGTAGAAGATTCAAATGCTTTTAGAAAAGTTATTAGAAAAAGATGAGTAAGAAGTTTATCAGGAGTTACTGTTATTAGTTTATTAACTAAACAGTTTTATTGTCCTGGAAAATGTGTGTATTGTCCAACATTTGAAGGACTTCCAAAATCCTATATTCCAAATGAACCGGCAGTTCAAAGGGCAGAACTTAATAATTTTGATCCTATTTTACAAATTCATAATCGTTTGAGAGCATTAGAAATTACTGGACATAAAATTGAAAAAAATGATGTTAGAATTATTTGAGGAACTTGGTCTGTATATCCAAAAACATATAGAGATGAATTTATCAAAGAAATTTATGACGCATTTAATACTTATGATGAAATGAAAGATTATATTGAAGATACTGATTTATCAAGCGATAAGTTTGCTTCTTTTAAATTAAAGGCTTGATATGGTCTTAAAAAATCAAAAACTCTTGATGAAGCGAAGAAAAAAAATGAAACTGCAAGATGTAGAGTTATTGGGATTGCTATTGAAACTCGCCCAGATTGGGTAAATATAAAAGAAATAGAGTTACTGAGATATTATTGAGTAACGAGAGTAGAAATTGGGTATCAAACTACGATTGATAAGATTAATGAACTTAATAAAAGATGACACGGAAATAAAGAAAGTATAGAGGCAACAAAAATGCTGAAAAATGCTTGATTTAAAGTAGTTGCTCATATGATGCCAAACTTACTTGGATCTACTCCTGATCTTGATAGACAAGCTCTTAAAGAAGTATTTGATAATCAAGCATTTAGACCAGATGAACTTAAAATTTATCCAATGGTGGTTACTGATAAAGCAGAACTTACTGATATTTGGAGAGATGGTGGATTTACTCCATATGATGATGAGACACTCATTAATTTAACAGCAGATTTAGAAGAAATGATTCCAGAATATATTCGTTTGAATAGAACTTATAGAGATATTCCGGCGAGTGAAATTTTAGCCTGAAGTCATTTGAGTAATCTCAGACAATTAGTAGAGGAAAAATTACATAAGAAATGAATAAAATTAGTTGACATAAGACATAGAGAAATTAAAGATAAAAAAAATAATCCTGAAAATGCAGAGATTCATATTTTTGAATATGAAGCGAGTGATGGAAAAGAATATTTTATTACTTTTGAAGATAGGAGTGATAGAACTATTTTTTCACTTTTAAGACTGAGATTACCAGGATTGCAAAATGAAAATATATATGAAAATCTTCCTGAACTTTCAGGTGCAGCTCTTATTAGAGAAATTCATACTTTTTGAGACCAATTAAGTATTGGTGAAAAAGGAAGTATTTTTGGGCAACATCTTGGTTTTTGAAAAAAACTTATTGAAAAAGCTGAAAATATTGCCTATGAAAATGGATATAAAAAAATGGCAGTTATTGCTTGAGTTTGAGTAAGAGGATATTATGAAAAAAGATGATATCATTTAGAGTGAGAATATATGGTGAAAGAATTGAAATATTTTTATAAGAAATGAATGAATAAAAATATATAGTATTACCATCTTTTTCATATAGAAGAGAGAGTGCTTTTACTAAAGAATATAGACTCAAAATCCTGTCCAATCTCGCACAGAGGTTTTTGTATTCATCATATTTGGATGCTTGATACTCTTATATATCTTGCATGTTCTTCATAAAAATCTAAAAAATCTAGAAATCAATTTTTATTTTTTAGATTTAATCTTTTTTGAGTATTGTGAGGTTTTTGAGTATAATATATAACTTGAGGAAATAAACCATCGATATCAGATAATTGAAATCAATTTTTTAAGAGATTGTACAAATTCTCTATAAAAGGTTCTTGAGAGAGACAAGCTTTAGGATAAGGAAGATTTTCATTTGATACAAAACTTAAGAATTCAAATCATAAACCTTTAAGGGTTTGTACATCTGAGGTATCTCAATGGATGATATGTCAGAAACCTAATTTTTTTCAAAAACTATCTCAAAAAGATGCCGCTGTATTACTTAATTCTATACCAATATTTTTAATTTGATAATCATGGAATCAATTTCTTCTCGCTTGAATATATTGTGCTAAGAGTAAAATTCCACTTCCAGTTCATAAATCAAGACCATTATAATTATCTTGGATATCTCAAATACGATGTGAAATAATTTCTTGTACGAGTGCTACTGTTTTTGGAAAATCAAGAAGCATTTTGAGTTGATAGGAAACTTTATGTGAAAATTCATCAATTTCTCTTACTAAATTCATATTACTAAAAAGAATTGAATGTATAATTCATTGAAATTGAGTAGAGAGAGATAAAATGGCTTCTGAAAGAATTTTATCACAAGTTTTTTGGGTAAGTTTTTTTCAAGAAATATCATCTCATATTCCAAAGAGTATATAATGAGCACTAAATTTTATTACTAAATTTATTACTTCTATAAGAGTAATTTCATTTTGTGGATTGCTAAGTGAAGCCATATGTTCTTGTAGAGAAATTCACTCTTGAAAAATATTTGGTTGGAGTATCTTCATATCATAACTTATTGAAAAATAAGAGGCAAAGTGTATAGATTTTTGCATGAAAGTCAAAAAATTAAAAAAAAATTTGTATTTTAAAAGTTTTCTATATAATTAGCAGGTATTTTTGGAAGCTTGCTTTGGAGGGTTTCCTTTATGATTTTATAACTATAATATTACTATATGGCAAAAGGGAAAAGAACTTATGTAGGGTTTTATTCAGAAGAAACTGGAAATTTAGTACACGTTACTAATATAAACAAAAAAAATTTTGGACCAGGAGAAAAATTAACTTTAAGAAAATATAATAAAGTTACTAAAAAACACGAAAAATTAAAAATGAAAGAAATTAAAAAAGGATAAACTTTTTATACCGGTGGCGAAAGGCACCGGTTTTAGATTTAAAAATTAACTATTATATATATGAAAACAGCATTTGATTCAAAACCAGGAACAGTACTAAAAATTGATTCAGAATTATTTTTTGTTTCAAAATGGGAATATCATAGAGCTGGGAGATGAGCTACTACTATTAAAATGAGATTGAAAAATCTTTTTAATGGTTCTATGACTGATAGAACTTTTGGTGGAGAAGATAAACTAGATGATGTAATTCTTGAAAGAGCTAGATTTGAATATTTATATGAAGCCGGAGGAACTTTTGCTTTTATGAATCAAGAAACTTACGAGCAAATTGAACTTGATGAAGAAACTATTGGAGATATGAAATTTTTCTTAATTGAAGGAAATACAGTAGATATTCAACAATTTGAAGGGAAATTTGTAGGTCTTGTTTTACCAACAAATGTAAAACTTACTATAGTTGAATGTGAACCTGGAGTAAAATGAAATACGGCTGATGGAAAAATTACTAAAGATGCAGTAACCAATACTGGATTAACTATCAAAGTTCCTGGATTTATTAATCAAGGAGATGAGGTAATTGTAAATACGGAAAGTGGAGAATATCAAGAAAGAGCAAAATAAAAAAAAGAAATTCAATTGAATTTCTTTTTTTTATTTTAAATTATTTCTCAAGTGAGTACCCAACCATCTCTTCCAGTAATGCTTACTTTTACTATATCTCAAATATTAAGCCCTTCTTTTTTTTGAAAAAATACTTCTTTAAAATTTCTGGTTCTTCCAAAAAAATTATCATCTTTTTCTCCAGAAATTAAAATTGCTTCTTCTCTTCAAAACATTTTTTTTGCTCTTTTTTCTACATTTTCTTCAAGTACATTGTTCAATATATGCCATCTATGAGCTTTTATACTGTCCGGAACATCATCTGGATACATTTTTGATGCGAGAGTTCCTAATCTCACGCTATATCTTGCTATATAAACAAAATCTAATTCTAGTTCTTTTATTGCATTGAGAGTGTCTTGAAACATTTCATCAGTTTCTCCAGAAAATCATACTATTATATCTGTTGAAATAGAAAAAAGAGGATCTTTTTTTCTTACATATTCCACCATTTTTTTAAAATCACCATAAGTATGTCTTCTATTCATTTTTTTTAGCATTTCATCATTCCCTGATTGTAAGGCAAAATGGAGATAATTACATGTTTTTTCCAGTTCAAAATGAGCATCAAGTATATCTTGTGTCATATCATGTGGATTTGATGAGGTAAATCTAATTCTATCAATTCCTTCAATGGTATTGATATCATTTAATAAAGCTCTAAATGGAGAAATTCAAAATCAATCATTCCATTTTGATTTTTCGTCATTCCAAAGTTTGAGATTTTTTTGTTTTCCATAGCTATTTACATTTTGTCATACAAGGGAAATTTCTTTTGTTCCTGAAAGTGTAAGAGTTTTTATTTCTTCAATAATTTCACTGTGTTCTCTTGAAATTTCTCTTCCTCTTGTATAGGGAACAATACAAAATGTACAAAAATTATCACATCCAGTCTGGACTATAACTGATGCAGAAAATTTATTTTCTCTGAGTTGTACTTGTTTGAGATAATCATCAAATTTATCATCATTTCATATTTTTTCTCCATATATATGAGTGAGTATAAAGTTAAGATATTTTATTTCTTCAATTCTGAGAGTAAAATCTAGATTTTCTAACTTTGGAAAGAGCTTATCATCATGATTAAAAATTCCTGAATTATCTTTTATATAGGTTATATCTCGAGCAGGAGCTCTTTCAATTTGAGTTTCATTTTCTTGAGAATGAGTAGAAGTAAAGTATTTTTTATTCATTCCTGTTTTTCTGACCATACATCAAGTAATTCAGACAATAATTTTTTTCTCGTTTTGTATATTTATGAGTTTTATTTCTTTTAACATACTGTATACTCTATCTTCTCATTTTTTTCTTACACTACAAGTATTGAGTATGACTAAGTCTGTATTTTTATAGTCAGTAGTTTTTCTAAATCCTGATTGTAATAAGATCATATTTATCTTTTCACTATCCGCTTTATTCATTTCACAACCAAAGGTTTTTATATAATAGGTCTTCATTTTTTTTTATTATTTTTTAAAACTGAACTTGATTATATAAAAAAAAAATAACCAAGCAAACTTTTTTGCTTGGTTATAAAAAATAGTTTTATTTTTTTAATTTTTTTTAGTATCCTCCTGCCATATGCATATAGTTATAAAATAATGTAGATATATTACAACATATTTTATAATTAAAGTCAAGAGAAAATAAAAAAATATTATTTTCATCAATTTTTGATACTATTTCTAAATTCTTCTTCTGAGATTGGTTTAGATAAATGATATCACTGAAACCATTCTACTCAGAATTTTTTTAATTCTTTAAAGAGTTCTTCTGTTTCTATATATTCTGCAATTACTCATATTCCATAAATTTCACAAATTTCAATAATCATTTTGATAGTTGATTTTCATACAAGAGCAGATTTATCCATTACAGATTTTTTATCATGATATTGTTCTCCAAGAATAAGTTCTGCTATTCTGATTCTAAATCTTTCAGTCCAGTTTTTACATGGTTTTATTTCTGATTTTAATCTTTTTACAATATCACCATCTATCTTTACATAATGAACGAGTCATTCATCGAGTAACCATAAAAGTCTATTAATACTTGATTCTCCAGTTCAAAAATCATCTATTGCTATTGTAAATCCGTGAGCTTTTAATATTTTTAAATTATATATAACATTTTCATAATTATGCCATTTTCATTCAATAAGCTCAAGAGTTATCTGATCAGTTGGAAATCATGATTTTTCAAGATGGACTAAATATTTTATGAGATTATCATCAATAATATTACTATATTCCATATTGATGGAAAAAGAAAGATGAGGAAACTCATGTATCATATTTTGTGCTACGAGACATTGTTTTTGAATAATTTCTCTTGAAAGATCATGTCTTTCTAATCTATCAATAGCATCTAGATAATCTCTAATATTATATTGTTTTCCGAGTATTTTTTTAGGAGTTTTAAATCTAGAAAATATTTCAAATTTTGAAGCTCTTTGAGTTTTATCATATATTCATTGAAAAGATATCTCTATCCCATTTTGAGTTAATGCTTTTTCAAAATCTTGTGCAAGTAGTAAATCAAGTTCATGTTTTTCATTAAAAGTTTTTAAAAAAAGTCTGAGTTTTTCAAATAATTTTCCTATAACTCATTGAGTAGGAAAATTTACTTTTTCATTGTGATGCTCAAATTGAGTAATACTATGATATAAATAATCAAAATCAGAAGCGAAAGTAATAGGATAGATCATTCTCACTATGTATCCATTAATAACAGAAAAATCTTTATATTTAATATGTCTTGGAATATTATCTGTTTGATCTGAATCATGAAGATTGATTACTTTAATTTCACTCACTCAGTAAAAAATACTTCATAAAATTTTTGCTACTTCTTCACTTAATTCTGTTAAATTGAGAATTTCATCTTTATGTACGAGTAAAAAAGTATCAAATTCACTTAAAAGTCATTTTATAGTATTATTTATATATGTTTTAGAAAACTCACTTAAAAAGAGCTCTCACCATCATATAATTTTTTGTTCCTCTTTTTGATCTGGTATTACATCTCTATTTTTTGGGATATCAAGTCTTCATTCTTTATATTTTCCAATATTGAAATAAAATCTAGAAATATCAATTCCATATCTTTGAAAATCAAAATCATCATAATTAATTTGGCTAAATTTTGCATAATTTTCAAATGCTTGATTTTGACTTTCCTCATCATCAAAGAAAGAATAACAATATCCTATTGAAAAATACATTAAAGAATAGCTGTATAAAAGATGTGAAGAGGCTTTATTTGTATCAATATATTCTAAAAGTTTTTTTAAATAAGGCTTTAATTTTTCTAATCTTAATACTGCTAATCTACTTAAAGCAATATTTAGGATTTTTAAATGAATAATTTCAAAATTAATATTAGATGAGCTGATAGTTTGTTTACAAAGTATATTAAGAAGACGAAATATAGTCTCTGCTTCTAGATTTTCATTAAAAAGTAATAGATGATGAATAATCTCTAAATTATCCACATTATCTGCTTCAGTTGTAAATTGATAATGAGCAAAATGACCTAAAATATCGGAAAGTCATTGAAGTGGTTTCAGGTTTCTAAATCCACCACTTGTATGATGATTCTTATAATTGGTAATAAAAATAAAATTACATATATTTTTAATTTCTTCGATATTTTGGTATTGAAAAGATTTATTTTTATAAAAATGAGATATTTGCTCTTGAAAGATATTTTTAATTTCTACAAAGTCAGGATGTGAAAAATATGTATTTTCATCAATTTTTCAATTCAATTTTAATAGAATCAAAGATATTATATAAGTAATATTTACAATAAATGCTCTTTGAATAACAGGTTTTCTATTCTTTTCATCATTTCAAAATTTAGATGTTTGACATTCTTTATATCAAGCAATAGTTGCTGTTAGCATCTCTTTATGTTTTTTGAGAAATGTGTCTAAATTTTCTTGATTTTTGAAATTTATATATGTGATATAAGAAAAGTTTAAAGCAAATAATCATAAAATATATTCCAGCGAATTTTTAATTTTTTCATTAGTATAATTTTTTGATTGTAAATGAATTAATACTATTTTTATTTTTTCTTCCACAAAACGAGTAAGAGAAAAAATAAATTCTCTTTTCAAATTATTATTTTGATTTAATAAACAAATAATATTTAAAATCCCGCATAAACGAGCAAAAGACTCAATTTCATAATATGCTTCCTGAGTATTTAAATCTTGAAAAGAAGTAATTCTTTCAAGATATTTATCAAAAATTCAAATAAAATTATTTTGATTATAAATATCTCCACTATTAAAAAGATCTTCTCAAAAATGAAGAGAGTTTAAATAGAGAAAAAAATAAATTTCATTATAAGAATCTAATGAACTATTTTCAGCAATTTGTCCAAGATGAGAAAAAATATAATCATTCAGCTGTGAAATAATATTTGGATCTTGAAAATATGTTTTATATTCATGTAAGTTATCACTTCAAGAAAAAAACTTTTTTTTGATTATATTTATTTGAGTATCAAAATCTAATTGTAAAATATTTGAAACTTGTGATGAAGTAGGTGTATGATCTGGATGTTCCCAAGAGGATGAGCCGAAAGTAAGATTAGAGGCCTGGTTTGTTGCTTGATTCATGTTTTTTTCAAGAAATATGTATTAAAATACTGGAAAATAATTAAGTATAGTTTTTTAAAACTATACTTTCATAATATCTTCTTCTTTTTTCTTGAGAATATCGTCTGTTTTTTTATTTGCATCATCAACTAATTTTTGAAGTTGGGTTTCATAATCTTTTACATCATCTTCTGTGATTTCTTTAGAATCTTTCGCTGTTTTTATGTCTTTAAGGCTTTCTTGTCTTGAATTTCTTATTGATACTTTTGCATCTTCAGAGAATTTTTTTGCTATTTTACAAAGATCTTTTCTTCTTTCTTCAGTTACTTGAGGAACTTTTATCATTACACTATCAGCCATAGTTTGAGGGTTTAATCCAATTCAAGCATCAGTAATTGCTTTTGCAATAGAGTGAATTTGGCTTTTATCCCAAGGTGATATAGAAAGTGTTTGTGAATCAAGAACACTAATAGATGCTACATTTTTAATAGGAGAAAGACTTCCGTAACTTTCTATTCTAATATCTTCAATCATAGCAGGATTTGCTCTCCCAGCTTGTAATTTTGAGAATTCTACTTCTAAGTGATGGAGGGCTTTTTCAATTCAATTTTTTGCTTTTTCTAACATATTTTATTAGTTAATAAATATTTATTAATGCTATTATAGTATTTTTTTATGAATTTCAATATTTTTTGACAGAATTCAAATATTGTACTATAATTTTTTTACTTATATTTTTATCTTTCATATTTATGGATTTACAAAAATTAAATTGATTGCTTTATTTTAATATTTAAATGAAACATTATGAAAAAAAATAAACTGGTATCTTTATTGATATTTTGCCTTTTATTTCCTTTTTCTTTGTATGCATCTGACCAAATTTCACAAATAGAATTAGATATACAAACAAAAGCTGGAAATATTTTATCTGATTGATATACTTCCCTTTCTGAATGCAGCACACTGAAAAATAAATATAACCAAGAATATAATAATTATAAGAGAAGTGAATGTTTTTTAAATGGCACTTTATATAATTATTTTATTTGTTCTTTTTCCTCTCATTGTATTGTAAATCTATCTTGAACCTCTTCTCAAACAATAGCTATGAATGTACCATATCAAGAAAAATTGGATGCATTTTTAACAAAACTTATAGCAATGAGAAAAGAACTAAATAATGATATAAAATATAAAACAATACTATTACAAATAAAAACACAACTTCAAACTTTATCAAGTAAATATAAATCAAATACGATGATTTTACAAATGCTTGTATATTTAAATAAAAGAGTAGATGAAATTCAAGATGAGCTCATTTCCGGAGAAGATATTGATGATTTTTTTTGCGATTTATTATGAACTTGTTGATTGGGGGATGATTCACAAAATAGTAGCTCATCTTCATCAAGTTCTTGAGGTGCTTCCACTTCATCATCTTCATCATCAAGTAGTGGTTGAAATTCAAGTAGTTCTTCTAGTTCAGGATGAGCCACTCAACCAGTTGTTTTTGAGCATAAAAGTGTGATTACAGGAGAAATAAAAGATTCTTATTATATAGATGAAAAAATAGATTTATATAGTAAACCTTTATGAAAAAATGTAATTTGATGTTTAGAAATAGTGTGAGTTTCTTCAACCAGTTGTAATATTTCATCAAATTGGATTCCACTTCCAAATCCGCGGTATTATGCAGGAGATGGTTGGAAACATGATAATTTGATACTTTGAAGAGCATGAACTTTTATTTGATATCATAAAGATTTAGATACAGGAAAAGAAGCTAAATTTCAATTTACCATATTAAATCAAAAAAGACCAGAATATATAAAAACAGCAAATGTGATTTATAAATGAACAAAAAAACTTGATGTATTTCTTCCGACAAATGTATGAGCATCAAAAAAAATACCAGTCTATCTTATGATACATGGTTGATGATGGACAGCTGGAGATAAATGAGATACAGATACAACTATAGTAAATTTTTGATGAAATTTTGTTAAAAATGGAGTTGCCTATGTACCAATGAGTTATACTTTAGCAAATAGTTCAGTAGCGAGTCATACAGAAGTGTATAAAGAAATTGATTGTGCTCTCAAATGGATTTCATATCATAAAGATACGTATAATTTTGATGTGAATAATATAAATCTTATCTGATGGTCAGCATGAGGACACCTAGCTTTACAATATGCACTGAATCAATCAAATTATAATGATACTCAATGTCAATGGTGAAATGGACAAACTTATCTTCGTCAAGTTGCTTCTGTCGCTGCTCCGACTGATTTATCAAAAGATTTTTCTCAAACTACTGCTGGAAATTTAAATCCAAGAATTGAATACTTTTTAGGAGCTCAAAAAGGAACGGCACTTTTTAATCAAAGAGTTTTAGAAAATAGTCCCATATATTTTATAAATAAGGATAATAAAAATATCAAATATTATTTATTCCATGCAAGCAATGATGGAGTAGTAAATTATGGAAATCATGGAGTACCTTTTTATAATTTTATGAAAGATAATAATTATTCTGTTATTTTGAATACAAGTTTTAATGATCATGATGCATTGAGTATTCCAGAAAGTTCAATTCAATCTATGTTTCATCAATAATATATGGAAGAAATAATAATTCTTTATTTCACCATAAAATAGCATCTAAATGTAATGGAGGAATTCAAAGTTTTTTTGATAAAAGA
>JAUCCN010000019.1:0-18596 GCA_034676185.1 Patescibacteria group bacterium | reverse complement strand
CAATAATTTAAAAATTAAAATTTAATATTTTTTGTCACTGGTATTAATTTTTGTTATTTCATAGAAAAAATTTATATTTTAAGATAGAAAAATTTTAATCTACATTTATAAAAAAGTCAAATTTTAAATAATTATTTCTGGATATCCAGGTTTTACCACAATAGTATGTTCAAATTGAGCTCATAGACTTCCATCAGCTACATAAATTTCAAACCCTCATTTATCTTTTATCTTTCCACTTCAAAATCAAACAATTGGTTCAATTGCGAGAGTCATATTTTCTTTTAAAATTTCTCATTTTCCAGCTTGTCCATAATTTGGAATATATGGTTGTTCATGAAGGTTGTATCATATAGCATGTCCTGTTAAATCTTTAATAACATAATATCCGTGAGATTCAATATGTTTTTGTATAGCATTTCCTATATCTCAAACTCTATTTCCTACGGTTGCTTTTGCGATTCATTTATAAAGAGCCTCTTGTGATACTTGTAAAAATTTTTCAACTTCTAATTTATGAGGTCATTCTCAAATAATCATAGTAAAAGCAGCATCAGTATTTAATCCATGTTTTTTATCTTTTACTCAAAAATCAAATTTTACTACATCTCAATCTTGAAAAACCATTTTCTTTGATGGAATTCCATGTACTACACAATCATTAACACTGATACAAATATTTGCAGGAAAACCATACACTCCTCTAAAACCACAAAGAACATTGTATTTTTCACAAATTTCTCCACAAAGTTTATCAACATCATAGCCAGTGATTCCAGGTTTTACCATTTTTTTGATTTCTTCAAATACTTCTTTATGTACTTTTGCATTTTCTCTCATAATTTGAATTTCTCTTTCATTTTTTATGAGAACTGTTTTTTTATTTTTTTGCATATTTTTTAAGTTATATATTATGTTTGAATTTTGAAAAACTTATTCACAATTTCCAAGTCCTTGTCATTGATCATTACATACTTTTCTTGAAACTTTTACGGTAGAATCAAGATTTCCTATAGCTTGAGTAAGATCATAATGAAGTTCTATCATTTTCATTTCGAGACTTTCAGTAGTTGTGTCTTCAAATTGAGCATAGGGAAGTTCTAAATTATAGAGTTCAGCAATTTTTTTCTCAATCGTAGATGAAGTATTTAAATCTTTTTCCACACGACTAAATTGTTCAATAGGAACTTCTTTTTTAGAACTATTTTTAAAATTTTCTAAAATACTATCTCTGAAACTTACTATTTGCGATTGTATTGAATTTTTTATATAATCAAAACTATTTGTAATAAAATTATTTTCGCTAGAATATCATCCATTTTCATTGTATCTTTCAAGATTTTTTAATACACTGTTAGAGGCATTCATACTGAGTCCTTGTCTTTTGAGATCTTGTTCCAGTATTTGTCTTTCTCTTCTTTCGTATTCTCTATTATCAAGAGTTCCATCAAGCATAGCAATAGCATCTTGCCAAGATTTCATTCCATCTTTTGCTGCTTGTTGCCAGTTAGAAATAATCTCAATTTGAGTAGTAATTCTCTCAAAAGTTCATCCTTTACAACTTGAACAATTTTTAGAAGTATATTCATTGTAATATTCATTAAATTCATTTGTAAAATTTTGTGGAACAAAAAGGATTTGTTTTTGAAAAAGGTGTTTTTTTCAAATAATGCTTAAACGATAATAATCCATAACTGCTTCATGATTTTTGATAATTTCCCCCAAAATTTCAAATGTATTTTCTCAAATAAAAGAACATCATTCAACTCCATTACAGAGTTTTTCTTTATTCATAATTTCATTGTTGTATCATCTAGCAATGATTCTATCAAGATATTTTTTTAAAACAACATCTTCTTTTTCAAGGAGGTTATAGTCTCTCCAAATTTCAGCAACATACTCACTAGAAGTTCCATGTATTACATAAAAGTCCCAAAGAGAATAATATCCATTCCAATTTATAATAGTGTTATATGATTTTTGAATATTTGATTTTACATTTCAGTAGAGACGATTTGCTCACTTATCAGGAGTAAAAGTAGAAAGTTCTTGACTAAAGTTACTTGATAATTTTCTCATATTTTCTAAATATGTAGTCAAAGTATCTGCAGGTCAATATTGAATTTTACAACTATTACAATCTCAAAAAACTATATTTTGTATTCCTATAGTCAGTACAATAAAAAGAGATGTAAAGAGTATTTTTTTCATATTTGTATTATAAAAATATTCTATCCTCATTGAGGGATTTTGTTCATTTCTGTAATAATTCATTTGGCACCAAATGTGTATTCCATTAAAGCTCTGGTAAAACTTTCTAATTCTCTATATTTTGAATGAAATCACTCAATATCATCATGAATTACTTTTTTATCTATTACTGTAGAAGAAACATAATTATTTTGTTTTTTGATTTCATTTATATAGGAATGAAAATTCTCAAATTTTTCTCAAGCTACGGAAAAACTTTGTTCTTGACTATCAAGAATACTTTTTATGTCAGCTTCTTTTTGAGTAAATAAATCAAGATCATTGCTTCTTTTAAAATCAAGTCAAAGATTGGTATAGTATCTGGTAAATAAATTTTCATATCTCCATTCATCATCATTTTTATCAGTTTCTTTTTTGTCTACATTGAGAAGTGGAACTGGTTTATAACTCACTTGAACTCCGACATGAAATATATCAGGAAGATGTAAATCTTTGAGTCCAAGTTCAAAATTATTCGTAGTCATTTTTGATTGTATCAAAGAAGTGGAAGCAAATCTTTTTAGATGAGTATTTGATCTTTTGAAAAGTCACTCTATACTTAAATTGGTACCTCATCATAAAAGATTATGGTTATAGGTAACAAAATCTATCATGATACAAAAAAAATTATTACAAGGCCAAACGGAATTATCATTTATTTTTTTGTAAGAAGAAATAGGTTTTTTTTCTGTTTGAGTATTTCAGGAACTCGTATTTCAAGAGCTTGAGTTGTTATTTTTTCCTAAAATTTCTTTAAAAATATCGTCACTGAGTCCTGAGTTATTATTATCAACAATACAAAATTCATCACTGAGTGAAATTCCAGAACTTGTTTCATTTTCATTTGAGTTATCATGAGAGTTATCATATTGAGAAGTTCTGAAAGCATCAAGAGGAGATAATCAAGATAAAATCCCATCTACACTCCTTCATATATCAAAGTTATTTACTCCATCATAAGGAATTTGTTCTTCAAAAATAATTGAATTAATATCATCTAAATCAATCATCAAATCAAAAGGAGAGTTTTCTTCTATTCCATCGCTATACATTCAAATTCTCCCGATTTTATAAATATTGTCTACTTTTGAGAGAGCTTTCTTAGAACTTTTATAATAATTTTCTCTAATAATTCAAAAGTAAGTGTTAAATGCATCCATAGAAATGCTTTCCTCATCATCAAAACAATCTTTTAAAAATTCAACCAGTATGCTACTTGATTCAGAATCATTGTATATTTGCTCCATTTGTTGTACTGAAATATCTCATGAAAAACATTCTCAAACTCTATTTTGTTTTGCTCTTTTATTGAGCTCATCAGTTATACTTCCTTTTATATCTCATCATTTTAACTCTTTTTCTAAATATTTTAATTCTAATTCATAATATCAAGAATCTATTTTTTTATATAAATCTAAACTGGTTGGATCACTCAAAAAGTTTCCAAAGGTTATATTTGGAAGTAAAAATATGAATCAGAAAATGAAAAGTAAATTTTTTTTCATATATATATTTTAGAATCTAGGATTTGGCGAGAGAAAGATTAGCTTTTTCTTGTTTTTCATTTTACTTTTTCTTTTTTGATTTCTCTTCACCCATCTATTTTTATTTCTTTTTTATCAAGTACCAGAGTTATCATATCATTTATTTTTCCATAAATCAAGTTTTGTGCGATTTTATCTTCTATATGTTCTATGATGTATCTTTTCACTTCTCTGGCTCCATATTCTGGATTAAATACTTCTTTTGCTATATGATTGATTACTTTTTTATCGTATTTCAGAGTAATATTTTTTGATGAGAAAATTCTTTTACTGAGATCTTCAATATTAAGTTCTACTATTTTTGAAATTGATTTTTTATCGAGTGGTTTGAAAACAATAATTTTATCAATTCTATTTAAAAATTCTGGTGAAAAATAATCTCAAAGGTTTCCTTTAATATTTTCTTCTACTTTTGAAAAATCTTTTTTTGCATCTTTTTCTTCTTTTTCTCAAAAATCAAATCAGATTTTATTTGCTTCACGATTGAATTCTTCTTGTCCAATATTAGAAGTCATAATAATAATAGTATTTTTGAAGTTAATTTTTCTTCATTTATTATCTGTCAAACTTCATTCATCAAGGATTTGGAGTAGGAGATTATATACTTCAAAATCTCATTTTTCTATCTCATCAAACAGTACAATTGAATACGGTTTTTTTCTTACTTTTTCTGTTAATAATCATCATTCTTCATATCATACATATCAAGCATTTGCTCAGATAAGTTTTGAAACTCCAGTTTTATCGGAATATTCAGACATATCTATTTTTATAAGATTTTCTTCACTTCCATAAAACTCTTCTGCCAATACTTTTACAAGCTGAGTTTTTCCAACTCAAGTTGGTCATAAAAATAAGAAACTTCAGAGAGGTTTTTTAGGATTTGAAATTCAAGCTTTGCTTCTCATAATAGAATTACAAACAGAAATAACAGCTTGTTCTTGTCCAATAATTGATTTTTCTAGAGTTTTTGGAAGTTTTTTGAGTCTTTCAACTTCACTTTCCTCTAAATCATACACAGGGATTCCAGTAGTCATACTGAGAATTTTTTGAATATCTTTAGATGTAATTTTAAGTCTTTTTTCCTTTGGGATAGAAAATTTCTTTTTATAATTTACAATATCATCTTCAAGTTTTTTTACTTTTTCTTTGAGAGTAGAGGCTTTTTTATATTGTTGAGAAATAACAAAATTTTCTATTTGTTTATTAAATTCAACTATTTTTTCTTTGAGGGATTTTATTTTATTTTCATCTCCAGAATAAGTCATACTTTTTAGAGAACAAGCCTCATCAATAAGATCAATAGCTTTATCTGGAAGATATCTGTCAGTAATGTATCTACTTGAAAGTTCTACTGCTGAAGTGACTGCTTCAGGAGTAATATTTAAATTATGATATTCTTCAAATGTTTCTTTGAGACCGGAAATAATTTGTACTGCATCTTCAAAATTTGGTTCTCATACCACAATTTTTTGAAATCTTCTCTCAAGAGCTGAATCTTTTTCAATATATTTTTGATACTCATTTAAAGTAGTAGCTCAAATAACTCTTATTTTTCCTCTTCCCATTGCTGGTTTTAAAATATTTGAAGCATCGAGAGTTCCTTCTGCTCCTCCAGCTCAAATAATAGTATGAATTTCATCAATAAATAAAATAACCTCATTTTCTATTTTAGAAGCTTCTTCTATAATTTGTTTAATACGAGATTCAAATTCTCATCTATATTTTGTTCCTGCAACTAGGGTACTCATATCAAGTGCTAAAATTCTTTTCTCTTTCATAGAAAATGGAACTTTACCAGCTATAATAAGTTGTGCTAATCCTTCAACGATAGCTGTTTTTCCTACTCATGGTTCTCATACAAGAACGGGATTATTTTTTGTTTTTCTATTTAAAATAGATAAAAGTCTTTCTATTTCGCTATCTCTTCCAATAACTCTATCAAGTTTTTTATCTTGTGCTTCTTTGGTAAGATCAGTAGAGAAAAAATCAAGAGCTGGTGTTTTTGATTCTACTTTTTTATTTGGTTCTTTATTGTGATCAAATGGAGTTGGGGATTCATTATTATTTCCGACCATACCATTAAAAAGATTTTCTGTAATAGCTCCGATGATTTTATCAATTGGTTCATCAAAATTTTGTCAATTTTCTTTATTTGGATTGAGTCCATCAATAGCTCATATTTTATTGAGTTCTTCTACATTTTTTTCGATATCTTCCGGATTGATTCCTATATAGGAAAGAGCTTTATTAAACCAACCGTTATTTTTTATTAAGGCAAGTAAAAAATCCTCCACCGAAGCACGAGATTTTGAAAAAGCAGAAGCAATTTTTACACTCAGTAAAATAGTTTCTTTGAGGGAGTTTTGCATTCAAGAATATACTCAAGCTCTTGGCTCTTGTTTTCAAAATATTTCTTTTGTTCCAGATAATTCTTGTAATAAAGAAGCATTTATACCATAAATTTCAAATATTTCTTTTATTCATCATTTTGCTTCTATAATTATTTCTTGTAATATATCAAATTCTGTTAATTCTTTATATCCAAGTTCTTTGATTTTATTTTCACTATTTACTAGGGCTTTTTTGTAAAGGTCAGAAAAGTTGTTATATATCATGTGGGTATTAAATAATAATCTAAAATTTGCTTCTTATTTTAAAGAAAAAACTTGTAAAGTAAAGTTATTTTATAGAATTGATAGAGTAATTTTTTTATTTTTTCTCTTTCGTGTTAAAAAGTAAAATTAAAAATAAAACTTGATTCTCTTCAATAAGTTAGTATTTTTTTATTTCTGAAAAAAATATAAATAAATTTGACAACACACAGAATAAATACTACACTAAAGGAGTTTATATATTAACTAAAATTGTATGAAAACTTGAAATGTATGATTTTCTATTATAGAAGTCATTATAACAGTATCTATACTTGTTATACTTTGAGTAGTAGCAGTTACCAGTTATGATGCAACTATTGATAAAACAAAAAATACAAAAGTTGAATCTCATCTTCAAACCCTGAAAAATAGTTTTGTAACCTATTTTGATGATACAAAAGAACTTCCGTTTCCAGAGTGAAATTTAAAATTTTATAATATTGATGGAGTATATGAGCATAATTATGAAGATGAAAATACATTTTGAGTGAGTGGATATATAACTGAAAAAGTTATGCCAAAAAAATATATGGCAGATATTCCACTTGATCCAAGAAATAATCAATATTACTGATTTGCAAAAACAAAAAAATATAACTGATTTCAAATAGCAGGAGTAGTAGTAAATCATAATGAACCAAAAGCAAAACTTTTTTCTCATTGGGAATGAGCTCAGTATGATACTTGAGTGTATGGGGCATATCTTGTAAAAGAGTATAATGGTCCAAGATTTATTATTGATAATTCTTCTGAAAATTTTCCATATAATCCAAAAGAAATGCTATTGACTGCCAAAGTTCATAAAACTTCAGGAAATATAAAAATAAATGATAAGAGTGTTACTCAAGAACAAGCACTCAATTATACCTTAGTAGAGTGAGATAAAATTGAAATAGAAGCGGGAAAATATATAGATATATATTATTCTGATGGAAGTTATTCATCACTTTGAGATCAAGCTGAAAGAAGTCAAATACAATTTAAAGAAATGAGATATATTGAAGAAAATAATCTCTTTACAAGTATAAAAATAGCTCTGAATATGGGAAGTCTTTGGTCAAAAGCTACAAAACTTGCTGATAAATCAGATTTTCAAGTAGAAACTCCAAATGCCGTAGCGGCAGTCAGAGGAACTATTTTTTGATTAAGACAAAGTGGATCTACCACGAGTATTGTTTTAAAAGAAGGAAAGTTACAACTTTTCTTGAAAAAAGCAGATATATTAAAACCATTAGCAAATTATAATTGAGTTACTGATGAGAATTGATATATAGAAGTTGCAAAATGAGCAGATGCAGAATGAGTAGAAGTTATAGGACAAGGAAGTACGGGGAGGTCTTCTTCAGCAGTCGTAGACTATCTTACAAATCAAAAAATGATTCCAAGTAAAAAATCTGAATTTTTAGAATACATTCCTCCAACTCAAAAAGAAGTAAAAGTTTGAGCACAAAATGAATGTCAAACTTGATATGAAAAATGGGGAGATGAATGTGTGGAATTTGTATATGAAGATGATTATGATATATGACAAAGTAGTACTGATACTAAGATAGTTCAATTATATAAAGATGTATTACAAAGATATCCTACTAAAGATGAGTTGTATGACTATTGTGAGCGGAAAGTTGAAGGACATGCTTATAGTTATTGAGTTGATGATAGCATAATCTCAAGGACTGCTTCCGAAATAGCAAGTATATTACAAGGTCAATATCCTGGAAAAGTCAATATGGATACTTTTTCTTGAGCAATTAGTTTTATATGAAGTAATGAAAAGGATGGAAGTGGATTTATATCTAATCCACTAAGATTCATTGGGGCCGGAAGTGATTGAATAAAAGTTGCAGTCTGTAATTTTAGGGAGATATTTACTTTATCTGGTACTGTTCTTCCATCATCATTAAAAAATAACCAGTTTCATACTGGTGCATTTCTCTCTCAAGCTTACCATAATTACCTGAATAAAAAAGAAAAATATTTTAATCCAGATTATATTTGTGATGCTCAAAATTCTTTTAAAGTAGATTATGAATGTATAGAAAATACTTTACTTCAAGATGACCCTAAATGGGAAGTAGTTGCCTATGCTCCATTTGATGAAAATGTAGAGATGTGGACAGGAACTATTTTAAATACTAACACATCTTCGGGACTTTCTTTTAGTTGAAAATATAATAATAGTGATTTATATTTTACGGATTTAGTCGGACCATCTTGTCAAGGTTCAACTAAACAGCCATTTGCAAATGAAAATGATTGATTAATAGCATTATCTCCTAAACATTTAATTCCAAACTTCCAAATCTATCATTTATGAGATACAAAATGAGTATTTTTAGATAATCTAAATTGTGACGATTATTTAAGATATCATATTTCACCACTTTCACTTTCTTGAAGTAGTTTTGCTATAGAAATGAATGTGAGAGGATGAGCTTTAACAAGAACAGGAAGTGGTATGAATTATTTCTTGTATCAATTATGAGATAGTTTTTTAAATTTGCGAGATACAGTTGGGAAGATGATATTGAAGATAGTTGATGAACCAGTGATAGATGGTACTAGATTAGGTCAATTAAATTTAGATAACGAGGCATTTTATAAAGTAATTGCTGAATATGCTCATTCATTATCATGAAATACTTCAATATATACTCCGAAACTTTCTATTTATAATAAAGAAAATCAAGTCCTAATATCTACTGGAGCTACAACGGGAACAGGTATAAGTGCTTTAAATAATATTTATATTGGAGCTGAATTATCTACCAATAGCCAATATAAAAATCAATGGAATGATATCATAGATTATGTAAAAATTTATAAAAAAATTAGATAATATGCAAAAACAAGAAATTTTAAAGAAAGTTTCAAATATTTTACAGTTAAAACTTGATTCAAAAATATATGAAAATCCTTTTGAGCAAAAAAAAGCTCAAGAGGATTTTCGTATTCAAGTGCAAACTATAACTGAATATATTTTAGAGGAGTATAGTAAAAAGAATCAAATTACTTTACATTTTATAGCTTGACTTCATAATCTTTTATATCCAAAATGAACTCTTATAAAAACTATACGAGATGGTAAAAATTATGATAATTTTCCTTGAAAATGGAGAGTACATGAATCAGTATGAAAAGATGATAATCACTCGCATTCTCTTCAAAAAAATATAGAAATAGACCTTACTTTTTATACTCATCAATATAATTCTATAGAGAATAAAAAAAGAACAGATATACTCAAATATTATTTTGATTTTTTAAGAGTACATCCGTTTGCAGATAGTAATTTAACGGTTATTTCTTTGATTTGTGAACTTGAGTTTTTAAAATATTCATTTCCATCGTTTCATTTTTTAAAAACAAGATTTCAAGATGGAAAATTTAATCATTTTTTTCTTTATGAATATGAAAATAATAAAAATAAAGTCTGAATTTTAACAGAAATTGAAAAAATGATTGATGATTTTCATACTGGTAATTTACATAGAGAACTTCAAGAAAAAAAAGAACAAATTATAGTGCAACCAACTCCTCAAAAATTTGGAAATCATATTGATGAAAGTGTATTTGTGACCGACCCATATTTTCAGGAAATACAAAAACTTTTAGATACACACTTCATTCATTTTTCATCAGATACAAAGTATTATCAGGTAAAAAAAATTATTTATCATAATACTCTTCATTATCTTAAACAAGCATTTCTAAAAAATTCAAAAGAAAAGCATCAACTTATTTTGGATGGATATGTGTATGACACAAATAGACTTATACAATATGTTCAGGAGAAATATATTGATACGAAAGAAAAAAAAATATCAGTAGATTTTTTATGTCATCTTCATAAAAATTTGTTTCCTAAAGATTATATAGCAAAACAAAAAGATGAGAATGGGCAAGAGTTTATTCGTATGATTCCTTGAGAGTATAGAAAAATAAATCTTTATTCAAAAACCAATACAAATAAAAATATTTATACTCACTATGAAAATATTGAAAAAGAGATAGAAAAAGCACTTTCTATTCTCAATAATTCTTCATTTCAGAAAGAGGATATTTTACTTTTTATGTCTGATTTTTCTAGAATACATCCTTTTGGAGATGGAAATGGAAGAACTCTTGATATTTTAATAGACTTAGTTCTATTAGAATCAGGATTTTTACCGTATTATTTTTGAGAAAGAAAACAAAAAAATGAAATGTGATTTTATCATATACTTGATAGAGTATACGAAACGAGAAATGTAGAATATTTTTATGAATTTTTATGAAAATAAAATGATATATATTTTGACTTTACTATAAAAAATAATACAATAATATATGCTTTAATAATTAACTATTACATTATGAATAAAAAATTACTTGTTTTATTATGAGTGTATGCAAGTTGAGTAGCAGCAGCTTTACTTTATAATAAAAAAAATCCTAAAGAAATAGAATCTGAGATAGTAAAGGCAAAAAAATCTTGAGATGATAGTATAAAAGTATTATTCAATAATTTTATTGAAATACATAAAAATTTATTTAATAGCTTATTTTCTACTGAAAATAAAGCACTTCTTCTCAAAAAGAAGGAGGAGCTGCTTCAATTAGCAGAAGATTATAAAGAAAAAGCAGAAGATATATTTGAGGAATATAAAGGGAAATGAAAAGATTATGCAGAAGAATGAATTGAAAAATTAGAAAAATTTTATAATCAAAAATTGGAAGATTTAGAAGAATTAAAAGATACTGCTCCTGAAAAAGTAGAACAAACAAAAAAGAAACTTATTGCCTATATTGATGATTTAAAATCAAAACTAAAAAAATAATAGTAAGAAAAATCCCCGCGAAAGCGGGGATTTTGATTGAATCTTACAAAGTTCAATCTAATTGTCTCAAATCGCAACTTCTAATCATAGCTGAGACTCGTTTTGCATAATCCTTATCTTCAGCATAGATAGGAGCTATGATTTGTAACAACTGAAAAGGATTATCTTCCCCCGCTTTGAGTTTTTTTTGAAGATTTTCATAGCTATTATTCTCAGTCAATGTTTCTAGGTATTTTTCAGCACTTTCTTTTGCTGTAGAAAAGACAGAGTAGCCTTTTTTATAGGTTAATCCAAAGTGATTATTTCTTTTTTTGGCTGAATAGCTTTTACCATATCCTGTTTCGTGAGCAGCTTGAGCTACTGCAAGGGATGTAGGAATCTGTTTCGCTAAACCACCAAGTTTCACTTTTTTATGTTCAATTATTTCACTTATCCAAGTTATGTATTCCATATCACCACATTTAGCATTTGATATGCTAGAAAATATGGTGAGAAATACAAAAAATAGATATTTACACAATCGGCACTTCATTACAAGATCCTCAAAGTTTTAGGGACTTCATACTAATAAAAAAATGAGATTTTTCAAACTTTTTCTAAAACAAAAAGTCTAGACTTTTTTATCTAGACTTTTTTAGTTTAATTTTTGAATATAATCTAAAATTATTTTAAAAATTAGTTTAATTGTTCGTATACTTCTCCAGCAATTTTAATTGATGGTTTTAAAGTTTTTGCACCAATTGCCCATTTAGCAGGACAAGCAGTTCCTGGATTATTTCTCATAAATTGAAGAGCTTCAATTTTTCTAATAAGTTCATCACTATTTCTTCCAAGAGGGCCAGAAGTTACTTCAATTCCTCTCACTATTAAATCAGGATCAATGATAAATGTTCATCTTCCAGCAATACCACTTTCTTCGTCTAAAATATTATATAAATCAGCTACTCAAGTATTATGATCAGCAAGCATAGTATAAGGGAAGTTTTCCATGAGTTTTTCATGTCTTACCCAAGCTCTATGAGAGAAAGTAGTATCTGTTGAAGCAGCAAGAACTGTTACTCCAAGTTCATCAAATTTAGCTTTTGCATCTGCCATATCTTTTAATTCAGTTGGACAAACAAATGTAAAATCAGCAGGATAGTAAAATAATACTGTCCATTTTCATTTTAAATCTTCTAAAGATACTTTTGTTTCATCATCTTTTATAGGATCATAAGCAGGAAGAGTAAATAATGGAGCAGGAGTATCAATTTTTACAATATTATTATAGAATTCAAAATCATCCATATTTCATACATATTAATAAATAAAAAACTTAATGAGAATTATTCTCATTAAGCCTATTCTATAGAAAAATATTTTTAAGTCAAAAGATTTTCTTGTAATTTTTATATTGAGTAAGTTTATCCTTTTATTTTGGCATAATTTCCAAGAAAATATTTTTTTCAGATTTATTAAAAAATAAATCAACGGCTTCTATTTTAATAATATGACTTCATATTGGCAGTGAAAGATCTTTATTTATTTCAAGAGCAAATTCTCTTGCTTCTATTCACATTTTATAGGCACTTCCATCCAGATATATATTTATAGTCTTTATTTTTGATCTGTCTTGAACAGATCATCTGAGATTAAAATATTGATCATCATAGAGAGAAATAGAGTCTTTTTCTGGATTTGTAACAGTAATTATAGGTGGTTTTGTATCTTTTACAACAATATTAATATCTTTTTTTTCTTCTCAAGACATATATACTATATCTATTGCTCTTATAGTAAGGGTATAATCTCATGAATATCAAGAAGGAATATTTATTCCTCAAGCATATACTCCATTGTTTTTTCCATCAGTATTTATTTCCTGAATGATATTATCTCAGAGTAGGATTTGTAATTTTGTTATCGGATTGCTACTACTATAAGCAAGTTCTACATAATTATATCCATTAATAAATGTTTCTTTTGATTCTATTTTTGATTTGATTTGTATATTTGAATTTGCTATAAGAGTTTTATCTCTTTTACATTCTACATCTTTATAATCAGAAATAATATTTGGAATGTTTCAAAATTCTTTATAGCCATTTTCTTTTGCCCATTTTTGTACTCATTCTTCCCATACGGTATTATTTGGATCAATAGAATGATAAGCAATATAATATCATGATTTTATAGCAGAAGCAGGGGTATCTGGAGTTACTTTCCCATTACATAATGCATCAACTTGTATAAGTTGTAAACTCGTATCATATTCAGTAGGTCTATTTTTAAATAAACTTTCAACTGTGAGGCTTGGTTCAAATCATTCTGGAGCAAGAAGCCCTGAAATTTTTGAAATTTTTGTATATTTTAGTCCTTCTGGTATTTTCCAAGTTAATTTTTCTTTTTTTGCATGAGCATATTCCATAAATTGTTTCCATATTGGAGCAGCACCGTTTAATCAATCTCAAGCAAGTTTTATAGCTTTCCCATTTGTATTTCAAGCCCAAACTATAGTAGTAATCTGAGGAGTATATCAAGCAGTCCACAAATCTCAAGGAAAAAGTTCTTTTCTTCCATTTGTGATATAGGTTTTATTTGAAGTTCCTGTTTTTGCTCATGCTTGTCTATCTTTTAAACTTAAATTTGCATTCCAAAATTCATCAGGTCTTGAATAGGTAGCAGATAAAATATAATTCATAATATAAGCTGTTTTTTCATCTAATACTTTCACTCAAGCAGATTTCTTTTTTTCTTCGATTAGCAAACCTTTACTATCAAAAATTTTTAAAATAGGATTAATTTCTACTTTATTTCACATATTTGCAAAAACACTATAAGCTCATGCCATTTCTAAAGGTGTCATTTCTCAAGTTCATAGGGCAAGAGGTGCTCAATAATAAAATTTTTCATCTAAAGATTTTACTCAAGTAGTTTTTAAATAATCAATGATCCCTTTTTGTTCTCAAGCCAGAAAATAGAGTTTAATAGCAGGAATATTTCTTGAATGATTCAGTGCAGTCATAAGAGTCATTTTTCAAGAAAATCTTCCATTAAAATTTTTAGGTTCATAATTTCCTGGAAAAGTAGTTGGAATATCATATATTGGAGTATGTGGACCAAAAGGATTTTTATCAATTGCAAGTGCATATACAAAAGGTTTAAAACTACTTCCAGGTTGTCTTTTTGAATTGAGTATATTTACATTTCCATCAATATCTTTATTGAAATAATCAGCTCATCATACATAAGCAATAATATCTCAGGTTGCATTATCTATACTAATGAGAGCTGCATTATTAGAATCAAATTTTTCTGCATTACTTTTTACTTGATTTCTTACTAATTCTTCTGCTTTCATTTGTAAATCTGAATCCAGAGTAGTATAGATTTTGAGTCCTCATTCTTCTAACAGTTCTTCTCCATATTTTGCTACTAAATATTCTTTTACATACATAACAAAATGAGGATATTTTATATTTTCTCTATATTCTTTGAATTCAAAACCAATACTAGAAAGAATATTTTCTTTGTATTCATCAAAATTTATATAATTATCTTCCAGCATTCTTCAAAGAATAAAATCTTTTCTTCCTGTTTGATACTCTAATCTATTTTCACCAACTTCTAAAATAATATTATTTAAAAATGAAAGTAAATCTGAATAATTCATAATACTACATCCATCTTTATCAATACTTATATTTTTTTTGAAATTTTCCTTATTAAGATTACAAAGTAAAATTCCATTTTCTCATAAACGAGTTCATTTTAATCCGGAAATAAAAGATGTAAATTTTTCAACCAATGCTTTATTTTCTTTTAATTCTGTTTTTTTAATGAGATTGATAATACTATTTACATCTCATTTTGGATATGTATAGAGATTTCAAACGAGCCTTGTATAATAATTGTACGGAGAATAGTATGTTGGTCATTTTGGTATACTAGCGAGCATACTTCACTCTAACACGCTTAAATCAGCTGCTCTTTTTCAAAAAAAGGTCAAACTTGCTTGTTCAATTCAAAAAGCATTACTTCAAAAAGGAATTTTATTGAGATAGAGTTCTAGAATTTTTTCTTTTGAAGCTTCATTAGTGAGTTTATAGGCAAGATAAAATTCTTTAATTTTTCTTTCAATTTTATCAGAAAATGATTCAGAAGAACTTCTATTTTCAATAATAGTATTACGAATAAGTTGTTGAGTGAGAGTTGAGGTTCATCAAAATCATTCATTTTTTCCAATAATACCATAAAATAATGCTCTGAATAAACCAATCACATCAATTCAAGGATTTTCCCAATATCTTTTATCTTCTCAAGCAACAATAGCATTGACCATATTTTTTGAGATTTGGTTGTAATTTACATACGTCCTTTTTTCATCTCAAAAAAGAGTGTAGAGCTCACTTCCATTTTTATCATACATAATGGAAGCTTCTTTTATATCCATTTCTTCCAAATTACTAATACTTGGAAGAGGTTTTATAACTTTTATGTAAATAAAACCAATAATAGATGCTATTATCAAAAAAAATCATAAAATAGAATATAAAATAATTTTATTGAGTAGTGCAGA
Organism: Patescibacteria group bacterium; assembly: GCA_034676185.1. Classification (GTDB taxonomy): domain Bacteria; phylum Patescibacteriota; class Gracilibacteria; order BD1-5; family UBA6164; genus UBA7396. Next base: position 2,767 of record JAUCCN010000019.1, on the reverse strand, counting down.
ATTATTTTTTTTAGTATATCTCCTTTTTTTTCTGATTTTAATAGTTTTGAATCACATAATGTTAGAATTAAGAATATAGATAGGAGGCTTTTTTATTCTTTTGTAATTAAAAATTTAAAAATTTATAATCATTTCCAATAATAATTTCTATTTGTACATCACTATCAGTTGAATATTTTGGAAGAGATTCAACATTTTCACTTCCTCAGAATATAAAAAGTTCAAGTGCTTCTACAGTTTCTGGTTTTACTCATCAACTTCCAGTAGAATAGAGTATTTTTGATTTTTCATATTTATCTCAAGAAGTATTTCACACTGAATTTTTAGATGGTATATTAAATCCATATTTCTTTAGACTATTTGCTACTTCATTTGCTAGTCATCAAACTCCAGTTGCATTGAATATATTTACTTTTAGATTTTCACTGTAAGTAAGAGGATAGTTAAAAACAAGATTAGTGTATTGTATAAGTTTTGAATAATTAGAAGGATTTGTTTTTGTTCCTCCATCTTGCAGGAGTACAGAAGCTCATCCAAAATCTGCTCTTAGAGGAACATAGAGAAATCCTCCTTTTTCACAAACACTACTTCCATAAAAACAGGTATCATTGAGATTTGAGCTTACAATATTTTCTTTTGGAATATCTTTTACAAAGAGAGCAAGTTGAATCATTTGTGAAAGATCTAAGTCAGTTAAGATGTGATCATTTACAATACTATAAATAGATTTTATTTTACTTGGGGAGGTAATAAGCTCTAAAGAAAGAGCTTTTTCTCTAATAGCTTTTATAATAAGTTGTTGTCTGAGAGATCTATCAAAATCACTCGTTGAATGACGAGAACGAGCATATTTTAAGGCAGTAGCTCCATCCAGAGTTTGAGCTCAAGCCTCTATTTTAAAAGTTTGATAGCTCCAATTTGGTCCAGGATAAGTAGTATCAACAATAGCTTCTGGAACATCAATATCAATTCATCATACAGTATCAATAATTTTTCTAAATCCATCAAAATCAAGATTTACAAAATAATGAATTTCTTCACCAGTAATTTTTGTAAGTACTTCTTTTAATGTATTAATTCATTCAAATTCGTCTTTATATTTTCTTAATCCTCTAAAATAAGTTTCATTTATTTTCCCAGCTCATCCTGTTGGATATTCCACATATAAATCTCTTGGCACGGAAAACATTGAAACTGATTTTTTATCATAATTTATAGATGCGACTAAAATAGAATCTGTTAATTCTGGAGCGTCATTTTCTTGTCATCATCTTCCTATAATTAAAATATTTGTTTTTCCATCAGTTGATTTTTTTATAGTAGACTCATTTTGAATTTCATTAAATTTAAGATCAAATCAAGCAAATCCTATAATACTGTCTAAATCAAATTTTATATTTGAAATTTGTTTTAAAATTCAAAATCAAAAAAGACTTATAATAACTAAGCTTACGAGCAGAAAAAGTTTTATAAACGAGCTTTTAGTTTCATTTGATTTTATAAATCATTTTTGTATTTTTATCAGATTACTTACATCAATTTTGTTATTTTTATTTGATTTTCAAATTTTTTTCTTTTTAAACATTGTTTCAGATAAAGTTATAATATGGAATAATCACTTAAAATTCAATTTGTACACTTTAATACATCTTTTTTCATTATTTTTTTATTCCGTATAATCTATGTTATATAAAAAAATTAAAAAATTTCAAATAAAAAATAATTGATTTGTAAAAAAATAAAAATAGATATCAAACTAAAATTTGACAAATATATTGAAAATATTAATATGTTTTTATATATAGAAAAGTATTTTTATATGTTTATTTAGATAAAACTTTATTATGAAAAAGATTATTTTAGTGTTGTCTCTTTTAGTATTTATGGCTTCTTGTTCTCAAACAAGTGAGAATAATAAAGAAGAAGTTAATAATTCTGCTTTAGTAGAATCTTCAACTGGAAGTATTTCTATTGATATTACAAAAAAATATCATTATTTAGATAGTTTAAATTTGAGTTTTAAGGAAGATACATTTTGAGATTTAATTTCACAAACTCCTTATACGATTGTATATTTTTATCCTCTTGATTTTACTCCAAACTGTACGATTCAAGCTCTTGATTTTTCTGCAAAAATAGATGAATTTTCAAAACTTTGATATCAAATTATAGGAGTTTCAAAAAATGATATTGAATCTCATAAGGCTTTTGCTGAAGCAAATAGTTTAAAAATAAAACTCATTCAAGATACCAATTCTGATTTGCTCAAAGAATTTGGAGCTTTATGAGAATTGACTACATATGGAAATGGAGATGAAGTTACAGATATTATTCGCTCTACAGTAATTATTGATCAAAATGGAACTCCACTTCATGCATTTTATGATGTTGAAGCAGTAGGACATGCGGATAGAATTTATGATTTCATTAAAAATAAATAATTCTCTTACTTACTTCTTAAATAAGTCTTGTATTATCTACAAGACTTATTTTTTTATTTTACAAATATGCAAGAAAAACTAATTTCTTTTTTTATAGGAATAGGAATATGAGTAGTAATAGCACTTTCATATTCATATTTTTTTAGTAAACCTATTTCATCACAAATGTGACCTTGAAGTTGATTTGGAAGATGAAATATGGAAATGACAGAAGAAAGACTTACTCAAATGGCAGAAAGACTCTGAATGACAAAAGATGAATTACAAAAAGAAATTGATGCTGGAAAAGATATAAGAGCACTTATGCAAGAAAAATGAATTACTCC
>JAUCCN010000018.1:0-25758 GCA_034676185.1 Patescibacteria group bacterium | reverse complement strand
TAAATGTATTTCTTTCTAGTAAATGTTCATCATTTCTCCAAAAATAATAAATTTCATCCCTATCTTTACTATCTACTACTGTTTCTAAAATAGTTGCATACGATTGGCTATGAATTGCCTCTTGATACGCTTGAATTGATAAAATAAGATTTACTTCTGGTGCAGTAATATATTCACTAAAATTTGGAAGATTTACTGTTTGAATAGAATCAAGAAATATTAAAAATGATAAAATTCATTTATATGCTCTTCTCTCATCATCAGAAAGTACATTTTTAAATTGTACCGCATCTTCTCAAAGTCATTTTACTTTTTCTGGTACCCAAAAATTTCAAATCATAACTTGATACATACTTTTTGCCCAAGTATATTTCGTTGCATTAAGTTGAAAAAGTCCAGTTGTATTTCCTTTAATAATTGTTCTATTTCTTACATCATCATTTCCTTTTGGATTAAAGATGAGATTTGCAATCATTTCTTGTGTCATAATATAAAGTTAAAAAATATTTACGAATATGGAGTAATTTTTTATCAACTACAACTTACACATTCACTCACCTCTAAACTCATACTTCTTACATAATAGACTGTTTTAATACCTTGTTTATGAGCTTTTATATAATATTCATACAATTCTCTTGGTGAAACTTTTGCTGGATTAATAATCCATTCAAAACTGATTGATTGGTCTACCCATTTATAAATAACAGAAACCATATCAATAACATCGTTCATATTCATATTTACATATTCTTTATAGTACCAAAAATTTTCTTCATTTAAGTTTGGAGCAACCACTACTGATGGAGCAACCATATTTGTTTCTACGAAATATTTTTTATAAATAGGAAGCATTGCTGCTGTTGTTCCAACCACTCAAGCTGTCGAAGTATTTGGTGCAGGAGCTATATGATATGCAAATCTTAGTCATTTTTCTTGAATATTTTTCAAAAGTCCTGACCAATCACAATTTGTTTTAGAATTTTCTTTAAACCATTTTTCGTCTTTTCCAAGAACTATTCATTTTGAATATTCACTTCCATCAAATAATTCGTATTTTGCTCTCTCTACTGCTAAATCATTTGATGCTTTAAATGTTTCATAAGCAAATTTTTCCATCATTTTATCAACTACTTCACGAGCTTCTTCACTGTCATAAGCAATTTTATTTACTGCTAAATATTCAGCAAGTCATAAAAATCAAAGCCCAACAGAACGATATTTTTTTGCTGTTAATTCAGCTTCTTTCATAGGATAATAGTTTAAATCAATTACATTATCCAAGATTTTCATAACTATTGGAATTACTTTTTCAATTGTTTTATCATCATTTACTTTTGCAATATTGATAGATGCAAGATTACAAACTACGCTGTCTCCAGGAGTATATTTAATAGAAATCACTCCATCTTCAAGAGTTTCTTCTACGAATTTTGAAGGAGCAGTATTTTGACAAATTTCAGTACAAAGTTGTGTAGAATAGATATTTCCAGCGTGTTTATTTGGGTTGAGAGCATTTACTGTATCTCTATAAAACACATATGGCATTCCTGTTTCTACTGTTGATTTTAAGAATTTTTTAAATAATTCTTTTGCACTTGTTTTTTCTTTTAATTCTAATTTTGGATTGTTTTCACATTCAATATAAAATTTTTCAAAATCTGCACTAAAATGATCTTGTAAAACTCTTCCAGTTACATCTTTTACTTCTTTTGGGTCAAATAAAGTCCAATCTTCATTATTTTCTACTCTTTTCATAAACAAATCTGGAATAGAAACAGCAGGAAATACATCAAATGCTTTTCTTCTGATATCTCCAGTTTCTGTTTGCAAATCAAGGAAATCATAAATATCTCTATGCCACATATCAAGAGTAACAGAAATTGATCCAGCTCTTGCTCCAAGTTGATTTACAGCAATTGCCGTATCATTAATAACTTTTATCCAAGGATTTACTCATCCAGAAACTCATTTTACTCCACGAATCGTTCCTCATTTTGAACGAATGTTTCCAAGATATACTCAAATTCATCATCCAAATTTTGAAATTTGAGCCATATTTTCAATATTATGATAAATAGCTCTTAAATCATCATCAATATTTAATTTAAAACAACTTGATAATTGATGATAATTTGTTCTTGAATTGAGAAGTGTTGGAGTTGGAAGAGAAATCATTGCTTTTGAACAATATTCATAAATTTTAAATGCAATATCAAGTCTATCTTCTGCTTTTTCTGGAATAGCCAAAAACAATGCAGCACTCATATACATTTCTTGAGGAAGTTCTTTTATGATTTTATTTGGATTTAAAAGATATCTTTTTTTATACATGAGAAGTGTTGTATAATTATACGTAAAATCAGTATCTTTTTTTAATTTTTTCCCAGCTTCTAAAATATCTTCTGCAGAATAATATTTATAAAAATCTTTATAGTAAAGTCCTGCATTTATATATTCATCAAAAAGAGCTTTATATGTTTCTGGTTTATAAATATTTTCAATATCAATATTTCTATTTTTTGATGCTTCTTTATATAAATCAATAGTTGTCAATCTTCCTGCAATATATTGCCAAGAAGTATTTTCAACAGTGATTAAGTCAATTGCTGATTTAATCATCATTTTTAAAATATCTTTTGTTTTAATTCCATCAACAATGTATTTATTTAAAGAATCTTCTAAATCTTCAAATTTACACCTGCGAGCTAAACCAAAAGAAACTCTTTTATAAGTATTTTTTATTTTTTCTCTATCAAAATATTCTTTTTCTCCGTTTGATTTAGTAATTTCAAGAGTATTTTGAGAAAGTTTTTCTTGAATTTCTTGTTTTTTTATACTTCTTTCAAATGCTCTTTTTTCTCTGTAAATAATGTATTTTTTTGCGATATCAAAATATCCAAACTCCATAAGTTTATTTTCAACAATATCTTGAATATCTTCAATTACTAAAACTTTTTCATTATCTGAATCAATCAAAGTATTTTTTAGAGTTTCAACAATATCATCTGTAAGTTCATCAACAAATGAAAAATCACTACGACCAGCTACTTCGGCAGCCTTTTCAACAGCTCTTTCAATTCTTGTTCTATCAAAAGGAACGAGATCTCATTCTCTATTTTTTATAAATTTAATTTTCATAAATACTCTCTTTAAAAACTATAAAAATAAAAATTAATAACTTAACTTTTCAAATATCTACTTTAATAACTTTTGCTTTTTTTGCTAACAAAAATAGAACAGTTATGTTAACAAAATGTTAAAAAACCAGTATAGTTTTTATAAAGCCATTTTTGATAAAAAAGCTTTTTATGTTAAAAAATTAACATTTTTGTTAAAAAGTATAGAATAATGTGCTAAAATACTTAAAATTTTAAGTATTTTTTTTAATAATAATTTTATTTTATTGCTATTCCTCTATGAAAAAATTTGCAAAAAAATGTATGTATGCTAAAATTTGTACACATTTATTTTATAATCTTTTGAGTAATGAAAATACAAATAATAAAAAAGGAAAGAAATTTTTACAAAAATTTCTTAAGTAAAACCACAGGTTTTACTTTGGTCGAGCTCATTATTGTAATTACTATTTTAGCAATACTTGCAACGATTGCTTTTATTTCTTTTCAAAATTATACAAAAGGTGCCAGAGATAGTAATAGAATGGCAACACTAAAAAATATTGAAACTGGACTTGTTTTATATAATACAAAAACAGGAAAATACCCAGAACCTGAAGATAAAGTAGAAGTAACCTGAACATGATGAAATATACTCATAAAACAATGAGTTATAAAATGAAGCATTGCTCAATTAATAAAATTAAATAAAGATGTAGTTGATCCTAAAGATAATACCAATTTTATTTACTCAGTAAATGGAAACAATACGAAATATCAACTTTGAACATATTTAGAAGAAAATGCTTTAATATCATATTTTCCTCAAACCTATGCTAATGTTGATTATTCAAAAAGATTTTTTTATACTCTTTGAGAAAAAGTTTGAATTCTTGTAGACACAACAAATAATACTCCAATACAAGAAGATATAAATTTAGATAATAATAGTACTAATTTAAAAGTATATTTTTCAAATGATACTGATAGTTGAAGCTATATAAATCTTTGAATGGATTTAATAGAAAAAATAATAGAAAATCAAGAAGTAACTTCTCCACAAACTCTACCACCTGAAGAACCAGTAATACCTACTTTTTCTAAACTTTGTACTCTTGGTTGACAAATAATATATACTGATGCTTCTGGAATCGAAATATGAAGAGTAAATAACACTGGTGCTTCTGAAGGATGAAATCCTGAAAACCTCTCAATTGACTGACACATAGTGGTATGTACATGAAATCAAATATGATATGTATTGAAAACTATAAATCAAGGAGCAACAGTTATCTGATGATTTACTGAAACAAATATGCAAACTACTCATGCTTCTTATTGAAATTATTATCAATTTTGAAAATCTGATAATTCTTGGGTAAATGCAACCCCAAGCTATACATATGATTGGAAATCTCCAGGGGGAACAAATTCGTGAAGTGCAAATGACTGGTGAGTAATCAATCCAACGAGTGCAACTTGGGAAAATTCTACTTCTGAAAACCAAATAAAAATGACATGACCTTGTCCTACTAATTATCATGTACCAACATATAAAGAATGGATTGATATATATAATGCATGGTGATGAGGAAGTAATGTAGTAAACTTTTCCAGTAGCTTAAAGTTACCTTTAGCTGGTTATCGTGACAAAGATGATGGTTCTAGCCTTTTTCAAGGTTATGAATGAATGTATTGGTCGTCTTCTCCTAATGGTTCAACTGCCTATCTTTTCTATTTTGGTTTTAATAATGTAAACCCAAGTACAGCTAATCGTGCGGCTGGACTTCAAGTAAGATGTTTTAAAAATTAATTTACTTCTTCTAGTATACCCTATTTTTCTAAAACAAAAATCCCTTCATAAAAAGGGATTTTTTTTAAATACTTCTATTATTTCCAAGAAATTGCATTTACTGGACAAGCCTGAATACTATCGTCTACTGATAAATCCTCATAATTTGCAAGTTCTTTTACCACACTCAGTCCATCATCATTGAGATCATATACATCTGGACAAATAGCCACACAAGCACTACATCAAATACATGTTTCATTTACATACGGAGCTCTTATTCAAGCTTCATTTAATTTTTGTCTTTGTTCTTCTGATAATAATGACATACAAATGAGTTATAAATTTATAATTAAAAAATCCGCTTTAAGGTTAGAGAGATGGTTTTTGTATTCCTTTATTTATAAGGATTTTGAGAATTCTTGTATAAAATCTGAAAAAATACATTCTCATCATTATACTTTCTTAGAAACTCTCAGGTAATTTTTTTTTGTAAGGAAAAAAATTAATCTCAAACAAACACCATTAAAACAGACTTGTGTTTTATTATAATACTTTCGTAAAATATTTCAATAAAAATTTTATTTTTTCACAAGATTTTATATAATGCAATTATATTTATATTTTCATACTTATTCATGTTTCAATATAATTATATAAATTTACCAAGTTTTCAAATAAATGAAATAATAACAAAAAAAATTTTTTCAGAAATAAGCTCATATATTTCACTCCCTCAAAATGGTCAAGTAAATATTGTTTTTGTCAGTTGAGATGAAATTCAAAATCTCAATAAAACCTACAGAAATAAAGATACATTAACAGATGTTTTAAGTTTTCATTATTTTGATGATTTTTCTCATATCTGAGAAGATGATATTGCCTGAGAGCTCGTATTTTGTGAGGAAAAAATTCTGCTCCAATGACAAGAATATTGACTCTGAAGTGAAAAAGAATTTTACAAACTTCTTATCCATTCACTTTTGCATATACTTTGATATGACCATGAAATAGATAGTGAATATGAAGTTATGCAAAATTTTGAAACTCAAATTTGGAACAAAATATTTGAAAAATAAGAGAAAATATGATATAATAATAAAGAAATATAAAAACCATATTTAATATCTAACTTTTCTTCAATGCAATATAAAATTCCCGTTCAAATAGAAAACGAAGATCCTATACTTTTAGGCCTCAGTCTCAAACAACTTTGAATTATTATGTGAGGGTTTTGAATCGCATACGGAGTTTTTAAGTCTTTAGAATGAAGTACTTGAGCTGAAATAGCAGCAATACCTGCTATTTTTATCGTTGCTGTAACTCTTTTTGTAGCACTTTTTAAACAATATGAAATGACTTTTCTGCCTTTTGTACTTGCAATTTTAAGATTTAATATTAACTTTAAGGAAAGATTTTGGAAATCAGGTATTGATAGTTTTTCAGGACTTGATATTGGAATTATTGTTCAATCAGATGCAAAACCAGAAGACAAAATTATTACTAAAACCAAAGCAGAACAAATTCAATCTCTTGAAGACCATTTAAATAAAATTTAATCCATCTATTACTAAAAATATATTATGCCAGTAAAAGCAAATAAAAAACAAATTCCTGACTCTTCTACTCAAAGATATCTTCCATTTTCTCAAATTAGAGATAATATTGTTATTATGAAAGATAATTCTGCAAGAGTAATTTTGCAATGTTCTACTATAAATTTTCTCTTAAAAAGTATAGAGGAACAAGATGCTATTATTATGAGTTTTCAGAGATTTTTAAACTCAATTGATTTTCCTATACAAATTATGATCCGTTCTACAAAGCTTGATATTGATACTTATTTAGGAAAATTAAATAGTCTTGCAATAAAACAAACCAACCCTCTTTTACAAAATCAAACCTACGAATATATAGAATATTTAAAAAAGCTGATAGAAGTTGCTCAGATTATGAAAAAAGATTTTTATATTGTAGTTGCGGTTGATAGTGAAGGAGATTTGAGTGTAAGAGATTTAAGTCTTATAGGTAAATTTAAAAACTTCTGGGCCTCTATAAATGGACAAGATGATTTACTCAAAATAAAATCACAAATAAAAAATCTTACCAAACATAAAAAAGCTCTTGCAACAAGAGTAAATGCTATAAAAACTAGTTTAGAATCGATAGGAATTAAGGCTGAAGAATTAGATAAAAATGATTTGGTAAAATTTTTAAGTGAGTACTATAATCCTACTTTAGATAGTTTTCATAATATGAAAACAGATATTGAAAATTATAATTTAATATAATTTTTTAAAATAAAAATCTAATATGTAACTTTATTCTTATGAAAAAAATAAAATATATTCTGTTTGCATTTTTTCTCTCCTTTCATGCAAATCTGTATGCCTGAGACCCCGGAGTGTTAAGGTGACTTGGGGATGATACTTCAAAAATTAGAACCTGAGATATCCATAGTGAAGATATACCTAAAATTATCCAATGAGCTACTGATTATTTAATGGGATTTGCCGCGACTATTGCTATTATTTTTATTATTATTTGAGCATATAAAATTGCGTTTTGAAGTTTATCTTGAGATAAATCAGATGGAAAAAAAACTATTTTTCTTGCACTTGGAGGATTCGCTTTAGCGAGTGTAAGCTGGCTTATTTTAAAACTTATAATTGATAATTTTTCTTAAAAATGAACGATACACTTTTGTATAGTTGGTCATTTCCAAATGATAAAAACAGAGGCCCTCTTTGGTATATTATAGCACTTTCTGTGGTTATTGGAATGGTAATTTGGGGTTTTATATCTCGCCAATATCCTTTTAGTTTTTTAATTATACTTATTACTTGAGTTTATTTTTTTGTAGAAAATAATTCTGATGATATTGTGCAAGTTTCACTCTCTTCACTCTGAATAAAAGTCAATAATAGTTTTTATGATTATTCAAAAATATCTTCCTATACTATTATTTACAATGGAGAACAAGCCTTTATTTTAAGACTCAATCTTATAAAAAAAGGATTTAAATATTTAGATGTAAAAATAAATAACGAAATAGCTCTTATTTTAAAAGAAATACTTCCAAATTATGTAAAAGAAGATGAGAAATGAGAATTCAATCTTACTGATAAATTGATTCAAATATTGAAGTTGTAAAATAAAAAATTTTCATATAATAAGCAAGTTATAGCTTATTATTTTTTTTATGAAAACATTTTACTTTTCTTCTATCAATCTTGGATGTTCAAAAAATCTGGTAGATTTAGAATTTATGATTGGAAATATTTTTAATTTATCTCACGAAGTAGATATAGAATTTTTTACTAATCCTGATGCAAAGGAAGTAGAATATCTTATTATCAATACCTGTTGATTTTTATCAAGTTCAAGACAAGAAGCTGAAAATCTTATCAAAGAATATGATGAGAAATGAAAAAAAATTATTGTAATGTGATGTTATACAGAAGTAAAAGATGATGAATTTTTATCAAATTTAAAAAATTTATATGCCGTTATTCCTCATAACGAAAGTAAAAATCTCGACCTTATTTTCAAATCACCATCACTTCAGACTTTAAAAAGTAAACTCGCTTGAGTAAAACAAGATAAATTAAAGAACTTTTTAAAAAATATTTGAGGAGATAATATTTCTTCAAAAGCCTTTGTTTGGCAATCAGATGATGTAAGAGCATATTTAAATGCTGATTATGGATATGAATATCTTAAAATTTCTGAATGATGTGATAATAATTGTACTTTTTGTATCATTCCAAATATCAGAGGAAGACAAAAATCAAGAAGTATTGAAGATATTATTCGTGAAGTAAAAATCATGATTCACTCTTGAATTAAAGAAATTCAAATTATTTCTCAAGACCTCACCAGATACGGAACTGATTTATATAAAGAAGCAAAACTTGTTGATTTACTTGAGGAAATAGACAAATTAGAATGAGATTTTAAATACAGAATTTATTACCTTTATCCTGATATTTTAACTTTTTCTCATTTAGAAAGACTGGCAAAACTTAAAAAAATGCTTCCTTATTTTGATATTCCATTTCAACATATTTCTCCAAAAATATTAAAACTTATGGGAAGATTTTATAATGAAGACCATATTTATACGGTTCTTGATTTTATTAAAAATAATTTCAAAAATGCTTTTATTCATACAAATTTTATTGTTTGATTTCCAGGAGAAGAAGAAAGTGATTTTGAAAAATTAAAAGATTTTGCCAAAAAATACAAATTTGATAGCGTTTCTATGTTTGGATACCATGATGAAGTTTTAGCAACTTCTTCAAAATTACCAAATAAAGTAGATGATACCATAATTCAAGAAAGAGTTTGAGAACTCAGAGAAATTCTAGAGGAAATTTATGATGAAAAATATGAAAACAGAGTAAAAAATGTTCAAGTTTGATTTATTCATGAAATTTGAGAAAATAAACTTGCAGTAAGGCCAGAAATGCATGCTCCTGAAGTTGATGATCTTGATTATATAAAAACTTCTCAAGTTCTCTCAGGAAATATTTGAATTTGAGAAAAAATTGAGTATAAATTATAAAATTTATTTTTTAAATATGTATTTATGAAAATATTTTTTTCTATTTTATTAAATGCTTCTATCCTTTTTATTATAGCATTTCTTCTAAATAATGATTCATACCAAAATGCAGTAGTGGTATTACCTGCTTGATTTGATGCTTGGAAAACCTACTTACTTGGATGAATTATATTGTGATTATTAAATGTCTTTGTAAGGCCATTTTTAAAACTTCTTTGACTTCCTTTATTTTTCATCTATCCGATTGTTGCACTTTTTATAAATGCTATATTACTCTGGTTATTATCAAAAACTATAAATAATATTTTAGCACTTCCTGGAATGACTTTTGAGATTAATGGTTGGATAAATTTTACAATTGCTGTTGCAATTTTTACAATATTGAATATTGTATACTCGATATTATTTTCTAAAAAATAAAAAATGATTACTTTTTTAACGATTACACAAATTATTATTTCTGTATTACTTATCATTGTTGTTTTAATTCAAAATAAAAATGTTTCCTTAAATCTTACCAGTATGTGAGGTGGAATGGGAGCAATAACAAAAAGGTGAGGAGAAAAAGTGTTACATATTACAACGATAGTACTTGGAGTACTTTTTGCACTCAACTCTTTAGTATTTTTCTTCATCAGATAATTCTCTCTGAATAGAAAAATTATAATTATAAATAAAATATGAATAAGGAAAATATAAATAGGCTAAAAAAATACTTATTTTTGATAAGTATGTTTTTTTCTATCGTTATTTGATGACATATTGTCTATGTATATCTTTATGATGAAGCAAAAGAATTTCCAGTATCTTGAGGAAGTGTTTCAGAATGAATTATTGGGGACTTTCCTCATTTAAATCCCTTAGTTGTAAGTCAAGACTATAATAAAAATATTATCTTTTTTCTCTATAGATCCCTCCTTAAATTTGATTATGAAAAGAATGAAATTACCTCAGATTTAGCAAATTGTAATATAAAAAATCTCTCTTATATAGAATGTATCTTAAAAGATGATGTTTATTGGTCAAATGGTGAAAAAATTACTCCTCTTGATGTAGTTTCTACATATAATATTTTGAAAAATTCAGATATCAATAATACTCTTTGATCTCTTATAAAAGATACCACTATTGAAAATAGAGCTGGAGTAATTACTTTTTCAAATAAAGTAAAAGATATCAGCTTTCTTACTATTCTATTTCAACCAATCGTAGCAAAAAATGTTCTTGATAATATTTGAAATAAAGAGCTTTATGGAAAATTTAATCCTATTGATGGATTATACTCTGGACCATATATGATAGAAACAGTGAGTTATGATGATAGTTTATGAATTCAAAAACTTATTTTAACTAAAAATGAATATTATAAAGAAAAAGAAGTTCTCATTGCAAAATATATCTATAAGATATTTAAAGATCAAAATCATTTTTTAAAGCACAAAGATTTAATAAATATTTTTTTTGATAAAAGTAAAATTATTGGAGATACTCTGCCAAGACTTGCCAAAAATTCATATTTTTTGAATCAATACAATGCTCTTTTTATCAATGAAGAAAGAATAAAAAGTCCTGAATTAAGAAATTTTATTCTTTGAAAAATTGATATAAATAATATTATAAAACATCTCTGAAAATCTTATAAAGAAGTAAATAATATTTTTTTAAATGAAACTGAAGGTCAAAAATACGATATAAAAAGTACAAATCTTGAAAATATAATAAAAGAAATGGGATATTATAAAAAAGACTATCTTGCTAATATCATAGTGGAAGAAAAAAGAGAAAAAATAGAAGAAGAAAAAATAATAAATAATGATTTATCATATATAATTTCTCCAGTAAGTAAAAAATATAATTTCTCAAATGAAAATAATATTTTAATTGAAGGAAAAATTAATTCAAAAAATCCAGATGAAATTTTTATAAATGAATACAAACTTTCTGCATATAAAAAATGAGAAAAAACTTTTTATTATAGACTCAAAACTGATTTTAATAACTTAAGTGCTGGAAGAAATGATTATAAAGTATACTTTATCAGCAATGGAAATAAAGAATTAGTAGAAGAATTTAGTATTGTATACAGTTCAGATAAAGAAAAATTGAAAAAACTTGAAAATGACTTTAATGAAAAACTTACCAATTCTCAAAATGAAAATTCTATAAATATAGATGAAAGTAATAAACAAAAAATTCTTGCTTTAAATGATAATGCTTTTTATGATAAAAATCTAAACAAACTTACCTTTAGAATATATTATATAGAAAATAAAGAAGAACTCTTGTGAGTAATAAATATTATAAAAAATCTGTTAGAAAGTTATGGTATTGGGATAGAAACACTTCCTATATCTATTACAGATTTAAATAAAAAAATTATAAATGAAGAAAAAGACTATGATATGATTATTGTAGGACTTGATTTAGGATATTTTCCATTTCATATGTATCCTTATTTTCACTCAAGCCAAGCAAAATGAGGATATAATTTTTCTAATATCAAAAATCTAAATCTTGATATACTTTTAGAAGAAATAAAATCAAATATTCTCTCAAAAGAAAAAATGAGTGAATTAGAAGTAAAAGCAAATGAAATACTGAAAGAAAAGCAAATAGTAAGACCTCTTTATACAAAAGAAAGCATAGCACTGATAGATAACAATATAAAACATTTTTCTCTCCCAGTAAATATTTCTAGTGACTTAGCTATTAATAATGCCTTACTTTGAGCTTATGTAAGTAGTGAAAAAAATATAGATTTTTCCAAAAAAAATTTTTGAGATTTTACGCAATTTATAAAAAAAGTTTTCTTCAATGAATAAAGAAATAATTATAAAAGCCTGGGATTTAGTTAATAATGACACAAAAATAAAAAAATTTTATTTTATACCTGGGCTTATTTCTATAATTTTCTTAATGATTATTCTTGTATATCAAGTAATTTATACCTATGTAGAATTATTTCATCAACAAGACAAAGCATTGAGTATTATTTTAAATATTTTCCATTCTGGATATTTTACTGAAATTTTAATAATTTGAGGTATTTTTTTGCTTTTTTATATTATGATAATTCCTATATTTGAAGGGTCCCTTATATGGTATATTTCAAAAAAAGAAACTTTAGATATTCAAGTAAGTCTTTCAGATAGTATCTCAAATGGAATATATAGATTTCTCCCTTTATTTGAATACGGAAATATATTCAGTCAATTTAAATTTTTAAGTATGGTAAATATTTATTTATTTTGTTTGAGATTTCTCTGAACAGAATATATGATGTTTTTAAATTATATTTTTATTTTTTTACTCATCGTATCAACCATCATAAATATTTTATTTGTCTATTGTAGATTTGAAATAGTATTAAATAATAAAAAAGCTTTAGAGTCACTGAGTTGATCAGTAAAAATTTCTATTCTCACTCTTGCTACTACAACTAAACTTTATTTCTTTCTCTTTTTAGTAAATATTAGAGTAATTGTAAATTTTATTGTTTTTTTATTTTTCCCAATAGTTATTGCAAGTGCTGTAACCTATATAACCACAAAAGTTTACCTCCTTATAGCTGTTTTTACTCTTAGTATAATATTTGTTATTTTAATAGGAATTCTTTGATATTTAGGTTGAGTTTTTGAGGTATTAAAAACTTCTATTCGGTATAATGCCTATAAAGAAGGAAGAAAAAAACTAGATGAGTTATGAGAAGAAGAAAATAAATAAGATATTAAAAATAAATACTTACCTATGCCTTTTAAAAGAAGAGTAATAAAAAATTACCAAAATATATGAGCTTTTACTCGCTCATCAAAATTTTTATATAAAAAAATGGTAAAAAATATAGATTTTTCTCGTGATATACAAATCATAGAGTTTTGAGCGTGAGACTGAATTTTTACTGATGAGCTCATAAAACAAACTTCTAAAAACTCAAAAATATTTATTTTTGAGATTGATGAGGGTTTTTGTAAAATCCTCAAAGAAAAGTATAAAAATGAACCAAAAGTAATTATTTATGAAAAAAGTGCAAGCTGTGCTGAAGAACTTTTTAAAAATAATTCTATTGATTATATTTTAAGTAGTTTACCACTTGCCTTTATTAATACAAAAAATATTACTCAAATATTAAATGGTGCAAAAAAAATATTAAAACCAAATGGAGATTTTATTCAGTTTCAATATTTTCTACAAAATAAAAAAGATATTAAAAATACTTTTAAGAAAATAGATTATACTTTTACTTTCCTTAATTTTCCTCCAGCTTTTATTTATATCTGTCATAAATAATATGATTTTAAAATATAGAAGATTTTTTAGTTTTTTAATCCTACTTTTATTTGGAATTTGAATTACTTTAGGAAGTTATTTGTATCTGAGTGGTTTTGAATTTGAAAGATATTTTTCCTCTCTAGAACTGAATATTTATTCGAAAGTTTGTATTGTTGCTATTATATATATTTTTAGAAATTATCTTTTTATTCCTTCTACTTTAGCAATACTTTTTGCCTGATTTTTTCTACAAAATTTTTGGCTCACTTTATGTATTAGTATCCTCTGAGTAAGTTTTTGAATCTGCCAAACTTATTTTATATGATATATTTTTGCAGAAGATATAAAAAATCATAAACATTTTCACATCATTTCAAGATACAAAAATAAAATAGAAAAAGATGGATACAAAGTTATTTTTTTATGATCTTTTTTTCCTATTATTCCAGTAGATATATTATATTATTCTGCTTGATTTATAAAATATCATTTTTTAAAAACCTATCTGGCGTGAATTTTATGAGAAATGCCCCTTATCATTTTATATGTATATTTAGGAAAAGAGGCTTATAAATATAGTGACTATTTTGCCTATATCGCTGTATGAATCGTTATTATTTATATTTTCTACAAAACGATAAAAAAATTATTAAAAAAAGAAATCTAAAAATATTTCATTTTAGATTTCTTTTTTTTAATAGTTTTTTACCTACACTTCATATTTTTTTCTAAACACTCTATAATAAAGTAATGGCAATACTAACAGTGTAAAAAATGTACTTGTTGAAAGTCAAAACATTATAGAAAGCCCCAATCCTGTCCAAGTAGGATTACTTAATGTCAAAGGAATCATCCCTAAAACAGTACATATAGAAGTAAGCATTACTGGTTCAAGTCTTGACATTCCGGCATCAATAATAGCTTCTTTTATAGGAATATGTTCTTCTATATTTTGATTTATTTTATCAAACAAAATAATTCCATTTCTAACAACTATTCAAAAAAGTGCTACCATTCAAATCATTCCTGGAAATGATAATGGTTGACCTGCAAGAGTAAGTCAATAAAATACTCAAATAAGAGAAAGAGGAATTGTAATCATTACCAAAACTGCTTGTCTATATGAGTTATAAAGTAACACTAAAAGTCATACAATTAACATCAAACCAAATATCATAGAAACTCAAAGGCTTGCTACTGATTTCGCATTTTCTTCTGTAACTCAACCAGTAATAAAACTATATCCATTTGGTAATTTATAATTTTTCATTTTTTCATCAAATTGCATTTGAATTTGTTGTCCGTTAAATCATTTTTTCGCACCTGCTGTTACCGTAACTACTCTTTCTCCATCAACTCTCGTAATAGAAAAAACAGACGGTTTAAATTCTTGAGAAACAATATCTCTTAAACTTATATCAACTCCTTTATTATTTTTCATGGTGATATCTTTTATTTTATCAAAAGTATCAACACTATTTTTATCATACGAAGTTCTTACAATTACTTCTTCATTTCCAAGATAAATTTTTGTTGCTTGTGTTCCATCTACAATATTTCTAATAAAACTTGCAACTTGTGGAACACTCACATCATAAAGAGCTAATTTTACTGGGTCTAAAGCTAAATCAAATTCAAAAGGAAGTGGTTTTCTTGAAGAAGCAATATTAGTAGTTCCTGGAATAGAAGTAAGCGTTCTTTTTACATCATCTACTATTTTATCAAGAAGTACAAAATCATCTCCAGCTACCTTTATTTCAAAATCAGCAGATTTTCCAGGACCTGAAGATTCTTCTACTACTGAAATTTTTGCTTCTTTAAAAGCATCAAATTTTTCTATAAGTCTTGCTGTAATATCATAAGATTTCTCTTTTCTTCCCTCATTTTTATCAATAAGTTTTACACTAATATTTGCATAATGTTGACTACTACTTGATCCACCATCTCCACTGGATAATGATCAAATAGCCGTAGAAAAACTATCAATTTCTTTTTCTCAAAACAAAACTTCTTCCACTTTTTTAGTAATTTCACTCGTCACTGCTAATTTTGTCCCAGGTTCTGCTTCAATATTAATAGTAAAATTATTTGCATCCCCTCATGGAAAAAATTCAGTTTTTAAAAGTCATACAATAGGTAAAGCAAGAGCCGAAATAAAAAGCAATAATATTCACCATAAAAATCTTTTTGTTTTTTTCTTTGAAGAAATTAGATTTGAAAGAGTGTTTCCATATTTTGACTCTAAAGAATGAATAGAAATAAATCCATTATCCAACGCTTTTTTGAAAAGTCCTTTCCATCCTTCTATATGATCATGTTTTGTAATATCAGTTTTAGAATCTCTTCCAGAAATCATAACAGCTAATGCGGGGTTTAAAGTTAAAGCAACTACTAAAGAAACCATAAGTACCACACTTATAACAAATGGTATAGAAAATATAAAACTTCCTATCATCCCCGTCATAAAAAGCATAGAACCAAATATAAATACTACTGTTAATGTAGTAGTAGTTAATACCTGTTTATAATCTCTCACAACTAAAATAGCTGCTTCTCTAGTAGTAAATTTTCCTGATTTTTTATATTGATTTATAGCGGAAATAACTACTATCGCATCATCAACTAAAAGTCACAAAGATAAAATAAGAGCAAACATTGATAAAAAATTCAAAGTTTGTCCAGCCACTGACATGATAGCAAATGTAATTAAAAATACGATTGGCACTGCTGTTCCAGCTACTAAAGCTTCTTTTGCTCAGATAATTAGAAGAAGTGAAAAAAATACCAGTCCAATAGTAATCATCCCATCTCTCACTAAATGATGAAGGTCATTTTTGATATCTTTTGCATTATCAACAATAGTTTTTATTTGTAAATCCTGAGGTAATATTCATTTTTCTCTCAAATTTGCAAGATATTTTTCTCCATCAGATACTAAATCAACTATAGAACCTCATTTCTTTTTCACTACTCATAAAGTTACTGCATTAAACGGTTCTTGTCCGGCAATAGAAAGTCTAGAAAGAGTCGTAATTTTTTTTGGAGTTTCTTTTACCTCTGCTACATCACTTAAATATACAATTCCTGTATCTCAAAGTTTTGCTACTACGATATCTTTTAATTTTTGAATACTATAAAATCTTGAATCAACATTAATAGAATGTTTATATGATCCAATTTCAATATCTCAAATAGGAAGTGTCATATTTGCACTTGCAATAGCATTATTTACACTAGAAAGTGTTAATCCATATTGAGTTAATTTTTGAGGTTCAATAAGTACTCAAAATTCTTTTTCCATTCATCCTGAAATAGTTACTTCTGAAACTAAAGGATGCTCCTCTAAATGATCTCTAATAATTTTTGCATAATCATAAAGTTCATATCCATTATAATCTCACGAAATAGCAAAAGTCCATACTGGCATTTCATCAAAAGCTACTTCTCTCACAATAGATTCATTTGCATCTTCTGGAAGATCAGGTTTTGCTAAATCTGCTTTATCTTTCAATTCTCTTACCGCATCACTTGTATTTGTTCCTGATACAAACTGAACTAAAATCATAGAACTTGAATTCATACTTGTTGAAGTAATGGTATCAATTCCTTTTACTTTTGAAATTTGTTTTTCAATTTTTTTTGTTACTAAATCTTCAATACTCTCAGGACTTGCTCATGGGAGTGTTGTGATAATATAAGCCATTCAAATATCTACTTCTGGCATTGATTCTAAAGGAAGATTTTTTACTCAAATATATCAAGCAATTATTACCATAATTAAGATAAGCCAAGTAAATCTTACTCTATCTATAAAAAATGCAATCCAAGATTTATTTAATGTTTCATCAAACTCTAGTTTTTGCAAATAAATCGATTCATTATGTTTTGACATACAAATAATATTTTAAAATGTAAATTCTCTCTATTTTTCCACTCATTCACAATATTTTCTCATAAAAAAGAAAGTAATAGTGATATTGAAGTATTGTAATTTTATTATTCTGTTTCTTCTACAAAATCTCAAAGTCAAACATTCAGTGTTCCATTTATGATTACTCTCTCTCATTCTTCAATTCCATCTACAATAATTACTTCCGTACTATTACTTGATCAAATTTTTACTTTTTTTTCTTCTACTATACTTCCACTTCATACCACATAAACACTATATGTTTGATTATTTCATACAAGAAGAGAAGAAAAAGGAACTACTATATAATTTTCTACTCCAAGATTTTTTTGAATATACACATCTACAAAATCCCCAAGGACTAAATAATTATTCAAATCTTCTCCTGAAAATGTAATTTCTACTGGAAACATTTTTGTTGTTTCATTAGATGCAGCTCATACTACTGTTACTACTCCAGAAGAACTTTTTCCATTTTTATCAAGTTTTACTTGAGTTCCTAAAGGTAAATATTTTATATTATCAGAACTTACATCCATTTTTATAATTTTTTGATTTGAATTTGAAATAATGAATGCACTACTTCCCTGAGATACACTTCCTCCAACTTCTATATTTCTACTTACAATTACTCCATCAAATGGGGCTTTTATAGAAGAATTTTCTAATTGTTGTACTAATGAATTTTTATTTCCAGTTGCAGAATCAAGCTGAGATTTTATAGAAGCAAGTTGAGAATTATAATTTGCTTGTGCAGAATTATATTGATTTTGTGCAATTTTTACTGCATTATCCGCAGTTTCACGAGTTGATTTTATAGTAGCTATAGTATTTTCAAGTTGAATTTGAGTAGTATTTTTTGTTGAAGAAATACTATCAATACTACTATTGGTAGCTGCTTTTGTATTATCAAGAGTTGCCTGAGCTATCTTAATTGCTTGTTCTAGTGTCGCTTTTTGAGTTTTTAAATTTACTTGAGTAGAAGTAATAGAATTCTCTACATCAATTAAGGAATTATTTAAAGAAACAAGGTTTGATTTAGTAGAAATAATTTGTCCTTGATAAGTTTTCATAGTAGTTTTAAATCCATTTAATCTTGTTTCATCAAGAGTTTGAGAGACAACACTATTATCAAGCACTCATACCATTTTATCACTTAATCTTACCATTTCTTCAATAAGTGATAATAAATCAGAATATAAAGTCATAATATCTTCTTGTTTTGAATTTTGATTATACTTCATTTTTAGGTTTTGATATGCTA
Organism: Patescibacteria group bacterium; assembly: GCA_034676185.1. Lineage (GTDB taxonomy): Bacteria > Patescibacteriota > Gracilibacteria > BD1-5 > UBA6164 > UBA7396. The sequence goes on along the minus strand of JAUCCN010000018.1, from coordinate 6,837 downwards.
TATTTGCACTTCCAAATAATAACTCCGCATCATTTTTAAATGATGGTTGTTGAGCAGAAAGATATATTTCGTAGTCTCTTATCAAATGTTGATTTCCTGGACTAATTCCCAAAACAGTATCTACAAATTGAAGAGTAGAATTAATATTCGCTACTGAAGAATCAACTGATACATTCATATTATCAATAAGAGATTTTTTCTTTGCAGTTAAAGATCTCATAGTTTCTTCATAATTTGCATTAAAGTTTTCTAAATTTAATTCTGCACTCTTTAAACTTTCTTGTGCTAATACAAGACTGGTTTGAGTTGTTTTAGTCGTATTATCTTTTTGTGATTCTACAGCAGAGAGTTGACTTTCTGCTAATTCTAATTGTTTTTGAGTAGAAGCATACGTATTATCTCTTGCAATAATAGCATTATCATATTGTAATTTTGCTGATTCTAAATTTTTTTGTAATGCTTCTTTTGTTGCATTATACACTGTAAGAGTATTATTATAAGTGCTTTGAGCATTATTTAAATTTATATTTGTCATATTTGACTGTGTATCTATAATCGCCAAGATATCTCAAGCTTTGACTTGATCTCCAACTTTTACATTGATAGTTTTTATTACTCAAGAAGCAAGAGGAGATATTGAAGTTTCTTTTGATGAAGATACCTTTCAAACTAATTTAATATCTTCTGCAAAAGTCTTTTTTTCAACTATTTGTGTTTTTACATATTTTGGTTTTATTTCCTCTTTTGATTCTTCAATCTCTGAAGCACCAGAACAAGAAGTAAGGAATATCAAAAGTAAAATCAAGCTTATTTGTTTTTTCATATTTTAAAATTATATTATAAATTAATATTCAATATTTATTCCTTCATTTCTTGCAAATTCAATTACTTTTTGCAAATTATCATTTTTTACTATTCAAATATGTTGTTTATCTAAAGAGAAAAAAATGGCAACGTTATCCCCAGGATTTAAAAATAAAGCATCCCTAACTTCTTTAGGAATTACAATTTGACCTTTTGATCCAATACTTACCACTCATCAAAGTTTTAAAGTTCCTATTGGATCACCAGAACAATTTTTTTTATCTCAGTTCATATACAAAAAATTACACAAGTAAGAAAAGTATTACAAGTATAACTTTTTTCTCAAAAAATCAAATATTTATAACAAAAAAATATATTTTCTTTCATTGAAAATATATTTTTTTGTTATCTATGCGATAAAATACTCAAAAATTTCTCTAGTACTTCTTGTTCATTTAAGGTTGCATCAATTATATAATTACATAATTCTTTTGCTTTTTGTTCCTCTATTGTTGCACTTATAAGTCTTTTTTGTAGCTCTTCTTGACTCATAAAAGCTCCTCTTTTCTCTATTCTTTCTTTCAAAATATCTGACGGAATATGCAAAAAAACAGTAGTATATTTTTCATCAAGTTCAGGATGTTTTTTCCTCAGTTCTTCTAATCAAATGATATCAAGTTCTTTTATAACTATTTTTCCTTTCTCAATTCCATTTTCAAAAATATCTTTATATTTAGTACCATAATAGTCCAATCCATGAACAAAAGCATATTCTAAAAATTCTCAGGCTTGTATTCATGCAAAAAACTCTTCTTTTGAAATAAACCAAGCATCTATACCATTTTTTTCCTGTTCTCTGATAGTTCTTGTTTTATATGAAAGTGGTATATGAATATTATTCAATCATATTTTTTGTAAATTTGATATAAGTGTTCATTTTCAAGATCACGATATTCACATAATAAAAAATATATGTCCCATAGATTATTTTTTAAGAAATATTTGATATATAATAAAAAAAAATACAATAAAAGAAAGTTTTTTAATATATAATTACCTCCTTATGGTAAATTTTCTCAAAAATTATTCTTCAACTGTATTATTTATTTTTATTGCTTATATATTTTATCATACTCATTCTCATTATATATGATATTTTTCTGGAACATATAGTTTTTATTTTTCTCCTGAATGGCAAATAAATATACAACAAGTATTTTTTACTATTTTTAAATATTATATTATAGGACTTATTCCTTTTTATATTTTTTTTGAAGAACATTCGAAAGCAAGAAGAGTAATATGATATTTTTATAGAATATTTTTAAAAAAGAATTCTACAAAAATAACTCATGAAGAAAAAACAGCCCTACTTGCTTGGCTTGTAAAAATATTTTTTGCTCCACTTATGGTATTTTGGCTCACAGGACATATTTTTAATATGATAAATAATATCTATTTAGCAAGTGAAAATATAGATCTTTTCAGTACAAATTTTTTATTATTTTTTAATCAGTATTTTTTCTATATGGCATTTAGTGCTATATTATTTTTTGATGTTTTATTTTTTACCTTATGATATCTCCTTGAAGGAAGTTTATTTAAAAATAAGATAAAATCTGTTGATCCTACATTTTTAGGTTGGTTTGTAGCTCTTGCTTCATATCCTCCTATCAATAACGCAACCAATACTATTTTATGATGGTATTCTACTGATTTTCCTCAATTTTGAAATTTTTACTTACATATATTTTTCAATATTCTCATTTTAATTTTGATGTGAATATATTCACGGGCAAGTATTACTTTATGACTCAAAGCAAGTAATCTTACCAATAGATGAATTGTAAAATCATGACCATACAAATATATTAGGCATCCTGCTTATATATGTAAAAATTTAGCTTGGTGGATCGGATGATTACCTATTTTAATAAGTGCTAGTATCAGTTTAGATATAAAAACATTTTTATTTGCATTATTTTCCCTTACTTGATGGAGTTATATTTATTATATGAGAGCAAAAACTGAAGAGGCTCACCTAAGTATGGATTCAGATTATATAGAATATAAAAAAGAGGTAAAAAATATGTTTTTCCCTTATAAAATAAAAAAATAAAGAATGATTTAAATCATTCTTTATTTTTTTATTTTGGAGTTTTATTTCCTTCCATATATTCTCATAAAAATTTAGAAAGAAGTGGTGGTGGGGAAGAAAATATTTTTGAAGTAAAATTAATATTTGTTCCTACATCAACATACTCTCATCTATCTTTTATATAGGTTCTGTTGGCAAGTAAGTCATCAACATTTCCATATAAAGCTCCATTTACTACTAATCTTTTTGTAGTAGAAGATGTTTCTGCTTTAATATTTCATCATCCAATACTTATAACAATAGCATCTATTTGAGTAACATTATTTTCAATAATAACATTTCCTTGTTTTACTACAAAGAGTACATTATCAGTTGAAGTAATATTTCCTTTAATAGTTAAATTTCCATTTTCAATAATATAAGTTTTATTTCATCCCTTAATTTCTTGAGCTGAAAGGTTTACATTTCCATTATGAGTAAAGATATTATCAAATCCATTATATTTTTGACTCGGAAGTTTAGATATAGTTTGTCATGTTCCACTTGCAAATTTTTGATCAAATCCTGAAAGATCTTTTTGTCCATCTGTTTTAGATTTATCAACTATTTTTGGGTCATTTACTGTTTTTGTATAACTTGACAATGGATTGGTTCCTAAACTGGTAAGAATAAGATTTTTATTTACTTCTGGATTAAGTGGTCACATCCCCTCTGATAATTTACTTACATCAGAAAGTTTTGAACCGTCAAGAAGTGAAGCTCATCATCCAATAGTATTTACCGTTGGTTTTGCAACTCTTACTCTTAAAATAGATTTTAAGAAAGTAGGAATCTCTTGAAATCACTCAATAGTGGTAATAATAAGTCCATCTGTAGAAGTAATTCCTGCTGGAAAACTCGAAATATCAGTAACAAATCTATCATCAGATATAGTTAATTGTTTTGTTCATCAATTTCTTGATAATTGCCCTATAATACTTGAAGAACAAACACTATTTCCAGACATAGAATTATAGTTAAATCATTGTTTATACACACAAAGTCTTTTATCTATAAATATATCCGAAGTAGAATTATTCATAATAGTAGCATTATTTGAACTTAAATATTCAAATACTCACATTCATCCACCTAGTAAAAGAGTATCTCATGGTGATAAAGAAATATCTCCCCCTCCTGGTTGTGTATTATTTCTATCTGTTCATCCTCCTGGTTGTGTATTTTCAATAATTTGACATGCATCTGATGAACCTGGTTTTCCACACCAAGCTGGCCAGTTTGCCCAAGGATTTGATCATCCAAAATCACATTCTTCATGAATCATTTGGTTATTTGGTCTTTGTAACGTTCAGTCTCCACAATAATTTCAACCTCATCCTCCTCAAGAGCTTCATCATGATGATGACGAAGACGATGAGCTTGAACTTCCACCTCCTCATTCTGTTACTGTAACAGTTGTTGTACATGTGGCAGGAGTCGTATCTCTTCCATTTATATAACATGAAGCTGTATATGTTCCAGTTGATGGGAATGTATGGCTTCCAGTTCCAACTTGTCCATTTGGTGTAGGATTCATTGTTCTTACAACATTTCCTGTTGAATCTGTTATTTTAATTTCATATGATGAAGCTCCATTTGTATTACATGTAAATGTAGTATTTAATGGTCTTGATCCTGAACTTGGATTTGCTATTAAACTTAAACATGAAACTGATCATCCTGGAGGAGTAATAGGTTTACAAGTATTATCACATCCTCAAGATCACCAACCAGTTTTAGCTGGATCATTTGGATCACATTGTTCTTGAGTATCTTTTACTCAATCTCAACACCATGAAAATGTAAAATTATCGCATTCATTTGCATGAATTTTAATATCATTTCACCATACTCTTGCAGTTTGATTTGCTAAATACGTTGGTGTTAAAGATGTATTCCCAGATGAAAATGGATAGTAAAAATAACTTGATTGTCCTGTCGATAATCATCTTTCTTCCTTATATGCAACTTTATATACAAATTGTACGCTTGGTAAGGTTTTATTTGTTCTAGCAACTTTATTTGCTATACAATTATTTCAAACAAAACTTATTACAGATACATAGTTTCTATCTGATGGAACTACATTACTCATCCTAAACCAATTTTTAATATCAAGACATCATTCACTTAATGTTCATTGTGTATTTTGCCATATTTGGACTTCAGTTTCAGCTGCCCTAACAAATAACAATTCTGATGATCTCATTAAATCTTCTGGATATAAATTCACATTATTTCAAGCTATATAAATATTAGTACTAACATTAGCTCATTGACAACTTCCAGCATCTAAATAATTAGAACTTTGAGTAATAACAATAGCATGTGTCGTTCACAATAACATAAAATATGTAAAAGATAAAAGAAACAATAATCTACTCATCTTGCTGAGATGGAATATTTTTTTCATCTGTATTATTATTAAGATATAAATTGGTAAAATCCTCCTGGTAAGTATTATTGTTAGTTTTATTAGTAATGATATATACCGCTACAAGAAACAATATAATAATAACTCCTAGAAAAATCATAATTATTTTATTCATATTTTCAATATAAAATTGTAGTTTAAATTAAATATTAATATTTTTATAGCAAATGTCAAATTTTTATAGGAAACTAGAGAAAAGTTTTTTATAAAAATTATTCATATTTTCTTCATCTTCTCATTCAAAACATATAGCAGCAGACATTGGATTTACCTCAAAAAATATAATCCTTCCATCCTCAGTTTCTCAACACTCAAAAGTTCATGTATCATATTCAAGTTTTTCTAAAGTAGAATATGCATATGCAAAAGCATTTTCATAATTCTTATATTCTTCTTTAGATATATATTCCCATTTAATTTTAATATTTTTAAAATACCTAAAATTTTCTGATTTTACTGCATCATCTAATGTTGATAATACTCTTTTTCTTTTAAAAGAAAATATTTCAATGTTTCCATTTTGCTTTGTAAAGTAAAATCTATATTCTTCCTTAAAATGATAATATGGGAGTATATAGGAAGTTCTCGTAAAGTATCCTTTATCATCAATAGATATATGAAATTTATTTTTTTGTTCCTCTGTATAATTATCTAAATCTACTACATAAACTCACTGCCCTGCACATGAAAAATCTCTTTTCACTACAATATACCTAGAAAGATTTTTTCTCAAAAAATCTACAAATACTTCAATATTTTTTCAAGTTACATTATACGGTATTACTATATCTCATAAAATATCTTCCCTGTAAGAATATAACTGATAAAGTGAATAAAATTTTCATTTTCAATATACATAACTATGAAACTCATTTGTTCTCATAAATTTACCTCACTTTTTTTCAATTATATTTTTCAAGATATAGAAAAATGGAAAATTTAAATCCGATCCCCTTAATGAAAAAAATCACACATTTTCTGTTTCTAATTTGATAACATTTTCATTTTCAATTTTATATAATTCTTCATTAAATGTAAACAATGAATTATCAGACAAAACTTCAATTTGTTCATCTTTATATCATTGTTCTTTTAAATATGATTTAAAAAGAAATATTTCAAGCACTGCTACATCATAGATTTTTCCATCGTATGGATGTCATACTTTCATAGCATGATTCCATATTCATTTCATAGATTCATCTTTCAAATAGGAATAATCATACAGTTCATTTGGTTTATCTAGCTTTTCAGCACTAATATAAATTTTTTTAAACATATTATTTTATAATTCATTATTATTCATCGATTTGAGGTGGTGGAGTAGTGGTTTGAGATCCCTCAGTCTCTGTTTGAGTAAGAGATGTTTCTGGTTCAGTTTCTGTTGTAGAGTTTTCTTGCTCAACTTCCGTTGTAGATTTTTCTTGTTCAACCTCCGTTGTAGATTTTTCTTGTTCAACCT
>JAUCCN010000017.1:0-31832 GCA_034676185.1 Patescibacteria group bacterium | reverse complement strand
GGTTTAAGAAAGAAGTTTTAACTCTTGGATGAGAAAATACAAAAATAATATTTCTTTGAAATTATTTATCTAAAGAATCTCTATTAAATACAATTATTCAGGAAATAAAAGACTCAGAAATTTCTTGAGTTTATAGAAAATATCCAATTATGGATATTGAATGAAATATATTATGGAATTCAAAGTACACGAAAGATGATTTGGAGAAGTTAAAAGATTCAATATGAGATAATAAAACTTGGTATAACGAATATTTGCTTGTGTGAACTCCTAATTCTATAAATACTATAAAAAAAGAAGATTTTGTATATTTCAAAGATGAAATTCCTCTTGATATAGAATGATTAAAAGGATCATGAGTTTATATTGATTTTAATAAATGATTAGAAAAAAAAGATAAATCACTTGTTATAATGGCTGCTACTTTTTGATTTAATCATCGTACAAAGTATTATATTTACAATAATTTTTCATACGAAAAACTTACTAAAAATCAAATAATAGAAAAATATGATAACTTAAAACAAAACTTAGTAACAAAAAGAAAATGGATTTATGCTTATAAAGATAATATTCCAAATGATTTATATAATGAATTAGAAAATAGAGATCTTGAAAAGTGAATTTTATTTAGAAGAAATGAACCAGATCCATTTAAGCAAAAGAAACCATTAAATTATATTGAAAAGTTTGAATTATTACTTGATTTAATAGAAAAACAAAAGATAGTTTTTCAAGAATGAAATGAGTTTATAATAAATGAAATACTTGAATATTGAATCGATGGAAATGTCTCAAATTTTATGAAACAATTTCTCGATTTTATAGATTATCTTATAGATTCTACATTTAGGTGGGCTTATTTATTTGAGATGTGACCTTCACAATTTTGATTTGATCCAATTGATGAACAAGAAAAATATTATGATTTTGAAAAAGAAGATTTTTATAATATGGAATGGAAATGAAAGATTGTTGGTGAGGAATATGTTTTAAATAGTTATGAGGATTATAATAAAGGGAGGTAAAAATTTAATAAATATTAATTTTTGTATGATTATAATAGGAAAAAGTTTGTTTTTTATAAAAAAGTATTTATATTATATTTAATTTAAAATGAAATTTAATTTAAAGATGGATAAAAAACAACTTTCAGAAAGAGATATATGTACTAAATATATTACTCCAGCACTTCAAAACTCATCTTGGAACTTAGAAACTCAAGTGAGAGAAGAAGTGACTTTTACTGACTGAAAAATACTTATTCAAGGTAAAAAAATTTCAAGAATTAATAAAAAAAGAGCGGATTATATTTTATATTATAAAAATAATTTTCCTATAGCTGTTATAGAAGCAAAAGATAATAATCATAGTGTTTGAGCTGGTATGCAACAAGCATTAAATTATGCAAAAACTCTTGATATACCTTTTGTTTATAGTTCAAATTGAGATTGATTTTTGGAACACGATAGAACAATCGAAGATTGAGTTATAGAAAGAGAGTTAAGTTTAGATAATTTTCCAAGTCCTGATGAACTTTATAATAGATATTTGAAATCAAAAAATATTACTCAGGAACAAAAAGAAATCATAGAAGAACCTTACTATATAGATGTTTCTTGAAAAGAACCAAGATATTATCAAAGAATTGCAATAAATAGAAGCTTAGAAGCTATTGCAAAATGACAAAATAGATTGTTACTTGTAATGGCAACTTGAACAGGTAAAACTTATACAGCTTTTCAAATAATTTATAGACTTTGGAAAGCAAAAGCTAAAAAAAGAATATTATTTTTAGCTGATAGAAATATATTAGTTGATCAAACAATGACAAATGATTTCAAACCATTTGGAGATGTTATGACAAAAATTAAAAATAGACAAATAAATAAAGCTTATGAGATTTACTTATCATTATATCAAGCAGTTACATGAACTGAAGAAGAGAAAAATATTTTTAAAGAGTTTTCAAGAGATTTTTTTGATTTGATTGTTGTAGATGAGTGTCATAGATGAAGTGCAAAAGACGATAGTGCTTGGAGAGAAATCTTAGAATATTTTTCTTCTGCAACTCAAATCGGTCTTACTGCAACTCCAAAAGAAGATGACAAAACATCAAATATACATTATTTTTGAGATCCTATTTATAGCTATACATTGAAACAATGAATAGAAGATTGATTTTTAGCTCCATATAAAGTTATAAGAGTAGGACTAGATATAGATGAATGATGGAGACCTACAACTTCAACATTTGATAAAGATTGAAATCCAGTTGAAGATAGAATTTATAATACAAAAGATTTTGATAAAACTATAGTAATAGATAATAGAACAAAAATAGTAGCAAAAAAGATTACTCAATTTTTAAAAGAAAGTGGAGATAGATTTCAAAAAACCATTGTTTTTTGTATGGATATAGACCATGCAGAAAGAATGAGACAAGCTTTAGTAAATGAAAATGCTGATTTAGTGAGTCTTAATGATAAATATATCATGAGAATTACTTGAGACAATGAAGAATGAAAAAATGAACTTGATAATTTCATAGATGTAAATGAAAAATATCCATGTATTGTTACAACTTCAAAACTTCTAACAACATGAGTAGATGCAAAGACTTGTAAGCTGATAGTACTAGACCAAAATATAAATTCTATGACAGAATTTAAACAAATTATAGGTAGATGAACTAGACTAAAAACTGATTCTTGAAAATATTATTTTACGATAATGGATTTCAGAAAAGCTACAAATAATTTTGCTGACCCAGACTTTGACTGAGAACCAGTTATGATTTATGAACCAAAAGAAACAGATCCAATTATAAAGGATGAAACAGATGAAACTTGAAATCTTTTGATTACTCCAAATAGCACAAATGAAGAAATACTTGTTAATTCTGATATAGATATAAAAGATTGATGAGATTGAATAAAAAAAATATATGTAAGTTGAGTAAAAGTTGAAGTAGTAAACGAAAGAGTTCAATATCTATGAGCTGATTGAAAACTGATTACAGAAAGTTTAAAAGATTATTCAAAGAAAAACATATTATCTCAATATAAGAGTTTAGAAGACTTTTTACAAACTTGGAAGCAAGCTGATAAAAAAGAAGCAATTATAGAAGAATTACTTGAAAAATGAGTTATTTTGGATGAATTAGAAAAAGAAGTTGGAAAAGATTTAGATCCTTTTGATTTAATTTGTCATATAGCTTTTGATAGACCAGCTCTAACAAAAAAGGAAAGAATAGAAAATGTTAAAAAGAGAAATTATTTTGAAAAATATTCATCTGAAGCTCGTGAGGTTATAGAAGCACTTTTGGAAAAATATGCTGAAAGTGGAATAGATACTATTGAAGATATTTGAGTACTAAATATCTGAAGATTTAGAGAATTCTGAAGTCCTTTAGAAATAATTAGCAGATTTGGGAAGAAAGATGATTATATAAAAGTAGTGAAAGAGATTGAGGAAAGGATTTATGAGGTAGTTTAAACTTTAACTATTTATAAAATTAAGTATGTTTATAAAAGAGATAAAATTTGAAAATCATCCAATATTATGAAATTTAGATTTAGACTTTACTATTAATAATTGAGAAGTTGCCGAAACTGTTATTTTATGATGAGAAAATTGAGCTTGAAAATCAACAATACTTGATGTAATTTTTAACTTACTTCATATATGATTAAATAATATATCAAGTAGTGAAAAAAGGATAATAAAAATTATATTAACTGATGAAGAGAAACAAATATTTATTTCTGAGGGAATGTTAACTGAAAATTTATTAAATAATGAAATTATATTTTCATATGACTTCTCTATAGTTAATAATCGGAATTTTTTTAAAGTAAAACATTCAAATATTCCTAATTGAAGTATTACTTCTAATTGAGAATTTACTTGAAATCAAATAATAAGTAAACCTAGATTAAAATCATTATTTAATCCTATATATTCTGAAGTTTGAATTAATTATCATTCACAGCCTAAAAATACAACAACTTCTAAAACTATTGATGAAATATTAAATAATCCTCAAAAATCTCCTGTAAATTTAGCAGACGAAATTACTCAACTTTTAATTGATATAGATGTTCAAGATGCTCAGGATTTTCAAAATTATTTTAAAGAAAACTGAAATGTAACACAAGAATATTTATCAAAGAGAATGAAAAGGTTTACAACAGCATTTTCATATATGTTTGAAACAAAGAAATTTAAAGAAATAAGAACTATAAGTAACTCAAAAGAAGTAATTTTTGAAGAAAATTGAAGAGAATGTAATATTAATCAATTAAGTTCTTGAGAAAAACAAATAGTTTTTAGATGAAGTTTTTTATTACAAAATCAAAATAGTATTAATTGAAATTTAATCTTAATAGATGAGCCTGAGATAAGTCTTCATCCTAATTGGCAATTAAAAATATTAGATTTTTATAAAAATCTTTTTAGAGATAATTTTTGAAAACAGAAATCTCAATTAATAATAGTTACACATTCGCCATTTATAATAAATAATCCAAATAGACTAAATGATAAAGTTATAACTTTATCAAAAGTATGATGAATTATAAAGGTAGATGAAAAACCAAAATACTTTTGATTTTCAAATATTCAAGATTTTGTTTTAGAAAGTTTTAGCTTAAAAATAAACGATTTTAAATCAACAAAGCCAGTAATTGTATCTGAATGAAAAAATTATAATTATTTAAAAAAGGCAAAAGAATATTTTTGATCTGATTTAGATATAGAAATAAAAGAAATAAATGATTTAAATACTTCTCAGTTAAAATCTTTATTTGAAAGTTTAGAAAGAATAAAATTTAGTGATAATAAAATTATTATTATATGGGATATTGATTATATAAAAGAGTTCGAAAAGATAAAAGATAAAAAAACTGAATATATTATCCCAATGATATTTAATAAAAATGAAGATTGAATAACACCATGATGAATTGAAAATATGTTTAATAAAGATAAATTTCCAGAAAATTTTAAAAGTGAGTTTTATAAAGAATCAAGTAGAGAAAGAAATGATTGAGCTCCTGTATTTGAATTAGATAAAGCAAAATTTGAAGAATTTATATTAAATAATTCTTCAGAAGAAATGTTTAATAATTTTAAATCTTTATTTGATGATATTAAAATAATATTAAATGATTAACTAATAACTTAAACCCCCATGTCCCTAACAACCTTAATAAAATCAATACAAGATATCATGAGAAAAGACCATTGAGTTGATTGAGATGCTCAAAGAATTTCTCAACTTGTTTGGATGCTTTTTTTGAAAATCATTGATGATAAAGAAAAAGAATATGAAGTTTTAAAAGATAACTATAAATCACCAATTCCAAAACATTTAAGATGGAGAAATTGGGCAAGTGATAGTGAATGAGCAACTTGAGAAGAATTACTTAATTTTATCAACAATGTTTTATTTCCATGACTTAAAAGTCTAGAAATTACAGATGTAAATAGTTTATGATACATAGTTAGAGAAGTTTTTAATGATAGTTTTAACTACATGAAATCTGGAACTTTGATAAGAGAGGTTATAAACAAACTTGAAGCTGAAATTGATTTTACAAAAAGTAAAGATAGACATTTACTTAATGATATATATGAGCAAATATTAAAAGATTTACAATCAGCTGGAAATGCTTGAGAATTTTATACTCCAAGAGCTGTAACTCAATTTGTGGTTGATATGGTAAATCCGAAATTATGAGAAAAAATTATGGATCCAGCTTGTGGAACTGGTTGATTTTTGACTTGTAGTATAGAGAATTTAAGAAAACAAGTTAAAACTACTGAAGAACAAAAAATCATTGAAGATACGATTTATGGAATAGAATTAAAACAACTTCCACATTCTCTTGCTGTTACAAATATGATTCTTCATGGGGTAGAAACCCCAAAACATATTATTCATGACAATAGTTTATCATACAGAGTAACAGAATTTTCAGAAAATGAAAAAATGGATTGTTTTGTTATGAATCCTCCTTTTGGTGGAACAGTTCAAGACTGAGTTTTACAAAATTTTCCAAAGAAATTTCAGACAAAAGAAACAGCTTATTTATTTTTGGTTTATGTGTTTTATAGACTCAAATCTGGATGAAGAGTGTGAATAGTTTTACCTGATGGGGGAATTATGTCTGGAGAAAAAGTATCAGAAATAGAAATCAAGAAAAAATGGTTAGAAGATTTCAATCTTCATACGATTGTAAGACTTCCAAATGGAGTTTTTTCTCCTTATACTGGTATAAAAACGAATTTATTGTTTTTCACAAAGGGAGCTCCAACAAAAGAAATTTGGTACTATGAACATCAACTACCAAGTTGATACAAAACTTATAATAAATCAAAACCAATCAGAATAGAAGAATTTGAAGTTGAAAAATCTTGGTGGAATAATAGAGTAGAAAATGAGAATGCCTGGAAAGTAAGTATTGACGATATTGTGAAAAATAATTACAATCTTGATATAAAAAATCCAAATAAAATAGAAGAAAATGAAGTATTAAGTAAAGAAGAACTTATTGAAAAAATAAGTAAAAATTTAGAAAAAAGTAGAGAAATTTTAGAATTAATTAAAAATTCATAGTATGAATTGAAAAGTATATAAATTATGAGATTTTTTAACTGAATCTAAAATAGTTTCAGAAAAACCTGATTCTAATAAAAGAATAACAGTTAGATTAAATGTAAATTGAGTAGAAAAGAGACCCGATAAAAATGATGTAAAATGAGCTACAAAATATTTTATAAGATCAAAATGACAATTTATTTATTGAAAACAAAATTTACATAAATGAGCTTTTTGAATTATTCCGGATAATTTAGATTGATATGAAACAACATCAGATATACCTACATTTGATATTGATACAAATATATGCCTTCCTGATATGTTAATGTATTTTTTAAAACAAAATGATTATTATAAAAATTTGGAATGATTAGCAAAATGAGTTTGATCAAAAAGAATACATCCAGCTCAAATTTTTGAATTAGAGATTTATTTACCATCTATAGATATACAAAAAGAAATATTATCTAAATCTTTATTAAAAGAGTCTAAAGTACAAGATTTATTAAAAATTACAGATAAAAACCTTTCCTACATCAAACAATTAAAACAAGCAATTTTACAAGAAGCCATTGAATGAAAATTAACTACTTCTTGGAGAAAAGAAAATTCTTGAGTAGAATCAGCTTTTATTTTACTTGAAAAAATAAAAAAAGAAAAAGAAGAACTTATTAAGCAAAAGAAACTAAAAAAACAAGAAAAATTAAAAGACATTTCAGTGGATGAAATACCTTTTGAAATTCCTGAAAATTGGAGTTGGTGTAGGTTAGGGGAGATTTGTAACAATATTCATTATTGATTTAATGCTTCAGCAAATGAAAAAAAACTAGAAACTCGTTTACTTAGAATAACTGATATTCAAGATGATAAAGTGAACTGGGAAACGGTTCCTTGATGTATTATAAATGAAAATGAAATAGAAAGATATAAATTATCAGAAAATGATATTTTAATTGCCAGAACTGGTTGAACTATTTGAAAATCTTATCTTGTTAAAAATTTAACTGTTAGCTCAGTTTTTGCTTCATATTTAATAAGATTAATACCAAATCATCTGATTGATGCGAATTTTTTAAAAAAATATTTATGAAGTAGTTTATATTGGGAACAATTAATTGAAAATTCTTGATGAGCTGCTCAACCAAATGTAAATTGAACTGCTTTAAATAATTTGATATTTCCACTTCCACCACTTGAAGAACAAAAGGAAATAGTAAAAAAAGTTGATGAAATGATAAAATTTTGTGATGAACTTGAAAAACAAAGTTTGGAAACAAAAGAAAATAGTGAGAATTTGATGAAAAGTGTTTTGAGTGAGGTTTTTAGTAAATAGTATATGAAACTTGAAAAAATCAAATAAATAATTATATTGTATATGCTCATATTTATTATGAGGGTTAGTGTTTGAAATAAAGTCAAATAATAAGTCTGACATCCAAGATATTCTTAGTTCTATCGATAGAACAAACAAATCTTGTCAGATAGTTGATTTACTGGTTTTAAGTTGCATAAAGTATCTAATTATCAAGTAAAGTAAGACTATAAACATTATATTAAAGTTAATATAACATATAATTCCTATAATGATTAATGCTGGTTATTAATAGAGGAGATTATTATGCTAAAGTAAATATAAAAATATTTTATTTTTTGAAGCCAGTTGAAGAAATTAAGATATATTTGGGAATTATAAGCATATCCTCTATTGTACTTAAAATATGAATAAAATATATAAAGAAAATATTAAAGAATGGCTTGAAAAAGAGTTGAAAAAAAGAAATAAAACATATACTCATTTTGATAAAAAACCAGATTTATCAAAAAATATATTAAAAAAATCTCCTCAATTATTTTTTGAGGATTTTTTTAGTGTAGAAAATATTTCCAAAAGAGCATTTTGGCCATTTATACATTTTACAAAAACTGAAAATAGATATAAAAAAAATAAAGAAGATCCAAAAAAACTATGAAAATTTCAGGCTAAAGATAGAGAGATATTTTATGCTTCTTATTTTGATTGATTTATTTTTTCATTTTATAGTTTTTTAATTGCTAAAAAATATGATGAATTATTAAAGATATCAAATCTGGATAATGTAGTTTTAGCATATAGACATATAGAATGAGAAGATTGAAAATGAAAAAATAATATTTATTTTGCTAAAGAAATATTTGAAGAAATTATTAAACAAAAAGATTGTTATGTATTTGCATTTGATATAAGTAGTTTTTTTGATAATTTAGACTGGGGAATATTAGAAAAAAATATTTGTGCTGTATTTTGAATAACTGAACTTCCCAATGATCGGAAAAATGTATTTAATGCAATAACTAAATATTCATATATAGAACAAGAAGATATTAGAAATTGCAACTTACTTAAAAATAAAGTTATAGATAAAGAAAGTTTTCATAAAGTCAGAAAAGAGTATAAAAGACTAAATGATTGAGAAAAATTAATTAAAAGAACTAAGTATTATAAAGATAATTATTGAATAGCTCAATGAACTCCTATATCAGGAGTTATGGCAAATTTGTATATGTATGATTTTGATTTATATTTAAATAAATATTGTAAAGATAATTGCTGAAAATATTATAGATATTCAGATGATATATTAATAGTAGTACCTTATAATAAAGATAATAAAGAAATATTATTTAATGAAATCCAAAAAGAGGTTTTTGAAATGATTGATGCTTTAAAACTAAAAATTCAACAGAAAAAAACTGACATATTTGAATTTAATAGTTGAGTGTTATCTAAGAGTTTTACATATAATGAAACTAGTGATAAATTTGACGAAGATGAGAATATAAAATTACTACAATATCTAGGTTTTTCTTTTGATTGAAAAAATGTTTTATTAAGAAATAAAACCTTAACAAGACATTATAGAAGGATGATAGAAAGTATCAGAAGATTAGCTAGGTTAAAGCCTAGGATAAAAGATTGAAAAGTGATAAGAAAAAGTAGAATTAAGTGAGATAAAATTTTATTGTGAGAGATGAATAAAAGATATACTCATTCTTGAGTACAAAATGTTGATAATAGATATTGAAACTTTTATTGATATGTAAAAGCTTCATATGAGATAATGAAAGATCTACAAGAGAGATTATGAATTTATAATAAGGTTAAAAAACAAATGTCAAAATATGCTAAAAATTATAAAGAAGTAATAGATTGTAAGATTTTTAATAAAAAAAGGAAAAGAAATAATAAATAATTCTTTCCCTTGCATTCCTTCTCTTTATATACATTAATAGTGTTACTAAGCTTATTAGTAACACTATTTTTATGGAAGAAATTAAATATTGTCTCTATGCTCGTAAATCATCAGAATCTGACGAAAGACAAGCATTATCAATAGATAGTCAAATTCAAGAAATGCATGAAAAAGCAAGAAGAGAATGAATAAATATTACTTGAGAACTCATTGAATCACACTCAGCAAAAGAAACTTGAAAAAGACCAGTTTTTAATCAACTAATTAATGAAATAAAGAAGTGAAAATATAATTGAATAGTTACATGGGCTCCAGATAGATTATCAAGAAATGCTTGAGATTTATGAAGTTTAGTAGACTTAATGGATCAGTGAAAACTATTAGAGATTAGAACCAACTGACAAAATTTTAGAAATTCTCCAAGTGAGAAATTCTTACTTATGATACTTTGTAGCCAAGCAAAACTTGAAAATGATAATAAGTGAGTAAACGTAATAAGATGACTGAAAAATAAAGCGAAAATGTGAATCAGACCATGAATAGCTCCAATTTGATATTTGAATCAAAGAAGTTTTGAAAGAAATGGTTGAAAAATCATTCTAGATCCAGAAAGAAGTCATATAGTAAAACAAATATTTGAAAAAGTAGCTTATGATGGATATAAATGAAGAGATATTTATAAATGGTTAAAAGAAGATTTATGATTCAAAACAAGAACTTGAAGTGATCTTGCTTTAAGCTGAGTCTATAGAATGTTAAACGATACATTTTATTACTGAGAGTTTGAATATCCAAAAGATAGCTGAAATTTTTATAAATGAGATTATGAACCAATAATTACAAAAGATTTATTTGAATTAGTACAAAGTCAATTAAATCTTTGAGTAAGATACAAAGAAAAGAACAAAGTATTCACATTTACTCGTATGATGAAATGCTGAAATTGCTGATCATGAATAACGGCTCATGAAAAGTTTAAAAAATTAGCAAATTGAAAAATTTTAAGTTATGTATATTATAATTGCACAAAAGCAAGAAATTTAGATTGTAAAGAAAGAGTTATTGAAGAAAATGAGCTTATCAAACAACTCATTGAAATGATAGAAAAACTTAAAATTCATGAAATAGAGATATCATCCAAACTTAGAGAAGAAGTTGAAAGATACAATGCATTTCAAGCATTATTCTGAAAAACTCAAACGATGAAGAATGTAGCAAAAAATGTACAGATAAAAGATTATATGAAATATTTACTAAGAGAATGAGAAAGAGATGAAAAAAGGGAAGTGTTGAGCTATATTAAGAGTGATTTATTTATAAGAGATAAGAAAGTGGTGTTATTATAATTTAACTATTTAAAATATGAGTAAAGTTAATGACTATAATCATAGAATATGCTTATATAAAGATAATATTTTATATAAGCTTTTTACTATTTGATACTATAATGATTGAAGATATTTTATAACAGATTTATTTAATAATTTTGATTATGAATATATAGCTACAAAAATATCAACAAATTGAAAAAAGATTAGAGAAAAATTTCATCTACCTGTAGATTATAATAATACTTACAAAATATCATTATCTAATCCTAAAATATCTCATCATATAGATTGAAATGCACATATTTCATGAAAATGAATAATCTCTGGATATAATGAAGATTGAAGTTCAAAATGATTATCTATAAAATCATGCAGTTTATATTGATATAATAATGAGGCGCCTTTATTCTGATTTAATATATGAGAAAATATGTTAAATAATTTTTCAATTATTGAATTTAATGAAAGAATAATGGAAAAACCACACTTAATTATACCAGATAATTATTGTAAAGATTTAAGACAAAATGATGATGAAAAATTTAATTATAGGATTGATGTATTTTATATTCATAAAAGCGAATTACCTGAAAATATGAATGATTCAGTAAGATTTTATCAGCCGCATAAATATTTTTGATTGATAGAATTAATTCCAATTAAGAGTCCTCCTGAATCACCATTTATTTTTTGAATTTTTATTTGAAAAGATTCATTAATCTATAACCCAGATTTTTTTTCTTATTCTTGAGCTCCTTGAATAATTCAAGAAAATTGAAATTGGGAGATATTAAGTTTATTTCTGAATAAAAAATGAAAATCTAAATTTAAAACTTTAGATTATACTATATAAAAAATTCTCTAAGTCTAAACTTAGAGAATTTTTAGTTAGTTCATAAATCTATTTACACAAGCTTTCACAAGGAGTTCAATCCTTATCAGCATCTAAACGAGATAATCCACAAGAATTTAAATAAAATTTAGCTTCTTCACAAGTAGTCATTTCTGTACAATATGTCTTTTTTACTGAACAACTAAAATTTCAATATACAGGAGTTTCTGTATTTATAAAATTATCTAAATTAATTGATCCTGAATTTGTTTGAGTTGTTTCTTCAACTTTTTTTCTTTCTCAATTACAAGTATTACTAGCCCATAATCATAATTTTGAATCTGAAGCTACTTTTTGAGAAGATTTAAATAAATCTTGGTACTTGTAAGCTTTATTATATGTGTATTCCCAAGCATATCACTTTTGAATCATTTCATTATTTATATTTATTCAATCTAAGAAGATATAACCTAAATATCTTCCATATTTATCAGTTTGTCATTGTGTTTCATCAAATTCTATTTTTATATTTTTTCATTCAAGTAATCATTTTAAGTATTTACTCGCTTCATCTCAATAACATTCTTTATAACCAAATCTTGTAGTATAACTTTCAGGTGTATCTATTCAGATAAATCTAAATGATTCTTCTTTTCAATTGTAGTTAACTTTTATAGTATCTCAATCAACAACATTAGTTACATTAAACGTTATATATTTATCATTTATATATTTTACAGCTTGAGATAATAGAAAATATATTCTTTCATTATTTTTGTATTTTTCTTTTAAAACATCTATTTGAGTTCAAAGTTTTTGTAATTTAATAGACGAATTATTTCAAATAATATCTAACTTTGAGTAGAGATTATTAAGTATTTGATTATCCTTATCAGTAGGACTATAAGCAAATACTGAAGAGGTTATAGTTATAAAAACTAAAAATATAGCAATAAATTTTTTCATATAATGATGGTAAAAAAATAAAATAAATTTATTGCAAAATATACAAACTGAAAATGCAATAGCGAACAAAAAAGGGCAACTTAATATACTCTGATGTTCGCCAAAACATTCTCAATTTGTAATAATCACAAAAAGGACTAGAGCAACTAAGTTGCCCTTGTTCATGATTATTACTAATGAATATTTTGGCAATTTCAGTATAGCTATATTACTCTTTTTGTAAAGTTTAAAGATTATTTTTATATCTCTATTTTGGCTTACAATTCTTTAAAGATATATGAAGTTTTTATTTATTTTTAGATATAAACTAAGCAAAAGAGCTTATAATCAACCCAAAGCAATTTAAACAAAAAATAATCTTGTTTATCAAGATTATAGGATTTTTTACAGATATTTATTTAAAATACTGAGATTATAGTAATTTTTATCAATTTTTTATATTTTTATAACTTGGGTCATAACGAAAAAGTTTCACAATGTCCTGACTAATAGAGATTATAGGTCTTACACCTGCTTTTATCAGATACAAAAGAGAAAGTTAAAGAAAAAATACCATGAAAATATATGAAAATTTTTATCAAAAAAAGTGCTCAAGTTTGGCTTACTCTAGCACTTAGGTCTATGAAACTTTATGTATATGGCAAGGACCATAGGAATTGCACCTATGCCTACTGGCTTCGGAAACCAGTCACTCTTCTAGTTAAGCTAGGTCCTTAAAGTGAGAATATTATATAAGAATATAAGAAAAAAGACAAATTTAAAAATTATTATAATATTGACAAAATGTAATTTTATATTTTTTTATGATATTTTTTGGACTTTTTAAAAAAAATATATTATAATATGTTTACAACTTTTTAATTATTTTTTCATATTTATTATTAATTTTTATGAAAATGTGAAAAAATAAAATAATTATAGAACCATGAGTCAAACAAAGAATTTTATATTCTGAGATATTGTCTCCAGAAGAAAAAGATAATTTTCTTAAATTTATAGCATATTTTACTATAGAAGAAAAAGAAGAATTATTACTCATGATTTAATTACAAAATAGGGAAGAAATATCTTCCTTTTTTTGTAAAAATAAACTTGCAAATTCAGTTTCTATCATTAAAATGCAGCGAGCATATTTTATATTTTAGAGAAATACAATGTCGAATAAAAAAGAAAAAAATAATAAAAAAGAGAAATTTGTGAATTTAAAAGTAACGCCACCAAAAAATTCTGGAGCAAAAGCTCTTATTTGGATAATTATTATAGCTTTACTTTTTGCATATTTTGCACCAAATTTATATAAATGACAATTTTTTATTGATGAAGATATCTCATTAAACACATTTATACAATCATATAATTCTTGAATGTATAGTAATGTATTAATTGATGATAATAAAGCAATTGCTACACTAAGTGGAAAAATAATTGAATCATGAATAGAAAAAATAGCAAGAAATAAAGTTATACTTCCTCCAAATGACTCTTTAAAGGATTTAGGACTTTTAGAAACCACTGGATCTTGAGAAAATATTCAAACCAAAGTAGAAGTAAAAGATTTAACCAGTCAAAAATTTTGGGCTGAAATGCTTCCAACAATTATACTTTTCATACTTTTTATACTTATTGCATTTCTTATTATTGGAAGAATGTGAGGTATGGCAAATAATGCTATGAGTTTTGGAAAATCAAGAGCGAGAATTTATGACAAAGATAAAGATAAAGTCTTATTTACTGATGTAGCTTGAGCTGAAGAAGAAAAAGTAGAACTTATGGAAATAGTAGATTTTCTAAAAAATCCAAAAAAATATAAAGATATTTGAGCTAAAATACCAAAATGAGTGTTACTTGTATGACCTCCAGGTACTTGAAAAACTCTTATTGCAAGAGCAGTAGCGGGGGAAAGTAATGTTCCATTTTTAAGTATTTCAGGTTCAGAATTTGTAGAAATGTTTGTATGAGTTTGAGCTTCAAGAGTAAGAGATTTATTTGAACAAGCAAAAAAAATAGCTCCAAGTATTATCTTTATTGATGAAATTGATGCTATTGGTAAAAAAAGAGGACCTGGACTTTGAGGATGACATGATGAAAGAGAACAAACCTTAAACCAAATTCTTACAGAAATGGATGGTTTTGATCAAGATACAAATGTAATAATTATGGCTGCAACAAACAGAGCTGATGTTCTTGATAAAGCACTTTTAAGACCAGGAAGATTTGATAGAAAAGTAACTATTAATCTACCAAATTTAGAGGATAGAGAAAAAATTCTACAAGTTCATTCAAAAAATAAACCTCTTGCAAAAGATGTAAATTATAAATCTCTTGCATCTCAAACAGTATGATTTAGTGGAGCTGATTTAGGAAATCTTATCAATGAAGCTGCAATTATAACTGCAAGAAAAAATCTAAAAGAAATTACAAATGAAATTATTACTGAAGCATTTGAAAAAATTGTAATGGGACTTACAAAAAAATCTCAAGTTATGAATGATGAAGAGAAAAAAATTACAGCTTACCATGAAG
Source organism: Patescibacteria group bacterium (assembly GCA_034676185.1). GTDB lineage: Bacteria > Patescibacteriota > Gracilibacteria > BD1-5 > UBA6164 > UBA7396. The sequence continues at coordinate 16,343 of JAUCCN010000017.1, read as the reverse complement.
TTTGACATGCTTTAGTTGGAAAATTACTTCCACATACAGATCCAGTTCATAAAGTTTCTATTATTTCAAGAGGATGAGCACTTTGAGTAACTTGGTTTTTACCTGAAAGAGATAGACTTTTAGTTTCAAAAGCAAAATATTTAGATGAACTTGCAACTCTATACTGAGGAAGAGTAGCTGAAGAAATATTTTTCTGAAAAGATAATATTACTACTTGAGCATCAAATGATATTGAAAGAGCTACAAAAATTGCTCGTGATATGGTTACAAGATTTGGTATGGATGAAGAAATTTGAGCTGAAAATTTTGCAAATGATTCTGTAAATGGGAATCATCTTTGAGCAGAATGAGCAGCAAAACCATTTTCTGATAATACACAAAATCTCATAGATAAAAAAGTGAAAGAAATTCTCTCAAATGCTTATAATACAGCTCGTGAACTTATTACAAAAAATAAAGATTTACATATTAAAATTTCTGAAGATTTACTTACAAAAGAAGAAATTAATAAAGAAGAATTTGATGCGTACTTTGCATAAAAAAGAACTTTTAAAAGTTCTTTTTTATTTATTTGTTTGATAAAATTAGACTTTTAAAAAAATTTTATATAATGAAATCACTTACATTTTAAATAAAATATTATGTTCTGAGAAATTGCATCATTTATAGTAAAAATAGTGGGGGATTTAGGGTATGCTGGTATTTTTATTATGATGACTGTAGAATCTAGTTTTATTCCGTTTCCTTCTGAAATTGCTATGATTCCTGCTTGATATTTATCGAGTTTATGACAAATGAATATATATCTTGCATTTTTAGCAGGAACTTTATGAGCTATCACAGGATCAGTTATAAATTATTTTTTATGAAAAAAACTTGGTTGACCTGTTATCAGAGCATTAATTCATAAATATGGAAAATATATTCTTTTGAATGCAACTCACTATGATAAGGCTGAAATTTTTTTTGAAAAACATGGAAGTATCACCACATTTAATGGAAGATTTATCCCAGCAGTAAGACAACTTATCAGTATTCCAGCTTGAGTTTTTAAAATGAATTTCTTAAAATTTATCGTATTTACTTGAATCTGAGCATGAATATGGAATATCATACTTCTTACTATATGATATATTGCGTGAGAAAATAAAGATCTTATTTCAGAATACTCAAAAGAAGCAGTTATTGGAACTATAATTATCATAATTATTATTTCTATCATTTATTATATTACCAACAAATATTTTTTAGATAAAAAAGGGAATTAAAGCCCTTTCTTTTTTTTGTAAAAATAGTATAATAAGATTAATTTATAAAAATAATTTAAAAATACATGAAAATCAACCTTATTCATAAAAATATTGCCATATTAGGATATGGAAAAGAAGGAGCTTCAACTCTAAGATTTTTACAAAAAAATGGCATTTTAGACGGAAGTATAACTATTTTAGACAAAAATATAGATCTCAAAATTGAAAACTTTAATGGAAAAATGAATGTTTGAGAAAGTTATTTAGAAAATTTAGATCAATATGATTATATTTTCAAATCACCTGGTGTAAGTCCATACACAAACTGACTTTTACCGTATAAAGATAAAATTCTTACTCAAACAAAACTTTTTTATGAATTCTATAGTGGAAAAATTATTTCCATAACTCAAACAAAATGAAAATCAACAACAACAACACTTGTCTATGAACTTTTAAAAAATGCTTGATATAATGTAAAAATTGTTGGAAATATTTGAAATCCAGTTTTAGATGAAATTGATTTGAAAGATACCAGTTATGATTTTATTGTGTATGAACTTTCTAGTTATATGTTGGAAGAATTAGAAAATCATCACAGCTATATTTCTATTTTAGGAAATATTTATGAAGATCATCTCGATTGGCATTTAAATTTTGAAAATTACTCAAATGCTAAGAAAAATGTGCTAAAAAATGCCGATAATATTTTAATCTGACTTCACTTATATCAAAAATTACAAAAAAACCTCTTAAATCGCAAAATTTTAAGTTTTGGTTGAGAAATGGCTTATTATAGCCATAGAGAAAATTTCTTTTTTGTAAACAATAAAAATATCAATGAACAAATCAATCCTAAAATTCCTGGAAATCATAATTTAGATAATTTTGCTTGAGTTTTATGAGTTTGTGATATTATTTGAGTTCCATATCATATATTTTCAAAAACAATTAATAATTTTTCATGACTTCCACATAGACTGCAAAATATTTGAACATTTGTTTGAATTACATTTATTGATGATGCAATTTCAACAACTCCTGAAAGCACTATTGAAGCTATAAAAAGTTTTTCAAATGATGTAGAAACTATATTTCTAGGTGGAACAGATAGATGATATCATTTTGAAAATCTAGTTAATTTTATTGAACAATCAAATATTAAACATATAGTTTTATTTCCAGAAAGTGGTGAAAATATAAAAAAATGGCTTAAAATAAAGAATTATACTATATTAGAAACCAGTTTAATGTCTGAAGCGATCACTTTTGCTCTTAAAAATACTTCTTCTTGAAAGGTTTGTTTACTTTCAACAGCAAGTCCAAGTTATAGTTTATGGAAAAACTTTGAAGCAAAATGAGATGATTTTAAAAATGAGATTTTAAAACAATATAAAAATTTTGAACAATAATATTTATCTAATAATTAAAATTATGAATGAATCTACAAATAGTTTATTAATAATAATATTATTTTTATTAATAATTATTACATGAATGCTATGATTTTTTACATATGAATATCTTGAATATAAGAAAAAAGTTAGAATAGAATTAGAAAAAATAACAAATATAAACACTCAAAAAGTTAATATTTCTTCTAATAAAGCATATTAATCAATTACATTACATAACATACATTATGTAATGTCTTTAATTTTTCTGTTTTATTCCCTATAATAAAAAAATAGTAATTATTTACTATTTTTTTATGTAACAATATTTTGAACACCTTATTTTTTATATTAATAATCTTCTCTTAATGTAGTTTCCATTTCAAGAAATCTTTGATTGGTTCTATCAAACATGAGTTCAATAGTTCCCACAGGACCATTTCTGTTTTTTCTAACAGCAACATCAGTCACTCATTTTCTATCTGTAAATTCATCATAATATTCTTCTCTATATAACATCATTACAATATCTGCATCTTGCTCAATAGACCCAGATTCTCTTAAATCTGATAGGATTGGTTTTTTATCTGTTCTTGATTCAACAGCACGAGATAATTGACTGAGTGCAATTATAGGTACATTTAATTCTCTTGCAAGTGATTTAATTCCTCTTGATATTTCTGATATTTCTTGAACTCTATTTAAACTGTTTCCATTACTCATAAGTTGTAAGTAATCAATAACTATCAAGTCAAGCCCTGCTTCCATTTTTAGTCTTCTTGATTTTGATTTTAAATCAAGTAAATTTCATCAAGCACTATCATCAATATAAATATTTGCTTGTGAAAGTTTTTCCATAGCTTCTCCAAGTTTTGCAAATTCCTCATCTTCTAACTCCCCTTTTGCTAATTTCCAACTATTTATTCAAATACTTGAAGCAATCATACGATCAGTAAGCTGTTCTTTACTCATTTCTAGAGAAAATATTGCAACATTTTTTCCATTAATTCCTATATTTTGTGCTAAATTAAGCGAAAAAGCAGTTTTTCACATAGAAGGACGAGCTGCTAAAATTACCATATCTCAACCTTTCAGTCATCCAAGAGTATTATCAAGAGATTTAAATCCAGTATACAGTCTATGGTCTTTTACACTCTCTGGATTTTCATGAATTTCAGCAAATTCTTCAAATCTTGAATCTAAAATATCTGAGATATGAACCAACTTATTTTTTATAAATACTTGTGTAACTCAAAAAAGTGACTTTTCTGATTTTTCAAGCAATTCATTAATATTTTTTTCTTCATCATATCCATTTAAAATAATCTCATTTCCAGCTTTAATAAGCTTTCTATTTACGGATTTATTTTTTACAATAGAAGCATATTCAAAAATATTTGAACTTGTTGGAACAATTTCTGTCAATTCAATAATATAACTAATTCATCCAATTTCATCAAGCAGTTTTTTATCATCAAGTCTTTCTTTTACAGTAATGATATCGATAGGTTTATTTTTGGTATAAAGTTCAAGCATTGTTTCATACACTTTCATATTTCTATCATCATAAAAATCCTCCTTTGATAGTAAATCAGAAATTACTAAGAATCAATCTTTATCAATAAGTAAACTTCATAAAACAGATTGTTCAGCTTCTAGGCTGTGTGGAGGAATTTTTAGCATACTTTTCAAATTTAAAAATTATTATAATATTTATATGTATTTTTCAGTAAAATAAAAACAAATTTTAAATTACTCGTTTAAAATTTGTTAATAAAAAATGTTAAAAAGTTTTATTCAGCTGAGGTATATTCTAAAGCTTCAAGTTCTGCGATTTCTTTTTTTACTTCAGTATTATAAGGGTCTATTTCTAACACTCTTTTATATGTGTTAATTGCATCAAGTATTTTCCCAATATTTCTATAACTTGCTCAAAGTAAAATAATATTTTCTGAATCTCTTGAATGATCTTTTAAATATAGTTTGAGATAAGAAATAGCATCTACATACATTCATTTATAATAATAAAGATGTGCGAGCATATTTATTACTTCATTGTCATCTGATTTAATATCATTTGCTTTTTTATACATTTCTATCGCTAAATCATATTTCTCCTGCATAGTAAGTACATAGGATAATTTTTTTAATACTTCAAAATCTCATTCGTGAACTAAAAGCAAATCTTTATAGATATATTCTGCTTTATGGTATTCTTTTTCTTGAATATAAATTCAGGAAAGTTCTAAATTTAAATCTATATTAAATTTATCGATGGCAAGTCATTCTACAATAAGATTTTTTGCTAAATCATATTCTCCTTTAGAAATATTTACTTTGATTTTTTTTAAAAGCTCTAAAACTTTATTTTTCTCTTCTAGAGATATTTGATATTTTTGAGTTACATATGTATTTGCGTGAAGATTTTTGTCTTCTGATATTTGAATTTTTGTAATAGATTTATCCCCCCTTCCCTTGCCTAATCCTAAAATTTTTCTTACTGAAATAAATACTCAAAATATTTTTCAAGAAAGGAAGTAAAATATATATAAAATAGAAATTATGAATATTATTACTTCAAGCTGAAATAAAACTAAATTATAATACATAGAAATTAAATAAGTTTAAAATCGCAAATATTATATAGAGAAAAAAAATAATTCAAATCTTTATTTTGCTTCTTCACTTTGATGTTCTTCTTTGGCTCTTTTTTCAAACATCTTTCCAAGTGCTTGAAAAAGCTTTGCAAAAAGAAAATCAATCACTCCACCGATAGTCATTTTATAAAATATAAATACTATTACACAAAGATTAATTACATAATCATATTGAAGTAAAAAATTAAATATATGTGAAAGTGAAAAGTATTCATATAAAAATTTAATGAAAGAACTTTCTCTTACTTTTGTAATGATTTCATTATCCATAGTAAATAAAAATTTATTATTGATAATAGATAAAAATATACTGACAATAAAAGTAAAAAAGAAAATTCCAAATAAAAATATTACCAAATAATTTAGTCATTTATTTTTTGAAATTCTAAATCAAATATTCTTATTTAAAGGAAGTAAAATTCCTAAAAGAGGAATAAAAAATACACTCCAAAATCAAATTCCCTCTTTATGATGAAAGAAAAAATCTCTCAGTCAATTCACTCATACATCACTACTATTAAGAGAATTGAGCGTTAAATTCACAGTCGTAAAAATAAAAAGTCCTAAAATAACTCATAAATAAGCCTTGTATATTTTTTCTACTCATGTAAAAATAAACATCACAAAAAATCATAATGATACAAGAATAATCACATAATCTGGAATCGGAATATCTTTAAAAAATTGTATTATTTGTTCTTGCATAAGAGTATTTAAGGATAAATTAAAGAAATAAATATGAAATTTTTTCATATTTATTTCTCATTAGTCATACACTTCCCTTGGTTTACTTCCATTTGCTGGACCAACTACTCATAATTCCTCTAAAATATCAAGTACTTTTGCGGCTCTTGCATATCCAAGTCATAATTTTCTTTGAATAAGCGAAGTTGATCATTTTTTTGATTCTCTTACAATCGCGATTGCTTTTTCAATAACTTCTGGTTCTTCTTCTTGATCTCCATTATAATTCTCTAAAATACTTCCTGCAACATTTGATTTTCCATTTACAATAGAATCATCATAAAGATTATCAATCATATTTGGGTCAATAGTAAGTTTAAGTTGATTTACAATATTTTCTACTTCACGAGTTTCAACCAACACTCATTGCACTCTTTGAGGTTCTAAAACTCAAGTTGGAGCATAAAGCATATCTCATCTTCAAAGTAAATCTTCAGCTCAAGCTCTATCAATTACCGTTCTTGAATCTATTTGAGACGCAACAGTAAAAGCAATTCTTGAAGGAATATTTGCTTTAATAAGCCCAGTAATTACATCAACAGAAGGTCTTTGTGTTGCAACAATTAAATGCATTCAAACAGCTCTTGCCATTTGTGCAATACGAGCAATTGAAGTTTCTACTTCTTTTTTATTTCCACTCATCATTAAGTCAGCAAGTTCATCAACAATAACAACTATATAAGGAAGTTTTTCTTCTTGAGATACTTTACCGTTATATTCTTTTAAGTTTCTTGCATTTACTGCTTTTGCTAAATCATATCTTCTCAGCATTTCAGCAACTGCCCATTTGAGAGCATTTAAGGCTTTATCAGGATTTGTTATTACCGGAGTTAATAAATGAGGAATTCCATTATAAATAGAAAGTTCTACCATTTTTGGATCAATAAGAATCATCTTTAAATCACTCGGAGAAAATTTATACAACATTGAAATAATAAAACCATTCATTCCTACTGATTTTCAAGAAGCTGTTTGTCAAGCTACAAGTAAATGTGGCATTTTCGTTAAATCTCAAACTATAACATCACCATTTACATCTTTTCATACTGCAATTGGAATATCAAGTTTTGAATTATTATAAATATTACTTGCAAGTACTTCTTTGAGTCCAACTGCTTGTCTATTTTCATTTGGAACCTCAATTCAAACTACTCATTCTCCTGGAATTGGAGCCTGAATACGAATCGATTTAGCGTGAAGTGCAAGAGTTAAATCTTTTTTGAGATTTTCAATTTTATTGAGTTTTACTCCTTCTTCTGGTCTTAATCTAAATTGAATAACTGTTGGTCAAACTCTGTATCCAGTCATATTTACATTAATTTTGAATTGTGCTAATTTATCAACAATTTCTTCTTGTTTATTATAAATATCATTTTCATTTATTTCTATATCTCATCAAATATCTGCAAGAAGTGAAAGACTTGGTAACTCCCAAGAATCATATTTTGGAGCAGTAAAATTTTTCTCATCAGAAGATGACTTTTTTTCAATTTTAATAGATGTTGTTTCTTCTTCATTTGTAGATAAAGCTTCTTTCATTTTTCAAAAAAGTGATGTTTCCTGCTTTTTTTCGATAGAAATTTTTCTTGGAGCATCTTCCAAATCAAGTTGTCTTGGTTCTTTTTGTGATTTTTTTACTTTGATAAGTTCTTCTTCTAATTCTTTTTTCATTTTTTCAATTTGCTCTAACTCTTTTTTTGCTTTTGATGTTTTCGTTTGGTCTTCATTTTTTTCTTCTTTTGATTTTGGAAGAGAAATATTTTCTTTAATTGTTGCAAGATCTGGTGTAAATGACATTACTTTCTTGATAATTTTTTTATAACTAATTCTAAACATCAAAAATAAACTAAAGAAAAATACCATAAGCATAAATACAAATGCAGCATTTGCTCAGAAAAAACCTGCAAGTGAAGGTTGAAGATTAAAAAGAGAATTATACATTTTATCTACTGATCAAATGAGAGTATTTATAGAAATAAAATACAAAATCAATCAAAAAAATCTTGAATTGTTAAATCAAAACCCCTCTTTTGCGAAAATAAATACTCACAACAATAAAATAATCGGAGAAAAAATAAATTGATAATATTCTCCAAATAAATAATACAAAACTTGGTATACAAAATATCCTGCTGTTGAATCGAGTTCTGAAAAAAGTGAAATTGCTCACAAAACAATAAAAAGACACGCTATAAATATATTTTTAGTATCTGGTCTGATAACATTTTTTGAGGCAGTTTTTTTGGTATTTTTTTTCTTAGCCACGAGTGTGAATTTTAATATCTAAACTTGTCTTTATTATAGCAAAAAAAATAATTTTTCAAGTTTGATAAATTATTTTTTTTGTTTCTATTTATTACTGATAATCTTATTGTCATCAATTTCTTTTAATATTTTTAATACAACTTCTTTATCGTTATAAGCTACAGGTCATAAATTGGTCATCATAAGATGTTCATCTCATTTTCATGCAATCAAAATAGCATCATCTTTTTCAGCTTGTAACATAGCAGTTCTAATAGCTACTTCCCTATCTGGAATAATCCAAAAATTTTCTCACTCTTTTCTTTCAATTCCTGGTAAAATATCTTTCATAATATCTTGAGTTGCTTCTGTATAATCATCATCTTGAGTTAAAATAACATAATCTGATAACTTTGAAACTACTTCTCCCATAATTGGTCTTTTTGTTTTATCTCTATCTCAAGTAGCTCAAAATACACTTATAATTCTTTTTACCCCATTGATATTTTTGAGAGTTGTTAATACATTTTCTAAAGCATCCGGTGTGTGAGCATAATCAATAAATATTTTCAGTCATTCATAATTATTTATTTCTTCTAATCTTCAAGGAATAACCGAAATATTTTTAATAGATTTTTCAATATCCTCTGTTTTGAGTCCAAGACTTAAAAATACTCAAATAGCTCATAAAATATTGTAAATATTATGCTTTCCACGAAGTTTTGTTTCTATTTTTAAAATAGATCATGGAATTTTTACATCAAAAAATACTCAAGAAATTTCATTTTTTATATTTTCTGCTTTTAGATTTGCATTATAATCAAATCAATAAGTAGTTAATACATCATAGGTCTCATTTAAAAATAATTCTTTATATTCTGATTCAAGATTTATAATAGCTGTTTTTTTTATTTGAGGTTTTCTACTTGAAGAAATAAGTCATTTAAAAAGTTTCAGCTTTGTTCTTACATAATTTTCCATAGTATGATGAAGATCAAGATGATCTTGTGTGATATTTGTTAAAACAGCGATATCATAATCAATCCCCCATACCCTATTCATAGTAATAGCATGACTTGATGTTTCAATAACAGCAATTTCACATCATTTTTGTTTTGCTTCAGATAAAAGCTTTTGAAGTAAAAATGGATCTGGAGAAGTCATTTTTGTATCATTTCTAAACTCCTCATCTCAGATAAAATAATTTACGGTAGAAAACATGAAAACTTTTTTTCAAGATTCTTTGAGTCATTTTGCTATAAGATTGGTAGTAGTTGTTTTCCCATTGGTTCCAGTAACTCAAATAATAGTCATTCATCTGGATGGAAATCTATATATAAAATTTGCAAGTATTGCTCTTATAAAATGATAAAAAAGTCGTATAGGATTATCAAGGGAAATAAATTGTTTGGCTCACATAATTTAATCATTAAAAGTAAAATCTGTTTCAGTATATAAAGATTGTTCTAAATTTCAATTTTTTATCATATCAATTGAATAATTTTTAATTCCTGGTTGTTTTATAAAAAAATAATTATAATTTTTACACTCAGGATTTGGAAGTGTATATTCAATATGAAAATTACTTTCAAATAGTGTATTAGTATCAAGATAAAAAGAAACTTCTTTATAATTCTCAAATTCATGAATAGTAATATTTTTATTTGGAATTATTTGAGCATTTTTTGGAATAAGTACTCTGATATATTGTTTATTGATTCATTTTCATTGAATTTCTAATATTTTATTGATATCAACTTGTCATAGTGCATCCATATCATAGAGAAGTGTTTTTATGTATACTTCTTCATTAATATTAAAAGTATGCTTTTGTTTTATGGTAAAAGAACTCTGTATATCACAATTTTCTCAGATAGAATATATTTTTTCAAAACTTCTTTTCATGTACCTATCAGATTTATTTCATGAAATAGAAGTAAATACTGGATAATTAAAATCAAGATATTTTTCTAAATCATATGTTTTTTCAAGTCAAATTTGTTTAAGAAATGTATTTTCTTGAGGTTTAAAAAAATAGAGAGAGATATCTTTTTTTTCAATACTTTCAATACCTAATTCTATAAAAAACTTATAATCATGTATAGATGCAATTTTTTCAAAAAATATATCTATAAAATCAAAAAGTACTTGTTTTGGAGTAGCAAGTGTATGAGTTTTTGTGATTTTTGCTTCTACTAAAGTAGAAAAAAGAGTTGAAAAATTTTCACTTGTAATTTCTCTATTTACTGCATCATAATAAATCGGACCTATTTTTTCTAAAATATTTACAATAAGGTTTTGGTTTATATAGATAATTCAGTCAATTTTATATTCACTATTTTTTAGAAAATCTTGTATTTTAAGACTACTTTCTTCTATACTTGGGTAATAGTTCGCATCTCTGAGTCAAAAAGTATTTGAAATTTTATCAAGTCATACTGGTGCGATTTGATCAAAAGCAACTCAATTTTTAGTTGCAAAATCTTTTAAATCCCATTCAATAGCATAAATATCTTTTGTTTCAAAATTTGCAACTTTTCAGCGAAAAAGTTCTAAAATCCCAACACTTCCCATAAATCCTCCGGTTGGTCTTATCTCATCATTATTTTGAAAAATAATAAAATAGGTTCTCTTTTCATCGTGTCATAATATTTGTTTTATAATGGAGAGATTATTTATAATAATATTAAAATAATCTGAAAATTTATACATTTGAAGGGTATATTTTTTGAATTGGAAATTTAGATTTTCATCTTCTAAATCTCCTATACTTTTAAAAGCATTTACTCCATTTTGTAAATCTTTTTGCATATTTAAGAGAATTGGTTCAATATTTTCAATAAGTTGTGAAAACATCACTTCATGTATTCATTTTTCTTGTATTATGGTATTTACTCCATCATAAATATCAAAAAAATGAAGAGAAAAATTAAGTATATCAAGTCCTCCAGGAAGAATTTTTCCTAAATTATCAATAGAGGAGTTTCAAATAAAATAATTAAGTCATAGAAGTGGTTTTACAAGTAGGTTACTGATAGTGAGATTAGTTTTTATATTTTCTAAATTTCATTTTAATGAAGAAAAATCTTCTATATTTAATGTTTGAATTCAAGTAAAAGTTTTTGAAAGTAAAGCTTTGGTTGTAAATCAATATATAAAAAGAGTTATAAATAAAAGAGAAAAAGAGAGAAATATTTTTAAAAATGAAAAATGAAGTGAGTATAAAAATTTCAATCTTTGCTTTTTGGGAAGATGAAAATCAAAAATTGGAGTAACATTTCTTTCTTGTTTATCAAAATCAGAAAGATTTAATGTAGTATGATCTTGAAATGGTATATAGTGTGAAAGTAAAATAGGTTTGTTTTTCTTTACTTTTTTGATTTCAGCATTAAATGGACGATAGAGTTTGAGAAGTTTTATTTTTGGATACAGGCTTAAAAAAATACTTTTTTTTCTATCTTTAGAAATATCTTTTGTATTTTTCTTAAATAATTTTCTAAAAACTGCTACTTGAGATAACAAAAAGATAGATGAAATATTTACATCTTCTTTGTTCTCTTTATTATATATGTCATTTAGGATAATAATTTTATTATCCTGATTTTGAGTATCTATTTTTTCTGACATAATTACCTAGCTTATTTTTGCATTTATTTATACTATTTTCATTATATAATTTTTGAAGTTTTTGCAAGAAAAAAAAATATGAGTGAGTGTGTTTTTTCTTTTAAAATGAATAAAAAAAGAACCCTGATGAGTTCTTTTAAATACCTATTCCATCTCTTAAAATATTGATTTCATATAAAAGAGTTTTATCTTTTTTTAATATTGATTCAAGTTTATTACAACTATATAAAACAGCTGCATGATTTCTTCCTGAAAAAATATTTCCAATTCTTTCGTATGTATAATGAAGTTTAGTTTTGAGTAAATACATAGCTACTTGTCTTGGAATCATGAATTCTTTTCTTCTATTTTCTCATAAAATTCATTCTTTTTCAATTCCAAAATGATTGGAAACTGCGGTGATAATATCTTCATAACTTTTAATAGTAGTTGTTCTTTGTACTTTTGTTTCCCCTAAAATATCAGTAGTAAAACTCAATTTTTTTAATTTTCTTGCAACCTTTTCTAAGGTTGGAGTCGAGTGATCGAGTTCATATTCTGCCATAAGTTGATTTAAAATCCCTTCTAATTCCCTTACATTATCACTGACATTTGCTGCAATAAATTCAGCTACATCTTGAGGAATTAAAAATTCTCTAGCACGAGCTTTTTCTTGTAAAATAGCAAGTCTTGTTTCAAAGTCTGGTTTTGAAATATCAACAATAATTCCCCATTCAAATCTTGATTTGAGTCTTGGTTCTATTTCTGTTAACTCTTTTGGCGATCTATCTCAAGAGATAATAATTTGTTTTTGAGCATCATATAATATATTAAAAATATTATAGAGTTCATTTTGAGTTTGTTCTTTTTTTGATAAAAATTGTACATCATCAATAATAATAACATCTACTTCTGCATATTTTTGTCTGAGTCTTTCTACTCATTTTTTCTTAACTGCAGTAACATATTCAGTAATAAATTTATCAGCTGTCATATATCTTACTGTTTTATCTTTATATTTTTTTAAAATAGCATTCCCTGTTCCTTGTAAAAGATGAGTTTTCCCAAGTCCTACATCTCCATAAATATAAAGTGGATTATATGATTTTCCAGGATTTCTTACTACTGCTTCACAAGCTGAATATGGAAGTTGATTTGAGGGTCATACAATAAAATTACCTAAAGTATATCTTTCTGATGGAGTTCATATTTTTGAATCATTTTCTTCAAGTGAAATATTTTTGTTTCCTGTTGATGCTTCACCAAGAGAAACTTTTTTTGGTTTTTTTGAAAAATCTTTAAAAAATTGAGCACAATCAATAACATCTTCATTGGTAGGGTTTTCAATATTCATATCTACAATAAATTCTATTTTTTCAATTTCTGGAAATTCTTTTTTAGTAGAATTTAAAATAAGATCATAAAATTTTGCTTCAAGATTTTCTTGCATAAATCCTGACATAACTCAAAATATTACCTTATTTTTATTGATTTCAATAATTGATATTTTTCTAAAATATACTAAAAAATCTTGTTTTTTGATATTTTGTAAAATTATATTTAATATGTTTCTTAAACTATTATATTTATCCATACTATCGTTCTAAATTATATTTTTAATAAAATAAAATTTGATTTATTGAGATTAAATGATAAGGTATGAAAAAATACAAAGAAGTCAAACTTATATTTTTTATTGACAGACTTTATTGTATAATTATTTTATACAATAAAATTTGATTTAGTTTTACTCTTCTAAATTATAAGAAAAATGTCTCATTTAACAAAATATTTAGTGATAATTAGTATCGTTTTAATTACTATATTTTTAATAGTTTTTAACATTTTTTTTAAAGATAATATTTCTGAAACTAATATTATATTTTCATATCCTGATACTCATTTAGAATTTGCTTGAGAAAAATTACCTGATCTAGAAGAAAATTATTTTATCAAAGAAAGATTTGATAAAGAATTTTTAAATATTTCTTATAATCTCTACCAATTTTTCCTCTATGTGAAAAGACTTCCTCTTTATATGTGATATATTGAAGAAAAATTAGATGAATATAATATTCCAGAGGATTTTAAATATCTGCCTATTGCTGAAAGTGCTCTCAGAAATGATATTGTTTCTAGTGCTTGAGCTGGATGAATTTGGCAATTTATGCCAGAAACTGCAAAAGAATATGGACTTATTATAAATAGTGAAATTGATGAAAGGTATCATTTTGAAAAAGCAACTCAAGCAGCAGTAAAATATCTTGATTATCTCCATAATTTATTTTGAAATCGGACTTTGGTAGCAGCAAGTTATAATAGATGACAAAATGGTATTAAAAGAGCTATGAAAGATCAAAAAGTTGATAATTATTATGATTTATATTTAAATGAAGAAACTTCTAGATATGTTTTTAAAATTCTTGCTATAAAATATGTATTGCAGGATTATGAAAAGAAAAAAACTACCATTAATAAACTGATTGGTTGACAATATAAACCTCCCAAAACTACTCTTATAAAATTATGAAAAACAGATGATTTAAAAAAGTGGGCTGATGAAAATAATCAAGATTATCAAGCTTTAAAAAATTTGAATATGTGGATTTTATGAAATACTCTCCCAGAATGAAATTGGGAATTAACAATAATTTGAAAATAATATATGAAAAATACTTCTTCAAGAGAAGAACAAATATTTTGAGGACTTAATAAAAAAGAAATAGATGAATATTTTGCAAACCAATACAAACAAATAAATGATAAATATAGACCATCTATAGCTCTTATATTAAGTCAATCATTTTGAATTCGTATGAAGTGATGAAAACATTTTATATTAAATGGAATATCACATTATCTTACGGAAATAGGATATGTATATTTTGTACAATCTATAAAATGAAGATATATAACCAATAAAATAAAGGAATTATTTGAAAAAGAAGATTGGGAATGATTAGAAGAATATTTAAGCAGTAGAAAAAAATAAAATTATTTAAAAAATTTATACCAAATAGTTTTTAATGCGATATTGAGAGCATTTATTCATTTTTGTCATTTTGCTTTTGAATATTCAGTATAAAGAATATCAACAGGAATTTCTTTATATTTCAATTTTTTACTTGCAATAATATCAATAATTTCTGATGCGTGTCACATTCAATCTAATGTTATATGAATATTTTTTAATGTTGTTGTTTTTATAATTCTATAACCATTATGAGAATCAGTTAATTTGATATTACTAATAAAAAAAGTAAACAGAATTCAAAGTTTCAATATTATTTTTCTTCAAAATGATATATTCGTATTTGTTTTTTTAATGAAACGAGATCATAATACAATATCTAAACTTTCATCTTCTCGAAAAGCTTGTAAAAATTTTTTTACATCTGAAATCTGATGTTGTCAATCTGCGTCAAAAGTGCAGATATATTTTACTTTTCCATATCTTCTTATATATTCAAATCAGGTTTCTAATGCTGCTCCTTGTCCTCTATTTTTATAATGATTGAGAATAATTATTTTTCCTAAATATTTTTCTAATTCATAAAGAGTTGTATCTTTTGAACCATCATTTATTACTAAAATATTTTGATATCATGCATTGAAAATTTGTTCAAGAGTATTTCAAATTACTTTTTCTTCATTATATGCTGCAATAATAAAACAAATCTCCCCCTGTATTTCTTTCTGGTTAGAATTTTTAATCGCAATTTCTCTTATAAGTATAGTCATATCTTCCCTATTTTTTTCTACTTTATTTAAAAGTAAAATGACAAAATAAAGTAAAAATATAATTGAAGCATATACCAAAACATCAGCTCATCTTTGAATTCAAAAAACACTTCCTATTAAATTAAGAATTTGAGGGAAAAAAGTAAATATAAGGAGTCAAAATCAAATTCATATAAACACTATAAAATGAAGTGCATTAAATTTTTGTCTTTTTGCAATATCAATTGATAGAATTAAAAGAATTACTCATGAAATAATAAAGAAAAACTCAAGTAAATTCATTGTATTTTATTTAAATATATAAAATATCATCCCACTCTGTCCTATATAAAGGTTCATTTAATAATTTTTGATCAATAATATGTCCTATAAATCAAATACTTCTTGCAAGTATAAAAAATCCATTAAAAATTCAAGCATTAATATAATTTTGAATTTCTCTTTCACTCATTCATAAATCCATAAATATATCTAAAAGAAGTGCTGCAATTACTCAGTCTACATTCAAAATTAAATTTGATCTTTTTTCTAAGGTTAATTTTTCAACCTCAAGAGCAAATTGTAAATGTTGTGTTTGTGGAAAATTTTTAGAAAGTTCTAAAAGAATTTCACATCTTTTATCTGGATTAAATTTTGATTTTACTTTATGTCCTATTCCAGGAATATTTTCTCATTTTTTCTTCATACTTACTACAAAATCTTGTGGA
>JAUCCN010000016.1:0-32501 GCA_034676185.1 Patescibacteria group bacterium | reverse complement strand
CTTTCAAACATTTTTGTTTTTTAATTTTTCCCTTACTACTGAGACTTCTCTTGTATGAGAAAAATAATTTTATTCAATTGTTAAAAAGATTAACATGGTGGAGTCAACGAGATTCGAACTCGTGTCCTTTGAGGATGCCCAGATATTTCTACTATTATAGTTTATTTTGATAATCTTATAAATAGAAAATAAACAAAAAACTTATAAGATAATTTCATCCATCAGTACTTATAGGTGCAGGACGAAATCTAGAACCGGTCCTATAAGGCTTGACTTGATACTCAAACCATTCTTTCAAGCGAAAAATGAAGTGAGTTTGTAGCAGACCAATCGGTGCTCATGGACTATGCCAAGGCTACGGTTTTACTTAAGCTTGTAAGTATGGACTAAGCCATAGCAGGAGCGAAAGAAGGAGTTAAAGCTTTTTTGAAAGCATTTAAACCAGCAGCAATTCTATTGTTTGCATTTATTGTTGTTTATGATTGATTGTGGAAGGCATAAACATCTCCCAAATAGCATATAAGACCACCGATTCTCAAAGTAGAAACCATAAATGACCCCGTGTCGTGATTATATATATATATTTAAAAATTACAATTTTATTGATATATTTATAATATTATAATCTCATTTTTCAAAGTATTTCAGCAATTTTATCAAAAAAATCAGACGGAACTTTTTTTAAAAAATCAGGATTTTTATGTATAAGTTCTGTTAATTCTTCACATAATCTATTGGCATCTTCGCCTTCACTTGGTTGATAAATATGTTTTTGGTTCATACAAGGAGTATAAAAATAAATATTTTTACTTATAACTAAAATATTTATAAATACAAGTTTTTTACTCATTATAAAAATATTTTTTATCTATTTTTCAATTTTTTATTTCAATTCCATCATTTTTAAGTTTTTCTATTTTTTCTTCAATCCCTCTTGGTGTATTGTATCAACTGAGTTTTCAATCATGAGAAATCACTTTATAACATGGAAATATATATGGTTCTTTGTTGTATTTCATAATGGAAGCAATAGTTCTTGGATGAACTTTAAACTTATCAGCAAGAATTTTATAAGTTGAAACCTTTCATACTGGAATATCTTGAAGATAATTGAGAACTTTTTTTGAAATATCTGGAGATTTTTTTTGAAGTTTTATTTTTTCTGGAACTTCAAGGGATTTTTTTATCCAAATTTTTAACTCATCACTATTTTCTAAAATTTCTTCAGGAAGTTTATAATAGGGAAGTTGTCTTATTTTTCATTTTACTGTATAAGTAAAAGCTTTTGAAAAACTCTCTAAATAATCTTTCAAATTATTTTCTCAAACTTTAAAATAAAATTCCTCATCTATAAGGAGAGCAAAAATTTTTCAAAATTTATAGATTCCATATCAAGAAAACACTTTTTTGTAAGTATATCATATTTCTCAAATAAGTATATCATAGAGAAAATATTTAAGAATCTCAGGTGGTTGATTTTTTGACATAATTTTTAATTTAATAATACATAGATTATTGTAAAAATACCTCTAAATTGATTATTTCTATTCAAAGTGAATTTGCTTTTTCAAGTTTACTTCCAGCTTTTTCTCCAGCAAGTAAGAAATCTGTATTTTTTGAAACAGATGATACAAAAATTCATCACATATTTTCAAGTTTTTCTATGAGTTCATCTCGAGAAAATCATTCAAAACTTCCTGTGATACATACTTTTTTTCCAAGAAATTTTCCTCCAATTATTTCTTTTTTATACTCAATTGTGATATGTTGTAGTAATTTTTTGAGTAATAATTTATTTGTGTTAAATTCAAAAAATTGAGAAATATTTTTTGCTGTTTCTTCTCCTATATCTTGCAGTACAAATAATTCTTCTTGAGAAAAATTAAAATGGAGTAATTCTTCATTTGAATTAATAATTTTTGATAATTCTTTTGCTGATTGTGGTCAAACTCAAGGAATATTGAGAGCAACTAAAAAGTTTACTATTTTTTGAAATTTTGCTTTTTCAATCCCTTTTAATAAATTATTTACTGACTTCTCTTTATATCAAGGAAGAGATAAAAGTGTTTCTTTTTTGTCTGATAAACTAAATATATCAGCGAGATCAGTGATAAATCATAAACTTAAAAAGAGTTCAATTTGCTCTTTTCAAAGTCCATCAATATCAAATCCAGATTTTCAAACACTATAAATAATTTTATGTTTTCTTTGTTCAGGACAAGCGAGAGTATTTGGACAATACAGTCTTACTTTTTCCTCATCTTGTAATAAAATAGCATTACAACTTGGACAAAATTTTGGAATCTCTATATCAGTTTCATTACCAGTTCTTGTTTCTTTGGTAATTCAAATAATTTTTGGAATTACTTCTCAAGCTCTTTTTATAAACACATTATCTCCAATTTTAATTCATAATTTTTTTATTTCGTCATAATTATGTAAAGTAGCTCTTTTTACCGTTACTCAAGTAATAAAAACAGGTTCTAAATTAGCAACTGGAGTAATAGTTCCAGTTCTTCCAACTTGATGTTCTACTGAAAGTATTTTTGTTGTTAGAATTTCAGCAGGAAATTTATAAGCAATGGCATATCTTGGATGATGTGCGGTAAATCCAATATCTTGCCAAAGAGAAATATCATTTACTTTTATTACAAGCCCATCAATATCAAAATCAAGAGTTTCTCTCAAGTTTCAAAATTTTTCTATATTTTTTATTACTTCTCAAATATTTTCACACTCTATAAAATAATTTGAAATTTCAAATCAAAATTTTTCTAAATCTTTTATAGTATCATAATAATTTTCTTGTTTTTCTTTTATACGAAATTCTTCAAAATTTGCTAAATCATAAGCAAAAAATTTTAAATTTCTACTTGCAGTAATAGAAGCATCAAGCAATCTTAAACTTCCTGAAGCAGCATTTCTTGGGTTTGCAAAAACTTTTCCTCCTGTTTCAAGAGCTTTTTGATTTAAAGTTTTAAATGAGGAAATTGGCATTATTACTTCTCATCTGACTTCTAAATGATCTTTATATGAAATTTTTTTTGGAATATTATGAAGAGTTTTTATATTTTCGCTCACATCTTCTCACTCTATTCCATTTCCTCTTGTAATTCCTTGAATAAGAACTCCATTTTTATAAATAAGTTCTATTCAAAGTCCATCAAATTTGAACTCAATAGTATAAGGAAGATCTTTTTCACTTGAAAGTCATAAAACTCTTTTAATTCTCATATCAAAATCAAGTAAATCTCCTTCGTTATAAGTATTATCAAGTGAAATCATTGGACGAGAATGCTTTACTTTTTCAAAAGTTGATTCACTTATATTACTTCCAACTTTTGAAGTTTGAGCTTCTGCTATTCAAAATTTTTGTTCTAAAATTTGTAATTTTTTAAAAAGTTCATCATATTCAAAATCACTTATAATTGGAGCTTCTTTATTATAATATAAATCTGAATGATATGCTAAAAGTTCAGCTAATTTTTGTATTTCTTTTTTTTGAAAATTATTTTCTGGTAATTGTAAATAATATTTTGAGAGCTCTAAGTGATTCATATTATAGATTTATTTGTATTCTTTTAAATAATTGGTTAAAGTAGGAGTATTCCATGTTCAAAAACTTTCTTCTGTAATTTGAATATAATCACATACTCAACTTGATTTATCATAAAATGTTTGTATTCTTTCTGGAGTTATTTCTGATGAATTTGGTAATAATCCAACACAATATAATTCTATTCCGAGAGTATCTTTATATTGTATTGCTTGATTCATTTTTGCTAATTGGTTATCATAATCATAGTATTGAGTTGCAACTGCATGAGGATTATATACAAAACTTTCTAATAAATAAGCATCTCATGACTTTAAAGTAGTAGGACTTTCTCAATTATTTACTCAAAATACATCATCAACTCCCCAAGAATTCATCATAACTTTTAATCCTTTACTATGAGCATAATTGATTGCTGTATTTTGATGATTTCTCACACTTATTTCATCTTCAAAATCATATTCATCAATTAAAAAATCATATCCTGCTTCATCAAAGAAAATTCCTTGCACTCATAAATCTTTCCAATTATCAATAGCAGTTTCAATATCAGAAAGATCATTCATAAGAGTAATATATCAGTAAGAAACTCAAGTATATCATGAAAATCATTGTGGAGCATACCACAAAATATCTGCTCCTGTTCCATGTAAAATAGTTTTGGTATTTTGATAATCTTCATGAGCTGGATTTCCTATATCTTCTCATAAAATAATAGTATCGTATTCATTGAAATCTTGAACTATTTTATCAAGATGATAGTCATTTATTCAGTTATTTAAAGAACTTGGATATCAATAATAAATTCATAATTTTTTTGTATTTATGGAATGAATATATTTTTTTCAAAATATTTTTTCTCATATTTTTTGTTTTTCATATCATAATTTGTCTGATAATTCACTCAATTGATTTTGATTATATGTGAGTAAAACTCATGTTAATGAAACATTTTTTCCAGTAATGTCTTTGAGAAGTTCTTCTTTTGTTTTCCCAAGTTGTTTTCATTTATATAAAAAATTTGGGTTATTTTGAATAATATCTATAGTTCCAGTTTGTGAAAAAATGAGACTTGGTAAGTTGATAATATATTTTACATTTGCTCCTGAATTATAGATGAGAAGTCAATCATAATTTCATATTATATGAATATTTTTATTTTCTTTGGCATATACATTTTGTAAGAAAATATTTCAAGCATATACTTGATTTTCCAGAAAAGTAGCAATTTGGTAATCTTTTTGATCAAAAGAAACTCAATACAGATAAGAGTTATTATCTGGATCTGTTATTTTACCATTTAAATGAATAAGATTTCAGAGAGTTTCTCATACTTTTCAGTAAGCATGAAGTGTAATTCCATCAATTACTCAAGTTCAATATATTTCTTCTTGATTTAGAACAGGAAAATTTCCAGCTTTTAAAGCATATATATTGAGTCAAGAGTCAATATTTTTTAAAGTAGCAAGTTTATTTGCATCTTTTGATTGACCTATAAATCCTTGAAAAGATATGAAACTAATGACAGATAAAATAGCTAAAATAGTAATTACTATAATAAGTTCTACTAAAGTAAATCAATATACTTTTTTTGGTATAATCATAACTTTGAAAAATTATAAAAATAATAATATATTATCAAGTGTAATTTTATAATTTTTTGCTTTTAATGCAAATTTTTTATTGTTATATATATTTTTTAATATTTTAATCACATTTCATAGATAAATTTGTTAATTTCACCCAATTATTTAAATCTTTAGAATGTTTGACTTTTGATTTATCATTTGCATGAGTTAACCAATAATCAAAATTTGCATCTATTGGAGACACCCATATTTGCTGGGCAACAACTGCAAGAGAATCATTAATATGTCTAGGATCACATGTCCTATATTGACAAAATCTATTAAAGGGATCATTATTGTTAAGACTTATTTCTTGCCAGCCATTTTCACTTCCACTTGTGTTTGTATCTAAACAATTAATAGTTCATTATATTGATTTACAAAATCATCATTCTGATACTGCTCAACCAAGTCTTTTATTTACAGCACTATACCACTCTGCGGTAATAATATCGTTTTGTAATACTGTTATACTTTTATTTAAATTTGAAATAGGATTTCTTAATCAAGATCAAAAAGCAACTCATAGAAAAAATAAAAAAACAATTATAAGAGCAACAAATATTTTTTTGCCTCATAAAAAAATAGTAATAAAATAAATTATTACCAAAAAATTAAAGTTTTGACGAACAAAAAAAGGATAATCTATGCTTTTTTTAGTTCGCCAAAACTTTTCGAAGCGTCTTACCCATTATCAAGGAAAGGAGAATCTGTGCATAGATTACCCTTCATTACTCGATAATGAATTTTTAACTAATAAAAAACAACGAAAAATTTTGGCATCTGTATTTTATATTATAAATAATTTATTGTAAGTTTTTTAATTCTTTTTGATTTTTTATTTTGATATATATAATATAAATATTATTGCTAATGAAAAATAATATGAAAATATTTCATTTCTCAGATACTCATCTTTGAATCACTTTGGAATCTACTTCCCGTGAAGAGGATTTTTATAAAAATTTTGAGAAAGTAATAGAAAAAATTCTTGAAGTAAAACCGGATGTTGTGGTGCATTCTGGAGATTTATTTCATACTTCAAAACCTTCAAATAAAGCAATTTCTGTAGTGGTTGAAAATTTCTTAAAATTAGAAAAAACTGGAATAAAAATAATAGTAATAGCTTGAAATCATGATACTCCCAGACTTTCTCTCACTACTCATCCTTTTGAAATCTTTCAAAGTATGGAATATTTTTCTACTTTTTATTGACCAGAAATTCAAAATATCCAGATAAATGATATAAATTTTGTTGTACTCCCTCATATTCATGATGAAGCTCTCTTTAAAGAAGAATTTGCAAAAGCAGATACTTTTGTACAACTATGAAAAATAAATATTTTTATCAGTCATTTTGGTATTTCAGCTCAAGAATATGATGCATATACTGATGAAATAAGTGGAGTGAATATTACTTTGGAAGAATTAAAAATATTAAAAAAATTTGATTATGTTGCACTTGGACATTATCATAAACAATTTTGTATTGGAAATATTTGTTATCCTGGAAGTATAGAACACACAAGTTTTAATCAGAAAAATTATAAAATTTGATATAATATTTTTGATACAGATACAAAAAATCTTGAAAAATTTGAGCTTTCTTCAAGATCTATGATAGATTTATGAAGTATAGATTGCAAAGAAATACTCACTACAGAGGATTTATTAGAAAAGTTAGAAAATGAAATTGATAAAACTCTCATTAAAGATGCCATTGTAAAAATAAATTTAGAAAATATTCAAACAAAATTTATGCTGGAATTTGATGAAAAAGTATTCTTGAATTTTTTTAAAGAAAGTTTTTATTTTGAATATAAAAAAATAAAACTTATTTCTGAAAAATATATTTGAAATACTATAACCCAAAGTTCAAATATTATTTTTGATAATTTTGATAATTTTTTTGATAATTATAATTTTTGAGAAAATTTGAAAAATAAAACGGAGATAAAAGCAGAATTAAAAGAAAAATTAAAACAAACATAATATTTTATTTATATTTTTATTATTTATGATAATAGATACTCATACTCACATATATTTAAATAAAAAATATCTTGAGAAAGATATTATTTCTTGACTTAAAAATGATAAAATTGAGAAAATTATTTCTATTGGAATTGATTTAGAAACAAGTAAAAAATGTATTGAACTTGCAAAAGAAAATGAAGGAATTATCTATGCAACTGTATGAATTCATCCAACTGAAGTTTGACAATATAAACATGATTTGAAAGGAACAATAAATCAATTAGAAAGGCTTATTTTGGAAAATTTACCATATATAAAGTGAATTTGAGAGTGTGGATTTGATTTTTATCGGATAGATAAAGACAATTTTGAAACAGAAAAACAAATTCAAGAAGAATTTTTTAAAGCACAAATAGAATTAGCAAAAAAATATTCACTTCCGATTATTATTCATACTCGTAATGCAAAAGAAGAAACTTTACAAGTTTTAAAAGATATGGAAGCAAAAAAATTTGTTTTACATTGTTTTTCAGAAGATTTAGATTTTGCTTTTAAAGCAATTTATTATAGTGAAGAATGTATGATAAGTTTTTCTGGAATTGTGACTTATAAATCAGCTACAGAAGTGCAAAAAACAGCAGCTAATATTCCACTTGAAAGGATTTTAGTAGAAACAGATTGTCCATTTCTTCCTCCTCAACCTGTGAGAGGACAAGAAAATATTCCGAATAATACCAAATATAATTTAGAAAAAGTTTTTGAACTGAGACAAAAAAATGAGAAAAAAGAGACTTTTAAAGAGATAGAAAAACAAGTATATGAAAATTCAATTCATTTTTTTAATTTAATGTAATTTTTAATATTTATTATGAGATATATAGTTATATGAATATTTTTTTTCTTTTTTACTCTACCTGCTTTTTGATTTTCTCATTTAGAAAAGATATACATTTCTAATTTTCTTCATTCACAAAAAAATTATGAAAAGAAAATATTTGTTTTAGATACATTATTACCGTATTTTACAAAAATAGATGATATTGATTTTCTGCATTCTTTAAAACAAGAAACCAGAGTAAAAAATATCGCAAATAAAAAAATATTTATTCCCAATGAATTAGAGCAAAAACTTCAAGAAAAACCACTCAGTTGTGAATTTAATTCTGCCAGTTTATTTGCAACATATATCTTAAAAAGAAATGTTTGAGAAGATGAAATATTTTCTTTTGTTCCAAAAAATGACCAAAAACTTTTAAAAGTAAATTCAAAATTTATTTGGTGAAATCCATACATTGAATTTGTAGGGAATGTATATGGAAAGCAGACAAAAAATATTTCAAATTTTACTGGATATGGAATCTATGCATATCCAATCAGTAATGCTTTAAAAAATATATGAATTAAAAATGAAATCAAAAAATTTAAAAAATATGATATTATAGAATCACTTTTAGAATGAAATCCAATTATTTTTTGGTATCTACAAGCAAATAAATATGGAAATATCGATACGAATCCATTTGTTTGGTATACTCAAAATGGTGATAAAATAAATGGGTATGTTGGGCAGCATACAGGACTTATTATTTGAGCTTCTTTTTTTGATAATGGCGATATAAATGAAATATATTTTTATGAATGAAAAAATATGGATGTTCAAATTATGAAATATACAGAAATTGCTTATCGTGCTAGTTTTTTTGATATGATGATTGTAAAAAATAATAAAAAATAATAAGTATGACTTTTAAAAATTTTCCCTTTGAATATATTCTTGATTGGTATAAAATAAATGGTCGTCATCATCTGCTTTGGAGAGAAAAACAAACACCATATCATATTTGGATTTCTGAAATATTTTTGCAACAAACTCAAGTTTCTCGTGTTGAGAGTTATTTTAAAAGAGTAATCCAAGCATTTCCAACTCTAGTAGATTTTGCAAAATTAGAATATGAAGATTTTTTCCCATATTATGAGTGACTTTGATATTACTCAAGAGCAAGAAATATGCTCAAAACTGCGAAAATAGTTATAGAAACTTATGATTGAAATTTTCCAAATAATTATGATGATTTACTCAAATTACCTTGAATTTGACCATATACCGCACAAGCAATTTTGTCTTTTTGATATAATAAAAATATTTTAGCTTTTGATACCAATATTGAAAAAATATTTGCTCGTTATTATTTTGGGAGTAGATTTAAAAAACTTTCAAAAATAGAAAAAGATGAGATTCAAAAAGCATTTGAAAAAACTTGAATTTCAGGAAGGGAAATAAATGCTGCTTTAATGGATTTTTCTTCTTTAATTGATAAAAATGAAATCTCACAAATTGATTTTGAAAACTATCCCTTAAAAGAAAGTATTTTTTATAAAGAAAGAGGAAAAAATGAAATAAAACTAGTAAAAACAACAGAGAAGTTTAATAAAAATGAAGCTGAAATAATGGTATTTCTTCATGAAAATCACAAAATATATTATTCAAGTGATTATGATAATTTTCTTCCTTTTGAACTTGGTGCAAGCAGGGAAGATCATAGGCATTTTATTAAAGATTATTTTCTAGAAAAATATTGACTTTCACTTTCGGTTCGTCCAGCATTTAAGAAAATAAAAAAAGCAGAAAAAACCTACTTTTTGTATCATGCACAAATTCAAACTTGAATTTGAAAATTTTGAGAATTTATAAAAGATGATTATAATCAATATTTATGAAGATTATCATAATACTTTATTAACTTTGCTTTGAATTTTTTTTCAAAGAGCTTTTATATCTGTATCTCTTTTTGCAAATAAATCTTCAATAACTTCTGGAGAATTTCCTGCTTTTAAAAGTTTTCTTCTATATGCTTCAATCACTGGATCTCAAGGAATGTATACTTCTCTTTGTGTATTTTTTTGTTCCATAGATAAAATATTTATAAATAAAATTATAATTTAGTACTTATAATAATTTTATAGGAAAAAGCAATTTTTTTTGATTTTTATTTCACATTTTCTAAAAAATTCATATCTTTATAAAAATATTTTTTAAGAATATACAATGAATTTAAATCCAGAACAACAAAAAGCAAAAAATCAAATCAATGGACCACTTCTGATTCTTGCATGAGCTTGAAGTTGAAAAACAGCAACTCTTACAGCAAGAATTGAATATATGATACAATCAGGAATTCCTTCAAACTCTATTTTAGCAGTTACATTTACCAATAAAGCTGCCAAAGAAATGAAACACAGAGTTGCAAAAGTTCTTTGAGTTGATTATCAAGTGAGTCCTTATAAAAATAGAAATCTTCCAATGATTGGAACATTTCATTCTATTTGAGTCTATATTTTAAAAGAAAGAATTGAAACTATTGGACGGAATAAAGATTTTGTTATTTATGATGAATCAGATAAACTTTCAGTTTTAAAAAGTATTATAAAAGATGAAATGTGATTGGATGAAAAAAAATATCCTCCTCGTTCAATTGGAAGTTTTATTTCAAATGCAAAAAATGCTCTCATTACAGCAGAAAGATATGGATATCATGTGGATAGTCATATTAAAGAAATTGTTGCAAAAGTATACATAAGTTATGAAAAAAAATTAAGTGAAAATAATGCTCTTGATTTTGATGATATTTTAGTAAAAACTCTTGATATTTTAAAAGTTCCAGAAAATTTGGAATATTACCAAGAAAGATGGAAATATATTATGGTGGATGAATATCAAGACACGAATGCCCCACAATATGAAATCGTCAAACTTCTCGCTTCAAAATATAGAAATTTGGCAGTTGTATGAGATGACTGGCAGTCTATCTACTCTTGGAGATGAGCTGATATGAGAAATATTTTAAATTTCCAAAAAGATTATCCAGATGCAACTATTATCAAATTAGAACAAAATTATCGTTCTACAAAATATATTATTCAGGCAGCAAATGAAGTGATTAAAAATAATAAATCATCGCTTGATAAAACACTTTTTACTGAAAATGAACCAGGAGAAAAAATTACTTATATTGATGCTCCAACAGATAGACTTGAAGCAAACACGATTGCAAAAATTATAAAAGAAAAATGATTTAATTATTTTGAAAATCTTATTTTGTATCGTACAAATTCTCAATCAAGAGCTTTAGAAGAAGCTTTAATGATAGAAGCAATTCCATATAAAGTTATTTGAGGACTCAAGTTTTATGACAGAATGGAAGTAAAAGATATGATTTCATATTTAAGAGTGATTCACAATCCAAATGATGTGGTTGGAATGAAAAGAATTATCAATGTTCCAACTCGTAAAATTTGAGCCACAACATTAGCAAAACTTGATGAATATAAAAATGCTTTTGGAGCCACTTATTTACAAATATTTGAAAATATTGATGAAGTTGATGAACTCAATTCTGGAGCAAAAAAAGCAGTATATGCATTTTATCAAATATTTATAGAATTAATGGAAGCTTCAAAAAAACTAGAAGTTTCAGATTTAATTGATTTTATAACCCAAAAAATTTGATATGAAAATTATCTCAGAGACGATGCAACAAAAGATGAATTTGAAGCAAGGATGGACAACTTAAAAGAATTAAAAAATGTGGCTTCTACATATAATTGAATGGATCCAAGAGATAGTTTAGCACAATTTTTAGAAGAAGTTTCGCTTCTTACTGATATGGATAATAAAGATGATGGAAGTAATTTTGTTACACTGATGACGATTCATACATCAAAATGACTTGAGTATGAAAGAGTATTTTTGACTGGACTGGAAGAATGACTTTTCCCAAGTGCAAGGTCAATGTGAGAATTACAAGAATTAGAGGAGGAAAGAAGGCTTATGTATGTAGCAATGACCAGAGCAAAAAAAGAGCTTTATATATCAAAAGCATCAGAAAGATTTCAATATGGAAGTTATGTTACTAATCCAGCATCAAGATTTATAAAAGAAATTAATCCGGAATATTTAGAAAATTATGTTTTTTCTGAAAGTATTACGAATAATTTTTTCTCAAATAATTATGGAATCCCAGATCATGGTGAACCAGTATTTAAAGTGAAAAAAACACTTGTTGAAAATGATGTATCTAGTTTTGATATTTGAGATAAAGTAAATCATCCAAAATTTTGATTTTGATATATTATTTCTTTATCTTGAGATTTAGCAGAAATAAAATTTGGAGCTGCTTGAGTGAAAAAAATGAATATAAAAATTGCACCAGTAAAAAAATTATAATTTGCATATAAAAAGAAAAATAAGAATAATTTCGCTTGAAATTATTCTTATTTTTTCAAAAATTTTTATGCATTTTTATTTTTGATTCATATTTACTTTTAAAAAATATTTCTTTAAATGGAAGTTTAATTTGATTTTTTAAAAATAATAGTTATAAATATAACTTATTTTTAATCTTCTTATGTGAAACAAATAGAAGGGAGTTCTCAAAGATACTATGGTATAGAAGATCATTTTGATATTTCAAAAAAGTGCGAAGGATATTGTAGCGCAAAAATACCAGATAAAATTTGTTATCGAATAGATAGTATTTGTAGAAATATAAAAAATTGTGGGGAATGATATAAGGGAGTATATATGGTATTATTTTGAAATTTTTTTAAAGATAGAATCTGAAAAGTTATAGAAGAAGTAAATAGAGATATCGATGTATACTAAAAATTATTCTTCACTAATTTCTTCAATTGCTTTTTTAATAACTGATAATCATTTTTCACATATTTTATCTCTTTCCAAAATATGTAATTTTCAAATCAAATAAAATTTTGGTTTTCTTGATAATTCTGTTACTGTAACTTCAACTCTTATATTTCCATATTTTTCATCAACCGCATTATAATCAATTACTATATTTACTATTTTTTGGATAAATAATATACTATCATTTACTTTAATTTTAATCGTTTTATTTCCGATATCTATATAATCAAGTTCAAATATTTTTTCTAAATTTTTATCTAAATATTCTCAAAAAATATTAATAGTTTTGGTAAGTTCTTCCTCAAAATTTCCATTAAATTTTGCAGTTGATTTAATCGCAGTTTTTGGAAGTGAATTTTTTAAATAATCTTTTGATCTCATAATAATATTTATAAAAAAAGAGTTCTTTATATTTAGAAGAACTATTTTGTAAGATTTAAAATGGCAAGCCAGTTAGGTCACCCTACTGGCTTTTATTGTGTACCATAAAGGTTTTACAATTAAGTAAATATAGTATATAGGTCATTGCGAAAAAATCAAGGAAATGTTACAAATGTTACATAAAAAAATATATTTAGTTAATTATAAATAGTTATTTCTAAAGTAGTTGTTTAAAAAATTGGGGGCTAATCATTCTTTTAAAAAATACATATATAATAAAAAACTTAAATTTGACTTTCAAAAAAATCCAAATATTATACCTACTACCCAGGTATAATTTTTCTAAAAAATATATATGAAAACAATAAAAATAATCCTCCTACTCACTACCCTATGATTACTGACATCATGTTGAGGAAATAATAAAATCGATTTATGATGAGGTATGCATTGATGAATGATGGAAGGTGATACTTATAAAACAAACACTTCTAATCAAGAATTAAAATATTGAATCCGACAAGAAGCTATCCCTGAAAAAAAACAAGAAACCGTATTTTTAAAAGAGTGAGATAACTACATTATTGAAATCACAAAAATAAAAAAAGATATTTGATGAAAACTAGTGGAAATGCTGGCATATAACGGAAGTGTTCCTGGTCCGATTATTAAAACAAAAATTGGAACCAGAGCAAAGGTAACTTTAGTAAATAAAGTTATAGATTTAGAAACAACTTTGCATTCTCATGGACTCAGACTTAGTGATATGTTTGATTGAGTAGTAAAAGATATGAAGTGAAAGCAAGAACCAATAAAATATGGAAGTTCATTTACCTATGAGTTAAGTTTTCCTGATGAGTGAGTATTTTGGTATCACCCACATTTAAGAGAAGATATACAACAAGAACTTTGACTTTACGGCAACTATATAGTTGAACCTGATGATGAAAATTATTACTCAGAAGTAAATCGTGAATCACCAATAATATTAGATGATATTGCCTTAAATGGTGATAAATTAAAACCATTTTATAAAGATTTTACAAATTATGTTCTCATGGGAAGATTTGGAAATACTATGTTTCTCAATGGAAGTGCTAATTATACTTTTAATATGAAAAAGTGAGAAGTAGTGAAAGTATATTTAACAAATGTAGCCAATACGAGAGTTTTCAATTATAAAATTCCAGGATTAAAGATGAAATTGGTTGGATGAGATAACGGAACTTATGAAAAAGAAAGTTTTATTGATAGTCTTATTATCTCACCTTGAGAAAGATATATAGTTGATCTTTATGCTCCAGAAAGTGGAAGTTTTGAAATACAAAATGCAACTCCTGATGAGATATATAATTTATGAAAAGTAATCGTTTCTGACGAAACAGTTGAAAACTCGTATGTAACAAATTTTGAAACTCTCAAAGAAAATAAAAATGTTATTGCTGATATAGACAGATTTAGACCATATTTTGATAAAAAAATAGATAAAAATCTTACTTTAGAATTATGAAAAGTTTGAGTAAAATGATGAGTATCAGAAAATGAACTTTGAGGTATGATGTGAGGATGAATGTCAATGTGACATGGAAGTAATCAAGATATAGAATACGAAGATACGATGCCAATGATGAATAAAAATTCTAATTCAAAAATGTTAGAATGGAAGATAATAGACCAAGATACCAAAAAAGAAAATATGGATATAAATTGGGAATTTAGAAAAGGTGAAGTCGTTAAAATAAAGATTGAGAATAAGAAAAATTGAGCTCACCCTATGCAACATCCATTTCATCTTCACTGACAAAGGTTTCTTGTTATTGAAAGGAATTGAGAAAAACAAACGAATCTTGTTTGGAAAGATACAGTATTAATCAAAACTTGAGAAACTATTGAAATCATTGCTGACATGAGTAATTCTTGAGAATGGATGGCACATTGTCATATATCTGAACATTTATTTTCTGGAATGATGATGCATTTTTCAGTAAAAGAATAATTTATACTAAAAAATTCTTACCCCATAAAGGGATACTTAAAATAAAATAAAATAACTTTTTAAAAATATGAAAGTTTTTACAATATTTATTACACTCATTATTTACTTCTTTTCATTTATAAGCCATAATTCAGTTATGGCTCTTTCAAGTAACCAAGATTTAAGTAATCATAATATTGTGAATCATTCTTTTCATACTGATTCTCACTCAAAAAAAAGTTCGATGCCAATATGTAGTTTAATAGTAGATTTTGATCAAGATATAAAACACCACCAAAAAAATATTTTAAAAAACTTTATTATAAAAATATCTTTAGATTTTATTCATATTGCTTTTTATACTCCTCTTGAAAAAGACATTTCATATTTAAAAATAAACTCTCCTCCATATCTTAACAAGGATATTAAAAATTATAGTTATACTGAATTAATAAAAATCATTAAATCAAATACTTAAAAAAATTAACTATCTATTTATTACAATGAAAAATAGGTCTTTTTTGATGCCATTTTTCCATGCAAATAGGTAGTTTTTTAGTATGCAAAATTTAAATTTTAATTAATAATTATAATAATATGAAAAAAATAATAAGTATTGTAGCTCTTTGATCATTATTAGCTACATGAACACTTTGACAAGTAAATGCTATGTCTTGAATGAACATGTGAGAAATGGGATGAATGTCTTGAAGTACAATGAATTGAGACATGATGAATATGTGAGAAATGTGATGAATGTCTTGACATATGATGAATTGATGAATGATGAACATGTGAGAAATGTGATGAATGTCTTGACATACAATGGATTGATGAATGATGAATATGTGAGAAATGTGATGAATGTCTTGACATACAATGGATTGATGAATGATGAATATGTGAGAAATGGGATGAATGTCTTGACATATGATGAATTGAGACATGATGAAAGAACATAAAGCAATAATGCAGAAAATATCTGCTAGCCTAGATGATGATTGAAAAATGAAACTTACAGAAATGAAAAATAAACATATGTGAGATATGATGAAATTTATGAAAGATTCTTCTCATATAGATAATTATCAAGCAAGAGAAGAAATGAAAAAAGCACATCTTTCAGATTTAAAAGAACTATTAAAAGATAATCCAAAATTATATAAAGAAGTTTATGTAGAAATGGAAACAATGATGGATAAAATGATGAACCAAATGCATTCTAATGGCTGAGAAATGAACCATATGAAAAAAAGATTATTTTCATCAAAGGTTCAAGCTGAAATGGATAAATGAATTGAAAAATTATTTGTAAATTTAGATAAACTTAGTTCAGAAAAGAAAAACGAGAAAATTCAAGTAATTCTGAGAAAAATAGAAAATGCAAAATCTAAATCAGAGAATATAAAAAGTGAATCAAAAAAGGCTAAAATTAATGATATTTTGGAATATATAAAAGAAGAAATTCTTAAAAAAGGATGAAGTTGAGAAATTATGTGAGAGAAAATAGAAGGTTCTATGTTAATGAATGATAATAATGAAAATCTTTTAAAAGCTAATAAATCTGAAGTTGTAGAGCTTAAAAATGGAGATACTTATACAATGGAGGTTACAAAAGTAAAAAAAGAAGTTTGAAATAGGGAGGTGGTAATGCTTGCTTATAATTGAAGTATTCCAGGCCCTGTTATAAAAGTAGCTAAAAATAGTGAAATAACTCTAAAATTTATAAATAAAGTTCAAGGTTTAGAAACTACTCTGCATTCTCACGGATTAAGACTTGATAATGCCTTTGACTGAGTTCCAGTTGAGATGATGTGAAAACAAAAAATTATGAAATACTGAGATACTTTTGAATATAAGTTAAAATTTCCTGATGAAGGAATTTATTGGTATCATCCTCATGTAAAAGAAGAATTACAGCAAGAATTATGACTTTATGGTAATTATTTGGTAGAGCCAACAAATTCAAACTATTGGTCAAAAGTAAACAGAGAAGAAACTTTAATTCTTGATGATATTTTACTTGATAATGATAAAATAGAAGCATTTAGTGATAGTTTTACAAATTATACACTTATGTGAAGGTTTTGAAATACTATGATGATAAACTGAGAAACAAATTATATGCTAAATGCCAAAAAAGGAGAAACCATAAGAATGTATTTTACAAATGTTTCAAATACAAGACCATATAATATTATTATTCCTTGAACAAAAATTAAGCTTGTTTGATGAGATAATGGTAAATACGAAAAAGAAGAATTTGTGGATAGTTTTGTAATTGCTCCAGCTGAGAGATATATAGTAGAAGTTTATTTTGAGAAAGATTGAGAATATAAGATACAAAACAAAACTCCAAATAAAATTTATGATTTGTGAAAAGTAGTTGTTTCAAATGAAGCAGTAAAAGATAGTTATAAAAAAGAGTTTGAAACTCTAAGAGTAAATCAAGATGTAATTTCTGATATTGATAAATACAGGGCAGATTTTGATAAACCAAATGACAAAGAAATTACTTTAACTATTTGAAAAAAATGACAAAAATGATGAGAGATGATGATGTGATGAAATAATGGGATGATGTGAATGTGATGAATGAATCATATGAATATGTGATGAAACAATGATAAAACTTGAATAGAATGGGAAGATACAATGAATCAGATGAATAAAAGTTCAAATTCTGATTTAATGGAATGGAAGATAATAGAAGATAGTACAAAAAAAGAAAATATGGATATTGATTGGAAATTTAAAGTTTGAGATAAAGTTAAAATTAAAATCTTTAATGATGGTAATTCAATGCATCCTATGCAACACCCTATTCATTTTCACTGACAAAGATTTTTAGTAATATCAGAGAATGGAAAAAAACCAAATAATCTTGTTTGGAAAGATACAGCAATGGTGAAAACTTGAGAATATATAGAGATATTGGTAGATATGAGTAATCCTTGAGAATGGATGTCTCATTGCCATATTGCAGAACATTTAATGTCTTGAATGATGATGTATTTTAGTGTGGAAAAATAATTTATCTAACTGGTAATAAATAGTTTTTCTATTTATTACCTTATTTACTAATTTTAAAATTATGAAAAAATTATATATAATATTAAGTTTAATTACTCTCCTTGTTTTAGCCTCATGTTCATCTTCAAATGATATGCATAGTATGGATGATGGGAGTGAAATGCAATGAGCTACTCATGAAGAATCTAAAAATTTAGAAGAAAATATGATGTCTCCAGAAACTCAAATACAAGAAACTGAAACTCAATCAAATAATCAAGAAATGATGGAAGAAATTGATGAAGAAAGTATTGTTTGAGACGGAAGTATGCATAGTATGGATGATGGAAGTACTATGGAGTGAGCTACTCATGAAGAGTCAGAAAATCATATTGAGTGAGATAGTCACGAAATGGAAGATGGTAGTGAAATGCAATGAGCAACACATAGTGAATGAATGTAATAATTTAATTTTTTAAACAAATCCTATGAAAAAATTATTGATAATGAAAAATCTTATCATTCTTTTAGTCATATCCTGAATTACTTATGCTGGATATGAATTTATAATAAAAAAAGATACTCCAAATAATACTTCTCATAAAGTAATATCTCAAAGTAATGCTTGAAAAAATGATATAATGAATGTTTGAGTGGTGAATCCAACTGTAGTTGGAAGTTGAGATATTTTAGAAAGTTCTTATTTATGAGAAGTATTATCAGCAGAAAATTGAAGTGTTTTTGCATATAGAAGCTGAATAATTGAAAAATTTTTAGTTGATGTTGGAAGTGAAGTAAAAAAATGACAAGTTTTGGCTCGTATGATACCAGCAGAGTTTAATCCTGATTTAGCAAATATGGTGTCAGAAAAGAAAACTATGAGAATAAAAGCTCTTGCTATGGTTGAGTCTGCACAGTTAACACTTGATTCTGCTATAGAAAGAAAAAATGAACTCATAAAAACTAATGAGATTATGATAAATGCTAGTAAAGAATCATTTATTTCATCTCAAAATATAAAATCAAGAGTTTGAGAAAGTACGCAAAAACAACTTGAAGCAACTCTTTTGGAACAAGAAGCAAAAATAAAAAAATTACAATCTGATATTGATTTAATAGATATAAAAATAAAAAATCAAGAACAAAAAATTACAAATATGACGAGTAAAACAGAGGCTTGAATTAATCTAGAAAATTCTAAATTGGTAATTGCTGCTTGAAATATAAAAACAAGCTTAAAAAATGCATATAACACTTTAAATAGAGTATTTTATTCTTCAAGTTATAATGAATATCAAAACTCTTCAAATTTTAATGGAAATACTTATTTTTGAGCAAAAAACACTACATATTCCTCTAATTTTAATAATCTATTTACTAAAATACACCAAAAACATAAAAATATTGATTCTTTAACTCAAGATGAAATTTTTATCTTTGCAAATGAAATGATAGATATAATAGATTTATGAATAAAGGTTTTAGATAACACTATACTTACTGATATGTATAGCGAAAGTATGCTTAATAGTGATAAATCTATGCTTATTATGGCAAAAACAGATAGTATGAATGGTATTCAAACAAATCTAAATATGTACAATGAGCAATTAAGTATGCTTCAAAAAGAAAAAAATATGGCTTGAGCTGATGTTTCAGATGAAAAACTGATGTATGATGAACTTTTGTCAGAGAAAAAAGTTATGGAAAAAGATTTAGAAATGGCAATTGCTGAAAAAGATAGAATGATAGCTGAAACTCAAAATATGAAAACAATGGCTGACAATGAAGCCATAAAAATGGAATCAGAAACAAATAAAATGCTTGCATGAGATATAGCAAGTGCTCAAATGTCTCTTATAGAAGCTGATAAAATGATTACAGAAGCCCAAAAAATGCTTATTGATGCCAAAGCAGATTTAGAAAGTGCCAATTATGGGCTGAGTTTACTGGAAACGGCTTGATTTTCAAATGAAATAAAAGCTCAGTTCTCAGGAAAAATAACAAAAAGATATGTAAATATTTGAGATGCTATTGATATGTCAACACCTGTTTTTGATATAGTTGATGGGAAAAAGGAAAAAGAATCAAATATCTTTGTAAGATTTGAAATTCCAGAATCAGAATTTAATAGCGTTTATTTGTGACAAGAAATATCATTTTTTAAAACTATTGAACCAGAGAAAAAGTATAATGCAAACATACAAAGAATTTCTCCAGCTATCAATAAAACTACCAAATGAGTTATTGTCGAAGCTATTGTAAATGGAAAACAAGATGAAAAAATACTGATTTGAAGTAGTATTAGAGTAAATATAAAAAGTACTAATCCTTTATATACGATTCCGGTAAAAACTATAAAACAAGACGAAAACTGAGATACTTATGTATTAAAAGTTTTAAAAAATAAAGTAGAAAAACAAATCGTTAAAACTGGAAGAGTGTATGGAGAAAATATTTTTGTTACTGAGTGATTAAAAATATGAACAAAAATTATTGTTGAAGATGGTGGAATGAATCTTGAAGTGTGACTTCTTGTAAAATACACTTTCGTAAATACTATAAAACTTGATGCCAATCCTGAGAACTGACTAATTGATGAACATGCTGCTATGTGACATGGAAGCCATAAAAAATAATTTATAAAAATAAATATATGTTAAATAAATTAATAAAATTTTGTCTAAAAAATAGGTTTTTAGTGGTGATTGTATATGTATTTTTACTTTTATGGTGAGGATTTACACTTACAAAATTACCAATAGACGTATTACCTGATTTAAATAGACCAAGAGTAACTATATTTGCTGAGAAAGAATGATTAAGTCCTGAAGAAATTGAAGAACTTATTACTTTTCCTATTGAAAGATGAATGAATGGTTCTCCATGAGTATTGTCGATTAATAGTGTTAGTTCCATATGACTTTGAATCATAAATGTAGAATTTGACTGGGGAACTGATGTTTATAAAAATCGTCAAATAATAACGGAAAAACTTCAAACGATAAATCTTCCATCTTGAGCAAAAACCAATCTTTGACCTACAACTTCTTTATTGTGAGAGATTGTTTGGGGAGGAATTTATTCCCCTTCTGAAAAAGTATCTCCAATGGAATTAAGAAGCATTGCCGATTGGACGATAAGACAAAAACTTTTAACTATTCCTGGAGTAGCAAATGTTCTGGTGATGTGATGAGAACCAAAACAATACCAAATATTGATAAAACCAGAAAAATTAAATGCGTATGGAATTACTATTGATGAAGTATTTAATGCTGTAAAAAATTCAAATCAAAATGTTTGAGGATGATTTATTATAGAAGGAACAAAAGAATCTCCTGTTCGTATTATCTGAAAAACAAATCTTAGTAGTGAAATCGGTAAAATTGTAGTAAAAAATATTTTTCCTTGAACTACATCTTCTATGTGATGATGAGGTTGAGGAAAAATAGAAGATACAAAAAGTATCTCAGTATGAGATGTTGCCAATGTTGTTTTTGCTCCAGATCCATATAGAAGATGAGATGCACTTATTTCTGGTAAAACATGAGTAATTCTCAGAATTATCAAACAACCTTGAGTAAATACTCTACAACTCTCAAAAGATATTGATAGTGCTTTTGAGGAGTTGAAAAAAAATATGCCAAAAGATGTTGTTTTAACTCCAGATATCTTTAGACAAGAATGGTTTATCAATGGATGATTAAAAAATGTAGAAGAGGCTTTAAGAGATAGTGCTATAATGGTTGCTATCATACTGAGTTTATTTCTCATGAACATAAGAACTACTTTTATTACATTAACAGCAATCCCAGTATCAATACTTATAACATTTATCATATTCAACTTTTTATGATTATGAATCAATGTTATGACTCTTGGTTGACTGGTAGTTGCCATATGAGAGCTTGTAGATGATGCGATAGTTGATGTAGAAAATGTTTTTAGGAGACTGAGAGAAAATTATTTACTTCCTGTGGAAAAAAGACAAAAATCTATAAAAATAATCTATGAAGCATCCAGTGAAATTAGAAATTCTATCATTTATGCTACTATTTTAGTAGTGGTTGTATTTTTACCACTTTTATTTCTCCCTTGAGTAGATGGAAGACTTTTGGCTCCAATAGGGATTGCTTATATCTTATCACTTACGGCATCTTTAATAGTGTCTCTTACTCTCGTTCCTGTTTTATGTTATTATCTATTACCAAATTACATCAAAAAAAGAGCTGAAACCATTAAGACTCAAGAAGAAAAACATCTTCCTTTATGAGTAGAAATAGATGATACAAAAGTTATAAGATGGGTGAAAAAAATTGCATTAATTCCAATACATATAAGTTTAAAACACCCTAAAAAAATATTATCAATGTCACTTTTGAGTATTTTTATAACTTTTATTTTATTTTTTCAAGCAGGAAAAGAGTGACTTCCTGAATTTAATGAGCCAACTTTTACTAGTATGATGTTTACTCCAATAGGAAGTTCGCTAGATTATACCAAAAGTATTACTTCAGAAGTGAGTCAAAAACTCAGTAAAGTACCGTGAGTAACTTGAGTTGCTGCTACTATTTGAAGAGCTGATGCTGATGCTCACGCTAGTTGAGTGAATAGTTCGGAATTTGAAATACATTTTGATCCAACCATAGCTAAAAAATCAGATATTGCCAACAATATTCAAAAAATATATGATATCTATGAGTGAAAAGTACTTTTTAGTTTATGACAACCTATTACTCATCGTATGCAAGAACTGATTTCAGGAACAAGAGCTCCTATTGTATTGAAACTGTATGGAAAAGATTTAGATACACTCCAATCCCAAGCTCAAGTAATACTGAGAGAAATGAAAAAAGTACCTTGAGTAGTAAACGCACAAGTAGAACAAGAAATAAAAATCCCACAAATAGAGATTTACAATGATAGAGATGCTTCTCTTAATAATGGAATAAATATCTGAATGATGAATGAACAACTAGAAATGTGATTTATGTGAATGCAAGCAAATGAGATATTAGATGGAAATGAAAGATATCCAGTGGTAGTAAAATATGATCCTTCTTGGAAATGAGATATAGAATCTTTATGAAATACGTTGGTTCCAACATGATATGAAAAATCTCTTCCTCTGAGTCAAGTAGCTATTATTCAAAAAACAAAATGACAAAATAAAATTAGTCACGATAAGGCACAAAGAAGAATAAATATTACCTGATTTGTACAAGATAGAGATGTGGTTTCTATTGTGGAAGACATTAAAACCAATGTAGATAAAGTTAAACTTCCTGATGGATACTTTCTTTCTTATGAATGAGATTATAAAAATCAAAAAGAATCAAGTCAAAGACTGTTTATTATTGCAATATTTGTATTAATTTCAGTAACGCTTATACTATTCTGGCATTTTAGAAGTATCGTTTTAGTATGACAAATATTTTTATGAGTACTGAGTGCATTTTTGTGAGGTATGATTGCTGTTTTAATTTCTGGAAATGTTATATCAACAGCGCATTTAGTTTGATTTATTTCTCTGATTTGAATAGTATCAAGAAATGGTATTATGCTTATTTCTCACTATTTACACCTTATGAAAGTAGATAAAATGCAGTGGTCACAAGAGTTAGTAATAAAAGGATCTTTAGAAAGAGTAGTTCCTGTAATGATGACTTCTTTAACAGCTTCTCTTGCGCTTATACCTCTACTTATTTCTGGAGATGCAACGGGAAAAGAATTTTTAAATCCTCTGGCAACTGTGATTTTTGGTTGAATTATATTTTCTACTTTAGTTGAATTATTTATTAGACCTGGAATTTACTATCATTTTTGAAAAAAGGCAAGTGAAAAATCCCTTAATTATGAAAAGGAAGATTTTTAATTTTTAAATTTAATATATTATGAAAAAAACTATACTTACATTGTTTCTAATAATTTGAATATGAACTGCTTTGGTTTATATTTATAATGGAATAGAAAATAATACACCTTCA
The DNA here is from genome assembly GCA_034676185.1 of Patescibacteria group bacterium. Lineage (GTDB taxonomy): Bacteria > Patescibacteriota > Gracilibacteria > BD1-5 > UBA6164 > UBA7396. Next base: position 8,281 of record JAUCCN010000016.1, on the reverse strand, counting down.
AACTCTCAAATAAGTATTATAAACAATAATAGAGATTTAGGTGAAATACCCATGGATGAGGGAAAAGTAAAAATTCCTTTTGAATTTATAAACTCTTGAAACGAAAATATTCTACTTTGAGAAGCAGAAACGAGTTGTATGTGTACAGAAGCAATTATTAGTGATAAAGATTCAAAAGAAATTTCAGATACAATTGTTATGAGATGACACAATAATACTCAATGAGTAAATATAAATAGAACCATAAAACCATGAGAAAAGTTATATCTTATAGCCGTTTTTGATCCAAATGCACATGGACCAGAGGCTACTTGACCTATTTCAAGAGATATCTATGTAAATACGAACTCAAAAATTACTCAAAGATTGGATTTTAAGTTTTTATGAAATGTGGTAAAAACCAGAACAGAAGTGAAAAAAGAAAACACAAATACCTCTCAAAAAAAAGAAGGATTTGATTTTGAAGAAAAATCTTTTGACTTTTGAATCATAAAACAAAGTTGATGAAAAGTGAAACATGATTTTCAATTTACATATAATTGAAAAGAACCAATTAAAGTAACATGATTACCTACAAGTTGTGCTTGTACAAGTGCAACCATTGATAAAACAGAATTGAATCCTTGAGATAGTTGAATAGTAACAGTGATTTTTAATCCAAATTTACATCAAGAACCAAAATGAAAATTTTTTAAAAGTGTGAATATTTTAACCGATAAAAAACTGACAGAAATGCCTGAAGTTAAAATTTGGACCGAAATTGATTTAGATTTATGAGAAAATGCTTTTGAGTTACAATCAAAGCATGGAGATAATGAATAAAAAAAAGAATTTTAATTTATAATTTAAAAAATATGAAAAAACTATTAGTAACTCCATTTATAATTGTATGAATGGCTGCTCCTTTTGCCTTTGCAAATGAAGCAATGATGAATATGTCTGATATGACTTCAAAAGACTCCATGATGATGTCTGGTATGAGTATGTCTGGTATGAATATGCCTCACACGAGTATGTCTGGAATGGATATGTCTCACATGAGTATGTCCGGTATGATGATGAATAAAGATCACCAACACCAAGAAATGCCTATGAATATGCTGAAAGCTCATAATAAATTACCAGCAAATATCGCAGACCAAATTGACAAAAAAATATCAGGACTTTCTTTTTCAAAACTGGAAAAATTACATGACAAAATGTTTACTCTCAAATCAAAAATTTGGCTTGAAAAAGTAAAATTCAAAAACAATGACCTGGTTTTATCAGTGCTTAACTCTATGATGGACAGTGTCAGTGAAAAACTAGGAAAAAGTTTAGTTACAAATGAAAAAATTTACATTGCTAACGAATGAGATAGTTCGATTGTTGTTATAGATAGTAACTCAAAAAAAGTAATAAAAAGTATTGATCTATCTGAAGAACACGATGGTAAAATCATTTATTATTCTGCTCACAACGTCCAAGTAAGTCCAAACGGAAAAATAGTAGCTGTTACTGCAAATGTAGTTATGGGAAAAGATGAACATAATGAAAAAGATGAACATAGTCAAAAGGATGAACATTCTGATAGTATGGGAGATAAAGACATCATCATTCTTATTGATCCTCAAACTGATACCATTACATGACATATTGAAGTAGATGTTTGAGTCCATTTAGCACACATCGTTATCAATAATGATGCAACGTATGCTTATTTTGTTTCGCCAGAAAAAGGAAAAATATACCAATTATCATTAACTTCTCATGCTATTGAGAAAGCTATTGACTTAGAAAATGGTTCTCAACCTCATGGAATTCGTTTATCTCCAGATGGAAAGTTTTTATATATTGCTCTTTTATGAAAACAGGCACTCGGAGTGTACGATACTTCAACCGATGCAATAGAATACATTCCATTATGAGATAAAGCCGTACAAGTAGCAATAACTCCTGACAATACCTACGCATTTGCATCACTTTATAATACCAAACGTATTGCTCGTTACAATGTACAAAGCAAAGTGGTAGATTTCATTGATCTTCCACAAGATGCCCAAGGACCAGTACAAATATATCCAAGTCCAGATAGTAATTATCTATATGTAGCCGATCAATGATATTATTTTGGGAAACAAACTGGACATACTATCTATAAAATTGATATTAAAAAAGCTCAAGTTGTTTCTTCTTTTCTTGGATGAGACGGACCACACGGAGTAGTAGTAAGTAAAGATGGAAATTATGTTTACGTTACCAATCTTCTTTCTCATACTTTATCCGTAATTGACACAAAAACAAATACCGTGGCTCACAACGTAAATATTGGAAAAAACCCAAATGGAATTAGTATTTGGACAAAATGACAATGAGGAACTCCATAAGAAATATTTTTTCCTTACCACTCTTATTATTGATTTTTAATATCAAGTAATACCATTTGAAAAATATTTGAAAAAAAAATTTTTAAGATTAATATAGAGAGTTATCTAATATCAAAATAAATTTTTCATAAATTATAATTTTAAATGAATAATTTTATAAATATGCAAAATTCTCATAAAAGCAATAAAATTAAGCAAGGCTACAGTCAATAAAATGAAGCAAAATCTGTTTTGGGCTGTTATTTATAATTTACTTGCTATTCCAGTTGCAGCTTGAGTATTTTATACTCAATTTTGAATATTTTTGCGTCCAGAATTATCAGCTATTTTAATGTCTCTATCTTCAATGATTGTAGCAATAAATGCTGTTTTACTGAAAAGAGTAGAATCTAAACTTTAAAAAATATTATAATTTAATACATACATTATGAAAATAAAACTTGTGATAATATCTCTTTTATTTACATTTATACTTATAAGCTGTTCTTGAAATAGAAATATTTTGAATGACAATAGTAATAGTTTTGTAGATAAAAAAATAGAAAGTCCATTTTTGGGAAATAAAGATTCAAAAGTACAAATGACGATTTTTACGGACTTTCAATGCCCTGCTTGTATACAATTTGAAAAAAGTATTTGAGAACAAATTATTGAAAAATATACTAATACAAACAAAATAGGTGTTACTTATAAGATGTTTCCTTTATCATTTCACAAAAATGCTCCTGAAGATGCATTGGCTGCTTTATGTGCAACTTCACAGTGAAAATATAGCGAATTTTCAAAAGAGATGTACGCTTTAGAAGAAGAAAAAAATGGAGCAAATATAACCTTTGAAGAACGTAGTAATATAGCAAAAAATATATGACTTGATGAACAAAAATTTAAGCAATGTATTGATGAGTGAAATTATGTTTCAAAAATTAAAGAAGATATAGAGCTTTGAAATAAAATTGGACTGAAATGAACTCCCTCAATATATATTAATGGAGAATATATAAATTTTTGAAGTGTGGAGGAGTTTTTTAAAATTTTGGATGAAAAATTAATTTCGCAAGATGTTAAATAGTGATTTTTAAAGACTAACCCCCAAAGTTAGTCTTTTTTAATGTTTATTTTAGATTAATAAAATAATACTTATATTTTTTCAAATCTTTTTTTAAACTTTGTGTCTAAAAATTGGGGGACTTATGAATTATTATAATCAGTCATTTTTGTAAAATATCAAATGAGATTTAAAGCTTTTTTCTCTATTTCATTATTACCATTTTTAAATATTTCATGATATGTTTTTTGATTTCTAATAATTTTTCTTTCATATAGATTTTCATAATATGATCTATCTTTTTTAACTTTTTCTATAAACATAAAATTATAATATAAATTTACATAAGCTACCTTATGTAATGTGTTGGTATTTTATTGCATTTTTTGTGAAATGTGTATAGTATTTAGAGTTTAGTTTTTAATTTAATTTACAATGAATGATGAAAATGAATTTATACAAGAAATTATAATTAAAGAAGATTACTTACCATTTAGTTCATGAGACATTATTCCATTATGAGGAAGTGATGAGATACAAAAATTAATTAGAATTTATTTAGAAACTAAAATAGATTCAGATAATAATAAAAAAAATGCTAATAGATTTAAGATAAATTGTATTCTTTCAAATAATGGATGATGAAAAAGTAGACTTTTTAACTATATATTAGATAAAAAAGAAAAAGAAGAAGAAGTCTATAAAGACTACGAAATATATTTAGATGATTTTTTTGCAATATGAAGCAACTTTAAATCAGGTAAGAATTTAAATAAAACACTTATAACAGGTTATAACTATTATACATTAGATAATTCATATATTTACAATAAACCATTATTAATATCATATTTAATTGATAAGAAAAAATACATATCAATAGATTTGTTAAATATATTTTTAGACAATAAAATAAAAAGTAAAAAAATTAATCTTAATAAATGATGAAATAAAAATAATTTAACTTATATTTTTAGGGAGGATTTTTTATATTGAAATATCAAAAATAATAAAAACGACTCTAAAAAAGAATTAAAAATAAATAATATTAACTATAATTGAAATATTTCAAAATTGTTTCATGGAATGAGAAAAGATGAATTTGAGTCTTATACAAATGTATTAATTTCTGTTAGAAAAAAACTAGAATTTAAAAAAGATAATAGATATAATCTAGTTCTAAATTTTATAATTGATAGAATATTATTTTCAGAATATAGAAATAATATAATTATTACTGACGAAATAAAAAATCTTAATGCTGCTAATCTAAATTTATACAAAAAAAATCTTATAACTTTTTCTCATAATGATTCTGAATTTGATATAGAATTATTTTTAGATGAAATATTGAAACTAAATTTATCATTAGATATTGAGACCTCTTTTATTGAATTTATTGCAAGTAATGTTTTTTATATAATTAATGTAGAATTTAATCAAAATAAAAATTATAAATTTCATTATTTATCAGCATGAGAACAATTGTCTTTTCTAAGATTTATTAATATTTACTCAGAAATATATCTACAATATACAATAGAAAAAAAATTGAATTATATTATTCTTATTGACGAACCAGATCAGCATTTACATTTAGATTGGCAAAAAAAATATATTAGTAAATTAATTGATATTTTTTCTACATTGCCATTGGATATTAATTTACATTTTATCTTAGCTACTCATAGTCCTTTTATTATTTCAGACCTACCACAAGAATCTATAATTTTATTAGATAAATCTGAAACTAATAAACATAAGTGAGAGTTTACTGAAATAAAGAAATATCCTAAAAAATCTTTTTGAGCTAATTTTATTGATATAATAAATGATTGATTCTTTTTTGATAAAAAAGTTTTAATGTGAAGTTTTGCAGAAGATGTTATTCAAAACATAAGTAAATTATATAAGTTAAAACTTATTCTAGATTTAAAAGAAATTACAAAAGAAAATTTTAAGAAAAATACTAATTTTATCAAAGAACTAACAAAAGAAAATTTTAAATCTTATAATGCTTATTCTGAATTTAAAAATGAATTAGATAGTCAAGTAAATCTAAAAGAACAAATTTGAGATGATTTTTTAAAAGATAATTTATTTTATATATAAAATTATGCAATTATTACAAAAATATATAATACAATTTATTTCAGAATTAAAATCAGAATTAAATCTACCTAATAATGATAATAGATTTGATAATAAATATAATATTAATATAACTTATTCTGAATTAAATAAGTATTTATTTAATAATTTAGATATTAAATGAAATGCTGAAATTGATATTATTTGAATTGATAAAAATAAATACTTAGATCTTATAGAGTTATATGAAAAAGATGATTATATAAAATCAATTAAATTAAAATTTATTCAAAAATTTCTTGAAAAAGTAAAATTTTGTCCATATTGTTGAAAAGTCCCATTAATAAGTTTCTGAATTGAAGTTTTTGATAATGAACAACTATTAGATTATTTTAATATTTCAAATGAAAAATTAGAATTAAACGATTCAAGATTATTTGATTTAGATCATATATTCCCTAAAGCAACTAGAAAAAAAAAGTGAAAGTTTTATCCCCATTTAGCAATTAATATTTGGAACTTAATACCTTGTTGTAAATGATGCAATTTTATAAAAAGTGATAAAAATTTTTTGGAGTGATTACATAATGATGAAAAAATATTTCACCCTTATTTTTGATGGATAGTTAAAAGTAAAAATTGATTAGAGATTTTATGATGAGACTTCGATATAGAGGTTCATAAAGAAAATAATTTTACTAATTCAAATTTATTTAATACATATCATTTCGATTTTTTTAAATTATCTCATATATATTTAAAATCTCAAGATACGAAAAATGATATATTATTTATTAGGGATAAAATCGAGAAATTAAAAGCAAGTAAAAATAAAAAAAATATAAATTTAAATTTTTTAAAGAAACATTATTTTGAAAATTTTTACACAGAGAATAATCAAGAATATTTAAATTTTGCTAATTGAAAGCTTAAAAAAGACATTATAAATAATATTAAATTATAAAATTATGCAAAAATTCCCAGAATTAAAACCTGAGCAATTAGAATATTTTAGAAATGTATTTCATAACTCTGATATTTTTAAAGAAAAAATAAAATATATCAGAGAAAAATATTGAATAAAGATTAATAAAAAGAAAAAAGAATCTATGTATTCTAATATTATTCAGTTCTTTAAAGCTAATGAAGAACTTGTTGATTTACAATATAGTAAAGAAGAAAAAGAACTTTGGAATTCTTTTGAAAGTGATTTATTAAAAATATCAGAATATTTTGGTTTATGAAAATATTATAAATATTTAAAGAATTATGTATTATTTAGATGATTTGATCCATTGGATTTTCAAAAAATAATGCATATTAAAGATGATAAAATTAATTTAGAATTACCATTTCAAATTACTAAAGAAGAATTTAATAAAATTTGGAGAGATATTCAATCAGCACAAAAATCTTCATTTGCAAAAAATGCTACACAAGGTAGTAAAATTAAAGAAAGGTTTAAAAAATGAAACTTTGATAATAAACTTTATTTTTATAGAAATAAATATTTTCATGAACCATTGCCAGAAAATTTATCAAAACTTTCGGTTGATGAAAGTAATAAATTAAACCGGATTTCTGAGATAGATAAGCTAAGAAAATCATTGTAAAATAACTTAAAGTTATAATATAATTCTAATTTCAAGAATTTAGTAAACTACATTTACACGTGTAGTTTATTTTTTTTACTTTAATTTCATGACCAACCAAAATCTTACTATTATTCAAGTTCCAATAGCTGAACTGAATACCAATGAATACAATCCAAGAAAACATACTAAAAAACAGTTTTCTGATTTAAAAGAGTCTATTAAAAAATTCTGACTAGTAGATCCAATTCTAGCAAACTCAAATGAAAAAAGAAAAAACATTGTAATATGATGAGCTTTCAGACTTGAAGTGGCAAAAGAAATATGATTTACAGAAGTTCCAGTAGTTTATGTAAATATTTCAGATATTAAAAAAGAAAAAGAACTTAATCTTAGACTCAATAAAAATACCTGAGAATGGGATTTAGATATACTTAAAGATTTTGATATTGATTTACTTCTTGATGTATGATTTGATAATGAAGATTTATCTGAAATCTGGGATAATATGCTTGATATAGATGATGATAATTTCAATATTGAAAAAGAACTCCAAAAAATTAAAACTCCAAAATCAAAATTGTGAGATATTTATGAATTATGAAATCACAAACTTATATGTTGAGATTCTAGAAATCCAGAAGTATTAAAAAAGCTTATGTGAGAAGAAAAAACAAGCTTTATATATTCTGATCCTCCATATAACATCGGACTCAATTATTCTTCTTGAATTTCTTCAGATAATAAATACTGATGAACCTTTAAAGAAGATAAAAAATCAGAGAAAGATTATAGAGAATTTATTGATTCAACAATTAAAAATATTTTAAATTACACTAATCCAGATTCACATTTTTTTTACTGGTGTGATGAAAATTATATTGGATTATTTCAAGAGTTATACAAACAAAACAAAATTGATACAAAAAGAGTTTGTTTGTGGATAAAAAATAATCAAAATATGACTCCAAATCTTGCTTTTAATAAAGTTTATGAACCTTGTGTTTATGGAACTATCTGAAAATCATATATAAACAAAGATTTTAAAAATTTAAACGAAATTCAAAACAAAGAAATATGAACCGGAAATAGAGCTCATGACGATATCTTTGATTTATTTAATATTTGGCTAGAAAAAAGAGATGATGTAAATTCATATAATCATCCAACTCAAAAACCACCAAGTC
>JAUCCN010000015.1:0-32666 GCA_034676185.1 Patescibacteria group bacterium | reverse complement strand
ATTAAAAAATATTTTTCGTATAATATAAATAATCTCTTATTTATCAAGTTTATTTACATTTTATAAGCAAAATTTTTAAACTTTAATCTTTCTATTTTTTCCTGAAAATTAATTCTCATTTTTAATGATTTCTGAAGGTGTATTTTTAAATAATTCCTCAATATCTTCTCTGATTTGACTTACGAGTTCTAAATCTTTTATATCTGCAATTTTAAACTCTGGAATTCAAGATTGTCTTACTCCATACACTTCTCAAGGTCATCTTAATTCTAAATCAATTTCCGCAAGTTCAAAACCATTATTTGTTTTTTCCATTGCTTTCAGTCTATCAGTTTTATATCCGTTTGATGGAAATAAATAACAATAACTTTGAAATTCTCATCTTCCAACTCTTCCTCTAAATTGATGAAGTTGTGACAGTCAAAATCTTTCTGCTCATTCAATACACATAATCGTTGCATTTGGGACATTTACTCACACTTCCACGACACTGGTTGAAGATAAAATACTTATTTCTCAACTTGAAAATTGTTTCATAATTTCTTCTTTTTCTTTTGCTTTCATTTTTCCATGTAATAATCCAATTTTAAAAGGAGAAAATATTTCAGTAAGTGATTCATACGTTGAAATAGCATTGGCTAAGTCCATTTTTTCTGATTCTTCTACTAAAGGAGAAATCCAGAAAACTTGTCTTCATGATTCTATTTGATTTCTGACAAAAAGTTCTATTCCATATCTTTCATCATCACTTTTTGCTACTTTGGTAAAAATACTTTTTCTTCCAGCTGGATATTCATTAATAATTGATAAATCTTGATCTCAATATAATGTCAAAGCCAATGTTCTTGGAATTGGAGTTGCGGTCATATTTAGAGAATGAGGAAAAATTCATCCAGTAGAATATTTTTCTAAAGCTTCTCTTTGTTTTACTCAAAATCTATGTTGTTCATCAATAATAACTAAACCGAGTTTCGCAAATCTTACATCGTCTTCTAAAAGTGCGTGAGTTCAAATAATTACATCAATATTTCCTGATTTTAATTGTTCTTTTAAAATATCTTTTTGTTTTTTAGGTGTACTTCAAACAAGTAATGAAGGATTTAAATTATATTTTACAAATAATTTTTCAAGTCATTCAAAATGTTGTCTTGCTAAAATTTCAGTTGGTGCAAGAATACAAGCTTGTACTTTTTGTCATATTTTTTCACTTTGTAAAATACTGTGAATAATTGCAATTGCTGCTACAACTGTTTTTCCAGTTCCAACATCTCATTGTAAAAGTCTTTGCATCGAGTGAGTTTTTTCCATATCTTTGAGAACTTGGAAAAGTGATATTTTTTGATGTCCTGTTAATTCAAAAGGAAGATTTGAAATAATTTCTTTCACCAAATCTGCATTAAAAGTAATAGGAAGAGCTTTCCCTTCTGAAATATTTTGTCTTTCTTGTTTTTTTGAAAGAGAAGTAAAATTGATAGCAAATAATTCATCATACGCAAGTCTTTCTCTTGCTAACTCAAAATCATGTTTACTTTGAGGAAAATGAAGTTTTTCTATTGCTCAGGCACGAGAAATAAAATTATATTTTTTAATAATACTTTCAGGAAGAGTTTCTTCTATTAAAAGACAATATTTTTTTAAATATTCCATTTTTGAAGCAATCCAACTTCCAGGAATATAATTAAAATCTGAATAAACAGGAATTACTTCTCATCATGATTTAGAGAGATTGGTTTCAATTTCAGGAGAAAGAAAAGATAATTTTCAAAAATCATACTTTACTTTTCCAGAAACGAGTACTTTTTTCCCAATATATTTTTGTAATTGTGTTCAGAGATAATTTCTATTAAACCAAACTCATTCAGACATAAAACCATTTTTATCTTCAAATACAGCTTTTGTAAGAAGTTTTCCATTTCCAGTTTTTGAATTTGTTGCTGAAATAAGAGTTACTAAAATAGTATTTTTATCCTTTACATTGATATAAGAAAAACTCTCAAGTACATTACTTCTATCTTCGATATCTTTTGGGAAAAAATTTAACATATCTCCAACTGTTAAAATCCCTCATTTTGCGAGAGCTTTTATATAATTATCAGTGGTATGTAAAATTTGTTTTGATAAAGGTGTAGAAAGCATCAGAAATACAATAAAAAACTATTATTTTTATTATAATAGTTTTTTTGTGAAAGCCAAATTTATTACTTTCCTACATAATTTGAATTATTTGTAAGATTCAAATAATTCAATAAGGCAATTGCATATGTATGATTGATTTGAGTTGTTCTAGTTTCTGTTGCTTCCTCAATGACAAAAGTAAAATATCCTAAATCAAAGCTTTCTTGTGCCGTTGCAAACACACAATCATTACTTTCATATCAACAAATATGAATTTCTTCTATTTTATGATTTTTAAGAAGAGAAAAAATATCTTCGTCACATTTAAAAGCACTTCTTCATAATTTCATAATTTTATACACATTTTTATGATTTTTTAAAATGGTTCAAATTTCAGGAATAATATCTGTTTCAGTTGGATTTTCACACCAACCAATTTGTTTATACCATAAACTTCCCTCTTTATTATAAGAAATCGAATACACAATAATATCATAATTTCCTTTTTCTATAAGTTTAACAATATTTGGAAGAATATATTTATTTCTTTCGATAATAAATCCATCTTGTACATCTACAATAAAAAGTGCTTTTTTTCTTCCCGTTTGAGGTATAAACATAATTTAAAATTAGTAATTAAATTATTTTTTTCTTTGTGAAATATATTGAGTAAGAAATTCAAGTTTTTCAGACTGTAAATCAGAAATTATTTCCAAACTTTCCTCAGTAAGATTTTCTAAATATTCTCTTGATTTTTCTACCCCCAAAAAGTAAACAAATCATTTTTGTTCTCAACCTACTGATTTTCCAGTTTCCTCAAAAGTCCCTTCTACATCCAAAATATCATCTTTCACTTGAAAAGCGAGTCATATTTTTTTACCGTATTTTATGTATTTTTCTAAATGTTCTTTTTTATATTTTTTATCTGGAGAAAGAGAAAGATTTCAAAGTATAAGTCCTCAAAATACAGAAACTTCAATGAGAGCACCTGTTTTTTTATTATGAACTTCTAGTAAATTTTCTAAAGTCAGTTTTTCTGGATTTTTTTCATAAAATAAATCTAAAACTTGTCATCCAAGCATTCATTTTATTCCAACAGATTCTCAAAAAGCTTTGATAAGAGTTGAATTTCCTATTTCTGCTAATATTTCAAATGATAGAGAATTGAGTAAATCGCCAGTAAGAGTTGCTAAAGTGTCTGAATATTTTTTCCAAACGGTTAATTCTCCCCTTCTGTATTCATCATTATCCATACAAGGTAAATCATCATGAACCAAACTATAAGCGTGAAGTAATTCTAGTGCGATACAAAACTTTATAATATCATCATCATTTTTGATTTCAGAAAAAGTTTTTCAACTCAGAATAAGATAAAATTCTAACGCTAAAATGCTACGAATTCTTTTTCCATTTTTTACTGCATAAAAAGATGCTTCTTTGAGAGTCTCTAAAGCAGAGTTTTTTTCTGAAGTAAAATATTGTTCTAAATATTCAACAAGAGATATTTCTATAAAATTTTTATAGTCAAAATACCAATTTGGAAGCACAAAATATATTTAAAAATAAAGTAATTTTATTATAGTAAAAATTTAATTTTTGTAAATATTTGTATTTTTTTAAAAAAATATTATAACATTCGCAGAATTTTTATTTTTTAGCACAACATCGTATATGAATTCTATAAGAAAAAGTCATGCCCCTATAAGTCATACAACCGCACAAATTGAAGAAATGAGAAATAGTATGAAAGAAAAAAGACTCGAAAGAGCCTCAGCAGTAGAAAATATTCTCAATTGAAGTCAAAATATTTGAAATCAAAGTAATGAATCAGAAATCCCAGAAACAACAAACCTAGATGAAAAATCAATATTAAATAACCAATATACAAGAGAGTGAGACTCTATTTTATATTGAAAAGATAGAGATGTTGAAGTTCTTTATGCCGATGCAAAAAGTTTTAAAACTCCTTTTCAGGATGAAAAATATGCAATTGATGCTCATAATGTATACATAAGCTGAATGCATATACCTGGTGCTGATCCAAAAAGTTTTTCTTTTTACTCAATAAAATGAGTAGATTCAGTATATGCAACTGATAATACAGGAAAAATTTACTATAAATGAGAAACTCTTCCTGTAGATAAAGAAACTTTCCAAGTAGTTTCAACAAGATCTGCATTTGATAAAAATGGAGTATATAACAACGGAAGAAAACTATCTGGAGAAGAACTAAAAAAAATAATTTCAAAGTATAATATTCCTCTCAATACTACCGCATTACGTGTAAAGGAAATACTTAATACAAAAATATTTTAATTATTTTCCAAAATTTCTTTTACAATTTTCAAAAAAATCAAGTGCTATATCAAATTCATTTTCATCAAAATCTGGCCAAAGCTCCTCTGTAAAATAATACTCACTATACGCACTATCATACAAAGTAAAACCAGAATGTCTGATATCTCCACCAGTTCTTATAATTAAATCTGGTGCAGGAAAATCTTTTGTATCAAGAAATTGTTTAAAGTTTTTTTCATCTAAAGTATTGAGATCTATTCCAGATTCAAATACTTTTTTTATTCATCTTACAATCTCGTCTTGTCATGAATATACAAGCGCTGCAATGAGAACCATTCCTGAATTATTTTGCGTTTCTTGTTTTACTTTTTTAAGTATTTCAACTGATTCAACCGGAAGTTTTTCAATATCTCAAATCGTTTCAAATTTGATATTATTTTCTTGCATATTTGGGAGTAAATCTTCTAATTTCTCAATAAGTTTAATAATTCAAGCAAGTTCTTCCGCATCTCTTTTTACTAAATTTTCTTTACTTAATGCCCAAAGTGTAAGGTGTGTAATATTTTTATTTTTTCCAGCATATTCAATAATATTTTTTGCAGTATCAAATCAAGCTTTATGTCACATAATTGTTGGTAGAAGTCTTTTTTTTGCCCATCTACGATTTCCATCCATTATTATTCAAAGATGCATACATTTATATTAAAAAATAAATTAAAAATGAGGAGTTTAAAATAAAATTTCAAACTCCTACATATTAAACAACTATTTTATCTTCAGCCGTGACAACTTTTTTCTCGTATATTTTTAATTCTTGATTTTTATTCATTTCGTAAAGAATAGCTCCAGCTACCCAAACTGATGAAAATGTTCCAAAAAATACTCAGAAAATCATAACGAGCATAAATCATTTTAATGTTTCTGGTCCAAAGAAATAAATGGTAACCAGTACAAATACTAAAGTTAAACTCGTATAAATACTTCTGGTAATAGTTTCGTTAATAGAAATATTTATAATTTCTGCTAATTTTTTTGTTTTTAAAAATTGTTTTATATTTTCTCTTACTCTATCAAATACTACAATAGTATTATTAATAGAAAAACCTAAAATAGTTAAAAGTGCGGTAATGAAAAATGTATCTATTTTAAATTCTGAATAAAATAATCCAGTTAATACATAAAGTCCTGAAGCTACAATTACATCTATAAATTGAGTAAATAAAACAATAGTTGCAAAACTTAATGCTGGAACTCAAACAGCTACTCCGTAAAAAGCAAATCCAACATATACCGTAATCCCTAAAAGAGAAATAGCTAAAGTAAAAAATGCTGTTTTTTTAATATAATCTCAAAAACTTTTCCCAATATTTGTATATTTATAAAGTACAAAACTTTCATTTTGTTCTTTTAAATAATTTCCCACTTCAGATTGAAAAGTTGTTTTAAAAGTTTCAAGAGTTTTTTCGTCTTGTTCTGTATTAAATCAAACTTCTACTACGATTTTATCTTCTCCAGAAACTTGATATGCTGATAATCCGTTAATAATATTATGATTTTCTTGATTGAATGTATGTCTTTTTTGATCAAGACCTGAAAGAATATTTTCTAAATCAATTTCTCCAGAATAACTATATTCACTTTGAGTTCCTCAAGTCATATCTATTCCATAATTTTTTTCTCAAAAAATAAGAATTAAAACTGAAAGTACGAAACATATTACTGCGATTGAGATATTTACATATCTATGTTTTATAATGTCTAACATATAAAAATAATAATAAAAGTATAATGTTAAATAGAGCATCAAAAAATACTCTGATTTAAAGTTGCATTTATTATAAGTTAAATACAATAAAGTCAATTTTAATAATAACTTTTTAACGGTGATAAAAAAAATAACACAAATTATCATTAAAATTTTAAACGTTTTACTTATTGCATCAAGTTTTGCACTCTTGGTTATTGCAATTTTTAAAAAAGAATGGTTTGAACTTTTTATTGAGTGGATGAAAGTCGTAATCGAATGACTTTGATATTGGAACTACGCAATTGTATTTTTTAGTGCCCTTATTGAAGCTTTTCCTGTTATTGGGATTGTTCTTCCAGGACAAAATATTTTGCTAATTGTTGGATGATTTTTTGGTCATATCAGCAATGAAAATCTTATTTATGTAATCATAATTGCGAGTATTTGAGCGATTATTTGAAATTATATTTGATATATTTTATGAAAATATTATTGAGATAGTTTTTTTGAAAAATATGGAGTTTGGTTTGGTATAGGGAAAACAGAAGTAAAATATTTAAAATCAGGAATTGATAAATGGTGAGCTCTATGAATCACTCTTTGAAAATTTCATCCAATGACCAGAGCATTTTTGCCTTTTATAGCAGGAAGTATGTGAATGAAATCAGGAAAATTTATGCTTTATAATGCGATTGGTTCTATCGTTCGGTCAATTGCAATGGTTGTGTTTGGAGTTATTTTTGTTGAATATTATAAAATATTTGTTGAATATTCAGGAACTATTTCTATTGTGATTTTAGTTTTAGTATGAGGATATATTTATAAATTTAAGAAAAAAGAATTTCTCAAATATTGGCAGGAAAAAAATGCTGAAATGGAAGAAATGAGTAAGAAGAAATAATATTACCTTTAATTTTTAATAATTATAATATTTCCCTTATTTAAAAAAAATGTTTACACAACTTGCGCAAAATATACAAGAAAAATTAAAAAAACTCTATACTTCAGAAGAATTAAAAATTATAGAAAGTGGATTCTCTGTAGAAAAAAGACCAACTACTTTTAGAGTCAATACACTCAAAGCAACAAACGAAGAAATAGAAAATGTTTTACAAGAAAAAAATATTGCTTTCTCAAAAATTCCTTATTTATCAAATGGATATAAATTACTCGAAGCTCGTGAAAAAGATCTTTGGGATTTAGAAATTTTTAAATCTTGAAAAATCTATTTACAATGAATTACAAGTCAATTAATTGGAGAAATTATTGCAAAAGATATTGAAAAGAAAGATATAAAAGTTCTTGATTTAACAGCAGCTCCTGGATGAAAAACCAGTCATATTTCAGCTATTTTAGCAAATAATTGAGAAATTATAGCCAATGAACTTCAAATGGTAAGAAGAGAAAAACTCAAATTTACTATCGAAAGACAATGATGTACCAATGTAGAAATTGTAGCGTGAGATGCTAAGAATCTAAAAAATAAATTTGAAAAAGAATATTTTGATATTATTATAGCAGATATTCCTTGTAGTGCAGAATGAAGAATAAATTTTCATAATGAAAAAAGTTATAAATTCTTAGAAAAACCAGGAGTGAATAAAAAAAATTATACTCTTCAAAAAGAAATACTAATGAATAATATTGATTTACTGAAAACAGATTGATATATTATTTATTCAACTTGTACGCTTGATGCGCTTGAAAATGAATGAATTTTACACCTTTTGGTTTCAAATTTTAAAAATTTAAAAATACAAGACATTAGTGAATATTTTACTCAAAGTGATATTCAAAAAATTACAAAAAGTGGAGTAAAATCATATGAAAATTATATTTTTAATAACGAAGTACAAAAAGCAGTCAGAATTCTGCCAAGTATTGATACGGAATGATTTTTTATAGCTAAATTAAAAAAATTATGAATATATTAATAGAATTTATTATTGAATATAAAGAAATTATCATAATTACAGGAATTATTTGTATTTACCTGATTGTTGATTTTATTTTAAGAAGAAAAAATACAAAATTAAAAGAAAATCTTTATGAAAAATATAATATTGTAGATGAAGAATGAAAAAATATTTCAGATATAGAAAATATTGATGAAGAAGATCAACTCACTTATTATAAAAATAAAAATTTGATTTCATTTCTTCGTTTTTGAATATTGTTTTTTATAATTGCATTTTATATTATTCATAAACTTCCAAATTTTTTCAGCTTTTTTGCGATTGCTGTGTGAGCGATTATTATCACTTTTAAAGAAATTATTTTATGTTTTATTGGATTTTTCTACATCTCAACTCAATATAAAATTGGGGAAGAAATTGTTATTTGAGATATAAAATGAGATTTAAGATGAGAGATTATTTATCTCAATATGTTAAATGTTTGACTCATAGGAAGAGATGAAAATGGTGAAAATAATGGTCAATTTTATCGTATTCCAAATTATAAATTTTTTACTGAAAATGTAAAAAGAGAAGATATTAGTCTTCATAAATATAAAAAGGAGGAAGTTATACTTCTGTATGCAAAAAAAGATTATGAAATTAGTTTTGACGAATATATGGAAAAATTAACTTGATATCTTGATGAAATACTTCCAAAAAGAAATATGAGTAGTGTTTGAAATTATAAAACATATATTGGTTATAAATATAAAATAAAATTTCAATACGATGATAAAGAACATCTTATGATTAAAGTTCGTTTTATTGTGAGGCCAAAAAATGTATACAATATTGAAAAATGACTTTTTAGTTTTATAGAAAGTTTGAAAAAATAATTATTTTATAAGAAATTTATTTACTTTCTATAAAAACAAGAGAAATGAGTTTATAATAGAAAAAATAAAAGTGTGCTCCTACACTTTTATTTTTTCTAAAATATTTTTTCTTACCTCGAAACTATCCTCTAAATTATGATTAAATTCAAGATAATATACTTCTTTTAATAGTGGAAAATATTGACTTTTAAAAAATTTTTCTATTTCTGAGAGAGTCATAAAAAATACTTTTTTATCTCCATATTTTTGACTTATGAGCATCTTTAAAAAAAGTCCAACTTCTCTATAAAATATCTCTCTGGAAAAAATATCTACATTTTTTACTAAATATTCAAGTCTTTGTTTTATTTTATCATCGTCAATGTATTCTATTTGTATTTTTATAGATGGTTTTGCAAGAAAAAAATAATGAAGTAAAAGATAAAAAAATATCAAGAAAACTATAATAGAGATAACTACTATATAATCGAGAGAAGATAAAAAAGAAAAAAGTAAAATTTTTATATCAAAAATATCAGTCATAAATCCCTATATTAAAAAAATATTGTTTCAAATTCTTTAAAAATTACTTTGCTAGATTTTACCTACTTTTAAAAAATACCAGTAATTTTGCAAAAATATTGCTCGTATTATCAAGAAAAAAATAGCTTATTTTAAACTTGTGAAGTTTTTTAGAAAAATCTTGTATTTTTTTGTGTCGCATACTTCTATAAGCTTCAATTTTTTTCTTATTTCATAAATAAATAAAAAATGTTTGAATATTATCTCTCAGTCTTGCTACTCACAATGTATGTAAAAGATTGTTTTCAAAATGATCAAAAATATTTATGTATACAAAATCATTTTTAAGAGAAGCAATTTTTAGATTCTTTTCCTCAAATTCATTCATTTTATCAGTAAGTAAAAAAACAAGGGAATTTTTAATAGGTAAATTATGAAAATAAGAAAGCATAGTATTGACTCAGAAATTTTGTATTGATTTTATTTTATTTTTCTGATTTTTTGTAGAAGAATGATTTTGTTTTATAATCTCCAAAATTTTATGAATATTTTTCATTCATTTTCATAGTTTTATAAGTTCAAATCCATACTCATTAAAAATAATTGCTCCAATTTTATCATTATTTTTATTTGCTGAAAATGCAAGAATAGAAAAAGTTTCAATAAGAGTATCTATTTTTTTCTTCTCAGTTTGTCAAAAATTCATACTTTCAGAAATATCAAGAAGAAAAAATACTGATAATTCCCTTTCCTCTTCAAATCTTTTTATAAGAAGTTTTCATTCTCTTGCAGAAGCGAGAAAATCAATATATTTTGCATCATCATTATCGTCATACACTCTATAATCACTAAACTCAAGTCCTCTTCATTTAAAAGCTGTTTTATAATTTCCTACAAACAAACTATCTACGAGACGATTGATTTTTAAGTGGAGTTTTTTTAAGTCTTGCATATTTATTTTACCTCAACATTATGTAAAATAGTTTTTATAATCTCATCTACTTGGATTTCAGAAGCAAGTGCTTCATAATTTAAAATAAGTCTATGTCTTAAAACAGGATACGCCATTTCTTTTACATCTTCTGGGATTACAAAATCTCTTCCATTTAAAAATGCAAGTGCTTTTGTGGTTTTTAAAATAGCAAGAGAGGCTCTTGGAGAAACAGGATAAGAAATATATGAAGAAATTTTTGAATTTTTATTTCTTGTATAAAAAACAATATCTTTTATATAATTTAAAATATTATCGTCAACATATATATCATCTACCAACTGTTGTATTTTAAAAATATCAGTTTTTGAAAAAATATTTTTTAGCTTTTCATTCTCAATATTTTTTATATTTTTGAGTATTTCTAATTCTTCACTTTCTGTTGGATAATCAACCACTGTTTTTAAAAGAAATCTATCAAGCTGAGCTTCTGGAAGATGAAAAGTTCATTCTTGTTCAATAGGATTTTGAGTAGCAAGAACAATAAAAGGAGGGTCCAGTTTAAAAGTAGTATCTCAAATACTTACCTGTTTTTCAGCCATCGCTTCTAAAAGAGCTGATTGTACTTTTGAAGGAGCTCTATTTATTTCATCTGCTAAAAC
This sequence comes from Patescibacteria group bacterium, assembly GCA_034676185.1. GTDB lineage: Bacteria > Patescibacteriota > Gracilibacteria > BD1-5 > UBA6164 > UBA7396. The sequence goes on along the minus strand of JAUCCN010000015.1, from coordinate 21,618 downwards.
AAAGTTTGAAAATATTGGTCATTTTTTTATATAAAATTCATTTTTTGAAGGATTAAAAACATTACTTCCTATTAAATCACTCGGAAGTAAATCTGGAGTAAATTGAATTCTTCTAAATTCTAAATCCAAAGTCCTAGCTAAACTATCAACCGTTAAAGTTTTTGCTAGTCCTGGAGCTCATTCTATTAAAATATGTCATTTTGAAAATAAAGCAATCAAAAGATCTCTTACGAGAGTTTTTTGTCCAATTACTTTTTTTGAAATCTCATAAAGAAGAGTATCTATTTCTAAACTTAGTTCTTGTATTTGTTCTTTTGTGTTTGTCATAAAGAGTATTTAAAAATATAAAATACTTGATATATTGTAATCAAAAATACTCTTTTTTCAAAAGAAAATTATACTAAACGAAATCAAATTTCCTCTTTTCCTGCAATGAGTTTATAACTTCCATTTTCAACTACTGTATCTATAGCTTGTATTAATTTTTCATAACTCGCACTTCCAGAACCTGAAAAAAATCACAATTTTCCTTCTATTTTTACTCCTTCTCCAGAAAATAGAATATTTGACATAGTGGCTCCTTTTGGAAGTTCTATTTTTATAGTTTTTCCTTGAAACTCTAATGTTTGAGCAGTCATATCAATTTTCATATTTTCTTTATTTCCATTTTTATCAGGAAATAAAAAACTTGCTTTGGGTTTTTGAGTATCAAGTTTTCATACTCTCATAAGCTCATCTTTTATAGAATCAAGTCTTTCAGCTTCTCTGATTTTATTTATTTTACTTGAAGATTCCTGTCATTTTTTATTTGCTTCTTCTTGAGAAATAGAAGGTTTTTGAGCTTGATTTTCATTTTTTTCATTTCCAGATATTTCTAATCCCATACTTTTGTATTTTATAAAATATTTTTCTTATTATATAATATTTTAAGGTTTTATGCAAAAAAAACATTATTTGAATAAACCAAAAAATATTTCCAACCTTTGGTAATATTTTTTAAAGTTTGAAATACTTATATCATGTACATATTTCAATCTTTCTTTCATAAGAATAATATGCTGAGAATTTTCATTTTTTTCATCAAGATCTTGAAGAGTTTTTTGAGAGTCAATAATTGATTGATACATTATATAAACCAGATAAATATAATATAAAAATACTGAGTGAATTTGATGATAATATTTTGAAGTTTGTGTATCAAGTATAAATTTTTGATTTTGAAATTGGAGAATAAAATCTTCTAATAATTTTTCTCATTTTTTTGTTTCAAAATTTTTTGAAATAATATCTAAATCTGAAAAGTCATACTGAGGAAAATATTTATTTTTTAATAATCATTTTCTATAATAAATATTTTTATCAATATCAATGAGGTATTCTTTTTCATTTAGTCCATCAAAACATTCAAATAAACTCGTTAAAAATAAAGTTACTTTTTGTTTTAATGGTTTTTCTAATAAAAAAGAATGTTGCATATAAATCTCCATTTTAAAAATAGGAATATAATACATATCTGAAAAATCAGAAATATAATGAAACTGTACTGAAAGAATATTTTCCTTATCTTGTAAAGAAAAAATATGATATTCTCACTTCACTGAAGCATTTTCAATAATTTCTCAAATATCTTGAGATAAAAAAAGTTTTATTTTATTTTTTATTTCTAAAAGATGATTTTTTTCATTTTCTATATTTAAAAATGGAGTGTTAAAACGATAAATACTAGCAAGATTGTGCATGATTATATCTTAATTAATAAATAAGAATCATTTTTATATATTTGGTTTCCTAGTGGTTCAAAGTTATGAAACATATTTCATTTTGGATGTAATTTTAAAATAGAATATTCACTAAAATGAGATAAAATATAAGATATAATGATAACAGGAAAAACAAAAAGAAATATAAAAGGAAGAAAAAATATACTTATAAAATTCAATTTAAAAATTTTTGCAAGAAAAAAATGAAATCATTCTTTTCAAACTGAGTGATGATACATACCTAAAAAATTATAGCAAAAACCAAAAAGAGATAAACCCAATAATTGAAATAGAGTTATAATAATAAACAAAGAGGTAAAAATATTATCATAACTAAAAGCTCATGATACAATTAATAAAAATATTGTATCAGAATATTGTGGAAAAAAATAAATGAAATTCCATATTATACTCAATCATGTTTTAATATAAATAAGCCATGCAATAATATTGAAAAAATTATATTTTTTTGTAAAAAAGTATTCATAAAAATTAGTTACATTTACTATTTTTACTTTTTTTATTATTTTTGTAAATAAAAAAATAATAACGAAAATAATCGCTGGAAGCATAACTAAGGTAACAATTTTATCTGCATAATAAATTATAGAAATTAAAAATATAAAAATTATAATAGGAAATAAATAATAAACTATTTTTTGAAAGAATATCAAGTAAGATAAAAGTTGTAGCATTATTTTTTGATTTATAAATATTTTTACTATTTTTTCTTCTTCTGTTTTTCAAAAAATATAATTTTGATTATTCCTGAGATTATTATTTCTAAAATCATTTTTATTCATAATTCATGTGTTTTGAGTTATTTCCTCCTCATCATAAAAATATGTTTTTGTATACATAATAATTTTTATTTACAAGATAATTCCCAAACATCTATAGTTCCATTGACTAAAAATCTATCTCTATCAAAAGTTTTTGGTTTTTGATTTTCTTCCAATTCTTTGAGATGAAAAAAGCCCTGGTTCCATCATGCTCCAGTTTGCTCAAAATCAAGTACAAACCATTTTTGAAGAGTGGCATTATAAACACATTTAAAAAATGCTTGGAGTTCTTCATTTATTTTTTTTACGATTTCAAGAGTTTGTATATCAATAAAAAAAGTTTGAAAAGTATTTTCTATTTTTGCATTTATGACAATATGACTTTTTTCATTATAAATTAGATTCACTTCACTCATAAAAATTCTTTGCTTTTTCTCTGTTTTTAAGTTAATAATATCTATAAATTGTTTTGTATCTGATAAAAGACCTCCTCTTTCTCAACTACAAATAATAACTTCATCATTTTCAAGAAATATTTCTGTATTATCAAAAGAAGTATTTTTAAGTGGAAATAAAGCACTTCCTCTTTCTTGTAAAGAATCAATAAAATAACAATCTTCTCTTGCAAATTTGTATTCATACGGTCAAAAACTATCATTTGCAAACTCTATTTTAAATTGTCATTTCATTCATAAAAGAAATTTTTCTTTTTTTATTTGAACTTGTTCTAAATTGGATTTTATTATTTTTCACATAGAAGTGTATTAGATTATAATTTATATTTTTGTTATAAAATAATCATTAGTTGTGATATCTTTTCAATTATATAATGTATGTTTCTGTCAAGAAAAATATATTCTATTATCTTTTAATGGAAAATATATTTTATTATTTTTTAATGGATAATAACTGACAATATCAGTAAGTTCTCAAAATTTCTTATCTATTTTCTCTATTTTATCCATATCAGCAGCATTTAAGAATACCATTATTAAAAATCATAGTAATACAAAAAATCATAGTATATAAATCTCAAAAATCATAGCAGGGTACATTCAGATTAGAATTATCAAAATATAAGACCAATATTTATCCATCCTATTCTTAATTTCAGTATATTCTTCATAATTTTTAAATATGTAGATTGATATATTATTTTTAAAATCTATTGCATTAAAATCATATCTGTGTATCTCCTTTGGTTTATACTTAGTATGATTATTTGAAACTTCAAAAATCCGCTTAATTTGAGATTTTATATGTTTAGAAATAATATACTTCTGATTATTTAATAAATTCACCGTTTTTTCCATATAAATATTATAAAAACTAATTTTCCAAACTCTCTAACCAATCATTATATACTCTCATATCAACCATTTTTAAAGAAGAAGTTGTATCTTTTATAGCTTGTTTTAATAAATCCATATTGATCACATTATTGTGAATTTCTGTTTCTAAATCAGTAAAATCCTTCTTTTCAAGATCTTTTTGAAGTGTATGCATAATATCAAGAAGTGACTTACTTGCATCACGAGCTGCTTCATTACAAATAGCTTCTATATCAGCAGAAACATATCAATCAGTAAGAGTTGCTAGCTCATCATACTCAAGTTTTTCATGAGGACGATTTGATTTTTCAATAAATATTTGAAATAATTCTTTTCTCGCTTCAAAATCAGGAGGTCCAATATACACTTTTTTATCAAATCTTCCGCTTCTCATAATCGCACTATCAAGATGATCAGGACGATTGGTAGCTCATACTAAAATCAAATTTGGGGCATTTTTTAAATCATTTATTTCTTGTAAAAATTGAGAAATTTCTTCTGCTTTATTTGAATCAACTCTGTCTGTTCTTTTTGAAACGAGACTATCAATTTCATCTAAAAATAAAATAAGTGGTCATTTTTCAGATGCTTTTTTTGCTTTTGCAAAAAATTCCCTGATATTTTTACTCGTTTGATGCATATAACTCGAACCAAATTCTCACACGGTTTTTATAATAATTCCTGCTTCTAATTCTTCGGCTAATTTTTTTGTAATAAAAGTTTTCCCTGTTCCTGGAGGTCAGTACAACATAATTCAAGTAGGAATTCATACTCAAAATTTCTCATATTTTTCATAGAGATCTAAAAATACTTTTGTTTTTGCATCTCTCTCTCCATTTTGAGATTCATTTTTTAATTTTTCAATAAAAAATTTAAACTTTAAAGGATTTACAAAGCTCTCTTGGAGTTCTTGTTTTAAATCTTTCATCCCAGCAATTCATAAAAATCCCCAAGTAGCTGGATTTTTCTTTTCAAAATATTGAATATTAAGTTCTACTCCATCTTTTGCTTCTACTCACATTTGAGTTCATTTATAATTTTCTGCTGCTTCTCTTGCTTCAGGAGTATTAAATTGAGTATTAAATTGATCAAAAATAGAAGATGCTTGTGGAACTGTTTCTTGAGACTCTTTTAATTTTTTTGTTGAATCCTTAAGAGATTTTGAAGCTTTTTTAATTCCTGTCTTCATAGTTTCAATGCTTTCTCAAGCTTTTTGTTTATAATCAGTAGTCATTACCGTTTTAAATTCTGGAGAGCTCGTGAGTGCTTGAAAAAAAGCATCAAATCAAGTTTTTTGGGTCATAATAATACAGTTAATTTTAATATATTACTATTATATCAGTTTTTCATAAAAATTACAAAAATATTTTTACATTAAAAAAATTTTATGTTATTTGTACATAAGATTAAAAAATATTATCTACAATAATTTTGACAATTTTCATCTTCAAAATCTACTTCTAGAGTTGAATGTCAAATTCATAAATCTTGCAAAATATCTCTCACATCATGTTTTATATTTTTTATTTCTTTAAGAGGGGTATCTTTATGTACAATAATATGAGTTGACATCACATTATTTTCTCCATCAAGAGACCAAATATGAGTATCATGAATATCAACAATATTTTTTTGTTTTTTTAAGGCATTATCAATCATATCTATATCAAGATTTTTTGGTGAAGCTTGTAGAAAAAGCAAAGTTGTTTGTTTCAAATTTTTTAAAACTCACCATAAAATATAGAGTGTAATTAAAATAGATAAAATTGGATCAAGTATCATAATCTCAGTAAACACTCCTACAATACTTACTATAAAAACTAAAGCCCATCCGAGCACATCTTCAAGTAAATGAAGAGAAATTACCTTTTCATTGAGTGTTTTTCAAGAAGTTGTTTTATATACAGCAAAACCATTTACTATTATTCAAAAAATAGAGAGAAAAAACATTCCATAATAATTTGATAGTTCTGGATTTATGATACGAGGAATTGCTTCAGATAAAATAAATAATGACCCAACCAGTAAAATAACTACATTCAGAAAAGCTCAAAGTAAAGAAAATCTTTTATATCAATACGAAAATCTTGTATTTCTTTTTTTATGAGAATATTTTTCTAAAAACCATGCCATACCAAGAGAAAAACTATCTCATAAATCATGTAAAGCATCTGACATTATAGCTACACTATTTGTCAAAAATCATCATATAAATTCAATAATAGTAAAAAAGAAATTGAGAAAAAAGGCAAGTTTTATATTTTTTACTCCATCATGAGAATGATTATGGGAATGAGTATGAGAGTGATTATGTCACATAAAAATTATATTACATTATAAAATATATTCGGTTTCAAATTATAATCAAAGAAAATAAATTTCATACAAAAAATTCACGAGTAAAAAATCTCTCTAATCAATATCATTTTATTTCATCTTTAATATGTGAAAAAAACACAGGTAAATCAAGTATAATATGATCAAATTTTTTATCTTTATTTTCTAAAATAAATTTTACTTCATCTTCATTTATAAATGTATAATTTTGTATTTCTTTAAATGTATTCAATGATAATAAAAAAGGGTTTTGAGAAAATATATGTAATTGACTTCCAATAATATGAAGGTCATTTTTTAAAATAAGCTGTTCTATATAATTTTTTATTTCTTCAGGAGTATATTTTTTATAAAATAATCAAAATGAATTCATACATATCACTGATTATATGAATTCATTTTGTCATCATAATTTTAAAGTTATATTCATATTATTTTTTATTATATCTATCATTTTATTTTTACAAATTCATTTGCAATATTGAAAGAAAATTTATATAATAATATCAATTTATCTTCTATAAATATAATCTATGTATATAACTATCAATTCAAAAAAAATTTGACCTTATTTATGAATTATGTCATCTGATAATTCCGTTCAATGAGAAATTTTAGAAATTATTTATGATACTGCTATAATAGAGCTTTATAAAAATGAACATATTCGCTATACTCTTGCTTACAAAAAATCAAAAACACTCTTATGATGAGAAATAAAATATGCTGATATTATCAATGAAATTACCGGGGAAACATTTTCTTTTCAAGTAAAAAATATTTTTCTAGCAAAAATTATTGAAAATGATTTGAAAGTATTAGCTCTGGTTTGAAATGAAATAAAACTCTATGAAAACTTTTGAAAATCGCAGAAACTTATTGAGCTTGATTGAGATAAAAAAGAAGTAACCCCTCTTTGATATTATGATATATTTGTAAGTTATGATGATAATTATTATTATCCTCTTATTTTAAATGAAAAAACTGCTAAAAATACTCAAGTCAAGAGATTTTATGATTATTATGGTTATAAAGCTTATGAAGATATCTATGGAAAAGAACATTTAATTATGCTAATAGAAGATGAAACAAGTAATGAAAAAGAGGAAATTTGGTATTTTATAGACAATTTCAATATTATTTCTCCAAAAGTAGATTTTTGAGATGAAAATGAATATGTAGAAGAATGGAATATTAACGAAAATGGAGATATTTATATGACAACAACCAGCTGAAAAAATTGGTATCTTGATAAAATAAATAATAAAATTATTGAATGAACACTTATTCAAACAAAAAATACATTTTCATTTACTCGTATTTTTGAAGATAGTGATGGAGAATATATTGTTTGAGAAAATTCAAATGGAGTATTTATTATAAATAGAAATAAAATACACTTGACTCAAACAGCTCAAAAAAATATTCCATATTTTAAAAAATTTTTCCTTCATACCAGAAATAATAATTATAGTTTTTTTCTTATGGAAGATCAAAATGAAGAAATTATACTTGTAAATGAAAATGGAGTAAATATTCTTACTACTGACTTAAAATGAAATGATGAAATAATTTCTATCACTTTTCAAAATGAAACTTTAGTTGAATTTGAAATAAAAAATAAAGAAAAAAGAATATATTTAATTTAAGTAAATATGAAAAGAAGTATTGCATCTATGCTTGTGTTTAAAACTCCTTTTGAAGATGAAAACATATTTATAGAAAAATTTAAAAAAGCTCAAGAAATGTTTGAAGATTATATTATCAATTCTGGTATTGATTTAAAAAAACAAATTATAGAATATAATCACTCTATTTTACAAGAATATACTCATGATGAACTTGGTATAAAAATAAGTTATTCTATAAAAAAAGAATTTTCAAAAAATGACTATTTTCCTGCTATTATTCTTGATTATTCTCTCAATGAATATAAGTTTCAAAAACAAGATATTGAGAGTTTTTTAAATGATAATATTAAATTTATTTTTAATGTATATTTTGAGGATTTTTTTATAGACTATGATACAAAATACAAAATCAATGACATAAATAAATGAAAAAAAGTTGATTATAAACAACTCCAAAAGATAGATATGGAAAATCCTCTTTCTTTATGAAACAAACAAATTCTTGATAGTATGATGTATTTATATTATAATCTTGTAAAAAATATATTTGAAATAAATAAAAATTCTGATACTATACAAGAAATTCTTGAATTTGATATGAACATTGATTATCAAGCAAATGTAGATTTTTTTGAAAAGAAGCAAGATCTTATAAAACAAGACTTACTCAAAACTTCACAAAAACTAAAAATGCAAATTGACGTGTTTATACACCTGATTTCTAGAACAATAACAAAATAAACTATTTATTTTTTAATTTTTTCATATATGACTTTTATAATAGCATTTTTATTTTGACTCGTATATTTTATAATTTGAATTGGACTTTTTTTTCTGAATTTTTCTATTTTTAAAAAAACTTCTGGCCTCAATGTAAATAAAGAAATCTTAGAAGATCACAATAACGCTCTTTGAAGCATTATAAAATGACAACTTATCGGACAAGCTATTATGATTGGTTCACTCATTTATTTTTTTGGAACTACTCTTGATAAAGTAATGATAGATGGAAAATTTATGCTGAATAATTTTTTAATCAATGTTACTGATTTGGTTTTATTTTGACTTGTTGGGATTATTATGTTTCAACTTACTATTTTTGTAGTAGGAAAAGTAATTTCTCTTGAAAAAGATATTATGATTGATCAAAATGAAGCGGTTGGAAAAATTATTGAAGGACTTCTTATAGCTATTTCAATTTTACTGAGTGTTTCTATATTTTCTTATTAAAAATAAGAGAACAATGTTTTAAGTTGTTCATCTTTTATTGTTTCATTCTCCATTTTACCATTTTACCATTTTTTAATATATGTCTGTATCAAACACATCTCGTTTTACTATTTATAAAAATGCTATTGAATACATAAAAGAAGTTCCAACACTTATTGCTAAAAATAATATTTGTACTCCAAAAGATTATACTTTAAAATATAGTTGAGATTCTGACTTTAAACAATTTTTTAGAATTGATAGCCAAAAAGCAGAAGCAATAGTAAAAACATATCCAGATACGGATCTTTTATTACAAAATATATATTGGGATGAAGTATATTTTAGTGTAGAAAATGTAATTTTAGAAATTCTTGAAAAAATAGCAAAAACAGGAAATCAAAAAAAACTTTCTATCATCAATATTTCACCATTAGAATGAGCTATTGTTTGAAAAATTTTTAAGGAATTAGGACTAAAAAATATCGTATTTAATTTTAATAGAAGTTTATGAGTAAATTCAACTTCAAAAACACTAGAAGCTATTTTATATTTATTTTCTTATGAAAATTCTTCATATTTTAGAAATAAAACTGCTAAAATAGTCAAAAATATACAAGATCTAGAACTCAATCTTAAAAATGATAATAATTATATCATAATTGATGAAAATAATAATACTGAAAAATATGCTCATCTTTCTATTGATAATTATCTCAAACACCAAATAGGAGAAAAAGAACCAAAAAATATTTATAGAATTGATAAATACCCAGACGAAGCATTTTTAATTGGAAAAGGAATACAAGAAATTATTGTTTTTGATAATGATAGTGATTATGGACAAGCATATTTTTATTATGAAAAAATACTTAATACACTCAAATTAAAAAAAGATACCTATACTTTAATCCAAAGAAGCATAATTGGACATTATGAAGATTATTTAATTGGAAAAGATAGAGAATATAAAAATTATAAAAAAGAAATTGAACAAAAGGCATATAATTCATATAAAATATATGAAAATACCTCAAAAACTGCCCCTCAAAGAATCAATAAAAATATCTATTTAGAAAATAGAAAATCCGAGCAAAAAGAAGAAAAAGATTACAAAATAGTTCCTTATATTTTATTCTTTCCCATTTTAATAATTGCTTTTTTAATGGCTGATACATCTCCAAGTGGAAATTTTTGGAATAGTTCAGGAAACTCTGGAAATGGATGATATTATTACGGAGGCTCAGTATGATGATGAGATGGAAGTAATACAACTATTTCTACTAAAAAAACAGAAAGTAAATCAATTATAAAATCATTTGGAGGATGAGGTTTTTCTAAATGAAGTACTTAATTATTAAATATTAAATTATGGATAGATATTTTTCTTTTTGAAATATTTTGTTTTTAATTCTTGCTTTTATATTTATTATAAGCTGAAATAATATACTATTATTTTTAAGTATTATTTATGTACTTTTAGTATTTTACTTTTATGCTTTTTTAGAGCATGATAATTCTAGTATTTTCTCATTTATTAGTGAAGATAACCATGGATGACGGATTATTTTTTGATCTGTATTTATTATACTTTTATTTTGAATAAGTGGAATAGTATTTATTGGAAGCATATTTTTTCTTGGAACTCTTATTAAATTTTTATATTCAAAATAATGAAACCTTTTACCCTTCAAAAAATACATTCAAATATTTCTCAATTTGATTTGCAACATCATTTTGAAAAAAAATACTCTCTTACTCTTCCAAAAAATTATTTTGAATACAATCCTACTGATGAAGTCCTTATTTTGAGCAAAGAATATTTTAAAGAAATTCAAGATATAACCAAACAAGTTGATAGTATTTTTCTACAAGCCTATCAATTTTATATTATGGAAATTGAAAAAAATCTCACTTGAGAAAATAGTTTTTTTATTCCCTATCTCAAGAATAAATTTATAATAAAAAATTATTTAATTGGAAGATATGATGTAGCTATTGAACAAGAAACTTGAAATCTCAAATTTTTAGAATTTAATGCAAATACTCCAGGACTTATTACTGATGTCAATGATGTTTCTAAACTTTTAAAACCAAAATGAGTATACAATATTTCTTGAAATTTTTGAAGATACATTCGTTCAAAATTTAAAAAATATATTTGAAAAAAGATAGGAATTTTACTTCCATATTCTTATGCAGATGAAGATTTTATAGTATGTCAGGATTATAAAAGTATTTTAAGCCCTCTTTTTTGAGAAGACAAAATCATTATTTGAGATATTTTTGAATCAAATATTGCAGGAAATAATTTTTTCCTCAAAGGAGAAAAAATAGATGTAATTCTTAATTTTTTTCCTTTAGAATTTTTTTTAACAGATACTGAGTATGCAAAAGACTTTTTTGAATTGGTAAAAAATCAATATGTAGAAATCTTCAATAATACTGAAAGTATTGTGCTTCAAGATAAACTTATGTTTGCTATTATTTGGGAAAATTTTGAAAAATATTCAAAAAATCATCAAGAAAGTATCAAAAAATATATTCCATTTACCAGTAGAGTTTTTCAAGAAGATGAAAATAATTTTCTCGCAAAAACTCGTTTTGGAAGACTATCAAAATGAGTTTTTGAAAAAGATTTTTACGGAAATATTGATGATAAAAATGATTTTATTTTTCAAGAAAAAATATATTCTCATAAAGTGGATGAAGAAAATAATTTTCTTATTTTTGGTATTTTCTCCAATTTAAAAAATATAAAAGCCCTTACTTCAAGAAAACAAAATGTATTTATCACTGATGATGATAAAGTAAAAGTACTTACTTGTTATTCAAAATAACTTTTTGTTTATCTTCAGGAGTAATCGCGTACGGCTTTTCGTAGGTTAAAAAATTTTGTATATGCTTTTTGAGTTTTTCATCTTGAGAAGTATGTTTATATAATTGTAGTTCTATTTCTATTTTTTTATAAGTGGAATAAAAAGTTAAATATTTATTAGTAATAAAATATTGTTCTGCTTTAAAATTTGAAATTTTATCATCCAAAAATACTCAACTTATTAATATGCTACTATAAATTGAAGCCACTCATAAAAACGGGTGTAGTATAAAAAAAAGGATATTAATAAATATTATAAAATGAACCCATATTATAATATACCCAATATGATTACTGAGTAAATTATTATATTGGTAGCTATTATAAAAAAACCTTGCTATTTTTTCAATAGGATATTTATATCACAAAAAATAATTTTTTTCTTGTTTTTCTTCTTTTAAAATAAAATATCAATCTAATACTATATTTGATGTACTTTGAATATTTCAAATATAATGAAGGTATTTTGTATTTTTATCATCTATTCTCATTTCATTCAAATTGCATTGTATTTTTTGTCTTATTTTTTGTACAATATTTAAAGAATGAACATCAATTTCTAGAGTTTCATTTTTTCAATTTTTTTCATAATTTATGACAAGAATATCTTGATTATTTATTTTTGTATTAAAAATAAGTGATACACTACTTACCTCAAGTCTCATTTTTATTTTTTGAGAAGTATTGATAATATCTATAAAATTTTTCATTTCTCAGTGAATATTTTTTCTTTGAAGAGTAGCAATAACAATTTCTTTTTGTAATAAAAATATTTCAGTTGTATTACCCTCAGGAGAAAAAGGAAAATATGTATTTCCTCTTCTCTCTTCTTTCTCATTATAAAAAAGATTATTTTTAAAATGCAGAGTTTTATATGGTCACATTTTTGTATCTCAAAAATCAAGAAAATATCAATTTTTTGATTTTTGTGGTTGTATATGAGCGTGAGAGATATTTACTCTTTTTTGTTTTCATTTTTGTTGCATAATTTTAAATGAATAATTTATAAAATGCATCAAGCATAGTAATATATTTTTTAAAAGCTACCATACTCATATCTTCCATATGAGAAAGTCTATTTTGAGAAAGTTCTAAATTTTTTATAAGTAATTCATTGGTTTTTTGAGTTTCTAAAATAGTTTTATTTTTTGCTTTTTGTGTTTGTAATTCAGATAAATTTTGAAACATATTGTATACCAAATATAAAAAATAAAGAAATATTTCTTCTATTTGTAAAAAATCTTTTTGTCATATTTGAGTTTTTCAAGAAATATATTTTTTTAAAAAAGTATAGATTTCTTTTTGTGATTTATATTTTTCTATAAATGAATCAAAAGTTGCAAAATCATATTGTAAAGCATCAAAAGTAAGAATCTCTTTATTGATATCAAGTAAAAAACTTTTTTCTCTCAGTCCATCAAATATTTCAAAATATAAACTACAAAAATAATGTATATTATGCGATAAATAAAAACTTTTAGAACTATATAAATAAAATTTTATCAGAGGAAGATGATAAGTATTTATATTTTTTGACACAGAAATAATAAAAAGAAAATCATCGCAAACAAAATGATAATTTTTAAAAAAATCATCATTTTTTATAGTTACTTTATATAAAATTCACTGAAAATCTAAAAATTCTTTTGTTTTTTCGTAGAGTTTTTCTAAATTTGTTTTTTCTTGCTCAAGTGAAAAAAAAGGAGTTTTAAATTTAAAAATAGAGAAAATATGATCCATAGAATATATTCAATAAAAATATAATTTTGTTTATTATAACATATAAATTCATTTTTTTGAAATTTATTTAGACAATTTTTTATTTATTATTTCATATAATTCATTATGATTTCCAACATCAATAATATCAATATCACTATTTCCACTTGATTTAGTAAATATTTTTATATTTCCATTTCAAAATATTTTATGAATAAATCCTTGATTTTTTTCTATAAAATCAATTTTTGAAAATAAAATAGATTTTCTATATGTATAAATAATTCAAAAATAAGCAAGAATTCTTGAGTTTTGAATAATATATTTTTTTGATTTTATATAAATTATAATAATGATTCATATAAGAAACATAACTCCCAAAAGTACATACATAATTTCAAAAATTCCCTCAAGAAAAAAAGGAATAAACATAATTACAAAAAGAAGAATGAAACCTATAAGTGAATTTCCTAAATCTTGTTTTTTTTCAGCAACAAGTATTGTATCAATTTCTTGTTTTCCAAATAATCTATCAAAAGTATCAATACAATCAAATACATTTTTTACAAATGGGATTTTTATAGTATTTCCTATTAATTTATATTGATTTGATTTATTTCCATACTGAATTTTAGTTTCTCAACTGACATGAAAACAAAAAGTTCCCGTTGAAGTAAGAGGATATTTTCCTGCAGTAAGTGCTTTGATATTATCAAAAGTTGCATATTTTTTTGATTGAAAAATAATTCCTGACCAAGATTCAATAAAATATGAATAGACTGACTGTTTATAATATTTTGTTGAAAAATATATTTTTTTATAAATAAATAGAATTCATAAAGTAAAAATAAATAAAAATATATTTGCTAAATTTGACTGTAACCATGTTAAAAATGTAAATCAAATATCAATATCTTTCACATCATTTTCCAAATAAATTCAAATTTTTGACAACATATCTCTATATAAATTATCTGTTTTTTTAATATCTTTAAAAACAAGTAATTTATCTGAACCAATGGAAGAAATTTCTATACTACAAGTTCCAATAAGTTTATCAATAAAACTTTCTTTAAAGTGAATTTGAGTAATCTTATCAACACTAAATGAATTATATTTAGTATTTAAAAATTCAAATTTATATTCCAAAGTATTTTCTCATACGATATAAGTGGTAAATCTTGCCAAAATCATTTTTATGATAAATATTGGGATAGTTACAATAGGAATCAAAAATATTACATGTACCAAAAATACTTTTAACATACTTGGCTTATAACTTGCTTGAAATTCTTTATTATAATTTAAAAGTGTCTTTTTTATTTCTGATGATGCAGTCTTTTCTCACAAATTACTTTCTTCTATTGAAGAATTTTCTGAATGCAAACTATCAGTGAAAGAAAAGTGTTTTTTTAAGTATTTCAAATTTTCTATCATCTTTTTTCCATTGATCATATTATGAAAATAAACCTGATTATTACTTCATTCAGAACTAATAATTACATCATGAATTCATAGAATTTTAGAAAAAAATCATTGTGAATTTTCAGCATCCGAAACACTTTCTAAAGGAATAAATGAGTAATTTTTTGTCAAAAATCATTCACTATAAAATACACTATCTTCATAAATTTCATATATTCTATTTCTAATATCAAGATAATTCAAAATAAGATATGAAATAATTCCAATTAAAATAAGGACAAAAAGTCCATATCATAAAATATCTGCAGTTCATCATAATTCATTATAAATTTCATCATAACTTATATCTTCTTCTTCTAATCAAGAAAAAATACCAAATATCACATAAAAAATTAGAATGAGGTGTATAACAAGTCCTTTTGCGGTTTCTCAAAATATTCCAATAAAATGAGGTCTTTCCTTTTGAATAAGTTTTTCTTTTTTAAGCCTAAATCCATTTTTTTGCATTCTTTTTTGAACTTCTTCATATAAATCCATCGTATTATTAATGGATTTTAGTAATACCTTTCCACTGGTACTTCCAGCTGTTTTTATCATTAAATATCCAGTTTTGAAAAATTTTTGTTCTATAAATCATAAACGAACTAATACTTGAGTAATTTTACTAAAATGAATTTCTACACTATTATCTGAAAATAAAGTTCCATAATGATAAATAATTTTTTTATCCGTAATAATATATTTTTCTTTATTATAAGCAATTTTTATAAATATATAAACAATTACTGTAAGAATTATAAAAAATATAAAACCAACAATAAATACACTTTCAATCAAAAATAATACAAAAAAGATAAGAGTAAGTAAAAGAAGAAAACTAAATCCTCTATGTCATAAAAATATATAACCATAAAAATTTGGTTTTAAATGAATATCTTGAGATATTTCTTTCTCTAAAGGAATAGTATCTGATTGTTTTTTTTGATTTTCATCTTCTTTTTTTTCTGAAATAATTTCTATTTCCACCGTATTTACTATTTCAAATATTTGTTCACATCCACTACATTTTGCTTTTTTCCCAATATTTTCTTCTCCAATTGGAAAAGTTTTTCCACAATGTGGACATTGAGTAGTTATTTGCATATATAAAAGTTATAAAAAATAATTTTTCCTTGATTTTATCATATTTTTCAAATAAAACAAATATTTTGCTTTTTTTAAAATTTATTTTATATTATCTTTTAGTATTTTTTAAATATATAAATGAATAATATAGAATTTCCAAATATTCCTGATGATGATATTTCTCCTTTGAAACCAGATATAAAATGGCTTTCTTGGATGATAGGAATTGCTTTTTGATTTACTGTATTTTGTTTCTTATTTTTCTACTGATTTGCTTATTTTATTATAGGAAATCTTGATTTAGAAAGTGAAAAAAAATATTTTTGAGATTTTTTTCTTGATTGAGATTATAAAACCTTTGATTTTTCTCTCCTAGATTCTGAAATTAAAACTCCTGAAAATATTGATATTCATATACTAAAAAGTAAAGAAATAAATGCATTTGCTACTTTATGAGGAAATATTTTATTTACTACTGCATTATTAGAAGAATTAGAGTATGAAGAAGAATTTTTATTTATTTTATGACATGAAATTGAGCACATAAAAAATAGAGATGTTTTGAGATGAATTTCAACTCAGATCCCTATTTATATGACACTTATGTTTTTATGAGTAGATATTGGCTTTAGTTATGATACTTTATTTCATCTCTCCAGTTCCTATCTTTCAAGAAAAACTGAATTAAATGCTGATATTTGAGGTATTGAATTGGTAAAAAATACAAGTGGAAATACTGATTGTATTCTGAATTTTTTCCAAAATCACAACTCTATATTTGAAGAATATTTAGCATTTTCTTCAACTCATCCAACTTCAAAAGAAAGAATTAAACAAATCTCATCATATTCTTTATGAGACAATGAAGATTTTTCAAAATGTAGAAAGTTTTCTTTTGAGTTACAATAAAGTTTTTTCAAAGTTTTTCATATTATCTACTACTAAATCATATTGATGACTCAATGTAATTTTTTTATGTTCAAGTGTTCAAAGAGCATTTTTTTCAATATTTGAATATTGTATAGTTTTTTCTATTTCTCAAATTTGTTTTTCTAAATTTATCTTTGTATTTTGAAGTAATTGTATCATTTTTTCTACTGGTTTATTAAAATTTTTCTGAATATACAACTCTAAAACTGAAAAATCAATAAAATCTTTAAAAGAAGATTTTTCAAGTAAATCAAACAATTTATTTTTTAAATGTAAAGAATTATTTATGTTTTCATAAAAAAGAGTAAAATTTTTTTCAATGATATTAGTAAGATTTCAAATTTCTCAATCATTAAAATCAGTAATTCTTTTTTCTAAAGCCAAATAAGAAGTATCCATAGCCTGAAAACTTTTATCTAAAAATAAAACTGTATCTTTTATTTTCAACTCAAGTCATTTTTTATAATTTACTATCATTTTTATAAATAAATAAAACACATAAAAGAATATGATTCATAAAAAATAACCAACATAATAAAAAATATATACCAATCACTCTACTATCAAAGCTATTATAACCAAAATAGGTGCTCCACTTTTTCCCTTTTCTCCTGTATTTATTTGAGAAGCAAAATGAAATATTTTTTTTCTCATGGTAGAGGTTTTTTCAAGTAAAAGATTTTTATCTTGCTTTATAATTTCATCTAATTTTGAGTCTCATCATAATCTTTCATGGAAAATATTTTCTAGTTTTTGAGCTAAAACATCAATATTTTCCTTATAAATATTTTTTCCAATAATAATTCATGATTTTGTATAAATTATTTGAGATGTTAACACAAAATAATAACTTCTTTGTAAAAATTTTATAAATAAATAAAGAAAAATCAAAAAATATACTCAAATACTTACCACAAGAAATAATACTATATTAATCAATCAAGAAATAATAAGTACTATTGATAATGGTACATAAATCATCATCAAAATATTAAGATAATCTTTTTTTACCGTTAAAAATAATTCCCCATAAGAAATATAATCATATACTCAAAATCATTTTTCCGCTATTTCCTTTTTGATAGTTTCATTTTGATATTTTTGTAACATAGAATTTTTGATAAAAATAACATGCATAATTTAATAAAAAAAATTCTTTTTGCAACTTTAAGAAAATAAGCGGATGCCATAAAATAGATAATTTTTTTCTATATTATATATAATTGATTACAGAAAACTCAAGAGTAAGTGTGAAAAAAATGCTCCCTTTTTAGAGCTATTCTATATTTTCTTAACTTTTATAAATTTTTCTCAAAGTAAAAACTACTATAAAAATAACAATTCAAAACCAAATATACATCCATATTATCTGAGGAATAAAAATAAATATTTCAGTAAAATGAGCTAAATCTGAACTTGGTCAAACTCTAAAATCTTTCAGAATATGAATAAGCGATGCAATTCAAATAAATTGCATCACATATTTTGAAAGTTTAGTTTTTCTTACTAAGAAAAAAAGCAATCCTACAAGTCAAAAAAGAATAACACTTGTATAAATATTTGAAAATAAAACTACTCCAGTATAGAGCATCAAAAATATAAGAAAATAAATCATATACTCCGCATATTTTCTCTTCACACTTGTATAATACAATATCAAGGCTCAAAATAATGCTGACCCAATATATCATCATAAAATTACTAATGCTCTTATTCATCAAGAAGTAGTTGCTAAACCACTTCCATCAAAATTAATTTTTACTTCCCACATCGTTCATCAAGTAACTAAAGCAAAAAATACATGTCAAAACTCATGCAAAAAAGTTACAAAAAGTTTTATTGGATAAAATAAATACCAAAAAAACTCTCTATCACTTAAGAAATAATAACTTATTCAAAAAATGAAAATAAAAAGCAAATTTTTATCTTTTTGTTTCATAATTATATAAAAATTTTTAAAAGAATTTTATATATAAAATAAAGCTGTAAGTACAGCCTTATTTTATATTTGATTATTTACTTAATTCACCTACAAATTCTTCTTGAGTTTCTTTCGTCATAACTTTCATATCATCAAGTTTTACTTTTGCTTCTTCAAATAATTTTCTTTCAGCAAGTGCTTCTTTTGCTATTTGTTCTCTAAAATCCTCTATTTGATCAAAATGATTTTTCAGTTTTGTTACATTTTCTACAAATTGTTGAGTAGATAAAACTGGTTTTGATGCCATTTCTTCTGCTCTTTTACTTCCTTCAATAGCCTTATCTGTCAATTCTGCTGACATTTTATCAATCGTTTTTCCCATAATATCCATAGCTTTCATACTTGCATCAATAGCTTTTTGACTTGAAGTTTCAATAAGTGCAGTAGAAAGAAGAGTTTTAAAAATTGGACGAGAAGAATTCATAGCTAGTGACAATTTTGTTGCACTATCAAGTCTCATTTCGAGTCTTTTTTTCGCCATATCAAGATTTCCAATAAGCACGATTAAGTTTGTTTGAAAAAACTCAACATTTTGAATAAACATTACTAATTTTCTTTTTTCATCTTCATCTTGAGTTTCAGAAACTCTTTGTTGTAATTCTTCTATCTTTTGTC
The DNA here is from genome assembly GCA_034676185.1 of Patescibacteria group bacterium. Taxonomy (GTDB): domain Bacteria; phylum Patescibacteriota; class Gracilibacteria; order BD1-5; family UBA6164; genus UBA7396. The sequence goes on along the minus strand of JAUCCN010000015.1, from coordinate 1,895 downwards.
CCACAAATTCTTTATAAGCAACCACTTTTCCAAGATTTGCCTCAATTCCATCAAGAAATTTTTTTTGCATATCAATCGATGTATTGATAGAATTATATGACTGATCAAATCCAGAAAAAATCACTTGAATTTTCCCTTCTACTGTTTTCATATTAAATTTTGTTTCATCAATTTTTCAATCAATTTTAGTAGCAATTCCTCCTATAATAGGGATTGTTTTCAAAAGTTTCATAAAAGTTCCATCATTATCAAGAATATCTTTATATACTCCTTGAACTTCACTATTCATTTTTTCTAATTCTCCAGAAACATTCATTATTGGATCTTTATCAATAATTTTTGCTGTTTCAGAAATAATACTATCAATAGGTGCAGTAATTCTCTCTCATACAGTTCTAAAATCACGAGCCTCTTGAAAGACTTGTTCTACTTCTGAAATATCAGTAGTAGAAAGTACATCTTGTTTTTCATTCTCTTTTACTTTCATTTGAGTAGCCATATAATAATAGTTAAAGTTATAAAGTGATTGCATAATACACTATGTATGAAAAAAATGCAAAAAAAAGTATATTTTTTTGTTTACATCTCTTTTATTTATGGGTAAAATAAATTTATTTTTATACTAAACAAAAAATGAGAAAAATTTTTCTCATTTTTTGTTTAGTATTTTTAGAAATCACTTTCTGTTATCATATCTGCTACCACTTCTTGTAAATAATCTTCTGCTAAATCAATTCCATCTTCATGTCTATCAAAATACATACTTTCTTCTAAATCACTTTCTAATTCTAATCCATTAATTTTTCTATACTGTTTTCAAGCAGGTATGAGTCTTCAAATAATTACATTTTCTTTTAATTCTTTAAGTTTATCAATTTTTCCACTTACTCATCCTTCAACGAGTACTCTTACTGTTTCTTGGAATGATGCAGCTGATAGCCAACTTTCAGTATAAAGAGAAATTTTTGTAATTCCAAGAAGGAGTCTTTCAGCAATTGCTGTTTTTTTACCTTCTGAAATAAGTCTATCATTTTCAGATTTAAATCTAATAATATCAACGATATCTCATGGGAAGAATTCAGAGTCTCATTTATCTAAAATTCTTACTCTTGAGAACATTTGTCTTACAATAAGTTCAATATGTTTTGAGTTTACTGTTTGCCCTTGTGAAGCATAGATAGATTTAATTTCATCAACGATATATTCTTGAGTTTTTAAAATTCAAGCAACTTCCATAAGTCTTGCAAGATTTATATGACCTTCTGTTAATTTTTGTCATTTTACTACTTTTGAACCATTTGTTACAAGAGGAGTAACTCTTTGTTCTACATCAAAGTTTGAAGTTCTGTAAATTTCATCTTTTACAATAATCATTCCATCTTCTACTTTTTTAACTACTCAAGCTACTGTAGCAACTATTTTTGATTTATCTTTTTTAGATTTCGCAAGTACTTGTTTTTCTTTAATTGTTGAACCTTCTTTTACAAGTACTTCATAATCTCAAGCAAAGAAGTATTCATTTTCATGAAGTTCTAATGCAGTAACCTTTACGGTATTGTATTTTTCAGATGGGATGATTTCAACGGTTCCTTCTAAATCAGAAATAACTGCTGGGTTTTTAGGAATTCTGGCTTCGAATAATTCTTCAACTCTCGCAAGTCATTGAGTTATATCTCATCCAGCTTGTGCAACTCATCCAGAGTGGAAAGTACGCATCGTTAATTGAGTTCCTGGTTCTCCGATAGATTGAGCCGCAATAACTCAAACTGGAGTTCCATCTTCTACTCATTTATTGAGACCTAAATCAAGTCCGTAACATTTTTTACATACTCAACCTTCAGTATCACAAGTAAGAACAGAACGAATATTTACTTTTTCAATATTATGTTCAGAAA
>JAUCCN010000014.1:0-37343 GCA_034676185.1 Patescibacteria group bacterium | reverse complement strand
CCATATCAAGAGTGATAATTCTTTTTCCAAGCAAATTTTCAGGAACTTCTTTTTCTACTATTTTTCTCGCAATTCATTCAATAATTGCTGTTTTTCAAACTCAAGGATCTCATACAAGAACAGGATTATTTTTTGTTCTACGAGATAATATTTGAATCGTTCTTCTTATTTCTTCTTCTCTTCCGATAACTGGATCAATTTTTCCGTTTCTCGCTTGTTCAACCAAATCTATTCCATACTTTTTTAGTGCATTGAGTTTGTTTTCGCTATCATTTGAAGTTACTTTTTCTCCATTTCTCATTTTTTCAATTGTTTTTAAGACATCATCGTATTTAATACCCAGAGGAGCAAAAATATTTTTTATCTTTTCACTTCATACTTTTAAAATAGCTAAAATAAGATGTTCTTCAGTAATAAATTCATCTTTATTTTGTTTGGTAATATTTTCAGCTTCTCTTAAGATATCGTTTAGTGTATAAGAAATTCTTAAATCATAATGTCCCTCAATTTTTGGGAGAGTATCAATTTCTTTTTTTACGAGTGATTTTAAGATCAAAAGATCCACTCATAAATCAAGTAATATTTCTTTAACAATACTGTCACTTGATTCAAGTATTGAGAAAAGAAGATGAAAATCTGTAATTTCAGGATGGTGTAAATTATTTGCAAGGTTTTGGCTTTCCGCAATTCTAGAACTTGCATTTATGGTAAATTTTTCAATGTTCATATTTATAAAGTTAAAATATAAATTAGCACATAAATATTATATGTGCTAATTTTAAAAGTCAAAAGTTTTTTTTGGGGGAATTAAAAAACTTTTTGAATTTTTGAGAAAGTATATAAAATGGTGAGTGCCAAATTAATTATATTTTTTGTAACCGTTCCAAATACGGTAAAGGTGGAGTAATTATCCATTATTTACTCTATTTCCGTTTTTGGAACAAAGTATATAATTAGTTTGGCGACTTTAGGATAATTACTCCTTTTTGATTGCTAAAATTTATTTTTTAACTAAATTAGTATTACTTTATAGCAAAAAAATTGAGTGATTGTAATAGTCACTTTTTATTTTGTTAATCTTTAAAATATGAAATATTTTTTAGTAATATTTTTACTAATATTTATTATTAATATTTATTATAACAATCAAGCACAAACAACAAACTATAATAAGTCTATTTATAGTGATTTATTATCAACAAAATTAAATTGATATAAAATACATGATGAATGGGTAGAGAGAGTTACAAATGCCTGAGCTACGGCAAGTAAAAAATCTTTAGCAGAAATAGTAAAATTAAATTTTGAAGCAAATTTAAAATGAGAAAAAAGAACAGAAGAACAAAATCTTTTGATTTTAGATAAGTATATTCAAAAAGCAGTATTAGATGAAACAATAGAATTTATAATTGATTATAAATACACTTCTAGTCAAATAAGTAAAATATCTGATAGTGCAATTAAAAATCGTATATTACAACAACCAGAAATAACAGATATTTTGTTAGAACATATTTTTTTAACAGAAAGATAATTTTATTATTTAATAACTAAATATTATGTGAATATTTGATTTTTTAAAACCTTCTTATAATTTTGCTAGACATATAAAATTTTTACTTGAACAAGTTTGAGTAGAAATGTCAGAAAAGCATATATTAACTTGAGAGGAATTGTACCTGTTATATATGAATATAATTAAAATGAATACTTTAAGATTAAATTTAATTCCAAATCAAAATTATAAAATATTACAAATAATTATAGAATATTTATTTGCAAAATATAGTTATGATACTCATAAATTCAAAGAATTAACTGAAGAAGAATTAATTAATTTTATAACAAATAGATTTAATTCTTTAAGATTTTGAATTTTAGAGTTTACTCAAAATATTATGATATATTCAATCATTAAAGAATGATTAAACTTGGATTTTTATAATGAAAAAGATAGTGAAATAGTTGAAAGGGTTTTGAATTTAAAAAAATAATATGGATAAAATTTAAAATAAGATAAAAAATAGGAACATTCGTTCCTATTTTTTATCTCACCATTTTAAATTTCTTTTTTCCAACTTGAAGTAACGTATAATTTTTCTTATCAAGAGTGATAGTAAATTTTGGATCAGTTTGAATTTCATTATTTACTTTTACTGAATTTCCAGAAAGTGCATTTCTCGCTTCAGATGAATTATTGCAAAGCCCAGATTTTACTAAAACAGTTACTAAAGGAAGTTTTCATTCTTCACTTTCAATATCAGCTTTTTCAATATCTTTTTCATCTGGAACAATTCCATCTTTTAATACTTTTTCAAAATAATTATGAGCTTCTACAGTTGCATCTTCACTATGATAGAGTTTTACAATTTCACGAGCCAGTTCAATTTTTATATTTCTAGGATTTTCTCCAGAATCAAGTCTTTTTTGGTAGTTTGCAATTTCATCAAAATACAGAGGAGTACAACTTTCAAAATATTTTATGATTAAATCATCTCAAATTTCCATAATTTTTACAAACATATCATTTGCTGAAAAATTGAGTCCAACAAAGTTTTTATATGTTTTACTCATTTTTCTTCCATCAGTTCCTTCGATTAAAGAAAAAGTTATAATATCTTGTTTTTCTTGTCAGAATGCTTCTTGAAGTCTTCTTCCAGCTAAAAGGTTAAAATACTGATCATTTCCACCAAGTTCCACATCAGCATTGAGCATTACACTATCATATCATTGCATAACAGGATATAAAAATTCTTGAAGTGAAATTCTTACTCACTCTTTATACCTTTTTGAAAAATTATCTCTATCAAGCATTTCAGCAACAGAGAAGTTTTTTGCTAATTCTCAAACAGAATTAAAACTCGTTTTATCCATCCATTCACTGTTAAATCTGACTTCTACTTTATCAATATCAAGTATTTTTCCAAATTGTGCGAGATAATCTTTTGCATTTGCAAGCGTTTCTTCTCTCGTAAGCATTGGTCTTTCAGCTGTTTTATCTGAAGTGTCTCCAACTTGTGCGGTTGCATCTCAGATAACAATTACAACTTGATGTCCCAGCTTTTGGAATTCTCTGAGTTTTAATATAGGAACTGCATGTCAAATATGAACTTGAGTTCCAGTTGGGTCAATTCAAAATTTTATTCTTAAAGTTTTTCCTGATTTTAATTTTTTTGCTAAATTTTCTTTATCGATTACTTTTGATACTCATTTTTCAAGTAAATTTTGTATAATTTTGTCTTTATTTTCCATGATTATTGGTTATTAAGTAAATTTTGTTCTAATCTTTCCATAATATCTTTATTGATACTTTCATTTCCATTATCAATCATATCAAGTAAATAATCTTGAGAAAGGATAATGGTTTCTGTTGGGAGGATTGCTTTTATAGTTGCAGTTCTTTCTTCTTCACTTAATAGTGCTATTTCTCAAAAAATCTCTCCAGCTCAGAGTTTTGCTATCTCTTTTCCTCAAATTTCTACTGAAACTTCTCATGATTTTATAATATATCATTTTCCATTTGAAGGTGTTCATTGAATAATAATAATTTCACCAGGAGAAAATAACTCAGTTTCTGAATTATTTATCATTATGTCAATGATATTTTTTTCAAGTCACTGAAAGATTTTTAGTCAATATATTTCTTGCATAAAAATAATAAATTATATAATATCTAAGCAGTAATATAGGTATTTTTACAAAATAATCAATTTTTTATGTATAAAAGTTTTTTTCGTATTTTTCTACTTATTTTAGCAAATTTATTTGCTTTTTTACTTTTTTGAATTATACTTGGCGCGCTTTTTTGAAACAAATGACAATTTTTAATAGGCGCTGTATTTCTCTCTATAATACCACTTATTATAATTCTTGTCTTTGAAATTAAAAGAGTAACAAAAGAATTTAATACTATTTCTAAAGAAAAGCAACATGGCTCAAAATAATGAACTTCAAACTGAATCTCATGCTGGACCTCATATTCCAAAAATTCAATGAGAAACAGTTTATGGACCAATCAGTAATACAAATGTAGCAACATTTATTTTTCTTATTTTCGTAATTATTTTTGCAGTTTTTGCAAAAAGTGCACTCAAAAAAGAAAAATCAAGATTAAAAACAGGAGTTTTACATGTGTTATCATCATTAGATAAAAATCTTACTGAATCATTTCATTGAGATAAAAAATTCTCAAGATCAGCACTTCCTTTAATTGCAGGTTTTTTCATCATTATATTATTTGGAAATATATTTTGACTGGTAATTGATTGGCTTGGTTCGTCAATTTCAGGAAATATTTTAGAATATATTAGACCGATGAATAGTGATTTGAATACTACTTTGGTTTTAGCTCTCATTACAGTAGTTACTTTTTTAGGAATTGCTATAAAAACTTCAGGAGCAGGATGATTTACAAAAGGATATTTATTCAATTTTGTTTGAAATGGACTTGCTGAAAAATGTATCAATGTTATTGTTGGATGGCTTCATTTACTTTCAGTTCCAGCAACAGTAGCTTCACTCTCTCTGAGACTATTCTGAAATATATTTGCTTGAGTAATATTACTTGGAGTAATTACATATTTATGAGTGCTTATGAGTAGTTCATTTTTTGAAGTTGGGAGATTGTTATCAGTTCCGTTTTGGTTTTTCGAACTTTTGATTGCATGAATTCAAGCAGCTGTATTTTACATGCTGATGATATCATACTTTAATCAAAGTAGAGAGCATCATTAAAATATATATGTGTAGTTTTGAATTTTTCTTTAAAAATTCAAGATTATCTTTTATATTTTATAACTTAACATAAGAAATTATGGAATTAAAAGAATTAGCAATGGCTTTAGCTATTTGATTAGGTGCTATTGGACCTGGACTTGGTATTGGTTTAATTGGTAAAGCTGCTTTAGAAGCATTAGGAAGAAATCCAGAAGCTGCTGGAAAAATTCAATGATTAGCAATTTTATGTATCGCATTAGCTGAAGCTGTTGCAATTTATGCATTAGTTATTGCTCTTATTATTGGTTTTGCTCTATAATTTTAGTATTTCATAAGAAGAAAATGTTTTCTATGTAAAACATTTTCTTTGTGAAATATAAAGGAAGAATAATTCCTTTATTTTATTAACAAACAGAACAATAATTATGACAGAAGGATTACATGATTTTCAATTCTTTACATTAGAGACACTCGTAATTCAAACTATAATATTACTTTTGATATTATGGGTTTTAAATCGTTTTGTCTTCCAACCATATTTACAATATTTAGACAAAGAATCTGAAAAAAGAAAAAAATTAGAAAATGATTATAATAATATTGAGAAATTAAATAATGAAGCTCAAGCAGAAAAAGACGCTCTTTTAGCAGAAGCAAGAAAAAATGCAGAACAAATTAGAAAAGATGCGACTGATTTAGCAAAAAAAGAAGCTCAAATTATTAAAGATCAAGCTACTGCAGAAGCAAGTAGTATGAAAAATTCAGCTTTAGCTGAAATTACAAAAGAAAAAGAAACTATGTTAAATGATGTAAAAGCAAAATCTATAGATTTGATTTTAAAATTTAATGCAAAACTTTTTTCTTCTGAAAAAGTTTCAAGAGATTTTGTAGAAACTGAAATAGCTTCTATTAAATAATATAAAAAACTATGACAGATATTACAAAACTAAATAAATGAGAATTAAAAGATTTACTGAAAAACTTACAACTTCTTAATTCTTTGAAAAAATCTTTATGAAAAAGATGAGTAAAAGAATATGAGAGAGTTCATAATGGAAAAAATATTCTAAAAGTAGAATATTTTGATTATGGAAATGATGCTCTTGCTTACGTAAGAGAAAAATCTCTAGAAGTATATAAAAAAGTATTTGGATGAGATGTTGAATTATCACAAGTAGAGTTTGTAAAAAATCAACATTTACAATGATGAATGAGAGTTTTTTATAATGATACTATGTGTGATATAGCTTATAATAGATTTGAAAATTTATTAAAGTAAAAAGTGGTGAAAAATACACGAAAAATGATTATTAATTGTTAATTATATTTTTATGTCAAATGACTTATTAAATGGAATTATAAGTGATATTGAAAAACAAATTGATACACTCGACACAACTCCAGAAATGGAAAATGTATGAGAAGTATTTTATTTGTGAGATTGAGTTGCAAAAGTTTCAGGACTCAGAAATGTTGCTTATAACGAACTTGTTGAATTTGAAGCAGGATGAGTATGAATTGCGATGAACTTAGAAGAACACTATGTTTGAGTAGTAGTTTTAACTGGATTTAATAAAATTAAAGAAGGTCAAACTGCAAAATCAACAGGAAGAACTTTAGAAGTTCCAGTTGGAGAAGGACTTATCGGAAGAGTAGTTGATTCACTTGGAAATCCTATTGATGGACTTGGTGAGGTAAAATCAAAAGAATTTTATCCAATTGAAAGAGTTGCGACTTGAGTAATGGATAGAAAATCAGTTCATGAACCAATGCAAACAGGTATTAAAGCTCTTGACGCTCTTGTTCCAGTAGGGAGAGGACAAAGAGAACTTATTATCTGAGATAGGCAAACTGGTAAAACACAAGTTGCTATCGATGCTATTGTAAACCAAAAAGGTCAAAACATGGTTTGTGTATACGTTGCTATTGGACAAAAAGAAGGAAAAGTTGCAAGAGTAGTTGAAGAACTAAAATCAAGAGGTGCAATGGATTATACTATTGTAGTTTCTGCAGGTGCTTCTGAGCCAGCTTCTATGCAATATTTAGCTCCATATGCAGGATGTGCAATGGCTGAATACTTCATGTTTAACGGAAAACATGCATTAATTGTGTATGATGATCTTACAAAACAAGCAAATGCTTATAGAGAAATGTCATTACTTTTAAGAAGACCACCAGGAAGAGAAGCATATCCATGAGATGTATTTTATCTTCACTCAAGACTTCTTGAGAGATCTTCAAAATTAAATGATGAACTTGGTGCTGGATCAATGACTGCATTACCAATTATTGAAACACAAGCTTGAGATGTTTCTGCTTATGTTCCAACAAACGTAATTTCTATTACTGATGGTCAAATATTCCTTGAATCTGACTTATTTAATGCTGGTCAAAAACCTGCTATTAACGTATGATTATCAGTTTCGAGAGTTTGAGGAGCTGCTCAAATTAAAGCTATGAAAAAAGTAGCAGGTACTTTGAAATTAGACCTTGCTCAATATAGAGAACTCGCAGCATTTTCACAATTTGCTTCTGATTTAGATGCTTCTACAAGAAAACAACTTGAAAGAGGAAAAAGAATGATGGAACTTTTAAAACAATGAGTTTTTGAACCAATTTCAGTTGAAAAACAAGTTGCTTCTATTTATGCTGGATCTAAAGGATATTTAGATGCAGTTGATGTTTCAAAAGTAAGAAAAGTTGAAAAAGAACTTTATTTAGCTCTTGATCAAGAAAAAACAGTATTAGAAGCTATAGCAAAAGATAGAGAAGTAAAAGAAGAAACAGAGAAAAAATTAGTAGAAATTATTAATAAAGTAGTTGAATTAAATAAATAAGAAAATGGTAAAATGTAAAGTGGTAAATATCTATAATTTTACCATTTTACCATTATAAATTATAAATTTTATAAAATGGCAAATTGAAAAGAGATTAAAAGAAGAATCAAATCAATTAAAAATACTGGAAAAATTACAAAAGCAATGGAACTTATTTCAACAGTAAAGATGAAAAAAGCTCAAGATTTAGCTTTAGAAAAAAAAGCATATATGAAATCTATGCTTGAGGTATTTTTAAATATGAGTGACTCTCTTGAAGAATCAAAATTTTTTAGAAAAAATGAAAATACTGGAAAAACTCTTGCTATCATTATTACCTCTAACAAAGGACTTTGTTGAGGTTATAATATAAATGTAATGAAAAAAGTAAATCAGTATATGAAAGAAAATTCATCTGAAAAAATTGATTTCATTGCAGTTTGAAAAAGAGGAGCAGGTTTTGTTTGAAGAACAGGAAATACTCTTATTGCAGATTTTTCTTCTGAATTTTCTGATAATGTAGATTTTGTATTTGCAAAATCTATTTCAAGACTTATTCAAGAAAAATTTTTAACTCCTGAATATTCAAAAATAAAAGTATTTTATAATCATTATGTAAATACAATTAAACAAGTTCCAGTTGCAAGAGATTTTTTACCTCTTACAAAAGATGGAATTGAGGTTTATTTTAAACAAATTTTTGGAGAAGATTTTCATGAAGAAAAAGAATTTTTACAAGAAAGTAATAAAACAACTGATTATACTATTGAACCAAGTAAAGCTCAAGTTTTAAATGAACTTTTACCAATGCTTATTGACTCTATGTTTTATGATATTTTGATTGAATCAAAAGCTTCAGAACATTCATCGCGTATGATTGCTATGAAGAATGCAAAAGATAGTGCAAATAAATATGCTTCAAAACTAACTCTTGCTTATAATAAAGCTCGTCAGGCTGCTATTACGAAAGAAGTTTCAGAAATAGTTTCTTGAGTAGAAAGTATGAAGGATTAGTAATAAAATGTAGGAGTGGTAAAATCATAATTTCTTGATTTTACCAGTCTCATTTTACTATTTTACATATAAAATTATGAAGCTAAAACTCTATACAGATTGAGGAAGTAGATGAAATCCTGGAGAGGCTGGAATTTGAGTGTATATAACTGATGAAAACGATAAAGAAGTTGAAAAAAGATATAAATATTTGTGAATAAAAACAAATAATGAAGCAGAATATACTGCTGCCTATCTTGGAATAAAAAGATGTATAGAATTATGAGCTACTGAAATTGAACTTTTTGCTGATAGTGATTTAGTAATAAAACAATTGAAGTGAGAATGGAAAATCAAAAAAGAAGAACTCAAGGTATTAAATACGGATATCAAAAATTTGATACCCAGTAATCTAAAAGTAGTTTTTACTTGGATTCCAAGAGAACTCAATAAAGAAGCAGATAGGCTTTCAAATGTCGCTATGGACAAAAAATGTTAAGAATTAAAAGTTGAAAATGAAACGTCATTGATAACTTTTAATTCTTAACAAAAATGAATAATAATTTAATTTTTTAATTTTTATAATATATGCATACTTGAAAAATTACGAAAATAGTTTGAGTAGTTATTGATGTAGAATTTGGAAATGGATATGTTCCATCTATTTATGATGCTTTAGAAGTTGCTTGAGAAAATAAAGTAGTTTTAGAAGTTCAACAACAACTTGGAGATTGAGTAGTAAGAACCATTGCTATGAACCCAGTTGATGGATTAAAAAGAGGAATGCAAGTTACAGCAACTGAATTTCCAATTAGAGTTCCAGTTGGTGAAAAAGTACTTGGAAGAATGTTTAATGTTCTTTGAGAACCAATAGATGGTTTAGAAAAACCAAAAACTGAACATAATGATCCAATTCATAGATCAGCTCCAAAATTTTCTGAATTAACTACAAAAGCTGCAATTTTCGAAACAGGGATTAAAGTAGTAGATTTAATTGCTCCAATGTTAAAATGAGGAAAAGTAGGTCTTTTCGGTTGAGCATGAGTAGGGAAAACAGTTATCATGCAAGAATTAATTCATAATATTGCATCAGGACATGGATGATATTCAGTAGTTGCTTGAGTTTGAGAAAGAACAAGAGAATGAAATGACCTATACCATGAAATGAAAGAATCAGGTGTTATTGATAAAACAGCGATGGTATTTGGACAAATGAACGAAGCTCCAGGACCAAGAGCAAGAGTTGCGTTAACTTGATTAACTATGGCTGAACATTTCAGAGATAGAGAAAAAAGAGATGTACTTTTATTCGTTGATAACATATTCAGATTTACTCAAGCAGGTTCTGAAATTTCTGCATTACTTTGAAGAATTCCTTCAGCAGTATGATACCAACCAACTCTAGCAACAGATATGGGGGCTCTACAAGAAAGAATTACTTCTACAAAAGATGGTTCTATTACTTCTGTTCAAGCAGTATACGTTCCAGCTGATGACTTTACAGATCCAGCTCCAGCAGCAACATTTGCTCACTTAGATTCAACTATTTCATTAAATAGATCTATTGCAGAACTTGGTATTTATCCAGCTGTTGATCCTCTTGATTCTACTTCTACAGTTCTTGATCCTCTTGTAGTTGGTGAAGAACATTATAATGTAGCAAGAGAAGTTCAAAGAATTTTACAAAAATATAAAGAATTACAAGATATTATTGCTATTCTTGGTATGGACGAATTATCAGAAGATGATAAATTAACAGTAGCAAGAGCAAGAAGAATTCAAAAATTCTTATCACAACCATTCTTTGTTGCAGAACAATTTACAGGAACTCCATGAGTATATTCAAAACTTTCTGATACTGTTTCAGGATTTAAAAAAATTATTGATGGGGAAGTTGATTACATTCCAGAAGGATATTTTATGTATAAAGCTGGTATTGAAGATGTAATTGCAGCATATAATAAAGATCAAAAATAATTAAAAGCATAAAGTAAGTTGATTTCAATTTACTTTCACTTTTAGTTTTTAACAAACAATTATTATGAAATTAGAAATATTGTCATTTAATGGAAAACTTTTTAAATCTCACTCAGTAGTTTCAGTAACTGCTATGACTACTTCAGGAGAAATAACTGTTTTGGACCACCATATTCCACTTATTACTACCTTAAAACCTTCTGTTTTAAGAGTAGTTCATATGGATGAAAATAATATGCAAAAAGAAGAAGATTTTGCTATTTGATGAGGAATTTTAGAAGTGGCTCAATCAAGTATGAAAATACTTATTGATATGCTTGTTACGGTTTCGGATGTAGATTTGGATATTGCTGAAAAAGCAAGACTATCAGCTCTTGAAACTATGGAACAATATAAAGATAGTAAAGATAGAGTAGATATGGAAAAATTTGTGGAAGCACAAGATATGCTTCTTAAATCTATAGCTCAATTAAAACTTGGAAATTTAAAATAAAAATCTTTTGATTTTTATTTTAAATATTAAATTTATTTTCTAAACTTGAAATTATGGCAAATATAAATCATGCACCAAGCAAATATATGCTGAATTTACTTCATGTTTTACCAGCATTTGCTTCTGAGGAAGATGCAGTTATTAATACAATCGTTGAAATTAATGCAGGAAGTATTAATAAATATGAAATTATTACTGAAACTGGAACTTTAAAACTTGATAGAGTTGGGTTTAGTTCTTTATCTTACCCTTTTGCTTATGGAGCTATTCCTTGTACTTGGGATTTAGATAATGATCCACTTGATGTTGAAATAGTAAATGTTACTGAGCCTCTGATCCCAGGAACTTTAGTAGAAGTAAGAGTAATTGGAATTATGAAATTTATTGACTGATGAGAAGTTGATGATAAAGTAATTGCAGTTATCAATGATGATAAAAGAACTAATCATATTAAATCTATTGAAGATTTAGGAGAACAATTTATCAAAGAAACTACTTACTATTGGGAACATTATAAAGATCTTAAAAAACCAGGAACTGGAAAAGTAGAATGATTTTTTGGAGTAGAAGAAGCAGTAAGAATTATTAAAGAATGTGAGCAAAGATATAAAGATGAATATTTACCAAAATTTAATTAAAAAAAATCAAGCATTTGCTTGATTTTATTTTGCCTTTTTATCAATTTTCATATAATTATGCAAGTATTTTGTAAAATAAATAGACGATATGCAAGAAATAAGAAATGATTTTCCAATATTTCAGAATAATCCTGATTTAGTATTTTTAGACTCTACATCTTCAACTCAAAAACCAAAATATGTAATTGATGGAATTTGTAATTATTTATCAAACTCATATTCAAATATTCATAGAGGACTTTATGATATAGCTATTGAGTCAGAAGAAATTTACTTTGAAAGTAAAAAGAAAGTAGCAAATTTTTTAGGTACACAAGATTTTAAAGAAATTGTGTATACCTATAACTCAAATTATGCACTCAATATTATTTCTCAAACATTAAGATTAAATCAAGTTTTACAAGCTTGAGATAAAGTATTGGTTTCTATTGTTGAACATCATTCAAATATTGTTCCTTGGTTAATATTAAAAGAAGAAATAGGAATAGAACTTGAATATGTAAATATAAATGAAAATTTTGAAATAGATTTTGTAGATTTTGAAAAAAAATATGATGAAAAAGTAAAAGTCATTGCATTTACTCATGTTTCAAATGTTACAGGACAAATATTTGATTTAGAAAAAATTTGAAAAATAAAAAGAAAAGATACTCTTTTTATTGTTGATGCGAGTCAAAGTTTTCCTCATTTTCAAGTAAATGTAGAAAAATTAAATTGTGATTTTCTTTTTTTTACGGCTCATAAAATTATGGCTGATTCATGACTTTGAGTAATTTGGTGAAAAAGAGAACTTTTAGAAAATTATAAACCAATTTTTTCTTGAGGTTGAGCTATTAATGAAGTAAAAACACAATCATTTAAAAACTGAGCATTACCATATAAATTTGAACCAGGAACGCCAAATATCTCAGGAGCTTTAAGTTTACTCAAAGCATTAGAATATATTGAAAATATTTGATGATATGAGAAAATTGATGCTATTGAAAATGATTTAGTACAATATAGTTTAGAGCAATTTAGTAAAAGACCTCATTTAAAACTTCTTTGAAGTAAAACTGCTCAAAATAGAGTTGGAGTATTTGGTTTTTATATTGAATGAGTTCATTCTCTTGATATTGCTGATGTTATGGCTGAACATAATATTTGTATCAGAGCTGGACAACATTGTACTGAACCATTTATGGATTATTTAGGTATCTGATCAAGTGCTCGTATGAGTTTATATATTTACAATTCAAGAACTGATATAGATAGTTTTTTTGAGGTTTTAGATAATAATTTTAATAAATAATGACAAACGAAATAATTACATTTTATTCTAAAAATCCACCAAATAGATGAGAAATGGCGGATGCAACGATTAGATATAAAGAAGAAAATAGAAGTTGTAGTGATACCATTGAAGTTTTTTTGAAAATTGAAAATAATATTTTAGTAGATTGGTCATTTGAAGGAATGACTTCCATAGTTACTACTGCAACATCTTCAGTATTTTGAGAAAGTATTGTGGGAATGACTTTGGATGAGATTTTAAAAAAAGATTATAATTATATTAAAAAATTGGTTGAGGAAGATATTTCTCCTCGTAGACAAAAAGCAGCAGTATTTTGACTCGTGGCAACTCGTAATGCTATCCATAAGTATCTTTGAGATGGACAAAAAGATGATATTTTAGATATGCTTATTGTTTCAAGTGGATGTTAGGTATTTTAATTAATAATTCTATTCATGATAAAATTATCTAAAAAATGAGATTATGGATTGAAAGCTATTTCATATATAGCTTGAAAAAATAAAATAGTAAAAATTTGTGAAATCTCTGAAAATTTAGATATTTCAGAAGCATTCTTGAGAAAAATTATCAACAATTTTGAGAAAGCAAATTTAGTGAAAACATTAAAAGGAAGAAATGGAGGAGTATATATTGAGAAAAATTTATCAGAAATTTCATTGTATGATATTCTTTCCAGTTTATGAGAGGATTTGTTCCTTACCAGTTGTACTTCTGGAGTATATTGTAAAAATGAAAATACTTGTGTTACTACTGATGTTTTGAAATCTTTACAGAAATGATTTAGTACACTTTTGAAACTCTACACACTTGAAAAAATTATAAAAAAATAACTCTCAATTGAGAGTTATTTTTTTATTTTAGGAATAATTATCCTTGAATATCTAATTTGATAGAAGGTCCCATAGCATTACATACATATACTGTATTGATGTATTTTCCTTTAGATCCACTTGGTTTTACTTCTTTTACGGTAGCAATAAATTTTTCTAAATTTTGAGCTAATTTATCTTTACCAAATGATAATTTACCAAAAATTGAGTGGATATTTCCTTGTTTATCAGTTTTAAATTCAAATTTTCAAGCAGCAATTTCTTTTACAATAGCAATTAAATCTTCACCAACTGTTCCAGTTTTTGGATTTGGCATAAGTCCTTTTGGTCCAAGTACTCTTGCTATTTTTCACATTTGTCTCATCATTGAAGGAGTGGCCACACAAACATCAAAATCAAGAGCAGTTTCTCCAGCCGCAATTGAGTTGATTAAATCTTCACCCCCAGCAACTACTGCACCAGCAGCTTTTAAATCAGCAGCTGAAATATTATCAGAAAAAGCACAAACTTTTACTGTTTTTCCAGTTCCATTTGGAAGAGAAATAGTAGTTCTAATCATTTGATCAGCATATTTTGGATCAAGATTTAAGTTAAAGTGAACTTCAACAGTAGGATCAAATTTTACTGTATTTGTTTTTTCAAGTAATTCAACAGCTTCAGCTACTGAATAAGCCATTTCTTGATTGATAAATTCAACAGCTTTATTATATTTTTTACCTCTTGCCATAATAGTTTTTGTTAAATAATAAAGGTAATATCGGAAATTTTTTTTCCTTCCTTTTAAGGCGAAAGAATTATATGAAAAAAAAGTAAAAAGTAAAATTTTTTTTCTAAATAATATAAAATAAATTTTTTAAAAAGATATACTTGAAAAAGAAAAAAAATAAATATAATGCCCTTTAAAATATATGTAACTTATGAGCTTTACAATACTATTATTGTGATATTATAAATTTTCAATATATGTCATTTATTTTTTGAAGAAAAATTATGCAAGCATATGAAATTTTTACCAGCCATACATTAAACAGTTGAGAAAAATATGATTTTTTTCTCTATGCTCCTCATGCTGGGGCTGCTCCTGAATGGCTACCATTTGTCCAAACGACACTCTTAAAAAATATCTTTTCAGATGAATTACTTGCTTCTTATATGAAACATGAGGCTGATATATGAGCTTGAGAATTAGCGACTTGCATATTTCAGGAATTAAAAAATATAAGATCAGATTTAAAAATTTTGCTCATTATATGAAAAGTTCCAAGAGCTTTTTGTGATTTAAATCGTGTTCCAGAAAGAGCAATTCCTGCTATGATTCAAAGAGAATTGTGGAAAGATTTAAATCATAATTCTATAAATCATATTGAACAGCTGATTTCAAACTCAAAATATTGACTTCATCTTCATACTATGAATTCAAGAAATAATACACTTGATTGGCATTTTTGACCAGATATTTTGCAGTCAGATATGGAAAATTTTTTGGCAAAATGATATTCAGGATTTCAAAGATATGATAATATTTTGACTCATCATGCAAATGGGAATTATCATTCTTTCTTAGATCTTGATAATAGTTTTATTAGCAGATGGGAAAAATATGGAATTGCTTTAGATAAAAATGTAGCATATAAATTTGAAAATCATTTTTCTGCTACTCATTTAGTAGAGAAAGTGCCGTCATCTCTTATAGAAATAGTAAAAGGAAATCTTGCCACAGATGAGACAAAAGAAGCTATCAATGCAAGTGAAATAATTTTAGATATGAATAAAATACAAAAATATACAGATATTATTGTAGAAAGTATTATTGATTTTTTTCAAAATAGAGAAAATGTTTTTTAGATAATTATATCAAATAGATAAAGAAAATTATTTTTTCCCGTAAAAATAACAAAGCTCATTTCCATTATAGAGCTTTCTTTTTTTGAAATTTTTTGAATTTATGAGAGTATCAAAATCAAGATAAGCGGTAATAATTCATCCAGATAATTCTTTATTTTTATCTAAAATCATATTTATATCTTTATATAATCATTTTAAGTCATCATCTTTTAATCTCAGTCAGTAAGGCGGATTTGAAATAAGAGTTCCTGATAATTTTTCTTTTTTATATTCTTTAAAGTCTTTTTTAAGAAATGTAATACTATCATCTACTTTTGCATTTTTTGCATTTATTTTTGCTTTTTCAAGAACTTCTTCATTGATGTCTGAAGCGATCACATTATATTTTTTCGGAAATATTTGTTTTTTTGCTTCTTCTCTGAGAGTATTAAAATATCATTCTGGGAGTAAATTCCAGTTTTCAAAAGAAAAATATCTATAGAGGCCTGGAGCTATATTTCTTGCAAACATCACGGCTTCAATCGCAATCGTTCCGCTTCCACAAAATATATCATAAAAATTTTCGCTATATTTCCAGTTTGAAAGAATTATAAGGGCTGCTGCAAGAGATTCTTTTATTGGAGCTTCTCCAGTGTCATTTTTATATCCTCTCTTGTAGAGAGTTTCTCCAGATGTATTTAAGAGAATGTAGGCCTGCTCATCAATAAAAAATGTAAATACTTCAAATATTGGTTTATCTGATTCTTCTGGCATCGTTTTTCCTGATTTGTTGGTCATTTTATCAACAATAGCTTTTTTGGTAATTTTTTGAATAGCAGGAGTGCTTGAAAGAGTAGATTTTATAGAGGTAGCTTTTACTACAACAGGATAATATCTATTTAAATATTTTTTCCAATTGGTATCAGAAACTAAATCATAAAGTTTATCAAAATTATCAATATTTTTTGCTTCGTTCAAAACTAAGTATACTTTATTTCAAACTCTTGACCAAAGATTTATTTTTGCCATAAGTTCAATTGGTCCTTCAAAAAATACGAGTCTATCTTTTACTTCTACAATAGTTCATCATTGTTTTATAATCTCATTTTTAGCGATTGCTTCGAGTCAAGCAGAGCAAGTAAGGAGGAATTTCATTTTTTCTTGTTTAATAAGTAATTTTTATTATATTGTTTTTCATATATTACTGAAAAAATATTTTTTTACAAAAACTTTATGAATATTGCTATAATGATGTCAGTTTGATGTCAAAATTTATGAGATGAACTTATTTTAAAAAATGAGATTCAATTATTGAGAGAAAAATATGGGAAAAAGACAAAATTTAAAGTATTTACTTATGATGTAGAAGATATATTTTACCAAGATGGGGAAGTAGAATATTTAGAATATTTTCCTATTTGAATGAGAAAACCAAAAAATATCTTTAGAAATCTAAAAAATTATTATAGTTTTATAAAAACAGTAAAATGGGCTGATAGTGTAGTGATTGGTTGAGGAGGAATTTTTTTTGATAATGAAGCTGGGAATTTTTCAAATCCTTTAAAACAATGGCTTTTTCGTGTAGAAATTTTAAAAATGTTGAAAAAAAATATTATTATTTTTTGAGTAAGTATTGATATAAAATTAAGTAAAAATTTTGCAAGCATTCAAAAAATATTTTCTCAAGCAACAGAAGTATATGTGAGAGATAAAGCAAGTTTTGAGTTGTTACAAAATATGTGAATTTCTTCAGAGATTATTTTAGATCCTGTATTTGATGATAACGGGCAAGAAGGAAGAAAAAATTATGAAAAAAATTATTTATTCAAAAAAATAGATGCTTGAAAATTTTGTTTGGAAGATATAAAAGAGTTTCAATTTTCTGGAAAAACAGTGTGACTTGCCCTTAGAAAATGATATTTATGAGTCTCAAATTGAAATATTGAAAATGAATTGATTCATAAAATTATTGAGTATATTCTTACTTCTGGATGAAAAGTAGTTTTATTACCCCATAGTTTTCATACTATTGATACAGAAGCAAATGATTATGAATTCCTAAAAAATTTTTTAGAAAAATGAGTTTCTATAACTGAAAATATGAAAGAAACTTATGAGATATATAAACAAAAAAAAATAGATTTCTGTCTTTCAATGAGACTTCATTCTATGATTTTAAGTCAAGTGTATGGGATAGAGTTTGTTGGAATAAGTTATAGTCAGAAAACACAGATGGTGTAATTAATAAAAAAGAGAGATCTCTTATATTTCTCTCTTTTTTTATTATTTTATTAAGATCAGTGAATTGTTATGATTACATCACTAGTTCCTCCTCAATCACTAACAGTTGTCCCAACAGCACAAGCATGATTTAGTACTCCAGAAAGAGAATTAGCATTTGTTAAACTTGCACAGGCAGCATCAGGGTCACTATCAGGAATATTTAATGATCAATCAGTTGCACCAGTTACTAATCTCATAATTCAATTTCATACTTCCCATCTCCAATTATGTGATCAAGCATCTTTTGTTCCATCAGCTTCTACCTTTCATAATGATTCAAAACCAGTAGATAATATATATACTCAATAATTTATACTATTAGCATCAGGTCAAACGACATAAGAATATACACAAGCAGCATTACCAGTTTTTCCTTTGTTATTACAAGTTTGTCCATTTTTTGGATCTCTTGGTAGTCTTGGTAAGTAAGTCGCAGCACTTATATCAGTTCTAGATGCAAATTTACTTGGTCTAGGATATTCTCAACTATCTTGATATACTTGTTCTACAGCAGTTTGAAGAGCCTTAATATCATTAATTCTTGTAGTATCTCTTGCTTTTTGAATTTGAGATGTATACACAGTAGTAGCACCAGTTGCTAGAATACCAATGATAGTAATAACTACTAAAAGTTCAATTAAGGTAAAACCTCTTTTATTTTGTAATTTCATATATAATTATATTAAAAAATAAATTACATTTATGATTGTATATTTTTTTTATTTTTTGTCAAAAAAATAATTAGTAAAATCATATTTTTTGTCTATATATAGGGGAAATCATATATTTTCTCATTTAAAAAACACTTTTACATGAGTCTTTATGTAAAAGTGTTTTTGCTAAACTATATTTCTTGGTTTTGCTTTTAATAGTCTCTCTATTCTATCTACTTTTTCTTGGTATAAAATATTTTCGTTAATACTGGTAAAGGCTTGATTGATAAGTTTTCTAGTTGCTTGGTGTTCTAATTCTTGAGTTCCAGTAAATTCCCTAAACTCATCTTTTAAAGAATTTACAGTTGAGTCAAGTTTATTAACTTTTCACTCTAATCAATCAAATTTTTTCTCTAATCAGTTAAATTTTCACTCTAATCAATCAAAACGAGAATGTATACTTTTGAATTCAGTTACAACAAATTCTTGAAACTTTAAAGTGGATTCTTGAAACTTTAAAATAGATTCTTGAAACTTTAAAATAGATTCTTTAAATTGTTTATCATCCATATGTTTGAAATTAAATAATAATATATATGTAATATATAAATAAATATTATTTTATCAAATATATTATAAACTATTTCTTATAATTTCTTCTATTTCTTGTGCAATTTTAGGATTTTCAACTAAAAATTGTTTTACATTTTCTCTTCATTGTCAGAGTTTTGTATCTCCAAAAGAGTAAAATGAACCAGATTTTTTAATAACTTCAAGTTCAGCTCAAATATCAACTATTTCTCCAGTTTTTGAAATTCATTCATTATACATTACATCAAATTCAGCTTCTTTAAAAGGAGGAGCAATTTTATTTTTTACAATTTTTACTCTCGTTCTATTTCCCGTTGCTTCTTTTTCATTTCCACTTCCAGCTTCAATTTTATCTTTTCTTCTTACTTCTAATCTTTGAGAAGCATAAAACTTTAAGGCATTTCCTCAAGTAGTTGTTTCAGGATTTCCAAACATTACTCCGATTTTCATTCTAATTTGATTAATAAAAATTACACTACATCCAGATTTTGAAATTGGACCAGTAATTTTTCTTAAAGCTTGAGACATAAGTCTTGCCTGTAATCACATATGAGAATCTCACATTTCTCACTCAATTTCAGCTTTTGGAGTAAGAGCAGCTACTGAATCAACTACGATTAAATCAACGGCCCCAGATCTTACGAGAGCATCAACTATTTCTAAAGCTTGTTCTCCATAATCTGGTTGTGAAATAATGAGATTATCTATATCAACTCATATTTTTTTTGCATAAGCTGGGTCAAGAGCATGTTCTGCATCTACAAATGCTGCTGTTCCTCATGCTTTTTGGATTTCTGCAATAGCATGAAGAGTAAGGGTAGTCTTTCCAGATGATTCAGGACCATAAATTTCAACTACTCTTCCTTTTGCATATCATCCTCAAAGAGCTATATCAAGAGTGAGAGACCCAGAAGAAGAAGTTTCTACATTCATAGTTTCTTTTTCTCAAAGTTTCATTACTGATCCTTTTCAAAATTGTTTTTCAATCATTGCAAGTGCTTGTGCTAATGCTTCTTTTTTATCCATACTTTCTTTTTAGTTAATAATAAATATAATTTCATTATATAGATAGTTTATATAAGTCAAATTTTTCCTTATTTTTTTATTCTATAATTTTCTTTTAATCAAGAAAGAGTTCAAACAGCAATATTTACTCCATTACATTTTTTACAGATAAATATATATTTATTTGGTTGTTTTCTTTCTGTTTCTACTATTTCTTCACAATCTTTACAATAAAAAGAAACTTCTCCTCTTTCATCATTAAAGGTTTCTCTTTTTTGAAAATCATCTATATTTACAAGGTCTTTATAATTCATTTTAGGTTATTTAGAGGGTAAATGTTTTTAAAATAGACTTAATACTTGGTGTTTTTTTTCTTCTAATTTTATTATTCCAATTTTATGAAGTTCTAAAAAAGCTCTGAGAGTTGCTTCCACATCTATTATAGCATCATGGGCTCAGAGAAAATATTCTCAAAAAAGTTTTTTGTAAAGTTCTCCAAGTTTAGGATATTTAAATCTTTCTCAACTTCCAGGAAGAGCACAATAATCTACAGTTGTTTTCATAGTACACATAATTTGTTTTGGTCTGTATTCATATTCACGATTCAGTCTTTTGAGTTCTAGTTTTATCATTTCTTCATCGTATTCAATGTTATGTCAAATAACTAAATCACTCTCGTTGATAATACTTAAAAATTCATCAATATATTCTTCAATACTCGGAGCATTTTTTACATCAATATCATAAATATGATGTACTTGACTTGATGCATATGGTATAGAAATTTTTGGTTTAATAAATTGATTGATTCTTTTTATTTCTTGAAAGCTATCATTTTTGAGTTCTCCATAAATTCAGGCAAATTGTATAATATACGGTTGAGCTTGCAAGTCAGGATTTTTTTTATCGATAAATCATGTTGTTTCTGTATCAAATATTAAAATTTTCATAATAATTTTGTGGAATTTATAAGATAGAATCTCAGAAGAAAGAGTTTTTTATTTTCCTCTTTTTTCTAAAAGATAGTTTAAAAAAATAACAAAAAAAAGCAAACTTAATTGTATGCTTTTACTTGATCTAATATTTTAAACTTTTTATTTTTTAAAATGAGAATTCCTTCAATTTTTAAAAGAATTTTTTAAAACTAATTTTTTAATTCATAATAGTTTCTTCACACTCTTTGAATCATTTTTTTATTTTGAAGATTCATATAAATAGTAGTATTTTTTACTCTTCTTACTTTGAGGACTTTTGCTATAATGTCTTCTGTACTCATTGGTTCTCATGCTTTTTTCATCACATCTACGATCACATCTAAAACAGTTCCAGGCTTATAAATTCCCCAATCTTTCAGTGCATATATTCATCTTCCAACTAAGACAAATTCATTATTTCTAATAAGTTCATTATGAACGGTATTTACCTTCACTTTTTCTCACATATTTTCAGTAATTTTGTTGGCAATAGAAACAAAATGCATAGGAATTTTCTCTTTTCTCAAAATATAAATGGCTTTATCTTTGAGTGTTTTTGGATTGAGAATTTTCCATTTTTCTAGTCAAATAAGAGTTTCTTCTCCAGAGACAAGATCTTCATATACTTCTAAAATGGCATCAATAAAAGTATTTTTTAAATTATTATTTTTGAGATTTATTTTTATCATTTCATAAAGAGATGCTTTTTCCATAACATCTTTTCTTTTTTTTAATATAGAAATAGCTTCTTTATATATTGAATCAATAGATTTTTTACTAATTTTTGGGAGATAAAAATAAGTTCTTGTTCATAATTTTGGTTTTGATTTTACTATATCATAATCTGATTGAACAATAGTTTCTAAAATAGAAGCATTGATATTTTTCTCTAATTCAAATCATTTTATCAGAGCATTTATCAGTTTTTCTCTGGTAAGAAGTCACCCGTGTTCTTCTAAAATATCTTTCGCAAATTCTTGAATTTGAACGAGCGTAGTTGCTTTTACGACTCTTCCAATTTTCTTAATCCCAGCATCTTCTATTTGTCTTACTCTTTCTCTGGTAATATTTGGAGAAAACGAATCTCAAATATTTTGAAGAGTTTCTTTTTCTCCGTAGAGTCAAATTCTCCTTTCAATAACATTTTTTTCTTTTTCAGATAATGCCTTCAATATATCTTGAAAAGCATTTACAATAGATGAGTTATTTAATTCCTTTGTTTGCATATTTACCATAGAAATAAAGTTAAGGAAATATTATATAATGTTTTTTTAATTAAAGTCAAGTTTTTTTCTAAAAAGGTAATTTCATATTATTTTCATTTTCAACTGAATTATTTTCAGAAGTATCTCATGTTTGATTTCAATAATTTTCATTTACATAGATAGTTGTTTTTGTTTTTGAATATATATTAATACATCATCAAATAGATCACAAAATATATCCAACTAGTACAATAATAAGTCATTGTCCGAGTACTATTCATTCTTTAAATATTTGAAAATTTGCTATTATAACAACACAATTTATGCTTAATACTGCTCAAAATAATAAAAATAGAAGTATAAGAACTGCATCTTTTGCATGAAAATGGAATATATTTTTGATAATTTCTTTTGTATTTCTTCCAAAAATAAGAAATAATATACAGATATTCATAAAAAAAAGAATATATCAACTAATTCAGAGTATTTTATGGAAAGCATTTCCAGAAAAAGTATTATCATAATTACCAAACCAATCAAAAAATAGCCCAAAACTTGCAATAAAAACTCCTATAATTACCATCTTTAAAGGATGAGAAATACTGAGTCATTCAAATTTCAAAATATGAAATATTTGGAGGAAGATTCTCTTTATTTTCCTGTTTTTTGCACTGGTTCTATATCACATTTTTTTTCTTCTCATATATTAAAAACTTTTCATTTTTTACATAATTTTTTAAAGAAGTAAAGTTTAGCTATATTTACAATTTGTTTTTTTATTGTTTGGTAATATTTTAAAAAATCTTTTTTTTGATTTTAGTTTTTTTTTTGTTATTATATGGAAGTAATATAATCTTTTACCATAAGAAAAATGAAAAAAATTAAGAATTGATTTTTTGATATTATTCTTTTTTTACTCAGTTGAGTTGTTTCACTTGCAAGAAGTTTTACTTCTTTATTTTCAAAAAAATCAATCATAAAAAGATCAAGTTTTTTTGATAGTATTGATTATATTTTTAGAATTTGGCCATCTTATTTTTGGAAAAAACCAAGTCTTTTTAAAATTTGATTTTTTCTTTGAGCTTTCATTAAATATATATTTTATAAAAAAAAATAAATTATGAAAAAAGATAAAAAATGATTTACACTCATTGAAGTACTTTTATGAATTTTAATATTTACTATTGTGATTCTTTGAGGTTTTCAAGCGCTTTCAGCAGTAAATATTGGAAAAATTAAATTGATAGAAAAAACCGATATCACCAAAGATGTAGTTTATTTTAGTGAAAAATTATTTGAAGAAATAAAAGGATGAGGAACTATTGATTATGAGGAATATTTTAATAGAAAAATAGTGGGATCTACTACTTCAAGTTGACATTACAATAAATGAACTGGATTTTGAAATTTTTGAAGTGGGGGAATGCTTGGAACTTCAAGTTATGGAGATTCATTTTATTATTGTAGGAGTTTAAATTGAGATAATATGTGAACTTGAGGATGTTTTCAATTTATGAATGGAAAGGATTTTAGTGCAACTATTTCATGAGATTGATTTAATGCGTCTTTATGAACATTTCAAAGATATGGACAATATTCCTTTCAATTTATAGATTATAATTCTAATGAAGATACTGATTGATGAGATCAAAATGAAGATGGAAATATTAGATGAGATGATGATGATGAGCATTTATGATCTGGACCAAGTGTATTTACTGGAGGAGTAGATGTAAAAGAAATTTATTTGATTTCTTGAGATGGGAAAAAAAGAACTCTTTTAAGATGGAATGTAAAAGAAGACCCATGGCAAAATAAACCAACTTGAGCGAGTTGCAGTACTTCAGCTACTTGAAGTGGATGTTTAGGAACAATAGAAATATTAAAATTAGAAGGAAAGGATTGGTGAGTCAATCATAGTTCTTGATCAATTTCTACAGGAAGTTTTGATTGAATTGTAGATACTTGGATTATAGATCCGACTTTTTGAACGGGAAGTGAGATAGTAGTAGCTGGGAGTAATAATTATGATTATTGGCAACCTCTTTTCCCAGATACTATCAATGTTTCTGATTTTAAAGTATATGTATATCCAAATATTGATGTAAAACATGCTTGGAAAGATACTTCGGATGAAAATAATATAAATCCATATATAAGGCTTTCTATGACTCTTGAACCAAGTTGGAAAAAAAGATCAGGAATGCAATGAGAAATTCCAAAATATACTATAAATACTACTATTAATTTAGTAGATTATTTTACAAAATAAAAGTGGGAAAAATAATATTTTTATTTTTCTCTTTATAATTCTATATTCTAACTTATTTACTCATGAAAAATAATACACAATGATTTTCTATTATGATAGGGATGGGACTTACTATTTTAATTGTTATGTCAGCTTATGTGTTATTGGCTTATATGATACCATTTATGAAATCAGTAAGAGGAGTAGAAAATACTTCATGAGCCTATTATCAAGCATATTCTGGAATAGAGCAAGCTTTGTATCATACGAAAATGAGATTGAAAACACCTTGACTAAGCTTAACATCTGAAACAGGAAGTTTTATGCAACCAAATAGTTCTACAGGAGCTACATTTCGAACTTTTTCAAGCGGAACTACTATTCCACAAGAATGATATGGAAATAGTGAATATGATGAGGATTTTAATATTATTTCTCAAATGGAACCGATACAGTTAGAGATTGGTAATGGATATATTGTATCAGGGGTAAATAATTTAAAATTTAAATTTAAAGTGCCTAAGATTTCAGAAGTCTCTAGTGTAACTTTATCTTGAAGTACTTCTACTTGAGCTATTGTTAACTGGACAGTATCAAGTGAAAATAATACTTTATTTGCTACTTGAAATTGGTTGACAGCTTCAGATATAAATAGTGGGGCTACTTTCTTCGATATATGGTGAAAATCTTGAATCACTTTGACAGGAGGTGTAGTTAGCTTTTCTGACTTTTATAATTCAAGCTGTAAATTGCTTGGAGATTCTTGTATCCTTAAGATGTCAGTAGTGAATGATTTAGTTTTAAATAATAATACTCAAATTCCATATTTAGAATATAAGCTTGACTTTTGAGCTAATAGTCTTCCAGATAGATATACTCGTATAAAATCTGATGGAAAATCGTATGGTTTTCAAAAAACTCTTGATGTAAGAGTTCCTCAACAGACGGTAAATCAGGCTTTTGATTTTACGGTATTTCAATAAAAATATTTTTTAGAAAAAAGATGAAAGCCAAAGGGAGTTTTTCTTTCATCCTTTTTATTTTTTATTTAATTTTTTATTTATCTTTTTATGAAACAATTTATTATCACTGAAAATGATGCTTGACAAAGACTTGATAAATTTTTGAAAAAGCTTTTTCCAAATGCTTCTGCTTCACTTGTTTATAAAATTAACAGAAAAAATAAAGTAAAAATAAATGGAAAAAGACAAGATAATGAGTATAAGCTTCAGGTAGGAGAAGAAATAAAAATATTCTTACAAGATGATGAGTTTCAAACTCTCACTCAAAAACAAATAGAAAAAAAAGAGGAAAATAGAGAAAAATTTGATCCAAAAAATATTGTGTATGAAGATGGAGATGTATTGGTAATAAATAAAGAACCTGGAATTAATGTTCATCCATGAGATTATAAAACTAAGGAGTCAAATATTATTTCTCAAATACAAGATTATTTATGAGATAAATTAAATAGTCTTACTTTCAAGCCTTCACTTGTTCATAGAATTGATAGAGATACTTCTTGAATATTAATTATCGGGAAGAAAAAAGATATTTTAACGAAATTAGTTTCTGATTTTAAAGAACATAAGAAGATTCAGAAAGTATATTATGCGATTGTAGTATGAAAACTGCCAGCTCAATCAGGAAAGATAGATAAAAAACTACTTCGTATAGAATGAGCAAAAAATGAAGATAAAGTACAAGTGAGTGAAAAATGACAAGTAGCTATTTCACATTATAAAGTATTAAAAGAACACATTTTAAAAACTTCCTCTGGGGAACAAATTATTTCAGAAGTAGAGGTAGAGATTTTAACAGGAAGAATGCATCAAATAAGAGTGCATTTAGCAAGTTTATGAACTCCAATTATATGAGATAATAAATATGGTGATAAAGCTTTTAATAGCTATATTGCAAAAAATTTTTGACTTTCTCGTCAAGCTCTCCATGCTTGGAAAATACAATTTTTTCACCCGGGAAAACAAAAAAATCAAAGATTAGAAGCTAAGATTAAAAAAGATTTGACTAATTTTATAAATAAAGTATAAGATAAATAATTTATTTTTTAATTTTACAAGTATGTCTAAAGTTATGAATAATTTTTCAATCACCCAAGAAGATTTAGAAAAATGTGAAAGAAAAGTACCAATATTTGCTATTTGATCAACATTAACTGGTGAACAAAAAGTGTATGTAGAGTGAGATATGATTTCAGTGAAATATTTAACTCCTGAACAACTACAAAGGGTAGAGGATGCTCTTGCATTTGATGTTGCAGTAAGCGATATTCAGTGAGATGTAGCAGAAAAAGCATATTTATGTTTATAAAAAAGTTATGAGTAATAATAAAATAACAGAAATTCCGGAAGAGGAATTCTATGAAGAGATTGGGTACATACTTTCTGATTTACATTCTCTTTCTAAAGAATTTGAATGGTATAATTATGGAAATCGTACATCTCTTGTAAAATGATTATGAAATTTAGTGGTAAATCTTCCATTAGTAGCAGCATATTTTAATTCGTGAGAACTTTCTTTATATTCAAAAAAAATGTTTGAGCAATTAGAGGTATTGTTAGAAGAGATTTCTCAAAAAGGGAAAAAGATACAAATGCTTTGAGAAGATGAGAAAGAAAAATTAGTTACATTTATCAAAAAAGAACTTAATCTACATGCTAAAAAATCTTCTTTTGAATTTCCTATGAAGTTTAGAGAAATGTTATTTGTAGAATTGGGACTTGACTATGTTGATGATATATGAAATATAAAAGAGTATACTCAATTTGTTGTGCGGAAAGTAATGCAAAAATAAAAAGTTCTTCTGTAAAAGAAGAACTTTTTATTTTCTGTTATACTCTCGTAGTATTTTTCCCATCATCAGTTTCTACATCACCATCAACTACTCAGTCATTTGGAGTTTCTGTATTTCCTGTTTGTGCTCATCCTTGAGAGTAAATTGCTTGTCCTATTTTCATCATTAAGTCAGTAAGTTCTTTTGTTTTTGATTCTAGGCTTTCTTTTGTTGCAGAACTATTTGAAAGTTCATCTTTTAAAGCTTTAATTTTATTTTCAGCATCAGATTTATCAGCATCAGAAACCTTATCTTTATTATCAGTAATAGTTTTTTCTGCTTGATATACGGCACTTTCTGCATTATTTTTTGCTTCTACTATATCTTTTCTTTTTTTGTCTTCTTCTCTTTTACTCTCAGCTTCCTTTACGAGTCTCTCTACTTCTGTGTCATCCATACCAGTTGATCCTGCAATAGTAATATGTTGTTCTTTCCCAGTTCCTTTATCTTTGGCCTTTACTTTTAATACTCAGTTAGCATCAATATCAAATGTTACTTCAATTTGAGGAACTCATCTAGGAGCAGAAGCAATACTATCTAACATAAATCTACCAAGAGATTTGTTATCAGCTGCCATTTCTCTTTCTCCTTGTAATACATTTATTTCAACACTTGGTTGATTATCAACTGCAGTTGAAAATGTTTCTGATTTTGAAAAAGGAATAGTGGTGTTTCTTGGAATCATTCTTGTAGCAACTCCTCCCATAGTTTCAATAGAAAGTGAGAGTGGTGTAACATCAAGAAGTAATACATCAGTTACATCTCCACCTATAATTCCAGCTTGAACGGCAGCTCACATAGCCACTGATTCATCAGGGTTAATTCCTGTATTTGGTTTTTTCCCAAAGAATTCTTCTACTTTTTTTATTACGAGTGGAACTCTTGTAGAACCTCAAACAAGTAACACTTGATCTAAATCAGAAGCAGAAACTCCAGCATCTTTTAATACTTTTTTACAAGGTTCAATACTTCTTTCTACAAGATCAGAAATAAGTTCTTCAAATTTTGCTCTTGAAATACTCATCATTAAGTTTTTAGGCCCAGTTGCATCAACAGTAATATAAGGAAGATTGATATCGTAAGAAGTAGTTGCTGAAAGTTCTTTTTTTGCTTTCTCAGCTTCATCTCTTACTCTTTGTAATGCCATTGGATCATTTCTCAAATCAATAGCCTGTTCTTTTTTAAATTCATCTACGATATAATCAACAATTCTTTTATCAAAATCATCTCAACCTAAATGAGTATCTCCATTTGTTGCTAAAACTTCAAAAGTTCCTTCTTCTGATAATTCTAGAACTGAAATATCAAATGTTCAACCTCAAAGATCATATACAGCAATTTTTTCATTTTTATTTTTCCCAGCACCATATGATAATGCAGCAGCAGTTGGTTCATTTACAATTCTTTTTACTTCAAGTCCAGCGATTTTTCAAGCATTAATAGTTGCTTGTCTTTGATCATCATTAAAATAAGCTGGAACAGTAATAACTGCTTCTGTTACAGTTGTTCCGAGATATTTTTCAGCATCTTCTTTAATTTTTGCTAAAACATGAGCTCCGATTTCTTCAGGTCTTACTTGTTTTCCATTAAATTCAATGAGTGCTGCTCCATCACTTCATTTTACTACTTTAAAAGGAACATTTTTAATTTCTTCTGCTACTTCATCAAACTTTCTTCAAATAAATCTTTTTGCTGAAAAAATAGTTCCTAAAGGATTTGTAATAGCTTGTCTTTTTGCTGGAGTTCAAACAATGATATTTCCATCTTTCGCAGCGACAATAGATGGAGTAGTTCTATTTCCTTCTCAGTTAAGGATTACTTTTGCTTCTCATCCTTCCATAAAGGCAACACAAGAATTTGTAGTTCATAAGTCAATTCAAATAATTTTTCACATAATATATAAATTATAAAATTAAAGATTATAAAGTGAAAAGAAAATATTTTTCACTTTTATATGACAAGTATATTAATATTTTTTTGAAAGTCAAATATTTTTAGCACTCAATATAAAAATGTGCTAAAAATAGATAATAAGTCTAATAAAAACAATAAACTTGAATATTTTTAAAAATATGGTACAATCATAAAGAATTATTTTATATTTTCAGATTATGAGTCAGAATTTACAAACAAATGATGTGATAGAAAATAGTGCGGTAGAGACAATAAAAAGTCAAACAACTACAGCAATTTTGAGAACTTTTTATGCAAAATATGGTGACTCAGTGGTACAAAATATTGCTCGCATTGTACTTGGATGAGAAGAAAATCCATCTGCTTTAGTAGATATTTTAAATGATACTAGAACTGAATTTAAAAAATTAGATGTACTGAAAGATATTCCAAATGCAGCCAATGATGATTATGATTTGGTAGAAGAAAAAAAAAGAGCTTAAACCTTATAAAATAAGGTTTTTTCTTTACATATTATAATATTTTGATACAATAAAAATGTTTATTTATTAAATCTATTTCTATGAAAAAATTATTTCTTCTTCTTTTACTTCCGCTTCTTGCTTCTTGTTATGTGAAAGCTCCGGTTTCTGAAGAAAAACAACCAGAAATCCTTCCCCCAGAAATAATTTCTACTGGGAGTATTGATGTAGAAGTTACTATTCCTCCTCATGAAAAAACTACTTCTGTTGAAGAAGAATTTTCTCAGGATTTAAAATGACTTTTAGATTTAATAGACGAAGAACCAAATGAATAGAGATATTTTTCAAAAAATACAGATAAATATGGAAACACAAGAAGTATTTCAACCAATACTTTTTTTGTCAGATAATTTGGAACTTTTTCATCAAGAATTAAAAAATTTTATCTATAGCTTTTTTTCAGATCAAAATATTGATAAAAATTATCTCTATGTACTTTCTGATCATGGTGAAAAAATCAAAATTAATGAAGTAAGAGAATTTTTTTGAAAATGAGTGATGAAACCAAGTTTTTGAAATCAAGTATTTCTTATTGAAAATATTCTAAGAGCAACTCAAGAGACCTATGCATCAGCTTTAAAATTTTTAGAAGAACCTTGAGTTTGAAATATTGTATTTCTGACGGCTCAATCTGAAGCTTGAATTCCAGAAACTATTTTATCCCGTTTGCAAATCATACATTTTTCTTCTGAAAAAATAAAGCAAAAAAATGATTTTTTTTACCAACTGATAGATGATTATTTTTGAAAAAGAAATATGAATTTATTTAAATATTTTTTTCAAGATAAAAAGATACAAAAAGAAGATTATATACATTTTTTGGATACTTTTATTTTTTATATTCAAGAAAACTTAATTTTTTGAGATATCCTTGAAAAAGTAATCGAAACCAA
The DNA here is from genome assembly GCA_034676185.1 of Patescibacteria group bacterium. Taxonomy (GTDB): domain Bacteria; phylum Patescibacteriota; class Gracilibacteria; order BD1-5; family UBA6164; genus UBA7396. The sequence continues at coordinate 6,618 of JAUCCN010000014.1, read as the reverse complement.
AGAATTGATAGAAAAAAATAATGCACTTCCAAAATATGAAATTGATAGATTATTTTTAAAGATTTAATATGAAAAAAAATAATTTTGCATTTACATTAATAGAAATTCTTATTTGAGTCAGTATTTCTGTGATTATTATGGTATCAGTTGGAGTATTTGTTACTTCTGGAATAAAAAATATTTCTCTTCAAAAAAAGATTTTGAATCAGGAAAATGTATACATTTCTCTTTTTCAAGATTTTTGAGAAATTTTTTGAAGCAAATTTGATATTATTTCTACTTCAAATACTGGAATTATGCTAAAGACAAAGTGATTTCAATTTTGAAAACCACTTTTGTATGATTTTAAAATAAAAACTTTTACAGGAGAGTGTAGAAATGATGAGAATATTGAAACAAAATATTTAGAATTACAAAATTATAATCCATTTCTTTTAACTTGATCGCCATTTACAGGAAGCTATTTGAAACATCAGGTATATAGATCATGAACTGGAATTATTGGAAAATGAGTGTTTTGAGATAATTTTGAAAATGGGATAGGAGGGAGAGCTATGTTTTTGAATAATCCATGATGATTAACTCATATTTCAGGAACTGGTTTTGTAAGTGATAGCGGAAATAATAGAGTTTCTTACTTTTTGGGAGCAAATATATCTTCATATAAAGTATTTTCATTTTTAGATATGTGACATTGATTGTATCAACCAACAGGAATAGTATATGACTCTATATGAAAAGAATTATTTATTTTAAATTCTGGAAAAAATGAACTTTGGAAAGTTTCAAGTACCTGATGAGAAATAAAACCAATACATATAGAATTTGAAGTGGAAAATGATTTTAAATTTGATAAAATTTCTTTACAAGTGTTAGATAATTTTACAATTACTTGAAACTATAATACAGGAAGTTTTCAATTTAGTTCTCCATTTTCAACGGGAACTTGAGATACTGTTTCTCTTACTGGAAATGTATTGAGTTATAATTTTACTGGGAGTCAAAGTATAAATTCTTGAAAATATAAAATAGAAATACCTGATTTTACTGGCTCATTTCAAAATTATTGAGCAAGTTATATTGATTTGAGATTTTATGATTCTGAAATACAAGTGTATAAAAAATTATTTCCTTATGCTATTCATTCAGATAATAGTATTTTTAGTATTTCTGATAATAATATACAAGTTCTAACAGATTCACTAGATTGATATTATAGTGTTCTTTCATTGACGGGGAGTAATTTATTGTTAAAAGATTATATAAACCAGAAACAAATGGTACTTACTAAAAATGGAAGTTTTGTGAGCTCAGGAACACTTGCAGATATAGGAAATTTTGAAACAAGAACACAATTGTACGATATGAAAATAAAAGACATGCAAGTACATAACTCATGAGGACTTCTCACTATTAAAATAGAATATTATAAAAACTTTGATTGTGAGAACGAAGATGAAAATATTGTGAAAACATTTTTATTTAAAAAAACACTTTCTCATTAAGAAAGTGTTTTTTGTTTTACTCCAATTCAACTCAGTATTGCAATAGTAGTAATTGCTATGCTACATGCTAAACAAGCAAGACAGTAGATTCAAACGAGATATTCATTATAAATAATGTATGAATTAAACATCATTCCTCAAATTCAAAGTGCTAAAATAATATGAAAGGCTTTTTTACATTTTCATAAAATTCAAGCAAAAGCAAGCAGGGCAATTATTGGATAAACTACCATAGCAATAGCAGGAAAAGGAATCCCAAAGATCCATGCAAAAGGGTAAGAAAATAAACTACTACAAGAAAAAGTAGCACTTACATCACAAAATAATGCTGAAGTATCTCAAGCCTTATAATTAAATGCAGAAATAGTAAGATAAATAGCATTTCATAAAGATACAAGGGCTAAAATGAGGATAGTATAAAGTTTTTTCATAAGAAAAAATTAATGATAAATTACCTATAATAGAGGTAGATATATTGATTGTAAGATTTCTTTTTCTTTTGTCAAAAAATATTTTGTATAAAAAAATTATACATTCTTAGTTGTAAAGTACTATCTTATTTGAGTTAAAATTTAAAAAAATAGTATAAATAAGAGGAAAAAATAAAAGATTGATATTTTCTTAAAATAATTATAATGCACTTCCTAAGATTTTTCCCCTGTTTCTTTTAAGAGGATGTTATGTTTTTCAGAAAAAAACAAGTGAGTGGAGAAAATAGCGCTGGACTCATCAAAATGGTGATGGCATCAGTTATCGTCATCGCTCGTGGTGATGATGAAAAGGAAATTTTGATGCAAATGGGATTTGTTCCTGTCTGAAATCTGGAATTTCCAAGATAAAAAAGAAGGTAGTTTTTCTATCTTCTTTTCTTATTTTAATTTTTCATTTATAAATTTTAAAATTTTTTCCTGAAATATTTTTTTATCAAATTGCAGAGCATGTTCTCTAATTTTTTTGGCATCAAAACTCATACTTTCAAAAGTATCAATAGCATTATTTAAACTTCTTACAGTTTGATTTTCAAAAAATATTCCAGTAACTCCATCAATTACAGTTTCTAAACTTCCTCATTTTCAAAAAGCAATTACTGGTGTTCAGGAAGCCATTGCAGCAATTGGAACGAGTCAAAAATCTTCCTCTGGTGGAAATAAAAATGCTTTTGCTTTTGAGTGAATTTGATTGATTTCCTCAAGAGAAAGTCCAAATTTCCAAGTAATATTTGCATTTGATTTTGCTTTTAAACTTCTGTAAAGTTTATTGTCAGTATTAGTCGCAATGATAATATTTTTCCCATTTTTATTAAATGCATCTACGATTAAATCAAATTTTTTATATGGAATACATCTTCCATTATAGAAATAATAATCTCACCCCAGGGGGCTCTCTCTTCCTTCGGAATTCACCTTGTCTTTTTTCTCACAAAAAGGAATATGTTCTAAGTCAAGTCCAGGATAGATAACTTCAGATTCTTTTTTGTAGTATTTTTCTATTCTTGAAGCAGTATTTTTTGAATTAGCAATAAAATAATCTACTCTTTTGCTTGCTAAAAAATCCCACATTCTGAGTTTATGAACCATTTTTGGCATCAACCATTTTCAAATAGGATTCAAAATTCAAAACTCCATCATTTCTAAATATTCATGATAATGACTCCAAAAATATCTGGTTGGTGTATGACAATAACAAAAATGAAGAGTTTCTGGTTTTGTGATAATTCCTTTACTTTCTGCACTATTTGAAGAAATAACGATATCATATTCACTCAAATCAAAGCTTTCAAAAGCATAAGGTCTGAGCATTAAAGCTAATTTATGTGATTTATTTAAGAGAGGAATTTTTTGTATGAAACTGGTCGTAATTTTTCTTCCCTCAAATATTTTATTTTCTTTCATAAAAAATACTGAGGTGAAAATATCAGCATTTGGAAATATTTCTAGTAAGTGAGAAATAACAATTTCAGCTCATCCAAAATCTTTCAGCCAATCACAAACTATGGCAATTTTTTTGTTTTCTAAGGTATTCATAAATTTTCAGGTTAATTATTGTGATTATATGAAAATTATGAAAAAGTAAAAAAATTTTACTTTCTAAAAAGTATCTTTAAAATAATAGCAATCTTTTAAAATATTTTATATGACTATACTTGAAAAAATTTATAAAAAAAATACTCAAAAAGCTTTCAAAGAAATTATAAAAAAATACAAAGAACAATGATTTTGAGTGGTACATTATCTCTATTTTGCTAATTTAATTTCCAATGGAATAATTGGAAATAAAAAAGTAAATAGAGAATTTTTAGAAGCTTTAAAAATATGTGATTTTTTGCTTCCTGATGGAATTGCTTTACAGCTGTATTATAAAAAATATTTTTGACTTTCTCTTTCTAATCTCAATGGGACTGATTTTGCTGAGTATATTTTAAAAAATCTGAAAGCCGATGAATATAACCTTATTTTATACTGAGCAAAAAAAGAGGTAATTGAAAAAGCAGTTCTAAATATCGAACAAAAATATGGAATAAAAATTGCTTATTTTCAAGATGGTTATAGTGAATTTGATTTTTGAAAATTAGAAGAACTTAACGATAATTTTTCTTTTTTTTGAGGTAAATGAAGATTGTCTGAATCCCAATTTGAGAAGCAAATTGGTTGAGTTTCTGAATTTACTGAAAAAAATAAGAAAAATAGAAATGAAAAAATAAATATTTTTATGGTTTGACTCTGAACTCCAAAACAAGAAATTTGGATAAAAAATAATCTTGAAAATATTAAAAAATATAACTTACTTGCTTTTTCTCAATGATGAACTTTTGATTTTTGGGCTGGAAATGAAAAAAGAGCACCACAAATTTTTATTAATTTAAAGTTAGAATGGCTTTGGAGATTTATTACTAATCCAAGAAAAAATTTTAAAAAAGTATGGTATAGTTTGTATCTTTTTTATTATTTGTATGGGAAGAGGAGGTAAAAAGCTAAGAATAATTTATTATTCTTAGCTTTTTTTATATTTAAGGGTTTTAATAAAAATCTCACTCAATATTATTTAGGATAAACCGCACTACATAAATCTAATAAATCATATGTTCAAGATGTAGTTGCATAAGAATCACTACACATACATTGTGAATAATTGGTTCCATAATATCTATATCACATATTTTGGCATGTACATCAACAAGTAATTCTGTTAGCAGAAGCTCAACAAGAGCTGGAAACTGGTCAAGAAAATTTGATAGATACTAAAGAACACTTACTTCCACTACATCCACTTAAATATGCAGCAGTAGAGTAACTACAACTAGAGATGTTAATAGTTGTACTGAGTGAAATACTTTTACTCACTTCGCTAGTCATATTTCAAGCACTATCTCTAAATCTAACAAAAACAGTTTTATTTCCATCTCAGCTTGTTAAAGTATGAGAAATATTTCAAGAAGTACAATTCACCCAATTCGTAGGATTTGTAGAATTTCAGTAAGCTATTTGAATAGGATTTGAAATATCAGTAGGACAAGTAATATTTAAAGTTACAGATGTAGAATTGGTAGATGTGGCATTACTATTTATAGTGAAACTTCATCAACTAGGAGGAGTAATATCATTACAACTATTTCAATTTACTCAAAATCAGTTATTACAACTGATTAAAGTAGAATTAGAAGCTTCAGAAGGATTAATAAGACTTCAATCATTACAAGAAATAGTATTCAAAGTATATGAGAAAGTCCCATTATTTTCAGAAACAGAAGCTGAAATTAAACCACCAGTACTTGAACTATGATTTAAAGCTGGAATATTATAAGTATGTCAATTATAAACATAACTTCAACTTGCAGAACAATTACTGATTTCTCACTTCACACAGTTTGAATAGATATATTCTTCATCACCAGATAAAACTCAGTTATTACAAAATCTTTCTAAACTATTATTTTGACAAGTATTCACACTATCAAATTTATCAATACTTTCTAACTTATAAAGAGTAATAGAATTTCAATGAAGTATAGTAGAACCTGAAAAAGAACAATTATTTTGTATAACAGGAAGAGAAGTATTTTGTTGATATTCAGTTATTTTTTCAATTAAACTTCATCCAGTTCAAGAGATACTTCCAGAATGAGAATCATTTGAAAAATAAACTTTGAATTGAGAATTATTATCATCTAAAATTAAATCAGTATTAATAGATAAAGGAGAATTAAGTTCATCTAAAACAATTCAAACAGGATTTCAGATAGTATAAAAGAATCTTTTTGAATAATCAATATTCGCATAAATTTGAGGAAAATAAGATGGTAAATTTTGTTCTTCTAAATAAGTTCAAAGTTGATATTTTGAATTTACTCAATTAGTAGAATATAAATATTGAGTATTATCTTTAGGGTCAAAAACATCAGTATTTAAGCGAATTTGAGAAGTAATATTTTTTCAGATATATCCTTGTTTAGAAAGAAGAGAAGATCCACTTCAAATGATGTTGATATAATTTTCCGGAGATGGTAGAGAAGAAGTTTTCGTTTGAAATAAGAGAAGTCAAGTTTCAATATTTTTGAGAGTAGCCATTCTATTTCCATCTCTAGCATTTGAGGAATAGTTTTTAAAAGAAATAAAAGCAATAGTAGCGAGAATAGCTAAAATGGTAATTACTATAATGAGTTCAACGAGAGTAAATCAAACAGTTTTAAGTTTAGATTTTGTAAAAGTTTGTGGTTTTATTTTAAGTTTATCCATATGAGAAAGGTTATTATGTAATAATAAGGATATTTTAGTATAACTCATTTTTTTTGCAAATTTTTTCATAATTAGAACATGAAATAATAAAATACTCTTTCATTACTCAATCTTTGTTATAAAAATAGTTTGGATATTTTTTAGAACTAAAAAAGGAGTAATTATCCGAAAGTCGCCAAACTATTCATCTATCTTACCCCTATTTATTCAAGGAAGATGGAGAGGATAATTACTCCAATATAGCCTTGAATAAACAAACAATAAAATAGGTATCATAAAATAAATGAATAATTTGGCATAATTATTTTATTTACTTTCCTAAAAATTGCAAAAAAATAAAACCTCTTCACAATAAAACTTGATTTTTCTCTAAAATATTT
>JAUCCN010000013.1:0-37391 GCA_034676185.1 Patescibacteria group bacterium | reverse complement strand
TCTTAGAGCTTTTTTAATTTATTTAATACAGATTTTAAAAGTATTATTTCTTTACTATATTTATTTTTCAATTCCCTAGAATTCCTTTGTTTTTCATAATTATATTTAGAAAGTAAAAATGCATTCAATCTTTCTATGTATTTCTTTTTTTCAGGTTCAGAGAGTTTTTTATTGGCAATAATCCAAAGAGAAATCTTTTTTATCTTATCACTTAAATGGTATGATGAAATTTCTATTACAGTATATTTTCATACTTTCGTAGATATTATTTTTCCTTGATTTTGTTCTTTTGATTTCTTTCTTTCTTCTAAAATTTGCTGCTTCAAATTTTGGTAATACAATTTATCTTTTATAATAGTTGCTGGAATCACACTTCCTGTTTGAGAAGTTATTTTTGTTTTTTCTCAACACATACCATCATAATAACTAAGAGAAAAATCTCAAGCAGGACAATAATCTTTTGCTAAAGTGACTCATCATCCACCTCATCATCATGATCATCAAGAATTTCAGCCACTATTTCATCCTCATGAACTTCCTCAACCTGAACCACCTCATGATGAAGAGCCTCCATTTCAATTTCCTCATCCATTTCCAGGATTTTGTGGATTTTGTGGATTTTCTGAATTTTGTGGATTTTCTGGTTCTACAGGAGTAACCACTATTTTTTTAGTATCGTAAAGAGCAAAATAAGTAAAATGATTCGTATCAAATGTAATAGTATTTTCTGCTTGTATTCAAGAAATTTCCTCCCAGTTTATACCATCTTCACTTTTAATGATTTTATAAACTCCATTTATATCTTGAATTGGAAGTGTTATTTTTACCGATTGATTCAATTTCATTCCTACTCCTAAGCTATCTGCTCAAACTTTTACTATATTTTCAATATTGAGATTTTTGAGAGTTATTCCACTCCATGAAGCATTTTTTGAAATAAATTCATTTTTATTGATAAATTGAGGAAGTAGAAATCCTCCATTCCAAATTCAAGAATGTGTCAAAGTATCAATGTATGTTTCTCATGTTCAAAAAGTCATAGTAATTTTTTCATCAAAAATGATGTCTTTTAAAGTACCACTATAAGTTTTAATAACTTCCTCTATTTCTTCTCAGTCTTCATTTAAAGTCGTTCCAGTACTTATAATTTCTTGAACAGGATTATTAAGTAAGATGAGTTTATCAATTTTTTTCTCACCATTTACTTCTGTATTATTATATTTTGCAAAAAAACTATCGGTAATCAGAGGAATTATACTTACATTTGAGTTAGCCTCATATTTTTCTGGGGACATAAAACTTCCAGAAACTACATATCTTTCATATTGATTATCAACTATTTCTAGTTCATAGTAATAGAGTTTTCATTTTGCTAAATTTAAATTGATATGAAAAGAATTTGTTTTTTCATCATACACATAATTATCCATAGTCCATCTTGAAAATTGAGTCATTTTTTCTGGATTTTGCCCATATTTTAACTTCAAATACGAACCATCTTTAAAACGAAAATTACTATCTTCTATTTGAAATGTTAAATCTGTTCCAACATTTCCCCACCAAGTTTCTTTATATTCTCTTCTAAATAAAGCTGGAAATGGAATATCTGTATTTAAATCTTCTTCTAAAGAAAATTTTTGTCAAAAATATTTTTCTACATCAATATTATATAAACTTTTCAAAATTTTTGAATAAATAGACCTATAGTCAACTCCAACTCAAAGCCAATCATTGTATTCATTTTCAAGAGAAATTTTCCCAATAATTTTTTCAGGAAGACTTTGTTTTAATGTATTATTAGTAGAAAGAATAAAATATCCTCCTCATTGTCAGTGGTCAGTTCCTAGAGTTCCATTTGCTTTGAGAGTTCTTCCAAATTCTGAATATACAATAATAGTTACATCTTTTCCAGAATCTTTCATTTGAGTAAAAAAGGTAGAAATATCATTTGCTAAATCACGAGTTCTATCTCATAAATTATATGTTCATGATTTTAATTGATCTCCATGTGTATCATATCATCCTCATCCTGGTACATAATAAGTAATTCAAAGTCCATTATCAATCAGATTTTTTGTAAAATTAAGTCTTCCACTCAATGTATATCAAACAGAAGATTGCCCTGAATTTCCAACCGTATCTAGAGTAACAGAATTTTTAAAATTTTCACCCATTTTTACCGGATAATCTCTCGTATTCATAATATTTTTTAAAACAGAAAGTTGATACTCTTTTTCCTGAGCATTTGTACTTCCATTTGTTTTATAAATAATAGAATTTCCTCAAATATTTATATAATTTCCATTCGTATAAATAGCTGGTCTACTCGTTCATAAAACTATATTATTAAGAGGATTTGGGTCATTTTTGATCAGTTCTCAAATAAGTCCTGGAGTTCCAACCGTTTGAAGTGCTTTTTGGCTTGCAACTTGAATAGTTGCTGTATCGTGTCAACGAGAATGATTTGGAGTTCCAACTCTATTTACTATTCTTAAATCTCCACTTTCATAAAATGGTTGAAAGCTTTCAAATGCTTTATTTAAATAAAAATCTCCTATTTCTAATAAATCACTTTTATTATATGACATCCCTCCTCTGATTTGAGAATAATATTCATATTCATTTTTAGGAATAATTCCATTTACCCAATCATATCATCCATAGAGTTCAATCATAATCAGTTTTTTTGAATTATCACTGATTTGAATATTTCAAGAATTAAGAGTTGTATCAGTTGGTAAATCATATCAGCTTAAGAGTAAAAATTCTGGTTGTGAAAGCATCATTGCAATAATAGCTCGTATATATTTATTTCTATATGTTGTATTATTTGGTAAAAAAGTTCTTGGAAGTCCTGCCTCATTTACTTCAAGAAAATTTATAAATTTCTCTTTTACACTTTCTGGAATTTTTTTCCCAAGATACAAATTGTCTTCTAATTGTTCCAGCATTTGATCTATTGAAATATCACTATGAAATAGATAGCCATCTTCTACTTGCAAACTAGAATGACTAAAATGATATGTTTTCTTTCCAGATACTAAACTTCATGAAGCAATATTTAAAACTCCTTTTTCAGCATCAAAAGTTCATTCTATATTTATTTTTCCAGAAGCAGTTTGTATGTAAAAATCAGGAAATACTATACTTCCAGTCACAAACGAAAGAACTTCTTCTTCAAGAGCTGCTGAAACTGGAGGAAGAAATATTTTTCTCAAAAATGATATTTCATCATTTTTTTTCTCTTCTTCTTGTATTTCTTTTTCAGGAAATTCCTCTATAGATAATTTTTCTTCTCATATATTTTCTCAAGACTCTATCATTTCTTTTTCCTCTTTTCAAAGATTATTTTCTGGTAATTCAAGCATTTTTTCAGGATTTTCTTGCTGTTTTTCTAAAATATTATCTTCTGATTCTTGCAAATCTTGCTCCTCTTGTTTTTCTAGTAATTCTTCTATCATTTTTTCACTTCAAATATTTTCCATTTCAGAAATCATATTTTGAGATTCCATTTCTGGTAATTTATTTTCCTCTTCTGAAGTTTTTTCTATTTCTTCTATTTTAATGTTTAAATCATTTTTCATTCATTCACTTTTTTCTTGCAAGAGATTTTTTTGCTCCTCTCAAAGATTTTCTCCAGTTTGAGTCATAATTTCCACTACATCAATTTCTTCTAAAATCTCTGCTTCTTCCAAGAAAAATAATGTTTTTTGAAGTGATATATTTTCACTTCCTGTTGCTGTTCCAGTACCAGTATAAAAAGAAAAATTTCCAAGAGAAATACTTCCAGAAAAAGTATTATTTTTTGAGGTTTTTATATCAAATGTGCCAGTATTAGTATTATAAGTATTTGGAATAAGGTGAGAAAGATTATAATATCAACTTCCAGTTGTAAAAGCTATTTTTGAAGCATAAGTGACCCATTGATTATGAAAATAAGCATTCATAAATGCTTCATTATGATCAAAACCATCCCTTCCAAAAATACTTCTTGGATTGTATGGAGTCCAATCAAGAGTCGTAAAAAGTGAAGTATCATTCAGGAAAGGATCAACTATAAAATTTTCATCTTTTGCATGAAGTAATTTTATAGTTCCTATCGCTAATTCTATTGGATTTTTGTATCTGATAGTATTCATTGATACTTCACTATACATAATATCACTAGCTAGCAACCATCTTACTGTTGGTAATAATTCAAAATTGTAATTTATTATTTGGGAAGCAACCGTTTGTATTTCATTTTGAGTTGGTGTATCATTTACATAATACTTTAATAATCTCCAAGCAAGAAAAGAAGCAATTTCCTTTTCTCTTTTTGAAAAAATATAGTCTATAATATTATCTCCAAGACCATTATTTCCAGAGATTGGTTGAATAATTTTTGTATTATCTATACTTCAACTTCCACTATCATAAAATGAAAAATTATCTCCATTTTTTAAAGCACCTGATAAAAAAGTAATTCCTGTACTTGTATTATGATACGTTTCATCGAAATATACTTTTTTGTCTTCTCCATAACGAAATCATGTTAAAATAAGAGCAAGTGATGCGACATCCTCTTCAGTATAATTTCTTTCAGCTCAAGGAGTTTCTGCATCTTCCCAAGGTTTATGTTCTAACATCAAAAAAAGTTGCATCAATTCTCTGGCATAATTTTCATTTGGTTTATCTTTATTTGGAGCATTAAGAAGGTCTAAGTATTTTCCCATTGCAAAACTATTCTCTGGATTCTGGCTATCAAATAATACCCTCTTTATCATTTTTTTATAATTCCCAAGAGATTCTTCATATAATATTTTAAAATGATTTTCTATATCAGGAAAATTAATATTATTCGCTCAAGCACCATCTCTATCAACTGGAAAAATATCTTCAAAAAGTCAAAATAATTTTCTTTTTGCTTCATAAGGATCAGCATAATATGTAAAAGCATATACTTTCCTATTTGCATTCGTATCACTTACATTAAAACTTTCTCATTTAAAGTTTTTCAATTGTTCTAAATACTCTGTTCTATCCGGTCCATTTTTATCCGGAAAAAGAAGCGATATTGCATTTTGTGCACTTCCAGCATTATACAATTTTTCAATCATTTCTGGAGTTGCTCCAATAAGAGCTCTTCCAGCTAAATGTTCTGCTTTCTCCAAAGTCCACGGAGAACTCAAACCATTTGTATCAAGAGCATTTCAAAATGGAAATATATATTGAAAAAATATTGAAAATATTAAAAGAATGGCAAAAAATTTTCTTAAAAAAATAGTATTTTTCATACCTATAAAAATTATTTTTCTAAAATATTTTTGTTTTTATTTTTATGTATTTATAATGCTTTTATTTTTTTTGTCAAACACATATCTTATGCAAAAAAATAAATTTGACAAAAATATATACATCCCTTATAATTCAAACACTTTTATTATTTAAATTATAGTGCCTATGAAACACAAAAATTAATTTCATCTTAAATAATAATTTACTTTTTAAAATCTATTTTTATGAAAAAAATAAAACAATTATGTGTATTTTTATGATTTCTTCTTATTCCTCTCATATCACTTTGAAATACTCAAATTTCAAAAACAGAACTAGACAATCAAATCAAAATATGAAATGTTCTCTCTGATGGATATGATGCTCTTAATTCTTGTACCACTACAAAAGATAAATATAATGTTGAATATCCAAGCTATAAAAGAAGTGATTGTTTCTTCAATAATGCAAAATATTATTATTTTATCTGTGGACTTGAAAATAGCTGTAAAATAAACCTCTCTGCAATGAATGAAAATTCAACCCAAATATCAGATCAAAATATTCCAAACAAAGATAAACTTGATATTGTTTTAGAAAAAATCGTAAAAATTAAAGAAACTTCTTCTAAAACAAAATTTGAATCTACTATTTCTCAACTCGAAAAACAATTAGTAACTCTTTGAGAGAAATATAAGTCAAATAATACTATCAAACAAATGATTAATTATTTAACTTCTTGAATTGCAAAAATAAAAAATACTTCTGATGTTGATGATTTTTTATGTCAATTACTTGGAAATTGTTCAGAAGTAAAAAATTGTCCTGAAATATCAATACCTTTCTGTAAAGAGTGAAGTCCTGTATCAAAATGAACTTATATAGATAATGATGGATGTGAAAGAACAAAATATGAATGTACTTCCTCTATATCATGTACTGCAGAATATGACCCAGTATGTGCACAACCACCAATGCCAGAATGTACAAATAGTAAATTTATAGCTTGTATGCAAGTTATGCCACAACCTACAACCTACTCAAATAGCTGTACAGCTGGTTTAGGAAAAGCAACTGTTTTATATAAATGAGAATGTAAAAAGGAAGATTCAACTAATTCTTCTTCATCAAGTAGCAGTTCTTCTGGATGAAGTTCAAGTAGTTCTTCATCAAGTAGTAGTTCTTCTGGGGGAAGTACTCAATCTTGTACTGGAACATTACCACCTTCAGGAGATGGAGTTGTAATAAGACCTTATTCACCATTTACCACTTGAGGTACTAATAATACAGTATGGAGATATGATACAGGTGGAACATGTACTTGGTGATGTAAAGTTTGATATACTGTTAATTCTTCAAAAACGAATTGTCAGCCAAAAGCTGCTGGAAGTTGAATTACTATATATGTTTATGATAATGTAACTCAACAACCAATATCAGGAGTATGAGTAGATATTATTGGTATTATCGGTATGAGTTCAAGTACTATTGCAAGTTATACTACTGATGCAAATGGGAAAACTCCTGAAAACTTTGAACCTGCTACAAGTATGTGAAATATATTACAAATTAAAAAATCTGGGTATTCTATTGCAAATGCAACTGGATGTACTCCAAGAGTTACTAGCTGAAATGTTTACTGTGATAGTGTAAAAATGGAAAACAGTGTAGTAAAAGTATACCTTCAAAATGGAATTGCTTGAAAACCTACTACTAAAATTTGAAACTCTATGAATAGTCTTTCTAATTCGGCTTGTGTAAACCAAACTTGGTATGCTGTTGTTGAGGGAGTTGATAAATCAAATCCTCCAAAAGGATGTGCAAGAGTGGCTGGAACTTCAGCTTGTACGAATCCATCTGACTTTAGAGAATATACTGCGAGCGAATGGAGTGGAAATAATAAAATAGTAACTTCTGGGTCAGCAAATGCATTTCCAGTAGGATGATATGAATTTTTTGCACTCTATGGAAGCCAAATTGTTTCTGCCTGATCTGCAAGTTTAATAAATTGTGCTCCTAGTTCTGCAAAACCGACTACAACAATTTGAAACTCTATGAATAATTTATGAAGTACTGCTTGTGCAAACCAAACTTGGTATGTAGTAGTTGATGGAATTGATAAAGCAACTCCTCCAAAAGGTTGTGCAAGACTTGCTGGAACTTCTAACTGTACCAATCCTGCTGATTTTAGAGATTATACAGATGACGAATGGAGTGGAAATAATAGAATTGTTGGTTCTGGACAAGCAAATGCATTTCCAGTAGGATGATATGAATTTTTTGCTGCTTATGGAGATCAAATCCTTTCAGCTTGATCTGCAACTCTCTTAAATTGTTCTGCATCAACTACAAATTCTTGTCAATGGAAATACCACGCTGTAGTTTGACCTGTATGAACAACAGTTCCAAACCATCAAACCACTGCTTGTACGAGTGCTTTAAATGGAGTATCTTCATATGAAGTATGAACAAGATGACAAAAGGTAGCAACTTGTCAATGCCAATAAAATAATAAAAAAACTATTCAATTTTGAATAGTTTTTTTATTCAAAAAGTTTTAGAATAATTGTGAAAACAAAAAAATAGATAAGAGCAAAAGAATCATACTAGAAAACAAGCTTGAATATTCAGAAAATATTTTTATTTTTTCAAAGATTTTTTTTCTTAATATATAAGTAAGCACTAAAATAAAAAATAAACACAAAAATATTCCAATTCACAAAGCTAAAATCATTGGAACAATAAGAGCCAGATTTCCAGTAGAAAATAAAAGAAGAAAAATACTCCAACCAAAAGTACATGGTGCAAGTCCAGCAACAAATCATAAAAAAATTGAGCCTTTTAAACCATTTGATGAAGTTTTTTGAGTATTTTTTTGATGCTTATTTTTTATATTTTTCACAGATTTATATATCAAATAGACACTAAAAAATAATAATATTACCAAAGAAAATCTTTGAATATAAAGCATATAATTTGAAATATCATAAAAATTAAAAATAACTTTTGTTACTAAAAATAAAATTATAATATCAAGTAAATGTGTAAAAGTAAAAATAGTAGCATAAAGAAATCCATCAAAAAAACTTTTATTCTTATCTAAAATATAAGAAATAAGCAGACTTTTTGAATGCCCTGGTCCCATCGCATGAATAAATCCAAGTCATATTACAATCAAAAGAATATAAAAAAGATTATTTTCAGAAACATTATGAATATAATTTGATATTTTTTTCATCGTTTGAATAAAGTATTCATTTCAAAAACCAGAAGTTAAAAGTCATGTATCTTTTGAAATAGTATTAGAAACAGAAAGTTCTTTCTCACAATCCTCTTTTATTTTTATATCCTCTATTGTTTTTTTTACGATACTCGCAGGAAGAGCAGTTCTTGCTTCTTGATTTGGACCAAGATTAGGGTCAAGTGCGTTCCAAGAATTAAATATTTCCTCATAATCTGTATAAAAATCCCCATCACTATCAATTTGAAATGGATCTGTTTTATGGATAGCTTCTTGTTCATCAGATAATCCATCTCCATCACTATCAATAATACAATGAAATTTTTCACTTCATAAATCAAATTGATACTTTTGTATTTTTGAAGTTAATACCAAAGTATCAATTGGAGTTGAATTATTTATATTTAAATTATAAAAAGTCATCTGATTGGTTTGAAGTGGAAAATTATCAAAAAAACTTACTCCGATTTCACCATTACGAATTTCTTTTTCACATTCAAAACTATAATTTATTTCTATTCCTGTTGACAAAATTTGATACTCCTCCAATTCTAATACATCAAATTTTACCATCTTACAGATATTTTCTGGAAAATTTAATTGTATATTTTCATTTATATAATCTTTTATAATCTCCTCATATTCATAATATTCATACACTGATTTAAATGAAATATTTTTGGAATGCAGTAAATATTCGATTTCATATGAATGAAAATAAGTAGTAATATTTAAAAAATTTTTATTAAAACTCAAAAAACTTGAAGAAATATCAAGAGGATGTGCAAAAATAGATTGAGTAAAAAAGAAAAATAGAAAGAAAAATATGAGTATTTTTTTCATATTTATAAAATTATAAAATAATCCTTTTATATTATATAAAAATACTAAAAAATAAAAATTTGTTTTTTTATAAAAACTCTTAATATACTTGCAAATTATATAATAATGAAAAATTATGCTCTATATTGTCTCAACTCCTATTTGAAATCTGGAAGATATCACTTTCAGAGCTATAAAAACTCTCCAAGGAGTAGATGGAATTGCTTGTGAAGATACTCGTACTTCTTCTACACTATTACATCATTATAAGATAAAAAAACCACTTATCAGTTTTCACTCTCATTCTGGAATAATGAAAACTCAAAAAATTATTGATGATTTAAAAGCAGGAAAGAAAATTGCTCTTATAAGCGATGCTGGAACTCCTGGGATTTCTGATCCTTGATATGCACTTATTAAAGAAGCATTAGAAAATAATATTGAAGTCATACCAATTCCTGGAGTAACTGCTTGTATAACAGCTATTTCAGCAAGTGGAATGCCTTCAAATCACTTTTTATATTTGTGATTTTTACCAATAAAAAAAGGAAGACAAACCCTTTTAAAAAAACTACAAAATAAAGAACAAACAGTAATAATTTATGAATCAGTTCATAGAATACTAAAAACCCTAGAAGATTTTTTAGAATATTTTTGAGCAGAAACTCAAATGGTGGTTGCAAGAGAACTTACCAAAAAATTTGAAGAATTTAGAAGAGGAAGTATTGAGGAAATTCTCAATTATTTTAAAGAAAATCAAGAAAAAATAAAAGGCGAATTTGTAATAATTTTTTAATATGCAACTCAATAATATAAAAGATTTACTCTTAAAATCTCTTGGGAAAACGGGAAAACAAAATCAAGTAGTTTCATCTATGATTTATAAAAGTATTATACATGATTTTTTAGAGATAAAAAAAATAGATATAACTGATTTTATTATATCTATTAAAATTGAGCAAAATATCATTATCTTAAAAACATCTAAACCAATTTTAAACTCAGAGATTCTACATATAGAAGATATTTTACTCAAAAATATCAATTTAAAACTTACACAAATATGAATACATATGAAAGATTTACAACTTATTGTGAAATAATTATTGCATTTCTTCAAATATTATTTTATACTTTTTTCCATCAATAATCACTGTATTTGAAGTATTCATATTTTTATATTCTAATACATTTGACTTATAACTTGCTCAAGTATTTGATAAAAATCAAGCTAAAAATATCATTGTTCCAATAAGTCAAACTACCAAAGTCGAATTTTCTATTCTTTTATCAAAAAAATCATAATAATATTGTATAAGTTTTCTATTCATTATAAAAAAAGTATGATTTAAAATATTATTCATATTAAATCATACTTTTTTTATAAATGCAAATATTTTATTCAAATCTTTTGAAATTATATTTGAAATGTTCCTGTAGGAAGATTTTGTATGTCTTGAACTATAAACTTTCTCTCTTGCAAAACTGTATTATATGCACATAATTCTTGTATTCTTTTAAAACTAATAGATGAAAAATTAGTATATTCTGGCAAAGATATATAAACAAGTTTTGCTGGTCATTGATTGAGTTGAACTTTCAATTCTGGTTGTTTTAATTTACTAAACTCAGAAAGTTGTTGATAAGTAGCTCATAAAGATTGAAGACTTTCTATTACTTGTTTAGACATATTCCCTAATTCTCATAATTTTTTTTGATTTGATTTAAATTGTGCAAGTGCAGTATCAAACCATAATTTATGTTCTTGTAACATTTGTATTTCTTGTTGAGTAAGGAGTATTTTTTCTTTCATTTTTTTTATAATTGGTCATACAATGGCAACTCTTTCGTCGGTACGGATTTGCTCATTTTCTTGTGTTAATTTTTCAACTATTTTTTGTATCTTTTCTGATTTTGTAGTAATTTCTTCTATTTGTGCTGCAACTTCCTGAGCTTTTTTTTCATAATCTTCAGGTTTTACTATAAATATAATATTTTCTTGATGTTTTTTCACTCACATTGATTTTATAGAAACATTTCCTGTAGCAATAACTACACAATCTGTCATAACATCAATCTCAATATTTTCTCAAAAAATAATCGCTCCTCTTACTTGTGAAATATGTATATTTTTTCAAGCAATAATAGACATTTCTGCCATAGATATATCAATATTTCCTTGTAAAGCATATAATGCTGCATGAGAAAATACTCTTCCATCAACAAAAATACTTCATTTTTGAGAAATAACTTGATGACTTATATCACTTTCATCCAATCAAGATTGTGAATAATTCCCCATAATATTTCATTTTACATTAATATCTCAAGTAGTAGCAAGTATTCCTCCATTAACTAATCAAGTAGATAAAATATTTCCTGCAACCACTTCATATCAAGACTCTATCCCCGTTATTGAAACTCAATAATCTGTATGTATATTTCCTGTTGATGGTCAAATAGTTCATAATTCAATATGAGAAGTAACTTTTACTTGATTTTTCAATTGTGAAATAGGAACCCTTACATATTCACCTTGAGATTCTCAAGATTCTTTACTAGTATAAGTTCCTTGAGGTGGAGTAACAAATCATGAAATAGTTGAAACAAAATATTGTTCTGAGCCTTCTTCTATAATTTCAATTCCTTCTCATGCAAATTTATACATATCTAAATCTTTTGGAGATATGTCAGGAAGAATAATTTGTCCAAAAATATTCATTCCGGGAACTCATTCTTGCATATCTTGTTTTTTATATAATTTTGTTCCTTTAGGTATTTCAGAATAAGTCCTTTTACACCTTTTTAAATCTAATTTGTTTCATAATCCTGTCTCAGGAATTCCAAAATCTTGTCAAAAAAACTCCAAACTTTGTAAATATGCATCTTTCCCAGGAGTAGCTGGAAGATAATCCGCTATTAATACTCTTTGAGTTTTTCCATCTGAAATAGCTTGAGATATTTGTGATATTTGTAATCAAAATTTTATGCCATATTTCCACATCATAGCAATAAATTCATCTATATTCAATACTACTTTTACCTCTGTCATTTTTCCATCAATTTCCTGATCTTCAGATAAAGGACTAAATGTATATTCTGCCTGCAATCATTTAAAAATAGTAGGTTTATGATATTTCTCTGATCTATTTTCAGATAAAAATTCTATACTATTCCCAATTTTAATTTCCTTAGAATCATAATGAGAAATATTTAAAATAAGTTTGGCTACTCTCTCATAATCCATTCAGACAATATAGTAGGAATTCATAAAAAGGCCATCCAAAAAAGTAACAAGCTCTTCTGAAGAACGAAGTCATGAAGTATTTATAAAAATTCCTTCCTGATTTATTTTGATAAAAGAATATGAAGAAAGGGATTCTAAAATTTGATGTATCAATTGAGAGGTATTCTCTTGAGTTGCTGGAATAGTTCATCATTTTTCAGAATCATCTCAAGGAACCTCTGAAGACAAAATTTGTATTCACATACGATAATAAATAAAGAATAAGTATCTTTATATTATCATATTATAAAAAAAATTACAAATTTTACCATCTTTTAAAACTTGGACACGCTTGAATGATATCAATAACAGCAAATCATGGATGTAAGATTGCTTCTTTTATAATTTCCTTAAGCTCACTAAATTTTGAACTATCAGCTGTTTTTGCAAAACCACATCCTGCAACTTTAGCTAGTTCTAATGGGACAAATGGAAGAATTTGATTTCCCTCAGGAGTTGTTTTTGTTTTGACTCAAAGAGGAGTAGTTGGTGAAGCTTGCCCAGTAGTAAGAGCATAATTTTCATTATTAAAAACAAGATAGGTCATATTAAGATTTTTCTTACACGCATGAATAAAATGTCACATTCCGATTCCATATCAATCCCCATCTCATCACATTACTACTACCGTCATTTCTGGGGCAGCTAATTTTACTCCAGTTGCAAATGGAAGTGCTCTTCCATGCAAAGTTTCAGCCGCATATCCATCAACATATTGACTTGCTTTTCCTGAACATCACACTCAAGAAACCACTACTCTTTTATGTGATTCTATTTCTAATTCTTTAAATGCATTTTTCAATGCCATAATGATGAGTGTATCTCAACATCCAGGACACCATTGAATATTTGTTAGTCAGGTTCTCATATTATTTTCAAATTAAACTATTAAAATCCTCAATATAAAATGGAAACAAATCATATTTTCTCAAATGGCTTATTTTAAGTCATTTTATATATCTTAAACCAAATTGTCCACAAATATAATTTTCAAGTTGCCCAGAATAATTATTTTCTACAAAAATTATTTCCTGTTTTTCTTTTAAAATATCAAAAAGTCTTCCATCAAGTGGTTTTAAAAATTTTATTATTACTATTCCATACTCAGGGTTATTTTTAATAAACTCTTTTGCTGTGTAGGTGGTTGCTGAAAAAACTATGAGCATTTTTTCAGCTTTTGAATTGATAACTTCAAATCAAGTTATATTCTCTTTTTCAAAAAAATTTTCAAGTTTTTTCCATCTTTTTTCTGTCATTATTTTTTTCATTTCTGTTTCTTCGGTCGTTGCTCAATATTCATCGTGTTCATAACTCGAAGCAATAAAGTCACCATTTTTTGTTCCTACCATCACTCTTGGAGAAATTCAGTTTTGAGTCAACTCATATCTTTTATAATTATCTGGTGGATTTTCTAATATCACTCATCTCTCAACAGAAACTTTTTCTAAGGTTCCTATAGTTCCAGTAATTTCAGAAAGTTGTTTATCAACTAAGAGTAGTACAATTGATTGATAGGTATCAGCAAGATTTAAAGCAAGTCCTGCAAAATAATATGCCTCCTCTAAACTACTTGGAGTTAAAACTATATGCTCAAAATCTCAAAATGTAGGATTTAAAGCAAAATTTATATCTCCAGTTTCATGATAAGTTGGAGTTCCGGTACTTGGTCAAGCTCTTTGTGATAAAATAACTGTGATAGGAAACTCCGCTTGTAGCGCAAATGATAAAGCTTCACTCATAAGAGCAAATCCTCCCCCACTCGTTCAAGCAGCACTTCTCGCTCAAGTAAAACTAGCTCATAAAGCAGAATTAATAACTGCAATTTCATCCTCTGCTTGTAAATAAGTTACTTTTTTTGATGTAATTATTTCTGTTAAAATAGTTGAAGCAGGAGTCATTGGATACGCTGAATAATACTCTAATTTTGCATCTATCAGTCCTTCAGAAATCATTTTATTTCCATAACTCACTATTTTTTTTTCTCAAATCTTTGGAAAAGTAATTGATGATATAGGAAAATGGAGAGAAGAAAAAGCATTTTCAAAAATTTTATGATTGAGATCTATAACACTTTGTCATTTTTTTGCAAATATTTCTGTTAAAGATGATTTTACTACTCAAATATCTATCCCAAAGTAATATGAAAAAAGTGCCAGTAAATAAGTGTTGTCATATTTATCAGAAATTTCAAGTGATATTATTTGTATTTTTTTATCTCAAATATTTTTTTTTGTTTCTTCACTGAGAGTACTATATATCTTTTGATTACAAAAAACTACCCCCGCTTTTTTTAAAGAAGGAATATTTTTTTCAAGAGACTCTCAGTTAAAAGCTAAAATAGCATCACAATATTGAGTTAAATATAACTGAGTATCTCAAACAAAAATATCGAAATAGTTTACTCATCCTTTAATTCTTGATTCATACTCTATATCAGTAAGAACATTATATCAAAGATGAGCAAATAAAGAAGTAATAATATCAGCAGTTGAGTTAATTCAAAGTCATGCGGGTCAAGTTACCCTTGTAGTAAAAAACATATTTTATTTATTAGTTTCAGTATTTTCTTCTCAAGTAGTAGGTAGAATATTTTCATCCTGACTATTGAGAACTTCTCAAGAATGAGTTTGAATATTTCCTGAAGAAGATAAATTTATAAATTCTTGTAATTGTTCTGGTGTGAGTGATATTTCTGAACTTGGAGATGAAAAATAGCTTTCATATATCACGAGTACTCATGTTGATATAATTGATCAAACGATAGCAATAAGAGCAATGATTGCTGCAATTTTTGCAGTAGTATTTTTTCTTGTCATAATAAAAAATTATAATATAGAGGTAAAATAGAAATAGAAATAAGAAAAAATCTCTTTTTTGAGAGTTTCTTTCTTATCTCTCCTCATTTATTTCACTAGTGTTAATTATATGAAAATAAATTTATTTTCAAATTTTTTAATTGCTTGTAAAAATTTTTGTAATTTCTATATTCATCTGTTCTTTAAACTTCAGAGTATCTATATTTCTAAAAATACGAAATTCTTTTCCAGAATATAAATATTGTTCTTCTCATCTATTATATAAATAACTGTCCAAAAATTTTACATAAATATTTTTAAAGTAATGATCTGTATTTGAAAATACATAATCTGCTCTTATAATAGCTATTACTTCATTATTTCCTTTTAAAGATTCCTCTTGTAGAGTAGTTTTCAATACTCATTTTTTAATAGTAATTTTGTATTCATTATTATTTCCAAGTACAACATTGACATCTTCATACTTAATATCTAAGTATCATTTTAATACTTGAAAATCTCATCTATCTCAAAATAATTTATCTCTTTTAAAAAATGTTATAGTTCTATCTTCTGTAGTTTCTCTATCTTCTTGTCATTGAAATTTTGTTGCAATATTTTCATCTTTATTAAAAAATGTATTAATAAAAAATCTTTTAAAATCATATTTATGTTTATTTTCAGGTTCTGCATCTTCATAAAGAGTTTTTAAATCCAATTTTAAACTATCAAGCTCGTATGAAAGAGTAAGTTTTTTTCCATTTCTTAATATATTATCTATTCTATTTCATTCATACGGATATAAATCAAAAGAAAATTCCTCTGAATTTACATATGTTTTTGAAATTCTATAAAAATCTCCTCCCATTATTTTGTATGAAATTTGTGAGATATCAAGCCCTTCAAATTGAGATAAATAAGAAGTTAATGCTTTTGTACTCAGTGGTTCTTTTTCTCTTGATTCAAAAATAGTACTTGTATTGAGTAATTGAGTTTTTGCATTATCATATTTAATTAAATATTCTGGATAATTACTTAAAGCAGCATAATATTCTTTATACTCACTCACTCATTTAGAATATAAAGAATTGTAAAGGGAATTCTTCTCTGATAAAGCTGATTTATTTTTCATATAAAAACTATAAATATGTTGAAAAATATTATTTAATTTTTCTACTTGTTCATTACTTAATAATAGATGATTATTAAGTACAAGTAATCCTCTATCATTCAAATTTTCACTAAACAGATTTGTTTTCATTTCAAGAAGCATTTTTGTAAGTATTGAATAATACTCTACTAAAATAGTTTCTGTTTTTTGAACATTATTATAATTATTTTTTAAATTATCATTCATAAGTAAATATACTTGATAAATATGAAGAATATTATCGAAGCTTTTTTTATCTCAAAAAGAAACATCATACAGCAATATATTTTTCAAAAAAAATGTCAGATAATCTATTTTAAAATTATTTTCTTGATTTTTTTCTATCAGTAAATTTCCATTTTGAATAAGAAGTTGGTTTTCCTGCATAAAATCATTTAAAAACACCAAAAGATTTGTTTGCAAATAATTATCTTTATAAATATTACTATCAACTAAACTATACATTTTATTTAATACATATGCAGATCTTCCAAATGATTTTTGTTTATTTTCTATCCCTAAAACGATTTCAGAAAGTATAAGCGCATTATCAATAAAATCTGAACTATTTATTTTTAATAACACATCATAATAATATAATAATACTTTTTTAAATTCAATATATTCCTTTTCATCTAAGGTTTGTAAATGCTTGAAATTTCATATAATTTGATTTTTAATTCTTTGAGATTCTGATTTTGGAATATCTGTATTTTCAAATAATATATTAAAATGAGCAAGTGAGTCTTTTTTATAGTATGAAATTTTTTTCTCTCTATTGAGGAAAAATAAAAAATATTTTTCTATATACGAAAGTCAAAATATATTCTTATTTTTATATAATTCTATATTTTTTCTATCATATTTTGCAAGTTCACTTTTTGAATATGTTCCTGCTAAAAAACTTTCAAATATTTGTAATGATGCTTTATCTTGAGAAGAATATAATTTTTTTACAAATTTTTGATTTAATTCTTGTTTTTCATTTACAAAATTCTCATTTATATAAAGAATTTTTGATACTGATTCCAGTCTTAAAATATCTGCATTCATTAAAAATTTATTTCTTTGAGCATTAAATCAAAAGAAAATATGAGGATATATTAAAAGTGAAGTAATTTTTTCTTCCCCATTTGTTCCAATCAAATCCACATTTAAAATAGAATCAAATGAGAAAATTTTTATATCAGATACTTTTCTTGAATCAATAAAAAATCTTCCTGGTGATTTTGGAGTCAGAGAAAAATCTTTATTTTGTATACTATAATTATACGATAAATCATAGAGATCAAATATATAAATTCCTTCTCAAATTTGAAAATTTATATCATTTTGTACTTGAGTTTTTGTATAATTTTTTGAGTAAATATAGACACTATCAATAGAATTTATTCCATCTTTATAGAGTTTATTTTCTTCCAAATTTTCTGAAGTAATTTCTTTTTGTTCATTTTCTCATGATACTATTTCTGTAAGTCCAATAAATTTTTGTGGTATAGAAAAGTTTTCAAAAGAAGATGAATTTTTAAAATACGTGATACTAAGAATAAAATAGAGTCAAAAAAGAATAACTAAAAAAGATAAAATTATTTTTTGTATGTTCATAATTACTTTTAAAAAATAAATCTAAAATAATAATACTGAAAAAAATGATTATGTAAAACAAAAATCTATTGATTATTTTTGAAAATCATCACTAAAAATACTCCTAAATTGCTTTATAATATCTTCATTTTTAATTAAAATTCATATTTCTCTATTTTTATCAATACTGTAAGAAGAAAAATTTATACTTCCGATATAAAGATATAAATCATCTACAAGAATAGCTTTTGCATGAATTTCAGGTTTATCAACTATTTGAATTTTTATATCTTTTTCTTTTAATATTTCTATTTCATCCTGATTGGATGCAACTTTTTTTAAATCAGGAAAAATCATTTTTACATCAATTCCATTTTTTTGTTGTTCAAAAAGTATGCTCATAATAGCTTCATCAGAAAAATTATGGGCATAAATATGGATAGATTTTCAAGCATTCTTTAAAATATATTCTAATTTTTTTCTGGAAGAAAATGGACTTAATACTAAATTTGAATGATAGATATTTTTTTTATTTCCTTTGAAATCATTTTCAAATATTTCTAAAAAAACTCAAAGTATCTCATTATTTTTAAAAAATATAAAGAATTCTCTATTGTATTTGAATGTAGAATATGAGTAATTCCCTGTTGACAGCACAACTTCATCATCAATAATCATCATTTTTGTATGATTGAGTGCATAATTTTCTGGATTTGAATATACAACTTCCACTCAAGCTGTTTGTAAATCTTTAAAAGTATCTTTATTGAGATTTCCTGCAAGATAAATATTTTTTTCTAAAATAACTTTCACTTCTACTCATCTTTTTTTTGCATCTATAAGTGATTTTTTCATTCTTTTTTCAGTAAAAATATATACTTCTACATACACTCTTGAATTTGCATTTTCAATTTTTGTAGTTATATCATCCAAAAGTTTTAAATCCGGTGTATTTTTAAGTGTAATTCCCGATAGATATTGTATTTGTTCAAATGAAAAATCATTTATTTGAGTTTGTAATTGAATTTGTTTCTCTTTATTTTGATGAAATTCTACATATTCATTTTGACAAGAAAAAAGAAATAAACATACGAAAAGAAATATTTTTTTCATACAAAATTGTTATTAAAATATACACTATATATAATATATATTGTTCTCTGTTTTGCAAATAGAAACAAAAAAATCCTCATTCGAGGATTTTTTTGTTATCCAAATATTTTTTCAAAAATTCATTTTTTATTATGAACATTGAGTTTTTTTTCTTTGGCAATTTTTTCAAAACATTCTCTTTCAATTTCAGAGAGTTTTTTTGGAATTTTTATAAGAATATTTACAAACAAATCTCATTTTTTATCTTTATCAATATATTTTACTCCATCTGCATTGACTTTTATTACTGTTCCTACTTGAGTTCCCGCATCAATTACAATATTTCTCTTTCCAATAATAGGAATATTTATTTCCTTGGTTGTTCCTAAAATAGCTTCTACTACATCTATTTCTAAATCAAGATAAAGATCAACTCATTTTCTTCTCAAATTTTTTTCAATAGTATTCACTTTAAATTTTACATATAGATCTCCTGAAGCTTCTCAAATTCATTCATTTCATTCTCCATTTATACGAATTATCATAGCATCATCAATTCCAGCTGGAATATCAATATCAAGCTCAACTTCCTTTTTTACTCTTTTTTGTCATCCACAAGTTCCACAAACTTTTTCCATTACTTCTCCAGCCCCTGAACATTTTTCACAGGTTCCAGTATGTTCAATAGTCCCAAACATAGTTTGTTGTCTATATTTTACATACCCACTTCCATGACAATCAGGACAAATAGTTTTTCATTCTCCTCCAGCACCATGACAGTCAGAACAAACTACATATCTTTGGTATTTTAATTTTGTTTTTCATCAAACAATAGAAGTTTTTAAATCTATACTGATGAGTGTTTCAATATCTTCTCAAGCAAAAGTAGTTGCTTTTTTTCTTCTTCCAGAACTTGTTCTTCCTCCACTAAAAAATTGTTCAAAAATATCTCATAAATCGACATCAAATCATGATGAAAAACCTCCACTTCCAAATGGATTTCATCCTCCTACACTTCCATAAGTATCGTACTCTCTCTTTTTTGTAGCATCTGATAAAACTGCATATGCTTCATTGATTTCTTTAAATTTTTCTGCATCTCCTCCTCTATCAGGATGATGTTGCATAGCTAATTTTCTATATGCTTTTTTTATTTCGTCTTCACTTGCTGTTTTTGATAATCCAAGTATACTATAATATTCTTTCATAATTTATAATTAATAATAACAATCAATAATGACTTTTTTTATTTCATTATTAACTCTTTATAATTAATTATTGATTTTTTTCATTATTAAAGACATACATTAACTGCAGGTAAAAGGAGAGAACCCACGAGCCAATGTATGCCTTACAAACCATTATATAAAAAATTGAGATTTTTCAAACTTTTTTTCTTTTGTATACTAATTATTTTTTTCAATTTCTTCAATAAAAAAATCTTCTAAAGGTTTTTCAAGACCTTGTATTTGTTTATTTTGAACAATAATATTTCCCTTATGAATAATACTAAATGTATCACAAATACTCTCAACATCTGCTAAAATATGGGTATTAAAAAATATAGTTGTCCCTTGTTTTTTGAGTTCTACAAGGAGATCTTTTACCATTTTTCTTCCTATTGGGTCCAGTCAACTCATTGGCTCATCTAAAAATAAAATTTTTGGATTATTAATAATTGATTGAGCGAGACCTACTCTTTGAAGCATCCCTTTACTATATTCGTGTAAAAATTTATCTCCAGCCTCTTGAAGTCCAACTTGTACAAGAAGTTCATCAATTTTTTTCTCTAATTTTTCTCACTCAAGTCAAAAAAATTTTCCATTAAATCTTAAGAATTCTCTTCCAGTAAGATGTTTATAAAGATAGGTATTTTCTGGCATAAATCCAATTTGAGATTTTGTTTTTATAGAAAGAGTCGTATCTCATAAAAGAGATATTTCTCAACTTTCTGGAGTAATCAGTCACATAATACATTTCATAGTGGTGGTTTTCCCAGCTCCATTTGGTCATAAAAATCCATAAATTTGTCCTTCCAATACCTCAAAACTCACTTTATGTAATACTTCTACTCCTGAAAGATCTTTTACAATTTCTTTTACTTCTAAAATCTTTTTTGACATAATTAAAATGATTAAAAAATATTTTTCTCATTGTATAGAAAATAAAACAAAATTCAAGCTGAAGAAAAATATTTTTTCTTCTTTTCGCCTTTCTTTATTATTCATATAAAATATTTTTGCAATAATAAAAAATTACATAAAATGGAAAAGAACTTGGTATTTTTCAAAAAGAAAAAGAAAATTCTAATATTCTAAATAGATGCAAATATTATGAAAAAACATGAAATAATTTTTTCTCTTCTCAAACTTCCTCTTGATTTTGCTGTTATTTTTTGTAGCTTTTTTTTAGCAAGAGATGTAAGAGAAATCAACGACTTTGTTCCTGGAGTTACTCTACCAATACAAATTATTCATAATGAATATCTCCTTCCATTTGCTCTTTTTTGAGCTTTTTTGTATTTAATTATTTTCTCCATTCATGGTTTGTATTCTCTCACCATTACTTCATCAAAACTGAAAGAAACTTTTGATATTGTACTTTATAGTATTTATTTCTTTTTATTTTTCTCTGTATTTGTATACTTTTGAAAATGAGTGTTTTATAATGTTGAAATCCCAAGACTTGTAATATTATTCACTACTATTATAGGAATGCTTTGAATTATTACACAAAGAATTATACTCAATAAAGTTCAAAATTTCTTGCTTGATATATGATTTATTCCAAAAAGAAAAATTCTTATTGTTACTCATCAGTCAGAAAAAACTCTTAAAGATATTATAAATGATATTACCCAAGCAAATATTTATGAAATACTTTGATACATAAATAAAAATAAAGTTCCTTCAAAATTAAAATATCTTTGAAATACCAATCATATTTTAGAAATATTAGAAAAAGATAATATTGATGAGATTTTATATATTGATAGTGATTTTAACAATGACGAGTTATATAGTATTTGGGATTTTTCCAGAATTTATGGAGTCAGATATAGATATATCACCAATGGATTTGATGTTACTAAAACAAATACTACTGTTTCTCTTTTAAATAAAATTCCTGTTATTGAAATAAAAAATACTTCTCTTTGAGCTTGGTGAAGAGTCATAAAAAGAATTATTGATATAGTTTTTAGTATAGTTTGACTTATTTTTCTATTCCCATTGTTTATTTTTATAGGTATTTTAATAAAACTCGAAGATAAAGATGGACCAATTATTTATAAAAATCTGAGAGTCTGACAAAATGGGAAAAAATTTAATCTCTATAAATTTAGATATCTCAAATGGAAATATTGTATAAAAGAAAGTTATGGTGTAAAAAGTAGTGAGGATGAAGCACTTACATTTGAGAAAAAACTCATTGCAGAAAAATCATCAAGACACGGCCCACTCTACAAAATAAAAGATGATCCAAGAAAAACACGAATTTGAAAATTTATAGAAAAATATTCAATTGATGAACTTCCACAACTTTTTAATGTATTTTTAGGAAATATGAGTCTCGTATGACCAAGACCACACCAACCAAGAGAAGTGGAAAAATATCTCCTCTCTCAAAAAAGAGTTCTTACTATAAAACCTGGTATCACAGGACTTGCACAAGTAAATGGAAGAGAGAAAAATACTTTTGAAGATGAGGTAAATCTCGATATATTTTACATAGAAAATTGGAGTTTTCTCTTAGATGTAAAAATATTTTTTAAAACTTTTTGAATAATTCTTAACAGAAAATAATATGAAAAAAATACTTTTATTCCTCGCATTTTTTATACTCTGACAAACTTCTTTTGCAACTGAAGCACCTCATGAAATGATGAAAGATTCTCTTTCATCTACTCTTGATCTTACAGATGAAATATCTCCACTTATAGTTCCACAAATAACCATAAACAGTGAATATATTATAAATCTTACTAGTGTACAAGAAAAATTACAAAATACATATAGAGATAAATCATTTCTTTTTGAATGGGATTTAAAATGAGCTTCGAGTCAAAGTTGAGCTATATTTACCAGAACTTTTAACGAAAAATGATTAAAAGAATTAGAACTCAATATTTATGAAATATTTATAAATGAAGAAGAAACTCAAGAGAAAAAGATATTATTTACTCATACTTATCCTCTTTTAGTATATGAAAAAAGTTTTTTGCTTATATATTCAGATGAAGCATTAGCAAGTGATATAAATAATTACATTGATTTTTCAAAAAGAGATGGAGTATTTATATCACCTATAGGCCCTTTAAATAAAACAGATATTGAAATAGCCAGTATTATAAATAGTATCAAAGACTATAAATTAACGGAAGGATTTAAGTCTGACTTTATCATTATTTGGGGATCAAGAGATTTTGTATTTAATATTCTTTCAAATATCAACAAAGATCTTTCCAACAGTCAATCTTTTGAAAAATATAACATTGTTTGAATTTCTCCATATAATTTAAATATTTTATGAAGTTATTTAAGAAATTTTTTAGCAAATAAAAACTGGATTAATAAAATTATTCTTTTAGGGGAAAATTCAAAATACCTTATTTTAAAACAAAATCAAATCACAGACTTAATACAAGAATTACAAACGAATCAACATGATTTTTTAGATATAAATTTGGCTCAAAATGATGTAAAAAATATTTATTTCATCTCAAAATTTATCAATAATCTTTCCAATATAGGATATTCTACTACGAGTATTTATATTTTTCTTGTTATTCCTATTATACTTACTATTATTATTATTTTTAAACATTTTATAGGACTTTCTCCTATCTGAATTGTGATTCCTTTATTTGTCAGTTTACTTTTTTTGAAATTATGAGTATTTTTAAGTTTGTTTTTTATATTATTTTTTGTAATCATAAATATTCTTTTATCATTAATAACAGAAAGATATAATCTTTTATATGCTCCAAGAATGGTATTTTTGATATCAATAAATATGATTTCATTTATAGCTTTTATGAATATATGATATGCTCTCAATTTGGTATCTCTCAATATATCAGACATATTATATTTTATTATTTTCATACTTTTAAGTGAAAAAATGATTAGTATCATTACCTCAAAAGATTTACTTGAATATAAAGAAAGTTTTTTCTATACTCTCTTAATTGGTTTATTTTGTTATGTAATCTTAAATATAAATGCAATAAAAGTTATCTTACTTTCTTATCCAGAACTTATACTTTTACTTATCCCTATCAACTTTTTTATCGGAAAATTTACTGGATTAAGAATTACAGAATATTTTAGATTTAAGGAAATAATAAAAAGTGTTGAAGAGTAGAAAAACATCTTTTTCAAAGTACTTTTTAAAAATGGCTTAATATAAGAAAAAACAAGACTTTATTATAAATAAAATATACTATTTAACCTTATTAAAGTAGGGGTTAGAGTAGTTGACTAAAATAAAAATCAACTACTCTAGCCCCTTGTTATTTATTAGAAAAAGTAGAAGTTGCAAATAAAAACTGGAGAAGTTATAATTATTCTTATTCAAATGCAAATAAAACTTTACTATTTCAAGATAACTTAAATTGCAAAGATTAAAAATATAATTTCAATAAAAAAGCAGAGTCTAAACTCTGCTTTTTTATTGAAATTATTCACTTACTGTTTCATTTTTTACTTCTTCTTTAATAATAGTAAAATTTGTTTCATATACAATGCTATCACCTGTTCCATAAAATTGGATTTTATAAATATTTACTCAAGGTTTTAAATTTCCAAATTCACTATTTGCAAAATATTGCCAATATGTTGAATTTGCAACAAATTTTTGTAATTGAAAATCATTAATAACTATTTTACTTACTGTTCTTGCAGGAATAGTTCCTTCAATTCTTACTACATTTTCTGTAGTCGTATAAGGGTTTTGTTTTGGAGTAATAATTTGATAGAGTGGTGAAGTCGCAATAGGATAATTTTGAACTTGAGCTAGCCCACCTCATTGAGAAGAATTATTTCCTCATGAAGTTCATTTTGAATTATGAAGAGTTAAAATTCATTTATAAAGTAAAGTAGAATTAGTATCATATAGTTTATAAACAATATCATTTACTCTTGCACTTGTATTTGCTTCTTTCAGAATAAAAGTTTTATTTTGAGCATCAATATCAGCATTTTTCCCATTTATATTTACTGTAATTACTCTGTCATCAACAATGTTTCAAGAAATATCTGTTTTATCAGATGAAACTTCTGCTTCATCAAAAATAGTATTAAAAGTAATATAATACTGACTTCCTCCAGAAGGAGTAGCTACATTTCCTGTAGATGTAGTCGTTCCTGTATTTGAAAGTCATGGTTCTGGTTGTGAAAGAAAAAAGTTTCCGTTATTTTTTAAAAACCAATCTTCATTTTTAATATAATCATCTATCGATTCCTTTAAAAGTGACAAATCAGCATTTTTATCATTTGAATTATTCCTCATAATTACAAGTTTTTCACCTTTTTGTAAAATAGTCGAATTTCCTGCTGAATTTTTTACTTCTAAAGTTCCTGAAAGTACATACACAGTACTTGCTACTTCATTTTGTGAAAGAGAAAATACTCATCCATTATTCACTTTTACTGTTGCATATTTCATCTCGATATTTATCTCTTTTTTTACTTCTCACCAAAGATCTGATGAATATAAAGTATAACTTCCATCTTCATTATATTTAAGTTCTCAGAGTCTATTGAGATGTAAATTTATACTATCATCAGATATTTTTACTGATTCTGAAGCAACTTTTAATTTTTCTGATTTATATAATGTTACTTCCCCATCAATTTTTGTTCTATTTCATCCATTATATTCAACATATGCTTCTGTTTGAGCAGAAGAAAGAGTAACATTCAGAGATG
Source organism: Patescibacteria group bacterium (assembly GCA_034676185.1). Lineage (GTDB taxonomy): Bacteria > Patescibacteriota > Gracilibacteria > BD1-5 > UBA6164 > UBA7396. The sequence goes on along the minus strand of JAUCCN010000013.1, from coordinate 11,236 downwards.
CATTATTATCTGGAATATTTGTAATATTTGTATTATCTCCCCCAAAAATATATTTTAGTAAAAATATTAAAATAATAAATACAATAATTATAGGTACAAGATAATCCTTAAAAGTTTTTAGGATTTTTTTATTATTTGCTAATTTTCTACTCATATTTTTTTAAATTAATAGTATAAGTTGGATTTGGTATATTTATAAAAACTTTTCTAATATTTTCAAGTGTTTTTTTATTTTCTTTTAAGCTTTCCTTATCATTAATAAGTATGTATTCATCTTCGTATGATATGATAGCCTTTTTAGAAATTTTTATGATCTTTCTTTCAACTAAATGTTTCACATTTAAAGAAAAATCATATCCCCTATCTATATAAATATATTGTAATTTATTCACTATATTAAAATCAATATCCCATACATAGCCAAGCATTTCTCACTGCTGATTTTTCACTATTTTTCCATAAATTTCATAAAATTCTTCTGAAAGATTTCGTTTTGATACAATAAAAATATTTTCTTTTTTTTCTTTTATATTATCAAATAGAAAATATCCATACTGTAAAAATCATTTTTTATAAATACATCAAACAACCGTTTCATAATCTCTATCAAATAATAATCATGAAATCAATCATAGTAAAGTCTGGTCTCAATCTTGAACTTTTTGACCTTGAAAATCTCTCAAAAAACTTTTATTCATAATTCAAAAAAGCTTTATAAATGCCATTATACTATTTTTATTCTTATTAAAGTCAAGTAAAAGCAGTTTTTTCATACAAATACATAAAAAATGAATTTTGTCTAGATACTAAAAATTGATATTTCTTATTTTTCTCTATAATCACGACTGCCAATTATTATTATATTTTAATTCATAAAATTTTAAAAAATGAATAAAAAATTATTAGTTGCATCAGCATTAATTGCTATGCTTACATTAGTTTCTTGTGGAAAAGAAGAAGCTACAGTTGATGTAGTTACTCCTGAAAATGAAGTAAATATTGAAGTTACTCCAGGTAACGATGAAATCGTTCCAGTTGAAGGAAGTGATGTTGAAGTTACTCCTGTAACTCCAACTATTGATGTTCAAGTTACTCCTGAAAATGAAGTTACTCCTGAAAATGAAGTTACTCCAACTCCAAGTAACGATGAAATCGTTCCAGTTGAAGGAGTTAGTGAATAATTCATTTTAAATAAAAAACTCCTATTTGGAGTTTTTTATTTTGATTTTTTCTAAATATGTTTCTAAAATAAGGTATGCTGAAAGGCTATCTTTTTTTTCTGCAATATTTTTCTCTCATATTTCTGAAAGAATCTGTAAAGATTCAAAAGTGGTAAATCGTTCATCTATGATAATAATTTCAATATGAGGAAATTCTTTTTGTAATTTTTCTACAAATATTTGAGTTTTATATTGTTGTTTTATCTCAATCCCATACAAATCATATGGCATTCCAACAATAATTTTTGAAATATTTTTTTCTCAAATAATTTTTTTTAATTTTGAAATAATCTCTACTCTTTTAATATATGGAAGAGTAAAAATAAATCCTTCATTGGTATAAGCAAGTCCACACCTTTTATCTCATAAATCAATTCCTAAATAATTCATTATTCTACAATTATCATTACTTTTGCCATAATTTCTCACAATTTAATATAAATATCTTTTTTTCAGATTTTTTTAATATGTCCATCTATCATATCAATATGTTTCTTTTCAAGATGTATATCAAAATCTTTTGAAATCTTTTGTAAAATATCTTGCTCTTTAATTCCTCAAAACATTTTTCCATTTTCAAGAGTTTTTGCCTTGAAAATAAGAGTTTTTCCATTTAAAGCTTCTATGATTTTATGTCTATTTTCTACTAGATTTCTTCTTGCTTCTTCTTCAGCTTTTTTATCTTTTTGGAGTTTTTTTTCTTCTTCTGGAGTCAGTTTTTTTGCCAATCATTTTGGAATAAGAAAATTTCTTGCATAACTATCACTTATTTCTTTTATCTCTCAAGCATGCCCTACATTTGGAACTAATTGTAAAAATAATACTTTCATTGCATGAAATTAAATAATTAAAATACAAATTATAATAGGAACTTAAAAAATTAAATACCTAATTCTTTTCTGCTACTTCCACAAGTGAAATATTATATCAAATTAAATTGGAAGCAAGATTTATATTTACTCCATTTTTCCCAATCGCTTTCGCTCTTTCAAGAGGCAGAATATATGCTTTTGCTTCACCTTTTTCCTCATCAACTTCAACTTTTAATATAGTTGCTGGAGTAAGAGATTTTGCAATCATTTCTGAAATATTTCCATTATCAACAATAATATCAATTTTTTCTCAAGCTAATTCTTCCATTACTGATTTTACTCTCATTCATTTTTGTCAAATAAGACTTCCTGCTGGGTCAATTTCTTCATCATGAGTAGATACTAAAAGTTTTGTTTTTACTCCTGGATATCTTACTACATTATCTATAGAAATAGTTCCGTCACTTATTTCTGGAGCATATAGTGCAAATATTGATGGAACAATATTTTTATTTTTTCTTGATAATACAACTCTTGGACCTGTTTTTTCATCAATTATTGCTTCTGCTACATAAATATAAAATCTAGCATCTGGGATATAATTATCTCTTGAAACTTGCTCTGATTTTGGAAGTACTACTTGATTTCCATTATAATCAAAAATTACTTTTCCTGATTCGATCATTACAACTTTCATACTCAGTGATTGTCCAACTTTATCTTTAAAAAGATCATAAATTTTTTGTTTTTCAGTATCTCCTATTTTTTGAATAATAACTTGTCTTGCAGCTTGAGAAGCAATTCTTCAAAAAGCTTCCCCAAAAGAAGAATTTAAAACATCATCTGTCATATCTATCTCAATAATTTCTCATTCTTCAAATCCATCTGCATCTTCTCAAAGGTCTTCAAAACCAATCTCCAGAGCAGGATTAGTTACTTCTCTTACTAAAGTTTTCTCTACACTAATCTCAATAGTTCCTGCTTCTAAATCAAGTTTTACCACTACATTTTCATCTTTTGATCCATAATCTTTTTTATATGCTGTTTTTATAGCTGATTCAATGATATCGATAAGAGTTTCTTTTGAGATTTTCTTTTCATTTGAAATTTGTTGAATAGCGGCTTCTATCTTTTTTACATCTAACATAATACTTATAATTAACAATTAAAAGTGAATAATTATAATTTCTTTTTTTATATTTTATAATTATTAAAATGAAGACGAGAATTTTTACAAATCCTCGTCTTTTCATTTATATTATATATCTATTTCAAAAAAATCAATTTTTTTATATTTTTTTTCTTAAAAATGCTGGTACATCAAGATCATCTTGTTCTTTTACTACTTCTCTGGCAATTGGAGTAGTATGAGGTTTTGACTCGATAGTTTTTCTTCCAAAAGGAGATACTGCTTTATTTGCTACACCTGAACTAAAACTTTTATTTGAATCTTCATCAAATCAAGTGGCAACTACTGTAATTCTTATTTCTCCAGTATAATTATCATCAAGAGAAGTTCCAAATTTAATAATTGCATTTTCATCTGCTGATTCAGTAATAATTTTCATAGCTTCATCTATTTCAAACATACTTAAATCATTTCCTCCAGTAATATTTACAATAATTCATTTTGCTCAAGCAATAGAAAGTTCTAAAAGTGGAGAATCAATAGCAGCTCTTGCGGCTTCTAAAGCTCTATTATCACCTGACCCATATCAAATTCCTATTAAAGCTGAACCTGCATTTTTCATAATTGATTTTAAATCATTAAAATCAAGGTTGATAAATCAAGGTGCAGTAATAAGATCTGAAATTCATTGTACTCATTCTCTTAACACTTCATCAATAATAGAAAATGCATCTGTTAATGGAGTTCTTTTATCTATAATAGAAAGGATTCTATCATTTGGAATCGTAATAAGTGCATCTACTTTTTCTTTTAATTTATCATATCCATCAAGAGCCTGTTCCATTCTTCTTTTTCATTCAAAAGAAAATGGTTTTGTTACTACTCAAATCGTTAAAGCTCAAAGTCATTTTGATATTTCTGCTACTACTGGAGCAGCTCCTGTTCCTGTTCCTCATCCAAGTCCACAAGTAACAAATACCATATCTGCTCATTCTAAAGAAGCTTTTATTTCTTCTTGAGATTCTTCAGCTGCTTTTTTTCACATTTCAGGATTACTTCCTGCTCCAAGTCAAGCAGTAGTTGCTCTTCCAATATTAATTTTTTTCTCAGCAAGTGATGAATACAAAGCTTGTGCATCTGTATTTACTGTTACAAAATCAACTCCTGGTAAGTCTACTTCTATCATTCTATTTACTGCATTTCCTCAACCTCCTCATACTCCAACTACTTTAATATTTGCAACAGGAGAAATATAAGTTCCCACTCTTACTTCTTCTGGACCAAAAGTAGCATTTCCAGATAAAATTCTTTTTAGTTTATCATCTTTTTTCATATATATAAAAATTAGTTAATAATTAAGGTAATAATTTTTTAAATACTTTACTCACAGACCCAAATAGAGCTCATATATTAAAAGAAATTGTATTTCTCGCATCTCTATATTTATTTGCTGTTATAAGTGTTCCTAAAACTCCAGCAAAAGATGGATCATTTATAGAGGTATCAGCTACAAAATCATCAATAGTAGGAATTCCAATTACTACTGGTAATCTTAGTACTTCTTTTGATAAGTCTACAAATCCTCTCATTTTTGAACCAGATCCAACGAGTACCGCTCATTCTGGAAGCATTCCATCTTTTCCTATTCTTCTTAACTCTTCTCTTATAAAAAATAATATTTCTTCATACCTTGCGGTAATAATTTTTGAGAGATATAATGTAGAAATATTTCCTTCTTCTCATTTAGAAATTTTTGAGAGATCAATTTCTACATCTTTAAAATTTTCTTGTTTTTCCAAAGATAATTGTCCAAATTCTAATTTTAATCTTTCTGCTGTATCAATAGAAATCCTAAGACCAAGTGCAATATCATTGGTTACACTATCTCAACCAATTGGTATAATTTTTGAAAATTTCAAACTTCCCTCTTCATATACAGTAATTCAAGTAGTAGAAGCTCAAATATCAATACATACTACTCAAAGTTCTTTTTGTCTTTTTGTTAAAACTCATTCTGGAGCAGAAATAACATTTGGAAATACATCGTATATTTCTATACCAACATCTTCAATGGCTTTTTTAATATTATTTAAAACATTACTCCCAATTGAAAATATATTGGCTCTTACTTCTAATTTTCTTGCACTCATTCCAATAGGTGATTTAATTCCCTCTTCCAAATCAACTACAAAATTATCTGGAATTACTTTTACAATTTCTCTATTTGGTAAACTAATTCCATTTTTAGCCATATCTAAAACTCTCTCTACATCTCATGTTTCAATTTCTTCTCCGGAAATAGCAACAATTCACTTATTATCAATAACTTCAAATGAAGAAGAGTTAAAAGAAATAAAAGCTCCTGATACTTGTTCTCATGCCATTTTTTCTGCTTCTTCTAATGATTTATCAATATTTGATTTAAATTCCTCCATATCAAGAATATTTCATTTTCTCATTGCATTTGAATCAGAAATTCCTACTCATAATATGTGTAAATTATTATTATCTTCTCCATTAAATGTTCCTATAATAGTTCTAATTTTAGAACTCCCTATATCTATACAAGTGATAGCATTCTCAATACTCATAAATATTTTACTTTATAAAATAATGTTCTATTTTTTTATACATATATTTTCCCTTAAAATAAGGATCCATACATTTTTTTTATAAAAAATAGAAACAAAATACTCTCAAATTATATTGATAAGAGAAGTCTTTTTCAATTTTAGTTTTAAATTGATGTTAAAAACTTTGCAAAAATATTTTATTTATGATATAATGAGTGAAATTTTTAATCTTTGTTTATATGAAATACATAAAAAAATATTTTGATTTATGGATAAGTATAGGAATAACTTCTATCATACTCTCAAATATATGAGTGTTTTTTTTAATGAAAAATAATTATATTTCAACTGAAAAATATTGATTTTTAGTTATCACTCTTATTGCATTTATTCAAGCTTTTTTAATTATTTTTATTATAAATTCTGCTTATAAACAACCTATTGATGAACTCAAAAATCAAGTAATAAACTTTTTAAGTGGGAAAAATAAAGGTGAAAAAATAAATGTAAAAACAAATTTTATCAATCCAAATATTAAAATCTCTCTTGTATTTTTTGATAATGTTTTAAATTCTCTCAAAAATATCAAAGATGAATTTTTAAGTGGGAAAGCTATTAAATGAGAAGTACAATTAGCTACTGAATTACAAGAAAAACTTTTAAATAAAAAATTTGAGGAAATTCCATCTCTTACCATTGTAGCAAAATCAAAACCTGCCTGAGAAATTGGATGAGATAGCTATGATATCATTGCATGAAATGATAATTATTATGTGTATGTGTGAGATGCAACCGGGCATTGAGTATGAGCATGATTTGTAATGGTGATGGTAAATGCTTTAGTAAGCTGATTTTCAAAAATTTTTAAAAAATGAAGTGATATTTTAGCAAATACCAATGAAATCTTAAAACCTCGTGTAAAATCAAATATACTTATGACCATGCTTTTAGTAAGATGGAATGAAAAAGAAAAAAGACTTTTTATGACCTGAGCTGGGCACGAATACTTGATTATTTACAAACACTCTTTAAATAAATGTTTCAAAATAAAATCCGGGGGGCTCGCTCTTGGAATGACAAAAAATATTCATAAAATACTCAAAGAACAAGAAATAAAATTTGAGAAAAATGATATTGTTGTTTTATATACAGATGGAATTACAGAAAGTCTAAATAGAAGTAAAAAAGATGGTACTGAGGTAATGTTTGGAGAACAAAGACTTATGGAAGCAATAGAAACTTCTCCAAATATAGCTTGATTATGAATAAAAACAGCCAGATGAGTATTTAACAATATCACAATAGAACTTTCTAAATTTTTATGATATAAGCATAAACAATTTGATGATATTACTTTAGTAGTGATCCACTATGATGATAATACTCAAATAGAAAATGATTTTCCTGAAAATATTGCAAAAGACTTTATAACAGAATGGGATTGGGAAAGTTAAAAATGAAAAATAAAAAGTTATACAATTATAAATAAAAAGGTAAAGTAAAAAAGATTTTTAAAATGAGGGTTTTTCTATAAAATACCAAAAAATAATACTAAAATTAGAGTCTATGCAAAACGAAAAATTAAAACAATTAATTGGAAAAAGATATTCATGAGATACGGTTGGTTTTGAAAGTATTCCAGAGGAAAAAAAAGCTATTTCAAAATCGACTTCTGGAGAAAATAAAAATCTCTCTAAACAAGAAGATAAAGAAATACTTGCATGAGAAAAAATATATAAAGAAGCTCTTGCTTTCATAAAAGATAGTATAGCTCCAGCTTATATGAAAGTATTTCCAGATAAAATAAAAATCAATAATGTTTTTGCGAAAACCTTCTTTATCTATGCATATCCAAATTTTTTGGAGGGAAATTGGCTTTCTCCCATCATTAATTGGGATACAAAATTTGATATGAGCTTATATGTATATCCTATTGATAGTGCTTATATTCAAAAATATTTAAGAAAAAGACTCACTCAACTCAACTCAGAAAGAAATATCAATGCAGAAAAATGACTAGTAAATGATCCCTGAATTAATGCTCAAATACAAGATGTTGAAGAACTCAGAGAAAAACTTACCAGAGGGCAAGAAAAATATTTTCATTTTTGACTCTATATCACTCTTTATGCTGAAAGTGAAGAAAAATTAAATAAAATATGAAAAGATGTTGAAACTATTTTAGCTGGAAGAAATGTCTTACAAAAACAATCCTATATGAGAAGTGAACAAGGGTTTATTTCAACAGGACCTTTTGCGAGAGATGAACTTGGAGTATATAGAAATATTTCAACAGGAGGTCTTTCAACTACTTTTCCATTTTCTAGTTCAACACTTTCACATGATGATGGAATTCTATATTGAGTAAATACTCATAATAATTCTCTCATACTTTATGATAGATTTAAAAGTGAAAATGCAAATATGTGTGTATTTGCAAAATCATGAGGTTGAAAATCATTTGCTGTCAAACTTGAAATTTTAAGAAGTCTTATGATGGGGACTGATGTTATTGTTATAGACCCAGAAAATGAATATAGAGCTCTTGTTGATACTGTTTGAGGAGCATATCTTGATGTATCTCTTAATTCAAGTAAAAGAATTAATCCTTTTGATCTTCCTCTTCAAGTAAAAGATAAAGATCTAAGATCTGGAGACTTACTCAGAGATGCCATCGTAAATCTTCTCTGACTTATGAATTTGATGCTCTGAAAACTCAACGGAAATGAAGCTTCTATTATGGAAAAAGCAATTATTACTACCTATAATTTGAAATGAATTACTCTTGAGGATGATGATATCACTGGAAAAGAAATCCCAACTATGAAAGATTTATACAGTGTATTAGAAACCATGGATGGAGCTCGTGATCTCACTCAAAGACTTGAAAAATATACCACTTGAATATTTTCTTGAGTATTTTCTGAATTAACAAATATTAGCTTAAAAGAATGATTACAAGTATTTTCAGTAAGAGATCTTGATGATATTTTAAGGCCAACTGCAATGTACATAATTCTTTCTTATATTTGGAATAGAGTAAGAAGTTCAAATAAAAAAAGACTTCTTGTTATAGATGAAGCTTGGAATATTATGCAACATGAAGATTCAGCAAAATTTCTTTTTGGATTAGTAAAAAGAGCCAGAAAATATAATCTCTGAGTAACTACTATTACCCAAGATGTGGAAGATTTTATTGGAAGTAGCTATGGAAAACCTATCGTAACAAACTCTTCTATACAATTGCTCTTAAAACAATCCCCTGCTTCGATTGATGCCTTACAACATATATTTAAAATTACTGATCAGGAAAAATATATTCTCCTCAATTCATCCGTAGGGCAATGACTTTTCTTTGCTGGAAGTGAACATGTTTGAATTCAGGTTATTGCCAGTTTTTATGAAGAACAAATTGTTTCAACAAATCCAAATAAATAAAAAACTGACTTCCGTCAGTTTTTTTATTTTCTTATAATTTCTATTTCCCTTTCATTTTCTTTTTGAGTTTTTCTTAAAAATATTTCAATTGTTGGAGAAAAATAAGTTCCAATAATTTCAGGCCACTCAATAAGAGAAATATTATTTGAATTCTCCAAAATTTCCTCTCAACCAATAGCAAAAAATTCATCATAATGAGAAAGTCTATATAAATCAAAATGATAAATATTTTCTCCATATTTATTATAATATGTATAAGTTGGGCTTATTACTTCATTTGAAACTCATAAAATATTTCCTATAATATGCTTTGAAAGTGTTGTTTTCCCAGAAGCTAAATCTCAATGCAAAAAAATAATATCTCAGGGTTCTAGATTTAATTCAATATTTTGTATTTCTTCTAAAAAATATTTTTTAAACATAAATTTTAAATAATAAAGTAAAAAGTAATTAAAAATTTGATTTTTAAATCATTTTATTGTATAATGTGTTAGTATACATTATTTAATAACTTAAATATTCTATGGAAACTTTAATAGAAGTAAATAAAAAAGAAGAAAATGGTATTTTAATTTTTGAATTCTCTTGAGAATTAGATGAAACAAATGCTGATAAAACATTTACAGCTATATATAATGATATCTGAGAATTTGCAAACAAAAAAATTATTTTCAATTTAGTAAATTTAAAATATCTGAATTCAAAATCTATTGGATATATTGCTGATATTTATTCAAATATTGAAGAAAATGAATGACAAATGTACATATCAAATTGTGATGAATGAGTAAAAGATGTATTAGAACTCGTTGGGATCACTACTATTATTCCAACGGTAGATACTTTACATCAAGCTGTTGAAGCTCTATCATAAAAATCAGGAAAATCCTGATTTTTTTATTTGCCTTTTTATATAAATATATATAATCAAATCTTGACTTTTATTTATTAATTATTTTTATATGAAAAAAATATTGTGATTTTTATTATTTTTTCTGTTATTAAACTCAAGTCATGCGAGCTTATTTGATGATATTTTTGATACGAGTAAAGACTTTCAAGTTCCAACTGTATCTCTGGAAGTAAAAAAACCAACTTCTATTTCAAATACAGATATAAAAATAGTTGAAAAACAATTTGAAAAAATGAAGTCAAAATTAGAAAAATATTCTGATAGTAAAAAAATAGATGTTTATGAACAAGCATCAAAAAATATTACTAAACTCATAAAATCAAGATCTAAAAAAACTGAAAAAGATTTTCTTGAATATCTCAATGCTCTTGTAAAAAAAGAAATATCTCTGATTAAATCATCTCAAAGTGGATTAGAATCTTTATTTTGAATTACTGATGATGTATGTAGTGAATGATATATTTATAAAGATGGTGATTGTAGAGCTAAATCTTTTGTAAATCCAAATGATAACAATATTATCAAAAGATTTTGTTCTATAAATAATGGTTCAGGGACTCAGTATTTACAAAATAATTCTCGGTCATACTGTTATGTAACTCAATGTAATGATGGGTATTATATTTCTAACAATTCATGTGTAAGATATGATAACTCATATTATGATAATGGAAATAATTGTTACAATGGAAACTGTAATTATAATACTCGCTCTTGCTCGATTTCAAATTGATATGGTAGACAAACTTGGAACTGAAGTTATTGGAGTTCTTGTTATGCTGAATCTTGTAATTCTTGATACTATCTTTCTTGAAACTCTTGTGTAAAAGAATATTTATATTGCTGAGATAATCAACACTATGATGCCGGAAGTTGTATTTCAAATACTCGCTCTTGTTCAGTTTCAAACTGATATGGTAGACAAACTTGGAATGGAAATTCTTGGGGGTCTTGCTATGTAGATTATTGTAACTCTTGATATTATATTTCTTGAAATTCTTGTATAAGAAATTATGATTCTTGTGGGACAAATCAACACTATGAAAATTGATATTGTACTTCTAATACTCGTTCTTGTTCGGTTTCAAATTGATATGGTAGACAAACTTGGAATGGAAATTCTTGGAATTCTTGTTATGCTGAATCTTGTA
>JAUCCN010000012.1:0-42244 GCA_034676185.1 Patescibacteria group bacterium | reverse complement strand
CTTCTCTTACAAAAGGAGTAATTATCCGAAAGTCGCCAAACTCACATACTTTGTCCATAAAATTAAAAATGTGAATTTGGCACTCATCATTTTATATACTTTCCAAAAAATTACAAAAAAAGCCACTTGGCTTTAAAATTCTATTTTTATCACTCTCCAAATATCATTCAAATCTTTAAAATATTCAAATTTGAGTCATAAATGAGACAAATATTGTCTAGAATATTCATATTGATCAAATCAAATTTCTATAAATACTATAATATTTTGAAGATGAAATTTATTTTTGAGTTCAAATATTTCTCAAATCAACCTTTCATAGAGCTCAAATCAGGTTTCTACTCATCCAAAAAGTGCAATATGTGGTTCATTTTCAAAAACTTCTGTGTCCATATTTTCAAAATCTCCATTTTTTATGTATGGCAAGTTTGCAGTAATAATAAGATGAGCAAAGTCTTGTATTTGATTTCCCGATAAAAAAACTTCTAATAAATCTGAATTATATAATGAAACTTTGTCTTTAATATTATTTTTTTCAATATTTATTTTAGCAATATCCAGAGCATCTTGTGAAATATCAAGTCAAAAAGCTTGTCTAAAATCTCAAGAAGAATTTTTGATAATTGCTGTTAATATAGCAGAGCTTCATGTTCCAATATCTATAAAAGTAAAATTTGGCACATTTATAGCTTTTATAAATTTTAGAACCTGATCTACTAATACTTCTGTATCATTTCTTGGAATTAAAACTCTTGCATCTACATAAAAAGGAAGTGAGTAAAACTCTTCATTACTTGGGTAATTAATTTTCAAATTTTTTTCTATTAAAAATTAAAACCGTAAAAAATAAAACAAGTCCGAGATATATAAGACTATAGACCATATTTTGAATAAAAAATGATGGGGAAAATTGCAAAAAACTTCCAATATAATCTTTTGTATTCAAAGCCTCAAATGGAGGAAATAAAAGTTGTAATATTTTTACTCATACTTCCAAAAAAGCAATTTGAGTTCTTGTCACTAAATCGAGTAAAAGACTAAAAGTATGACTTACAAAATAGATCATTATAGACACAATTATAGTCAAAATATTAGACATAAATGTAGAAAGAAATAAAACAATTGCTATTAAAATCAGTAATTTTAAAAATATAAAAAAAAGTGAAATCAAAATTAAAACTTCTATTCCTATTCCCTTAAAATACAAAACTCACAAATAAAGAAGAGATTGCAAAAAAGTAATAAGAAATATAATCATTCCAAATCCTAAAAATTTTCATACTATAAATTCATATCTTTTTATCGGTTTTGAAAGGATAAGAAAAATTGTTTTTCCCTCTATTTCTTTAAATAAAAGTTGACTTCCAACAAAGAGAACTCCTATAAATCAAAAAATCTCTATCATAGCAATTCAAAAGTCTGTTACCACTTTAGCATCCTCTCAAATAGTAAGTTCTCCCAGGGAAATAGAAAAAATAATAAATAAAAAAGCAAAAACGAGAATCAAATAAAGAAATTTATTTCTTACTATTTCTTTAAAAGTATTGAGTGCAATATTGAACATACTTAAATATGGTTAATAAAATAATCAAAAGAAAAAAATCATAATATAATGAGTATAATAACTAATATTTCAATAGCATATTTATGGAAAAGATTTCTTATAAATAGATCTAAACAAAATTCAATAACTCATTTCATAATGTAAAAACTATCAAATAAAATTATAATCTAAAAAATGTTTATTTCCATTTACAAAATCCTTTATACTCATTTCTTTTTTTCATTCAAGTTTTACTTTATATAAAATAAGAATTCATCATTTACATAAAATTCAAATATGGCTTTTTCCATGATCTTCAAATTCAACAACATCTCATAAATGAAAATCTTCATCAAAAGATAGCTCATTTTCCTCAAAAAAACAATCCGTAATATCAATTTTTTTTCATTCAAAATAACTATAAATTCCTGGCCAAGGAAAATATGCTCTATATTTATTATAAATATCTAAAACTCCTTCATTTTTAAAATCAATTTTTCCATCTTCTTTTGTAATTTTAGAACAATAAGTTGCTTGTAAATCATCTTGAGAAGTTCATTCTATTTCAGAAGAAAGAATTCCATTTAAAGTAGACATGAGAAGATTTACTCCAATTTTTTCAAATTTTTTAAATATTTCTGGAGTTTTGTCAAGTATATCTATATTAACTTCCTCTATTTTAAGTATCTTTCATTCATCCATTCACTCAGACATATACATAATTGTCAATCATGTCTTGTTATCTCCATTTTTCAAACTTTCCTGAATGGGACTTGCTCAACGATATTTTGGTAAAATACTTCCGTGAATATTAATACATCCATATTTTGGAATTTCTAAAATTTCCCTCGGTATAATTTTTCCATATGCAACTACAATAATAAAATCCAAATCAAATCCTTTTAATTCTTGAAAAAAATCAGTATTATTTCTTAATTTTTCAGGTTGTAAAATTTTTAAATTCTTTTCAAGACTGAATTCTTTTACTGGTGTAAAAATAAGTTCTTGTTTTCTTCCGAATGGTTTATCTGGTTGTGAAACTACTCATTTTATTTCCACTTCACTTTGATGTAAAAGTCAGCTCAAAATATTACGAGAAAAATCTCCAGTTCAAAAAAATGCTATTTTCATAATTTATGGGGTTAAAGTTATAGAAGTAGTTATTCACTTCATATCTTCAAAAATAAGGTTAATTTTTCAAGAAATTTGAATTTTATCCTCTGTCAAGAATTGTCTTTTTTGTCCAATATTATTTTTAATAATAACTCCTGTCAAAGAATTTCCATTATTTTCTATTTTAACAAGATAAATTTTATTTCTTGAATCTATATTTACATAATGAGAAATATAAAGAGAATTGAGATTTTTTCAAGTATTTAAAGTTTCAATTTTATAATGATTTCTGGATGAAAAATCATATTCATATATTTGACTTCCAGTATGAGAAAAAATAAGAATATTATCGCTAAAAATATGCGAAACTTCACTCCCCGTTGCTGTTTTAATACTTCCAGTATAACTATTAAATCCAAGTATTTCTTGATAAGATTGTAAATAACTTTTATTGACTGTATAATGATATATTTCTCAAGTATGTATAAAAAACTCATAATCTGTAATATTTTTTCCTATATTTTTGTCTAAATTTTTGAGAGTATCTTGAAAAAATACTAATTCCTCATTTAAAGATTGTATATCAAAATTTCTTGCAAATCAAGAAATAGCAAATACACTGATAATTGACAAAATAGCAACTGCTATCAAAATTTCAATAAAAGTAAATCCGAGCCTATTTTTTTTCATTTTTTAAAAATTTAGCAAGTATTTTTGGGAAAAATATAACAAAAAATATCATAAATACAAATAAAATTATTTTTCATTCTTTGTCTAAAAAAAGAGAACTTATTCAAAATAAAAATGAAAAACTAAATAAAAAGGTTAATACTTGAACTTTCGATAATCCTAAATCTAATAATCTATGATGAAGATGAGTAAAATCTCAAGAAAGAGGATTTTTTTTATTTTTTAATCTTACAAAAATTACATACATAGCATCTATAGCATAAATACCAAAAACTACCAAAACAGTCGCAATTTTTCCTCATGATATAATAGCTAAACTTGCTAACATAAATCATAAAAACATCGTTCCACTATCTCACATAAGAAACTTTTCTCTCACATTAAAATACCAAAAAGGCAAAATAATTCCAATGAGTATTATAGACAAACTCATAATAAATTTTGCATTTTCTATTCATCAAATATAGGTATCAGTAAGATACAATTTTACTCCCAAAAGAAAAATAATAAAAAATGATATTATGGACAATCCTGCTGTATTTCCAACAATTCCATCTGTCCAATTCAAAGAATTAAATATAAAAACATACCAAATTATAGTGAATATAAGGGAAATAATATAAATTTTATATTGAAATATTTCTATAAAAATTTTGTCTAAATCAATAGCTCAACCAAAAATATTATTCACATATCCAACCTTTATAGAAGTAATCCCTATAATTCAAGCAATAATTATTTGAATGAGAAGTCTTAATTTTGGACTTAAAAAGAAAAAATCATCTATAAAACTCACAAAAGTTATTAAAAAACCAAAAAACCAAATTAAATACAGTTTTGAATTATGTGGTGTAAAAATAAAGCTAATAATAAAAAGTAAAAAAATAAAAATAACTCACATACTATGAGGAATTGGATCACGAACATATCAATATTTTTTTGGATTATCTAAAATATTTAATTTTATAAAAAGTTTTTTTGTAAATAAAATAACAAAAAAAGATAAAATTATTGAAGAGAAAAATGTCAAAATGAGTTCTAAAATCATAATATTTTTTATAAGTATTTTTGTAAGTGTAATAATATTTTCTTATAATCAAATAATTTTGTCACTTTTTATCATCAAATAAAGTTTGAGAGTATGTATAATTTTAGTTTTCTTCAAAATGAATTATGAACAAAAATCACAACTCAAATTGAAAAAATTGTAATCTCTCTTTTAAAAAGAAAGAAAATACTTGCTTGAGATAAAAATACTCATAAAAAGAAGCTCGTTTCTCTTGCAATATATACAAATCAAAATCACCAAATAGCTGCTCCAACCATTCATAAAAGAGCAAAAAATATTCCCACATACCATCTCTCATCTAAATGTGAAAAAATACTTTTTTTAATAGAAATAAGTATTCACGATAAAAGCAACATAATGGCTCATATATATCACCAAAAAGATAACGTTTCATTATACACTAAATAAGATAAAATGACTACTATAATACTTTCTGATGATACTATAAAAGATGCTATTGCTGCTGGAAGAAATTTATATGAGTACACATACGACAAAAAAAATTCAAAGGTAATGTGTGAAAAATCTATAAAAAATAAAAATGGGGTTTGTAATACTACCAATAAAAAACTACGAAAAAAGTTTAGTCAAAAAGTTCAAGAAACCCTTGATTGTTTTGAAAATAAAATACTACTTATAACAAAAAAAAAACAACTGAAAATAATATAACAATATAATACATAATTTTAAAATTTAATTTCTTCCCACGAAGCTACTTTTTTCAAGTTTGGATGTGTAATAGTAATATGTTTATTCCAAGGTTTTTCCAGCAAAAAAGTATAAATTCCATTCTCTGCCAAATCAAGAGCATAATCAAAATTATCTTCCACCATTATTTCAATATTGTGAAGTTTGCAAAGTTCTGATTTGGTCACATTATTTTTCGTGAAATGATTAGCAAATAAAATATTTTCAAAAATATTTGGATAATACTTTTCTATCCATTTTTGAGTATAATCACTTAAAATTTCTGATTGACGAGCTGTTACTATTTGAAAAGTATATCACTTTTCTTTATGAGAAATAATCTTTTCGCAAGCTCATAAAACTGGTTGTACATCAAGATATATATCTCCTAAAAGAGGTTTTCTAAACCATTCTATTGCTTCCTCTTTAGAAACTCAAAGCTTGGGAATATTATAAATATAATAATCTATAATATCTTCTCTGAGTAAAGAATTTCCTGCAATTTTATAATCATGAAATAAAAGTGAAAAATCAATAGTTTCCGCTAAAACTTCATCTAAATCTATTCATATTATTTTTGTCATATTTTTTAAATAAATTTTTCAAATTCAACATGGTTTTTTCCTGATACAAAACCATTTTTTGTATAAAAATGCTTTAATTTTTTATTTGCTGATTTTCCTACCAAATAATAGATCATTTTGCTTGTAATTTTTCTCACAAAAGAAATCAAACTACATCATCTTTTTCTTCAAATACTAAAAAACTCCCTTCTTTTGAAAGGTAATTTTTTAAAAAGTTAACATCATAATATTCTCAAGAAGCCCAAATAAGTTCATCCATTTTTGATAATTCTTCTAAAGACTTTAAATCTCTTTCTATTGCATTTCTAATAAGCATATAATTTTTACTTATAAATAGGAAATTTTTTACATAATTCTAATACTTCTTTTTTTAAAGAAACAAAAGTTTTTTGCAAATTTTCATTTTCAAAAATTTCCATATTTGATTTATCTTCTACTTGAGAATTATATCATTTTGCTTGTTGTAAAGCTTGCAAGCTTTGAGTAAAAATACGAGTAATTATTTTCATTTCTTCCTCTTTCATTCCTCTGGTTGTTGCTGCTGGAGTTCCAATTCTTATTCCGCTTGGGTCAAGAGGTTTTCTTGGGTCATATGGAATCATATTTTTATTGGTAGAAAGTCCTACGAGTTCTAAAGCCTTTTCTGCTTCTTTTCCAGTTACTCAAAAACTTGAAAATACATCTACTAAAACTAAATGATTATCTGTTCCATTTGAAACGACTTTAAATCAAGCATTCATCAGTTCTGAAGCAAATACTTTTGCATTTTGAACAACTTGCTTAGCATACACTTTAAAACTTGGATCTAAAGCTTCTTTAAAAGCAACTGCTTTGGCAGCAATCAAATTTTCATGAGGTCCGCCTTGAACTCCCGGAAAAACAGCTCTTGCAATTTGTTGAGCAAATTTTTCTTTACTCATAATGATAGCTCCTCTTGGTCATCTTAAAGTTTTATGAGTCGTTGTTGTTACTACATCACAATAAGGAACTGGATTTTCTAAAACTCCCCCAGCAATCAGTCCAGCAATATGTGCTACATCAGCCATTAAAACAGCTCAAACTTTATCAGCAATCTCTCTAAATCTTTTCCAGTCAAGACTTCTTGGGTATGCAGAAAATCAAGCCAAAATCATTTGTGGTTTGTGTGCTATTGCTAATTTTTCCACTTCATCCATATCAATAATTTCAGTTTCTCTATCCAAAGTATATGGAATAATTTCATACAAAAGTCCAGAAAAATTTAGCGGATGTCAGTGACTTAAATGTCCTCCTTGATCAAGTGAAAGTCACAAAACTTTATCTCCCGGTTTTAACACTCATAAATAAACTGCCAAATTTGCAGGACTTCAAGATAATGGTTGAACATTTACATATTCAGCTCAAAATAATTCTTTTGCTCTATCAATCGCTAATTGTTCAATTTGGTCAATAAATTCTTGTCCAGCATAATATCTTTTTCCAGGATATCATTCTGAATATTTATTGGTTAAAATACTTCCATTTGCTTCTAAAACATCTTTTGAAACATAATTTTCTGAAGCAATAAGTTCTATTTCTTCGTCTTGTCTTTTTGATTCTTTTTGAATAAGATCATATAATATTTGGTCATTTTGTTGTAACATAGTTTTTGTACATTAAAAATTAAAAGTAAGATTTTATTTTAGATAATATAAATGCTTATTTTTTTGCAAAAACTACTAATTTTTTCGTGTATTGATAATTCATATTTTCATAGTAAAAAAATATTTGTATATTTATAATGAAAAATAAAATTATTGCAAAAAATTTGCAATTTGTATGTTAAAAAATATTTGATAAACAAAAAAAGTAAAATAAATATTTATTTTACTTTTTCAATTGGATTATTCCTGTGTTTGTAGAGTTTCTCCAGTTCAAAAATTTTCAGGATGTTCTTTTTCATATTCATCCACTACAAGTCAAATATTTCCAAGTTTTATAAATTTTTTCAAAACTTTTTTAGCTGTTTCCAATTGTCTATCATACGGAATAAATTCATCTTCTTTTCCAGGTTCTGGAGTATAATCTTCTTTTTGAAAACTTACTTTTATATCCGGCTCAATACCATTATGATCAATAGAATAATCTTTTGGAGTATACCATTTTGCAATGGTTAATTTGAGCATACTTCCATCTGGAAGATCAAAAGGTTGTTGTACTGATCATTTTCCATATGATTTTTCTCAAACAAGAATTGCTTTATTATAATCTTTTAAAGCTCAAGCAGTAATTTCTGAAGCTGAAGCAGAATTTCCATTAATAAGAACTACTAATTTTTTATTAAAAATTTTTCCATAATTTTCACTATAGTAAGTATTATTTAAAATACTATCTTTATATTTTGTAGTTACGAGTGGCTTTCCATTTTCAACAAAATAAGAAAGTATCTCAACTGCACTATTTAAATATCCTCATCCATTGTCTCTTAAATCTACGATAATTCATTTTATTTTATCATCTTGAAAAGTATTCAGCATTTCTAAAAATTCTCTTGAAGTATTTTCTCAAAACATATTGAGGGTAATATATCAAATTTCTTCATCCTTCATATCAAGAGTATCAACAGATGGAATTTTTATTTTATCTCTTGTAATTTCTTTTATTAAAAAATCACTTTCTCAAGCTCTAATTATTTTTAAAGTTACTTTTGTACCTGCTGGTCATTTAATATGATTTACAGCTTCTGTAGAGCTCAAATCTTTCAAATCAATTCCATTTGCTTCCACTACAATATCTCATTTAAGTATCCCATCTTTTAATGCTGGAGATCATTTTAAAACTCTATCAACTACAATTCCAAGATCATGTTTATTGATAACTGCACCAATTCACTCAAAATCTCCATTTAAAGCATCTTCAAATTCTTTTGTTATTTCTGGAGTCATAAATTCTGAAAATTTATCTCAAAGTGATTTTACAAACCCATCAATAATTCCATATTGTAAATCTTTTTCTTTTATTTCATCTGAAGAGTAATAATTTTGAGAAACTATACTATATACTTGCCAAAAAAGATTCAAGTCTAAATCTTTTTTTAACATTTTCTCTTTTATAAAAGTATCTACAAAACCATTATTTGTTTCAATTTTCTCTTTATTACCTGATAAATCTATGTTTTGAGAAATGTAAAAACCAAGTGAAAAAGATGTTAAAAATATTATAAAAAATAAAAGAATTTTATTTGAATTTTTATTTTGTTCTGTCATAATTTATTTTAATTGTTAAAAGGTATTTCACAAGTTTATAATACTGATTTACTTTTTAAACACAAGTCAATTAAAAAAAATAATTATTGTAAAAAAAATGTGAAATTTTTTTATTCTCTTATTTAAGCCAATAAAATAATGTTTTTATATTTCATTTCTTTTTACAGTCACTTTTTACTGATATTTTCCCATAAAAAAGTTTTTCACAAAAGTTATTATTACTATTACTATTTTATATTTATTAATTAAATAATTTGTAATTAAATAAAAAATGTGATAAAATGTTAAAAATTATTTTTTTAATTGAATAGATATGATTTTGAATATTTTTAAAAAATACTCTGAAAAATCAAAAAAGAAAAAAATTATTATCACGATAATTGAAAATCTTAATATAAATGAAAAACAAAAAAAATTATATTTAGAAAGTATTGATTTTTTAGATGAAGGAGGATTAGAAAAATTATACAAGTCTTTAGAAGCTTTTATGGGAGAAGTTGAAAAAAAACAAATATATGATATTTCTAAAGAAAGTTTTACTAAAATTGCTGGAATGAGAAAAAAAGAAGTAGCAGAAAAACAAAAAGATTTAAATAGTTTTTGATTTTTACTTAATAATTTATAATATATGTCAGTAGAAAATAAAGAAATAGGTTGAAATAATTTACCTGATATTAAAAAATTATTAGAGAATAAAGATATTGATTGAGCTTTAGCTTGATTATGAGAAAAAACAAATGCAAATATTGAGGCAAGAAAAGAAGACTTACATTGAGAATTACAAATTGCTGAATTTACTAGATGACTTAATGATTCTCAAACTTCTTGAATTAATGATATATTATCTCAATTTTTAATTCCACAAAATTTACAAGCATAATTTTACATTATAGAAAAACAAAAAAATGAAAAATTTTAAAGTAGAGGTTTCTAAGTGATTAGAAAAGTACAATTTTATTAGAAAGGCAGAATCAGAAGGTCTTTTAAAAGAAATGTTACATAAAGAATGATTTTCAGTTTTATCCATACAGTCTATGGATGATATTGAAGTGTCTGGAAATAAATTTTATTTTGAAATTATTCAAAACGGTTCTATAAAAGTGTGAACTATTGTTTCTAATGATATATTTAAAGCATATTTGAAGATAAAAGATAATCTAAAATATGATTTAAAGTATATTTATCAAGATCAAGATACTTCTTTGCAAGAGAAAGAAAAAATTATTCATGAGCTTGAAGAACAATATAGAATTTATTTACAATCAAATAAAAAAGAACTTGAAAAAGAAGAAGCAATAGAAAAGAAAAAAACAAAAATAGTAGAAGAAGTAAATGTGTGAACTTTTCAGATGAAAAAAGAATTGGATGATGTGTATGAAATTATTAATAAAGTTCTTGGAAAATTAAAGTATTTTATTGATATTCAAGATTGAGGATATCTAGATTTTGAAAAAAAAGAAAAATTAAAAAATTTATATAATGAACTCATAAAATTAAAAAATTCTACTAATATCACAAAATTAAGACAAATTTGAGAACTTGCTTTGACTAAAGTTTGAGAATTAGAATTGAAAATTTTGGAAGCAAGAAAAGATGAAGAATCAAAAAAACTTCTTTCTGAAACCAATAAACTTTTGAAAGAAGTATGATCAAGAACTTCTTTTACTCCAAAAGATGAAGATATTTGATATATTGTAAAAAGTTTTTTTGACTCATTATCTGATACATTGAAACCAACGGCAGTAAAAAAAGAAAAATTTAGTGTGGATACAAAATCAAATAGTTATTTAAAAACAAAACTACTTATTGAAAAATATGAAAAAAAATTAAAATTATTACAAAAACAAAAAACAAAAAATTTCTTCATCTATATTTTTCCATCACCAAAAAATAACAAATTGAAAGATAATTTTTATTTAAGAGAAAAAGTAATAAGACAAAACTTAATGATTTTAAAATCAAGATTAACAGGAAAAACATATTCTTATACTAAAATTATTAAGTGATATAATACTATAGTTGAAAAAATTTTAGGACTTTTATATTTTTTTAAAATACCACTTTTACTTTTGATTGTGATTTATTCTGGAATATTTATTATTCTTAGTATATTTGATTCATTTGGAATTTATGATTTGAGGATAAATTTTTATTGATTATTTTGTTTTTTATTTGTTAATATTGCATTTATTCTTCTTCAATTTGTGAGATGAGTTTTCAGTTTAAGTTTTAATATTGTATTTTTAATTTTTTTGTTTATATTTTGAGTGATAAACTTTTAGTCACTCATTTTTTTATGTATGAGGTATTTATTTTTCCTATTATCAATTTTATATTCATTTATTTTTTATGTTTTTTACAGTTTTTCTCAAAAAAAAGATATTTTTTGGAATGAACTTGATATAAATCAAAGTATTATAAATTTATCATTGAGAGATAGTATTATATTTTCTACTTGAGATACTATTATTTTACAATCTATTTTTTGAAATCTTTTATTTGAAATTATTATATTTTTTATAATTTCTATTTTTTTATTTTTTTATTTTTCCTCTGCTAATAATGAAAATATTTGAGAAAAAAAGGAAAAGTCTGCAATTTCAAATTTATTTACTTTTAAAAATTTAGTATTTTTTTTAAGAAAATTTTCCTATTATATAGGGCTTATTTTATTTTATATATCACTTTATTTAATATCATTAAGTTTTCATTTTTTTAGCTTTTCTTTTTTTATTTTACTAGTAAATATTTTAATTTTTATTTTTTATTTTACCTCTCAGTTTTCTCTACTTTCCAGAAATTTTTTAAGAATTAATTCTATTATTTTCTCTTTTTTTTATTGAGTAAGTTATTTTTTTATTATATTTAGTGATAATAATTATTTTAATTATATAGATTTACTCAATGGATTTTTGATACTTCTTATATTCCCAATACTTTTATATTATGAAAAAAATCTTTTAAAACATGAAAGTTTTGATCAATCACTTTTGGTTCATTTTAGTATGTATATTTTTTCTTTTATTTTATTTTACTTTTATTATTATGTATTTCATGAAAATCTTTTGTTCTGGATGAGTTTTATTTCTACCTTTTTGGGAATTATTTGGTTTGAATATCTATCAAAAATAAAATTATTTCAGAAAGATAAAATTATTTTAAAATATATAGGAATTATTTTTATTTATTTATGAATTATTTTTTGAATTTTCTATCAATTTTTTTGATTTTCAGTAATTTTATTTCTTACATTACTTTTACAATCAGGATATAATATATTTATTCATAAAAAATATACCAATTATATTTCTCTTTTTTTAGGAATTTTTGTCTGAATATACCTTATTTTTTACTCTATTATTTATTTTAATATTATTGATTATAGATCGATATATTTTGTTATTTTTAGTATTTCTTTTTCATTTATATGAGTAATTTCTACTTATTTTATCCCATTTAAAATATCATTTGATTATTACATTATCCATATATTTTGTCATTTGATTAATATTTTTTGAGTTGTTTTGTTTTTTATATTTAATAATTTTGAAATTTTGTATATTTGAATATTATTACTTTTAGAGTCGATTTACTTTTTTTTGAGTTATCATAAATTAAATCCTAATAAAAAATAATATGTTACAAATACTGAGTGATTATAAAGAAGCAAAGAATTCAAATTTAGTGTTTTTAATAAAAAATAAATTTGATATAGAAAAATTAAATTTTCTTCTATTGGATGAAAAAATACTTTTTAAAATAGAAAAAATAGTAGAAGAACAAAAAAATACAACTTTTAGAGTCTATCTCTGAAGAGATGATTTTGAAGAAATTATTTTATTTTTTTATCTTGATATTAAAAAAGATATTTTATTATTTTTATGAGAAAATATTGAAAAAATACCTGAAAAAATTACCTTTGAGTATAGTAAAGATAATATATTACTCGATAGCGTTATTCTTTGAAAATATGATTATAATGAATATAAAAAAGACAAAAAAGAATTGGAAATTTCTCTTATTTGTTCTGACTGAAATAAGAAAAATCTTTCTGAAAGACTTTCAACTTTAAAAAATATTACTGATGCAAGAGATATTGTAAATAAGCCATCTTGTGATAAAACACCAGATAAATATGCCAGTTTTATTAAAAATATGAAATTTAAAAATACTCGTGTAAAAATACTTGATTACGAGGAAATAAAAAGAGAAGGATTAGGACTTATTGAAGCAGTTGGAAAAGCAAGTAATTATAAACCAAAACTTGTTATTTTAGAACACATTGTAGACAAAAAATTACCATATATTTGATTTGTTTGAAAGGGAATTACTTTTGATACAGGAGGATTAAATATAAAGGTTGAAGATTATATGTATGGAATGAAAGATGATATGGCAGGAAGTGCAGCTCTTTTATTTATGATGAAAGAGTTTGATGAAAAACAGTTGAATTGTAATATTATAACAGCTCTTCCTTTAGCCGAAAATAGTATTTCTGGAGATGCATATAGACCCGGAGATATTCTAAAATCATATTCTGGAAAAACGGTAGAAATTACCAACACTGATGCAGAATGAAGACTTGTTTTAGCTGATGGAATGAGTTATATATCAAAAAATTATAATCTTGAAAGTATTACTACTGTAGCTACTTTAACAGGAGCTTGTATGGTAGCGTTATGATATAATTATGCAGGAATTATGTGAGATAATAGACAGTTTATAGACAATTTACTCAAAAATGAAACTTTTGAGTCATATTGGGAACTTCCATTAAATGATTTTTATGTAGAAAAAACAAAATGAAAAATCAGTGATTTTATTAATTATACTTCTTGAGTAATGGTAGGAAGTACTATGTGAGGAGCATTTTTGAAAAATTTTTGTCTCAATAATGAAAAATTTACTCATATAGATATTGCTTGACCATCTATGGTAAAAGAAAAATATTGACTATATAATGTTGGAGCTACTTGATTTTGAGTAGATAGTTTATCAAAATTAATTTTAAACTATGGAAAAACTAGTGAGAGATAATATTATTCAAAAAATTCGTTCTCATTGAGAAAACCCTCAATTTAGACAAGTTTCTTGACAGGAAAAACTCGAATTTCTTTTTAAAAAATTAGTAGAGGAAGCTTTAGAACTTCAAAAAGATAAAAATTTAGAAGAACTTGCAGATGTGGAAGAAGTAATTCTGGCACTCTATGCACATCTTGGATGGTCGAGAGAAGAGGTACAAGAAGTGAGGCTTCAAAAATTGGAAAAAAATGGGGGTTTTGAGGAGGGATATATTTTAAAAATAGATTAATATGCCAAAATGTAATGATTTTGATTTAACTGGAGAAAATTGGAAGAAGTATGAAGATATTTTGACTGATAGTTTATGGATTATAAACGAAAGAGATAAAAGTGGAAAACACTCTAATTTTTATCACTGAAATTTTATTCCACAAATTCCAAATCAACTTATAAGGAGATATACGAAAAAATGAGATTTTGTTTTGGATTTATTTCTTGGAAGTGGAACAACTGCCATAGAATGTGAAAAATTAGAAAGAAATATTATTTGAGTTGATATAAAAGAAGAACTTGTGACAAGGTCTCAAGAATTAATTACCTCAGAAAAAATCAAAAAAGAATTTATAGTTTGAAATTCTGGTTCAAAAATAATTCAAAATAAAATAAAAACTTTTTTAGCTTTAGAAAATAAAGTTTGAGTGGATTTAGTGCTTTTACATCCTCCTTATTTTGATATTATAAAATTCAGTGATAAAAAACAAGATTTATCAAATGCTTGAAGTTTAGAAGAGTTTTTAAAAATGTTTTGAAATGTTTTACAAAATAGTTATGATTTATTAAAGAAAAATTGATATATGTGAATAGTTATTTGAGATAAATATGCAAATAGTGAGTGGATTCCACTTAGTTTTCAATGTATGGCAGAAGCTCAAAAAGTCGGATTTAAGTTAAAATCAATTATTGTAAAAAATATGGAGTGAAATAGATGAAAAGCTGGAACTTGATGAATTTGGAGATATAGAGCTTTAAATAGTGATTATTATATTTTTAAACATGAATATATTTTAATTTTTAAGAAGTAAGAATTATGCAATATAAAAATCCTTTTAATCCTTCAACTACTGCATTTGAAGATTTTGAAACTTTAAAAGATTTAGAATGGCATTGTTCAAAGTGTGAATTGAAATCTTGACAAGCTAAAACTTGGCAAACTTGGAGAGATGAATATTGAATACAATTTGAGGAGCCGAAGGAAAGAAGATGGGAAAAAAGAATTTTTTGTGAGAAATGTCAAAAAGCAACTTCCCATAGAAAATTAAAAACTTTAGAATTTTTAGAAAATGTTAGTATAAGAAGTTGAATAAAACCTCAAATAGCTAAAAAAGTTAAAGAACTTTATAAGAATGAAGAAGCTTTTTTATTAAGAGAGTTTACTCCTAATTTGCTAGAAGTTGACCATAAATTTCCTCAAATAAGATGGAATAAAAATGAAGAAAATAATGATAATTTATCACAAGAAAAATTAAAAGAAAAATTTATTTTACTTTCTAGATCAAATAATCTTTTAAAATCAAGACAATGTGAAAAATGTTTTAAAACTTGAGAAAGATGAAGATTTCCATGAATATATTTTTGGTGGCAATGAAATCAATACTGGGATGAAAATATTGATAAATATAGTGAAAAATGATGTATCTGATGTTTTTGGCATGATCCGTATAAATGGAGAGAAGAAATAAATAAAAAAATAAAAAGTTCATAAAAAATATAAATAAAGTTCATAAAATACTTGATTTTTAAAAATAAATTATTATAATGTGTAAGTTAAATAAAAAATTAATAAAACAGCTTATGTTAGAAAAAGATATAAACACTTTTTCAGAACTTGCAAAAATGTTAAATTTATCTAAAAGTCAATTATCAAATTTACTTTCTGAAAAATTTAATCCTATTAAAAGCAATGTTCAAGAAATATCTGATTTTTTTGGTATAGACCCTATAGATTTATTAAAAAAATAATAATATGAACTACATCTGATCAAAACTTTCTCTATTACAATTTATAGAAAACTGAATAAATAAAATAGTTTGAGAAAAAAATTATAAATTCTCTGACCTTTTTGCTTGAACTGGAATAGTTTGAAGATATTTTAAAGAAAAATGACACCAAGTAATTGCTAATGATATGCAATATTATAGTTATGTTTTAAATAGAAACTATATTTGAAATCATACTGATTTGTATTTTTCTTGACTGGTTTCTGAAATCCCAGAATTATTTACTGGAAATGTAAATAATTATAAAGAAATAGTGTGTGAGTATTTGAATAATTTACCTTGAAAAAAAGGTTTTATTTATAAAAATTACTCTCTTGCTGGAACAAAATGAAGTGAATTTGAAAGACAATATTTTTCTGACGAAAATGCTTTAAAATGCGATGCTATCAGAAATAAAATAGAAAAATGGAAAAAAGAAGAAAAAATTACAGAAAATGAATATTATTTTTTACTAGCAAGTTTGATAGAAGCAACGGACAAAGTTGCAAATACAGCAAGTGTGTATGGAGCATTTTTAAAACAACTCAAAAAATCGGCTCTCAAACCACTTTTATTAAAACCAGCTTTCTATTTTCATAATGACCAAGATCATTTTGTCTATAATCAAGATGTGAATTTTCTTATCAAAGAAACTTCTCACGATGTGGTTTATCTTGATCCGCCTTATAATGAAAGACAATATTCAGCAAATTACCATTTACTTGAAACTATTGCAAAATATGATAATCCACAAATAAGATGAAAAACTTGATTAAGAGATTATTCTAAACAAAAATCAAGATATTGCCAAAAGCAAGAAGTTTTAAAATCATTTCAAGACTTAGTTCAAAATATTGATGCAAAATATATTTTTTTGAGCTATAACGATGAGTGATTGATGACTTTAGAAGAAATAAAAGAAATTATGTCTCAAAGATGAGAGTATTGAGTTTTAACTCAAGAATACAGAAGATTTAAAGCTGATAAAACAGAAAATAGAAATCATGTAAAAGATAAAACTATTGAGTATTTGCATTATGTGAAAATTTTAAAAATAGATTAATATGAATATATTTAATATAATTAAAGATCTTCTTGCTCCCAAAAAGTGTTATTCTTGCTGAAAGCAGTGACACTTTTTATGTAAAAAATGTTTTGAAGAAATAGGATATTTTGAGTCTATTTGTCCAGTATGTAAAGAAAAAACTCGTGATTTTGAAGTTCATTTTTATTGTAAAAAAGAAACGATTTCCTTAGATAAAGTAATTATTTTGACACATTATCAAAATAAAATAATAAAAAAACTTATAAAAGATGCTAAATTTTATGGGAAAAAAGATATTTTAGAAGATTTTTCTTTCTATTTAACACAAAAATTATTGATGCATATTTCAGAAAAAAATGAAGATATACTACTTCTTCCAACTCCTATGTATTTTTTAAAAAAACTTAGAAGAGGATATAATCAATCTGAACTTTTAATACAATATATGGCAAGAAAATTTTGATTTTCTTATAATTTAAAAATAATAAAAAAAAGAAAATCTACTCTCCCACAATCACATTTGTCTAAAATAGAAAGAATAGAAAATTTAAGAGATAGTTTCTATATAAATGAAAACGAACTTTTAAAATATAAGAATAAAACTTTTATTTTAGTTGATGATGTGGTTTCAACATGAACTACACTCAATGAGCTTGCAAAGCTGTTAAAAAGAAAAGGAGTAAAAATTATATACTGACTTTGTATAGCTTCTGATTAAAAATTGACAAAAATATTTTTTTGATGTATAATTGGAAAGTAATATAATTAATTACTAGTAATGATGCAATTAGAACTCTTTCCTAATGTTAGTTTAAATCCTCCAATCACTTCTGCTAAAAATCCACCTATACTAAGCTGTACTAGCACTGTTCAAGACACAACAAGGAAACTTTTAGAAACACATAATTATAATTTTCAACAAGGTGATTATAAATCCTATAGAATATCTGTGGAAAATGGAATTATTTCAAAAGTATATTTTTCTATTTGAAAATATAAATTTCTTGTATATTTAGATACGTATTCTTTTATATCAAAAGATGTGCCAGTAAATCATTATTATGAAGCAAATATTGCAGAAAGAGATACTATTATATCTACAAAAACTCTTACAAATTTTAAAATGAAAGGAATACAGAAAAAAGATCCAGCTTGATATGGACCTTTTAAAGAATATATTGATTATTTTAGCTTTACGGGGTTAAAATATGTTTCATTAAAACTATTTTTAGAATCATTAGTGAAACAATATCATAAGAATTAAAAGATATTCAAAAGCTTGAATATTTTTTTTTTTCTATATAATGAATATTTATGAATGTAACTATTAATAAAAATAAAAATGTCTGAATTTTTAGAGGTATATGGAGCCAAAACTCATAATTTGAAGAATATAAATGTTAAAATTCCTAAAAATAAACTTACTGTTATTACCTGACTTTCTTGAAGTGGAAAGTCTTCTTTAGCATTTAAGACTATTTATAATATTTGACAGCAAAAATATTTAGAAAGTCTTTCGAGTTATGCACGTATGTTTATATGATGAATGAGCGAAGAAGCTTTATATGAAGATATAAAATGACTTTCTCCAACTATTTCTATAGATCAAAAAACAACCAATAGAAATCCAAGATCTACTGTTGGGACAATTACAGAAATTTATGATTACTATAAACTTTTATATCTCAATATAGGACAAAGAAAATGTATTGTTTGTTGAAATGAAATTAAAAAAGATACATTGTCTAGTATTATAGAAGAAATAAAAAACCATGAAATAGGTACAAAATTTATGATAAAAGTACCTATTTTGAAGGATATTGAAGAACTTTCATTAGAGTTAATAAAAAAAGAAGTATTAAGACTTTGATTTATTCGTTATTCTATTGGAAAAGATGTTTATACTCTTAATGATACTCCAAAAGTAGAAACAACTCATAAAAATCAAATTTATATTATTCTTGATAGATTAGTCGTAAAAGATTATTCTTGAGATGATAATCTTGATTCAAAAAGGTTAAAAGACAGTTTAAGTCTCGCTTTTAAAATAGGAAATGGACTTTTAGATATTGATGTTATAACTGAGACTGAAATTGTTTCACAAAAATATTCAAATATTTTTGTTTGTTCTTCTTGTTGACATATTCCGAAACCATTAGATATTTCAAGTTTTTCTTTTAATTCTCCTTCTTGAAGTTGTCTTGATTGTCATGGATTATGAGAAAAACCAGTATTTTTAGAGGAAACTATTGTAAATTCTCGTCTTACTATTGCAGAATGAGCTATTTTACCTTGGTTTTGAAGTGCATACTATTCAGAATTAGTAATTCAAGTTTGTAAAGTATATAAAATAGATGCAAATATTGCATATTGAAAACTAACAAAAAAACAAAGAGAAATTATTTTATATTGAACATGAGAAGAAACTTATAAAATGTCTCCAGAAAATACATTTTCAGGAAAAGTCTACCATGCAAAATATAAATGAGTGATCAATATACTAACAGAAAAATATTTTTCTGGAGATATGGAAGATGAAAAACTCTCTCAATATATTACCAATATGACTTGTCCAACATGTGATGGAAATAGGTTAAATTTAGAGAGTTTATCAGTATATTTTCAATGATTTAATATCTGACAACTATCAAATAAATCGGTAAAAAACGCTCTTGATTTTTTTAAAAATATTTCTTTGTCTAAAACAGATGAAAAAATAGCAAAAAATGTGATGAAAAATATTAGTGATAGATTAGAATTTTTAAGTTGAGTTTGACTGGATTATATGACTATTTCTAGAAAATCCAATACTCTTTCAGGTTGAGAATCTCAAAGAATTCGTCTTGCAACACAAATTGGAACTAAATTAGAATGAATTATTTATGTTTTAGATGAGCCATCTATTTGACTTCATCCAAGAGATAATGATATGCTCATTGAAAATTTAAAAAAACTTAGAGATATTGGAAATACTTTGATTGTGGTTGAGCACGATGAAGATATTATGAAAAATGCAGATTATATTATAGACATTTGACCATGAGCTTGAATTCACTGATGAAATGTTGTTGCTGAGGGAACTTTGGAAGAATTGATTCAAAATAAAAATTCTATTACTTGACCATATTTATCAAAACATATTTCTATTGAGGTAGAAAGAAAAAAAAGACATGTTAAACATTTCCTTGAAATTATTTGAGCATCTCAAAATAACTTGAAAAATATTGATGTTAAAATTCCTTTAGAACATTTAACGGTAGTTACATGAGTTTCTTGAAGTTGAAAATCATCATTAGTAAATCATATTTTAGCAAACTATCTTTCAAATGAACTCAATGGTGCTAAAAGAACTGTGTGAAACTTTAAAGAAATTCATTGACTTCAATATATAGACAAAGCGATTGTAGTTGATCAATCACCTATTTGAAAAACTCCTCGTTCTAATCCAGCAACTTATACAGCAGTATTTACCACTATTCGTGAACTTTTTGCTTCGAGTGAGGAATCTTTAATTAGATGATATGGACCAGGAAGATTTAGTTTTAATACAAAAGATGGAAGATGTCCATATTGTGACTGAGATGGAGTGAAAAAAATAGAAATGCACTTTCTTCCACCAGTATATGTAAAATGTGAATATTGTGAATGAAAAAGATTTAATAAAGAAACTTTAGAGGTAATGTTTAAAGGAAAAAATATCGCAGATGTGCTTGATATGACAGTAGAAGAAGCATTAGAGTTTTTTAAAAATCAACCAAGAATTATAAAAGTTTTAGAAGTTCTTAATGATGTTGGACTTTGATATATTAAACTTGGACAATCGTCAACTACACTTTCAGGTTGAGAATCTCAAAGAATTAAATTAGCGACTGAATTGTCTAAAAGATCAACATCAAAAACATTCTATATTTTAGATGAACCAACGACGGGACTTCATTTTTCTGATACTCAAAAATTACTAAAAATACTTCATTCTTTAGTAGACAAATGAAATACTGTTTTAGTTATTGAACATAATATGGATGTTATTTTAAATGCAGATCATATTATTGATATTTGACCAACTGGATGAGATGAATGAGGACAATTAGTAATTGCTTGAGATATAGAAACGGTGAAAAAATGTAAGAAAAGTTTTACAGGGCAAGCTATAAAAAAATATTTAGAAAAATAAAAAACAACTTCCAAGTTGTTTTTTATTTTTTCTTTATTATAATAATTTTATATTATTTTTTAACACTTTTTATGAATTTTCAAGAATTAAAGAGAAAAATATCTATTTTCAATAAAATGGTAAACAAAACCCATGAAAATAGAACTCAAAATGAAAGACTTTTCGTAAAATCAATGAAAATCTCAGAAGAAGTTTGAGAATTTCATAATGAAATACTCTGATATACTTGATATACAAGAACAGGAAAAAAACATTCAAGAGAAGAGCTTGAGAAAGAATGTGCAGACGTTATACTCTCTACTTTAGTAGTAGCAGATGATTTGTGAATAGATATAGAAAAAGTGTTAGAAAATAAACTCAAAATCGTATTTGAGAGGTATAATTTAAAAGATAACTAAAAATTATGTATAATCTGCTCCAAAAAAATAAAGATATCACTCATTTGTCTAATTTTAAAACCAAAGCAAAAACAAAATATTATTATGAAATAAATAATATTGATGATGTTTTTAAATTAAAAGATATTATTCATTTTTCACAAGAACAAAAACTCAAACTTCTTTTTATATGAGGAGGAACAAATCTTTTATTTGCTTTTGATATTTTTGAATGAATTGTTATAAAAAATAATCTCAAATGATTTTTTTATAATCCAACAAAAAAAATTTTAGAAGTATATTCATCAGAATCTATTTCTGAAATAGCAAAAAAACTAGAAAATGATTATGGACAAAATTTATGGCATAGATTTATTTGACTTCCTGGAAGTCTTTGAGGAGCTGTTTTTTGAAATGCAGGATGTTTTTGACTTGAAACAGAAAGTAATTTTTTAGAAGCAGAAGTTTATAATCTTGAGACAGGAAATATAGAAAAAATGAATAAAAATACATCAGCATTTTGATACAGAAGCAGTATTTTTAAACAAACAGAAAAATATTTTATTATAAAAGTAAGATTTGATTTGTCTACTTTACAAGAAAAATATTCTACATATGTTGATAATATTAAATTTAGAGAAGAAGTACAACCAAAATGAAATAGTTGTGGAAGTTTTTTTAAAAACCATTCAAAAGAATATTCTGCAGGAAGACTTATTGAAGAATCAGGATTAAAAGGATATTCATATAATACTGCTTTTTTTTCAGAAAAACATGCAAATTTTTTAATGACAAATACAGATAATGGAAATTACCAAGACTTACTTTATCTCATAGATTTAGCAAAAAGTAAAGTACAAGAAAAATTTTCAATAGAATTACAACCTGAAGTTCGTATTATTAAAAACTAAATTATTCATTATTTATAAGAAAAAGCAAGACTCTTCTATTTGAAAATTTATGAAAAAAATTATTATTGTTCCTTACAAAATAAAATTTTTTTATGTTGGAACAAAAATATAAAATCTATAATCAAGTGATAGAAAAAATCAAAAAAGCAAAATATATAGCTTTAGTAAGCCATAAAAATCCAGATATTGATACTTTAGGATCATCTACTTGATTGTATCAGGCAATTGAAGATAATTTTTTGTATAAGAAAGTAGATTTGATCTGTATTGACATGATTCCTCAAAAATATAATTTTCTTGCACATACTTGAAAATTTAAACAAGATTTTAATCCTAAAAACTATGATCTTATAATATTTTTTGATAGTGGAAGTAAGACACAAACAGGATTTTATGAAAAATATAAAGATCTTTTTGATCAAAAAAAGTATAATACTATTTCTATAGATCATCATATTACCAATGAACTCTATGCAAGGCAAAATATTTTGAATATTACCTATTCTTCAACAACTATGATTATTTTTGAAATTTTATTACTTACCTGAATCAAAATTTCAAAACAAACCTCAACCTCTTTGCTTGCTTGAATTTATACAGATACTGGGGGGTTTAAACATTCTAATACCAATGAAGTAACGTATTTTTTAGCTGGAAAACTTCTTGAATTTTGAGCTGATTACTGACTTATAGTAGACAAATTTTTTAGAAGAAACACTTTGTCCACTATAAAACTTTGGGGAAAAATTATATCAGATAGTTTTATTGATGAAAGTGAAGTTCTCTATTCATATGTAAATAAGTCAATGCTTGAAAGTTTTAATACTCATTATGAAGATATTTCTTGAGTGATAGATTATTTAAATATGGCAGAATGAATTAAATATTCAACATTACTTACTCAAAAATGAGAATATATAAAAGCATCTTTAAGAACTTTAAGAGATGATATTGACTTAACTCAAATAGCAAAAAAATTTCATGGATGAGGACATAAAAAAGCTTCTTGATTTACTACAAGAGCTCAATTAGAAGAAATAAAAAGTTTTAATTTAAAAATATAATATGGAAAAAATAAGAATACATAAATATCTATCACAAGCAGGAATTTGTTCTCGTAGAAAAGCAGAAGAATATATTTCTGAAGGTTTAATTTTTGTAAATGGACAAAAAGCTGAAATTGGACAAATGATAGATCCCACTATTGATGTGGTAAAAATGTGACAACAAGCTATAAAAGAACAAAATGAGCTTTTATATTATAAAGTTAACAAACCAAGATGAGTAGTAACTACTTGTGCTCAAAGTGATGAAAAAACGATTTTAGATGTCATTCCTCTTGATAAAAGAGTATTTCCTATTGGAAGACTCGATAAAGATACAACAGGACTTATTTTAATGACCAATGATGGAAGATTAGCAAATTTTTTAATGCATCCTCGTTATAATCATGAAAAAGAATATATGGTAGAAACTTTTTGACCTATTTCAGATTCATCATTAGAAAAAATGAGAAATGGATTGTTCATCCTTTGAAGTTATACAAAAAAAGCAAAAGTAGAAAGACATGCATCAGGAAGATTTTCTATTGTGATATCAGAATGAAGAAATAGACAAATTAGAAGAATGGTTGAAAAAGTTTGATGAATTGTAAAAAAACTCAAAAGAATTCGTATAGAAAATATTTTGCTTTGAAATATGAAAGAATGAGAATATAAAGCTCTCACTAAGAAGGAAAAAGATGAATTATTTAAAAAATTAGATATAAAATAAACTCCCTTTATCGGGGAGTTTAAATATTTTCGCACGAGCGGAACCTTTATCATTACTGGTAGACTTTCTGTTGTTCTACCAGAGATAGGGGATCACCTCCTTTCAACGAGAGTTATTTGCAGAGTTTTTCATACTCGCACCTCCTTGAATGAGAAAACAGTATTCATATCATAGTAAAATAAAATAAATGTCAAGTTTACTTTTTGTTAATTTTTATATAATAGGTGAAAATATTATCCATTACACATAAAAAAATGATCGTAGCATTAGATTTAGAAACCACTTGAGTTGATTCAAAAAACGATAAAATTTTAGAAGTTGCGTTGGTGAAATTTGATGAAAATACTTTTGAAATTATAGACACTTTTTCTACGCTCATAAACCCATGAATTCCTATTCCAGAAGTGATATCAAATATTACTAATATTTTTGATCAGGATGTAGTAAATGCACCTTTTTTTGATGATGAACAAAAAGATAAAATAGAAAAATTTATTGAAGACTCTCCTATTTTATGACATAATACCAATTTTGATAGAGATTTTTTACTTAAAAATGGTATAGATATAGAAGAAAATATAGTTTTAGATACATTTACTTTAGCAAATATCATATTTCCATATGAAAAATCTCTCAATCTTGGAAATCTTTGTCAAAGCTTTTGAATAGATTTAAAAGATGCACATAGAGCTTTGGATGATACGATTGGAACTATAAAATTATTTCAAAAAATAACACAAAGTTTTCAAGAACTCTCACAAGAAAAAAAAGATATTTTACAATATATTTTTTCTCATGCTATTTCCCCATGTTTTGCTTTTTATAAAGGATTATTTCAGATGAATAGTGAAACTATTTCTGAAGAACAATTTATAAAAATTATTCTTAAAACTATAGGAAAATATGAACCTGCAGAATTACCAGATATATTTTTTGAAAATGATATTGATAATGATACAATAAAAGAAATTTTTTCATCACTTCCAAAATCAGAACTCAGAGAAAATCAACTTCAAATGTCATATAAAATAAAAGAAGTATTGTTTGAGAATAAAAAAGTAGCAATTGAGGCTCCAACATGAGTCTGAAAAACTTTTGCATACTTAATTCCTTCTCTTTTAAAAGCTTTAAAAACTAAAGAACAAGTTATTATTTCTACCAATACAAAAGCTTTACAAGACCAAATTTTTTATAAAGATTTACAATTTTTAGAGGAACATTTTGCTCACAAATTTTTATACTCAAAATTAAAATGAAGAAAAAATTATTTTTCAGTTTCAAGATATTTTGAATTTTTGTTTGCAAATAAAGTATTTGATACAGATGAAACTTCATTTTTATCAAAAATTTCTCTTTGGCTTTTTGATACAGAATTTTGAGAATTAGATGAATTAAATTTTTATCCGCAAGAAAATTATTTTGCAAGAAATATTAATTCAGATCATTTTCTGGTATTATTTGAAAGTAATGAATATAAATCATATGAACATATTTTTAAAGCAAGAAGTTATGCATCTATTGCAAATATAGTCATAATTAATCATTCTCTTTTGATTCAAGATGCAAATTCGACACAGCCAATTTTTGGACAAATTCAAAACTTAATTATAGACGAAGCACATAATCTTGAAGATACTCTTACTGATGCTATGATTAAAATTTTCTCTTTACAAAACCTAAAAGAAAGTATTGATAAAACTCAAAATATTCTAAATAAAGCAAATTTTCACATAGACAATCTCGACAAAAAATTTGAAAACTTATTTACACAAATAGCATTTCTGTTTGATTTATTCTGAGATTATGCTCGTAAACAAAATACATTTTGAAATGAGTCTTTTCAAGCACTTATTGAACCGAACTTTTTTTTAGAAAATGAAAATATTTCAACATTACAACATTCTATAGAAATACAATATGTAGAAATATTTAATTACCTTCAAACTTCACCTGATAAAGTATTTCAATCACTCAAAACAGAAATTTGAAATTTAGAAGAAATATTACAGATTATTAAAATATGTTCTACCAAAGAGTCAATAGATACATATATTCCAATGTATGCAATAAATAGAAATTGAAATAATACACTATATTATACCGTGTTAAATCCAGGAAAATTTCTTCAAAGTATTTTATGGGATAAAATTGAAAATATAGCGATTACTTCAGCAACTTTGCAAATTAACAATACATTCGATTATATTAAAAAAACACTTTTATTAGAAGATTTTGATTTTTTTACTTTGGAAAGTGATTTTGATTATTCAAAACAGGCGTTGTTATTTATTCCAAATGATTTGGGATCTATAAAATATAATAATCCAAAAATAAATGAGTTTGTATTAGAATTTTTAACACTTGTAAAATGAAAAACCTTAGTTTTACTTACTAGTTTTAATGCTATTCGTGATTTATATCTTACTCTCAATATTCCACTGAAAAAATTATGAACGTCAGTTTTAGCTCAATGAGTTGGTGGAAGTAAACATAAAATAGCGAATCATTTTAAAAAATATGCTTCTTCATCAATTATACTTGGAACGGATAGTTTTTGGGAAGGAGTCGATATTCCATGAGATGATTTGAAATATTTATTTATTCATAAATTTCCTTTTTTGGTTCCTACAGATCCTATTTTTAAAGCGAGAGGAAAACTCTATCATGATGCTTTTAGAGAATATTCTATTCCTAAAGCAATTATAAAAACAAAACAATGATTTTGAAGACTTATTAGAACAAAAAAAGATACTGGGATTGTTATTTTACTTGATGATAGATATTATTCTACAAATTGGTGAGCTATCATGAGAGCAAGCTTTCCTGATAATATAAAAATCAAAATTTGAAGTTCTCAAAATTTTTTAGAACTTTTTAAACCGAAGAAATAACTAAACCTTAGTTTTTTTAAATGTCTAGTAAAAAATTTGTATGATTTTTTTGTAATTTAAAGAAATATATGATATTATTTGTTTACATCTATATTTTAATTTATAAATTATGTTAGATAATAAACAAAAAACATCAGTTTGAGATACTGAAAATACCCCAAAAGACAATTTTACAGATAATATTTTTAAAGAATTATCTTGAGATTTAAATTTTTGACCGGAAAAAGAAGCTCAAGGAGAAGAAAAAGTAAAAGATAAAGAATATTATATGAAATTATCTTTGTCTATATTATCAGTAGTAAATATCTTATTTATTATATTTTTGGTACTTGGAATTTTCTATGTAAAAGTACAAAAAAATACAAGCTATCTTTGAAACAATGTTATTGACCCATTTTGTTTTGTGATTTTATGAAGTTTTCAAGAGAAAAATACTCAAGATTATTGTTCTTCAATAGCAGCTCTTTCAGGAGATTATTCTCAAAAAACAAGCGAAATAAAAACTAAATATGTAGAATGACTTGATTCTATTGTAGGAGATTTATATGCTATTGAAAATTTTAGTTCCTCTGCAGAAGTTGAATTTTTACTTTCTAGTAAAATTAATAAATTAAAAGTAATTGATATGCTCAATGATTTTGATAAATTAAAAAATGATTTTTCAGCTTCTGATAAAAAACTTATAGAATGTAAAAATGTAAAAATAACTTCAGATAATATTTTTTCTACTACTTGTGAGGTATATAGTTCAAGTTGGGAAAAAGTAAATTTAAGTAGTTGATTATGAATTATATGAGATTCTTGAGAAAGAAATGATAGAAATAATTTAGTAGAAGGAACCAGTATTTCAACAGCAGCGAGTTTTCTTAATTTTATTGAAAAAAATTCCTCATACAATTTTCAACTGTTAGAAAAACAAAAAGTATTTCAATCAGAATTTGTATGAGAGTGACCATATGTAAGGAAAACAAAAGTAGAATTAAAATTGAAATATAATAATTTAAAAAATAATTTATCTTTATAATTGAATAATATGGAAAATAAAGAATTAAAAACCGATGTACTGAGAAATAAACTTATTCTTTCTTGATTTTTAACACTCATTTTATTGGGAGGAATAGGATTCTATTTAATCCCATGATTTGGAGAAGTTTCAGCGTTAAAAGTAACTCTTGCTAATAATATTGCAGAATATGAAAAATATGAAAAAGATGGGTTAACTTATAATGAGTATCTTGAACTTCCAGGACAAGAATCTATAAAAAAACTTATTGGAGAAGATGAAAATTTTTATGTAAAACATTTAACGAATACTGAATTCCCTAAGTATGAAGATTTTCTTAAAAGTAAAGCAGAATATGTAAATGAGAAAAATAAACAATGAATAGTTGATACAAGAAATCAAAAACTTTCAAAAGTACTTCCCTCATATACACAAGGGTATTCTGTTGATTGAAATATGACAGACTTAGCATTTGTAAATTATGTAGAAACTCTTTTAAGAACCTTTAGTTTAAGAACTACATCAAAAATTTGAATTGATGGACTTATGCCAGTAGAAAGTGATGTAAAAAATATTAATGCACAACTTTTTTATATTCCATTAAAACTTGATTTAGTAGGAAGAAAAGCAGATATAGTTGAATTTATTTATTTTCTACAAAATGTATGAGTAGTTTCACTTGATGAAAATGATTTACTCGTTTTTCATAAAGATAATGTAGTAAGTAAGGTGATTGCTGGAGAGAGAAAATTACCAAATTATAATATTTATGAAAATAAAATTATAGATGTAGATACTATAGAATTATTAAAATATATTGATACATCTTCATCTATTAGAGGAGCAAATCAACTTTCAGGAGAATGATTTATTAACTATATTGTAAATGGAACTGAAAAAGATAATGAATTCCCAATTTCTGTGAATTTAAAATTTTATGTAAAAGGTCTTCCAACATATAGAATAGAATTATTTGTTGAACAAGTGGT
Source organism: Patescibacteria group bacterium (assembly GCA_034676185.1). Lineage (GTDB taxonomy): Bacteria > Patescibacteriota > Gracilibacteria > BD1-5 > UBA6164 > UBA7396. Next base: position 13,112 of record JAUCCN010000012.1, on the reverse strand, counting down.
TGCAAAATATAATGAGATGAATAAAGCAGTAAAATCAGTACTTGCGGATATTAATAATGGAAGAGAAATTCAAGTTACAGGGAATAAACAAGAAGTAAATTCTATATTTAAATGACTTGATAAACATCTTACTCAATTAGAACAAACGGTAAAAAAATTAGAACAATGAGTAAAGCAAAAGAATAACTTTACTACTTTATATAAAGATGCATCAGACCTTAATTATGAATTATGAAATTTAGAACAATATATAAATTCTGTGAAAATACAAAATAAAAGTTCTGAAGATATTATACAAACAGAGGAAAAATAATTAGAATATTACCTAAACAAAATATATGAATTATAAAGAAACTATAGATAACTTAAGAGATTTGGTATATTCTTGAGAAAATGTACAACTTATATGTGATTATGTTATTCTATGAGCTGTTTTATCAGGAGCATCAGATATACATATTGAACCACTTTCAAGTTTTGTAAGGCTTAGATATAGAATAGATTGAGAATTAAAAGAAATTTTAGAATATCAAAATTTTCTTCATTCCTGAATTGTGGCAAGATTTAAAATATTATCAGACCTGAAAATAGATGAATCTCGTATTCCTCAAGATGGAAGAATTAGTAAAACTATTGAAGAAAAACCTCTTGATCTGAGAGTTTCAACACTCCCAACAGTACATGGAGAAAAAATAGTAATGAGAATTGTAGACAAATCGAAAAAAATTCCAAAACTAGAAGATTTATGAATTGAAGGACAAAATTTGAGTCTTATTAAAAAAGCCATTGCTCTTCCTAATGGAATTGTACTGACTTCTTGACCAACAGGATCTTGAAAATCAACTACTCTCTATGCAGCTTTGAGTATATTGAATAAAGAAAATGTAAATATAATGACACTAGAAGATCCAGTAGAAAATCAAGTAGATGGAATTAATCAAAGTCAAGTAAAACCACAGATTGGATATACATTTGCTTATGGATTAAGAACCGCTTTGAGACAAGATCCAGATATTATAATGGTATGAGAAATGAGAGATAAAGAAACAGTGGAAATTGCGATTGAGGCATCTTTGACATGACATCTTGTATTGTCTACAATCCATACGAATTCTGCGGCAGAAACTTTGACAAGAGTTATACAAATGGGAATACAACCATTTCTTATTCCGGCATCATTTAATGCTGTTATTGCTCAAAGACTTATTAGAAGACTCTGTCCACATTGTAAACAACAAATTTGATTAAATGAATTAGATAAAGATACTTTTACTGATATTCAAAATGCTATAAAATTAACAAAAAAAGAAGAATTAACTCTCAGAGTTTCTCAGGAAATATTAAAATCACCAAAATTTTATAAACCAGTTTGATGTGAACATTGTGATCAAACATGATATAAAGGAAGAGTATGACTTTACGAAGTATTAGAAATGTCAGATGGAGTAAAGGAAATGGTGCTTGCTTGAGATAGTGCATTTAATATAAATAGACAAGCTATAAAAGAAGGAATGATTTCGCTAGAACAAGATGGAATTATGAAGGCTTTAAATGGACATACTTCATTACAAGAAGTATATGCAGTAGCAAAAACTCAAAATGGGTAATTCGTAAACATAGAAATAATAATAAAGAAAAATTTTAATTTTTTAATTAAATATGTATGTCAGATATTTTTATCTTAGATGAAGAGAAAAAACAAAAAAAACCTTCTGAACAAATAAAAAAAGATGTCCCATTGATGGATAAAATAAATAATTATTTATTATCAAAACAGACTTTAACTGTAAAAGATAAAGTAATATTTTTCCGTTTATTGTCTACTATGATAAATGCCTGAATTACTTTAACAAAATGAGTAGCTATTTTAGAAAAGCAAGAAAAAAAAGAAAGTGTACTTAAAGTAATTTTAAGAACGTTTTCAAAAGAGTTAAAAGAGTGAAAATGATTATCTGAGTGTTTAGCATTATTTCCAACATCATTTTCACCAGCAGAGGTTGGAATGATAGAATCATGAGAAAAAACTTGAAAACTCAATACTTCTTTAAAAGATTTAGCAGATCAGGTTGAAAAAATAGCATCTATAAATTGAAAACTCAAATCAGCACTTATGTATCCAGCTATGATAGTAATAGTGGTTATAGGAGTAGTAATGGTAATGATGACCATGGTAGTTCCAAAACTTCTTGAAATATTTGCATGATCTGATAATCTTCCTTGGACTACACAAATACTTATAGCAGTATCAGATTTCTTTGTATACTATTGGTGGTTATTTATTCTTATTGTGGTATGAGGAACCTTATGAATCATTATTTGGAAAAAAACACCATCTTGAAAGTATTATTTTGATAAAATTTTATTAAAAATACCAATTTTTTGAATGGTATCTCAAAAAATTATTCTTTCAAAATTTGCAAGAGTGTTATCTTGAATGCTTAAATCATGAGTTTCTATTGTAGAATCTTTAAGAATTACTTCTGATGCAGTATGAAATGAAGTATATAGACAAAGAATACTTTTTTTAAGAGATGATATTAAAAAGTGACTTAAAATTTATGAATCTCTTGAAGATGATCCACTCTTTCCAGAAATGATGGTATCTATGATACAAATCTGAGAACAAACAGCAAAGGTAGATGAAATTATTCTAAAAGTTGCAGATTTTTATGATGAGGAAGTAGATAATACTATTTGAGTAATAAATAAATTATTGGAACCAATAATTATAGTTACTATGGCTGTAATTGTATGATTTATCGCTCTTGCTATTATGCAACCAATTATGAATTTAGCGGATGCAGTAAGTAATACATAAAAATAGGATGTAGAAATCAAGTAAGTAGTTTATTTCTACTTACTTTTTTGTTTATTATTTTATAATCTTCACTTTTATTTCTTATGTGAAGAAAATGTGAAAACTCAGATATAATATTTGACTTTTCAATATAAAACCTATAATTCCTCATAGTATTCATTACTAAACCCTGTTCATTAAAATTTTTAGAAAAAATATAATATAATCTTTGCAATTTTATTATTTTTATGATAAAATCGCTTCACTAAAGTTTTTCCTAAATTTTGTATTTTGTATAAAGCAGGAAAAAAGGATATAAGAAATTATTTTTAAAATCTTTATTCTTTTTTTCCTGAGTTATGCATATGCAAACTTCAGGTTAAGGCTTTAACCTTTTTGGGGAGTTTTCTCTAAAAAAAAAGAGTATACCTAATTCTCTTTAAAATATTAGGTTTACTATTTTATATAGTAATAGTTGGTGTGAAAGGTAAACCTTTCAAGAGAAGTGTTTTTTCTTTTTGATAAAGACACGGTATTTTATTTTTATAACTTATATTTCTATATGAGTAATACTTTATTTAAAAAAGCTACGGCTTCTGCTGCTGCTTTATCGATAGTATTATCAGTAGTTGCTCCAGTTGTAGGAGTGAAAGCTGCTGATGTATCTGTTGATGCTGCTAACAGATTAGCTTCTTTAGGAGTTATTGTTGATAACTCAAATAATCCAAGTGCTTATAACTTAGGATCAAACATTACAAGAAGAGAAATGTTGAAAGTAATGATGAATTTATCTTCAGTAGAAGTTGGTGAAACTTGTACAGGTAAATTTTCAGATCTTCCAGCTTCTGATTGGGGATGTAAATATGCTGAAGCTGCTTTATCTGCTGGATTTATTGCTGCTAATGCAAAATTTAGACCAAATGATTTAGTTACTGAAGCTGAAGCTTTAAAAATGGTTATGCAAGCTAGAGGTGTAGCTGCTGCTGAAGGTGTACAACCTTGGGGAGAATCTTATAGACAAGCTGCTGTTGCTGCTGGTATTTTATCAGCTGAAACAACTGTTTCTTCTACTTCTGCTGCTAAAAGATCAATGGTATTTGTTTCTGCAGATTCTGCTGTTGAAGTAACTACTGGAACTTCTTCTGAAGAAGATGATTCAGAAATCGATCTTGGAGATTTATTCGGAGATCTATTTGGTGAAGATGGTGAAGATTTAGAAACTAATACTGGTTCTACTTCTGAAACTAATACTGGTTCTACTAGTACTGACAATGGTTCTACTGTTGTAGTTACTGGTGGTGATGTTGAAGTTTCTTTAAATCCTGCTTCTCCTACTTCAGGAACTCAAATTCCTAATGTTGGTACAATTAGATTCGCTAAAGTAGATTTTACTGCTGGTGATAAAGATGTATCAGTTAATACTATTGAATTAGGTTCAGTTGGTTTAGCTGCTGTTCCAACTTCAACTAGAGTATGGTTTGAAAAAGATGGTAGAAGATTATCTGGAAGAGCTGCATTTTCTTCTGATAGAACTGCTGTAGTTTCTTTTGCTCCTGCTTACGTTGTTAAAGCTGGTTCTACTGAAACTTTAGATTTATATGTTGAATTAAATACAGTTGCTGGAAATGATTTCCAATTTTCTGGAAAAATTACTTCTAGTTCAGCTGCTAATAATAAAGGGGCATTTACTACTTCTGCATTAAGAACTGCTTCTTATACAGTTGCTCCTATTGATTTTGAATCTTCTGGAGCTGGATCTATTTATAATCAATCTGAAGATTCTGTAGAATTAGGAAGATTTAGAGTTGCTAATAGAGATACTTCTTCTGAAACAAGAGATGTAAATTTCCAAAGCATTACTTTAAGACAAAATGGTAACGGAGACTTATCAGATCTTTCTGATTTATATATCGAAAGAAATGGTGTAAAAGTTTCTAAAGAAGTTTCTACTTCTGGTAAAGATGCTACATTTGTTTTAAATGATACTGTTAAAGATGGTGCTTCTGCTATTTACTACGTAAAAGCTAAAGTATTAAATGTTCAAAATAATAATGGAGATACTTACCAATTTTCTTTAAGAAATGATCAAGATTTAAGTGCTGTTGAAGTTCTTAATGGATATAGATCAACTGTAACAAGAGTTACTTCTGATTTAAATACTTATACAGTTAATGGATCAGATGTTACATTTGCTAGAGATACTTCAATTGAATTATCAAAAAACTATGCAAAAGGAACAAATGATGTAGTATTATTACAAGGTACTGTTACTACTAAAACTCCTATTACATTAGAAGATCTTACATTACCATTCAATTCTAGCGTTGCTGTAAATCAATTATTTGATACAGTTTACCTACAAATTGGTGCATCTACTATGACTTGGTCAGCTTCTAGTGCTACTGGAACTACTGGTTCAGCAGTATTTAATGGTCTTGCTACTGTAAATAGTTCTGCAACTATTAAAATTTATGCAAAATTAAGAGATAATGCTCCTGCTTCTAATTTCAGATTTGAAGATTTAAGATTAACTTCTTTTGCTACAAGAGAATATGTATCTAATCAAAATAGAGTTGACTCTGCTGTTGGTACTATCTCTGCAGTTCAAGTATCTGTTGATTCTACAGGATTAAGTATTACTAGAGTTGATGGACTTGGTAATACAAACATCGCAGTTGGTTCAAAAGGTGTATTAGTAAATGGACTTAGTTTAGCTGTTACTCAAGGTAATGATGTAAACATTTCTAATGCTGAATACTCACTAGTTGGATCATCTGGTTCATATGCTAATAATGCATTCGCTACATTATATGTAGATGGAGTACCTGTTTCTACAAAAACTATTAACGGAACTACTGTTAAATTTGATAACTTATCTAAAGTAGTTGGTAAAACAGCTGTTAAATTAGAATTAAGAGTTGATTTCTCTGATGCTTACGGATCAGGAAAATTTATCGCTAAATTATCTAATTTAGATATTATCGATACTTTAACTTCAAATAGTATTACTACTTACTCTGTTCCAAGTTCAGCTGAATTTACAGTTGCTGATGCTAAAGGAATTTTATCTGTATCAGATAATAATCCAAAAGCTTCACTATTCTTAGCTGGTGATAAAGATCAAAGAGTATTAGCTTTCAGAGTTAAAGCTGAAAATGATTCAATTAAATTAAGAGATTTAGTGTTTACTGGTACTAATTTAGGTAATTTATCTAACTTCAGAGTTTTAACTCCAACAAATAAATATTTAGCTGCTACATTAAGTACTGCTACAAGTGTTGAATTTAAAAACTTAAATCCAGAAGATTCTATCGCTCAAGATAGAACTGAAACATTCTACTTAGTTGCTGATATTAATACTAATGTTAATGAAACATTTAATGTTGCATTAGATAAATCACAAGTACAAGTAAGAGGATCAAATGGAACTGTTAAAGCTATTGATGCTGCATCAGTAAATGTTGCTTCTAATCTACATTTAGTTGCTGAAAATAAAGCTGTAATTGCTAAATCTTCTAACTCTTCTAAAAACTTAACTACTTCTGCATTAAGATTTACTGTAACTGCTTCTGGTAAAGATTCAGTAGTATTATCTGGTGCTACATTCTCTAACCTATTCTCAGGTTATACAACAGGTAGTGGTAAAATAGTTGTTTATAAAGATTCAATTTCTTCTAATAATAAATTAGGTGAAACTGCTGAATGAACAACTACTGGAAATGTTACATTTACTGCTCAAAATACAGTAGATGCTGGTTCAACTAATGCATATATCGTAGTTCTTGAAGGAGTTGTTGCTCAATCAGGTGCTAATACATTAGATTGGCAAGTTTCACTTTCTAACTTAAATATTGTTTCAGGAAGTGCTACAATTTCAGCTAACCAATATAACAATATGGGTGAATTCCCATTAACTGAAACTAAATAATTTTAGTTTAAAAGTTATATAAAAATTATTCAATTAGTTTTAAAAGACTTATACGAAAGTATAAGTCTTTTTTTTTATGATTTAAATACTAAAAAATCCTTTCTCTTCTTTAGAGAAAGGTTGAAAATCTAGGAAAGAATTATCTATTTTTAATTTTTAAATTATTCACTATTATTTCATTTATTTCATCATTTTTTATAGCAAAGAAACAAACTTTATAATTTTCATATTCAAAAATATGACTACAATTTTCTATATTTTTAAAATTATAAATAACTTTCCTTCAAATCATTCAATTTTCACAAATAATATGAATGGTATTTAAAATATCTGTTTTTATTTTTTCAGGTATTTCAGAATAGATTTGTATTATTTCGTTTTCTTGATACCTTTCAAAATCTTGATTTTTTAGAGAAATGAGAAATTGATGAAATCATTCAAAAAAATTTTTTTCAAAAAATACTTTATACATAAGCGGATGTTTCTTTATCTGTAGAAATACAAGATTTATTTTTAAAGTTTATTATTTCTTTTTGTAGTTGATTTACATATTCTTCTATTATTTTTGTACCTATTTTTTGAGCCTCTGAAAGAGTGTATAAAGTTTCCATATTTTATATATTAAAAACTATTTTTTCTATTATATAAAAATTTATAAAAAATCAAATTTAACTTTTCCTGTTTTCTCTTTATTATTCATAAACAGAATTTCATAATTATTAAATCTGAAAGTATTATATAAATAATAAAAAATCTAAAAGGAATTGATTATTTTGCATTTTTTATTATTTTATGATATAATCAATAAAATTTTATAACTAAAATATAATTATGGATTTTTCAAAATGGAAACAAAAAGCCACGGATTTAAAGAATAAAGCTATGGAAATGAAAGATAAAGCAGTAGAATTTTCTGCTGAAAAAATAAGCCAATCAGGTCTTGTTTTAAAAGATCAAACAGATTTAGAAGCACTCATTTTAAAATCAGCAAACAAGACTATCTCTACTAAAGATGGTGAAGAAAAAACTTTTGTAAAAAGAAGTATTTTAGTAGTGGGAGATCAAAATAAAGATTTTTATAAGGATTTTTTACTTTCTATACCTATATTACTTACCAAATCTTTTTCGCAAAGTCTTACGATTAAAATTATTGATACCAATAATAAAAATATAGATATTACTTCTTATAATATTGAAGAATTACCAGCTTTGATTGTATTTGAAAATAAAGAAGTTTATAAAATAATTACAGGAGAAGACAATATAAAAAAAGTTGTAAAAAGCTTAACTTTAGATATAAATAGAGCAATAGAAGAGATTTAAAAGATTTTTTCTTGAATTAACTATTCTTTAAATTAAAAATTATGGAAGTTTTAGATATTTTATATATTACTCTTACAATTTTTACTATTCTTATAGGAACATTGTTTTCTATTGTGCTTTATAAATTGATAAAAGTTTTGGATACTTTGATGGAAATAGTAGAAGTGTATAATAAAGTAAAACAAATTCTAGCAATTTATTCTCAAATTCCAGATGCTATTTTTGAATATTTTAAAGATCTTGTATTTAGAAAAAAAGATAAATAAAAAAACTTGGATTTTTCCAAGTTTTTTTTAATTTTTAAATTCTACCATTTCTACTTCAAATTTTAATTCTTTTCCAGCAAGAGGATGATTGAGATCAATTTTTACTGTATCTTTTTTAACTTCTACAATTTCAAATTCTCCATACATAGTTGGAAGTTTTACTCATACTTCTAATTTAAATCCATTATCTTCAAAATCTTTTAAATCTGCTTTTGGTACTTCTTGAATATTTGCATCATCTCTTGGACCATAAGCATCAGTAACTTTGAGATTAAGAGTCTTTTTCTCTCCAATTTTCATTCCCATTACTCCAGTATCAAATCAAGGAACTACTTGTTTTGGATCTGTTCATACTTCAAATTCAAAAGGAGTTCCTCTAGTATACGAATTATCAAACTCTTTTCCATCTTCTACAGTAGTTAACACATAATTTACTGCAATTTTATCTCAAGCTTTTACTTCTCTATTTTTATCTGCTTCTAGTTTTGCCTTTTTTTCCTCTTCAACTTTTTTTGTTGCTTCTTCTAAACTAAAATCATATGGTTTTAAACTTCCAGATTGAAATTTTACTACTTCCATTTTTATAATTTTTACTTCTTTTTCTGGTTTATCATTTGCATCTGTCTTTGTACTTGCTATTTTATCTACATTATCAAGTCCATTTACTACTTGCCCAAATACTGAATGTTTATTATCTAAAAAATTATTATCTTTTTGGTTGATAAAAAACTGACTTCCATTGCTATTTGGTCATGAGTTTGCCATAGAAAGAGAACCTCTCATATTTTTTAATTTTGGTGTAAACTCATCTTCAAAAGCTTCTCAATAAATACTTTCTCATCCCATTCCAGTTCCTTCTGGATCACCTCATTGAATCATAAAATCTTTTATTACTCTATGAAATGTAAGATTATCATAATATCCATTTTTTGAAAGTGCTAAAAAATTGTTTGCTGTTTTTGGAACATCATGCGGAAATAATTTGATTTCTAATTTTCCATTTGTTGTTGTCATAATTACTCAAATATCTCATTCTTGAAATCATTCTAATTGGTATTTACTATCCATATTTTGTGTATTATTAGTATCTAAATTTGGTAAAAGTTGTGCCTGAAGTTCTTCGTATGAAATTTTCCCTCCACATACTTTATTAATAATTTGTTTATTTTCATCATAAATAACAAAACTCGGAACATAATCACATTTTTCTCCAGTTGCTTGTTCATAACTGATGGGATTTGAAGTATCTTGAGGAATAATATAATCTCCAACAAATTTTTTTCCATCAGTAGTAATCAGCTGCATATTTACTTGATCTTTATAATCTCTATAAAATTTATCAAGTACAGGAATTTCTTCTCTACAATGAGGACAAAAAGTTCCAACAAAACCTATAAAAGTTCTTTTTCCAGATATATTATTTAAATCTATATTTGGATCAGTTTCTGTAGCTGTTTTTCCACAACTTACAAGAACAAAACTGAGTGCTAAAAGGGTAAGTATTTTTTTCATAAATATTGATTAAAAAATAACGGTTTCCATTGTATAGTTTTTTCAAAAATTTTCAATTATTTCATTTTTTCTTCGCTTGACTTTTTGAATTTAATAATTTTCCTTTTAGGAATTTGTTTATTTTCAATCATAATCCTATAAATGTACTCTAAGAAACCTTCATCATCTCTAAATTTATTACAAGGACATTTTAAACTCGTAAGTCCATTTACTATAAATTTTACTTCTGTATCCATATCAAGAAAGCTTTTAAGTTGTTCAATACTTATATTTTCTTGAAAAGAAATTTCATAACTTACTCCAGTTCTTCTAATAGATTTTATTTTATAGTTTGAAGCAATAATTTTTACTTCTAATAATTGAAAGAGATTTTTGTTTTCTCTTGATAATTCTCAAGAAAAATCTCTAAAGTCTTGTATCAGATGTTCTAATTCTTCTCTTGATGAAATAGATTCAATTTCTCTATAAAAATTTAGCTTATCTAAATCTGAATCAAAAAATTCATCTTGAAGGTATGCAGGAATATTTAAATCAATACTGGTTTCAATCTTTTTAGTACTTTCAGTATTTTCTTCTGGTGAATAGGACTTATTTTTCAGTTCATCAATTTTATCTTCTAATAATTTAAGATAGACACTGATACCAACTTCACTTGAAAGCCCAGATTGATTCAGTCATAAAATATCTCATCATCCTCTGATTTCTAAATCTCTCATTGCCAGTTCAAATCAAGCTCAAAGATGAGAATATTCTACTATAGTCGTAAGCCTTTTGGCAGCATCTTCAGAGATTTTTTCTTTCTTGAATAAAAGATAACAATATCAGCTTTGATCTCATCTTCCAACTCTTCCTCTGAGCTGATGAATTTGACTGATTCAAAACTTGTAAGCTTCATTTATGATAATGGTGTTTACATTTGGAAAATCAATTCCATTTTCTATTACTGTTGATGAAAGTAAAATATCATATTCTTTTCTTTTAAAAGCAAGAATTCTATCTTCAAGTTCATGTCCTGGAAGTTGTCCATGAGTTACTACCACTTTTTTATTTTTAAATAATTCAGAGAGATATTTTGCCATATTATCAATAGTTTCTACTCTGTTATGAATGAAAAAAAGTTGTCCTCATCTTTCAAATTCTTTTTTTCCAGCTTGTAAAATGATATTATCGTCAAACTTTGAAACAAAAGTTTCGACTCATTTTCTCATTGATGGTGCTTTTGAGAGAATAGAAACACTCCTAATTCCACTTAAAGCCATATTTAAACTTCTTGGGATTGGGGTTGCAGACATAGAAAGTATGTCTATATTGCCTTTCATTTCTTTGATTTTTTCTTTATCTTTTACTCAAAATTTGTGTTCTTCATCAATAACAAGAAGTCATAAATCTTTATATTCTATATTTTCTGATAGAAGTCTATGAGTTCCAATAATTAAATCTATTTTTCATTCTTTAAGCTTTTTTAAAATAATTTTTGCTTGTGAGTTAGTTTGAAAACGAGTGAGAAGTTCAATATTGAGAGGAAATTTTGAAAATCTTTCACAAGCTTTATTGTAGTGTTCATAAGCTAAAACAACCAAAGGTGAAATAATAATAGATTGTTTCCCATTTAAAAAAGCATTGTATACTGCATTAAATGCAACTTCTGTTTTTCAAAAACCAACATCTCAGACAAGAATTCTTTCCATTGGATTTTCCTGTGCCATATCTTCTATAATTTCTTCAACTGCATTCAATTGATCTGGTGTATAATCATAATCAAAACTTCTTGCAAATTGAGTCATTTCTTCAAAGTCATATCGAAATGAAAATCATTTTGAAAGTTTTCTTTTTGCGTATATTTCTAAAAGTTCTTCAGCTACTTTTTGGACATCTTCTCAAACCTTTTCTAGTTTTTTTGACCATTCCTTTGTGGACAACCCTGTTAAAGTTGGATTTTCACTTCCAATATATTTACTAATTCTTGTCGTTTCAGTAATTGGAACGAAAAGTTTGTCATTATTTTTATAATGAATTTCTAAATATTCTTTTTTTGATTTTCCAAGTTCTTTTTGGACAATTCCGTCAAATACTCAAATACCATGATCAATATGGACAACATAATCTCAAGGCTTGATTTGTAAGAGCAAATCAAGATTTTGACTGAGTGATTTTTTTACTCTTTTTTTGACAAATATTTTAGACAAATTATCGTCACAAATAATAATTTCTGTTGGTGATTGAAATGATTTTAAGATATTTAATTGAGTTTTATGAAGACTAATATTTTGAATATTATTATACTCTAAAAAAGTTTCAAGAGTAGAATCATTTTTTGTATAAATGCTAATTTTTTTATCATTTTGCAGAATTTTTATAAGATTTTCAAGAGAATCTATAAAAATATCAGTAATATCAAGGTTTTTTTGATCAAGAGAAGAGTTTTTTAAAAGATCCAGAGAGAAAATATTTTCGAGTTCCAGTAATTCTCAAGCTCCTTCTAAAATATCAACATTGTCTAAAATAATTTTTTTGTCTTGAATATATGAAATAATTTCTTTAGAAAAATTACTTTCCAAAGCATAAAAATTAATTTCTTGTTGTTTTCAAAAAGTTATCTTTTCAATGTCTTTTGATTGAACTCAATTTTCAATAAAAATATTTTCAATACTATCTCACCAAAAATTTACAAAAATAATTTCTTTTTTATTTTTTAATTTTACTTGTAATGTGTCTCCATTTTTTTTATAATTTCATCATTCTAAAAAATCACTGTGAGTGTATCAAAAATCATTTAATTTTTTTAAAAGTTCTTGTAAATCACAAGGAGTATCTTTTTGTAAATGAAGAGAAAATTTATTTTCTAATTCCCAATTATTTGGAAGTTTAGCAAAAAATAAATCATAATTCACTATAAAAGTTCCAGAACTATTTTGAGCAAAATCAATAAACTGAGATACACAAGTTATCTCTGTAAGTGGAAGTTCTAAATATTCAAATATTTTTAAATATTTTTTTATGTTTTCTTCTTTCGTGATGATAAGAGCATTTTTTTGAGTTTCTAGATTTTTTTGTATCAAAAGTGCTCTTGAGAAGATGTTTCAGGTATTGAGGTAGTGCATAAGATAAACTTATAAAGTTAAGAATGGATTTTATAATTATACTTTCTTAAAAAATTCTGTTCTCAATACCATTTTTCCTGATTCAATTATTCATTCTTCGTCAGTGAGTTTTATGTTTTTAAATTTATCGCCTCTTTTTATATCAGGAGCTCATTTTACTTTTAAATCTTTGATAGCAATCACAC
>JAUCCN010000011.1:0-48313 GCA_034676185.1 Patescibacteria group bacterium | reverse complement strand
GTAAAGAAATAATACTTTTAAAATCTGTATTAAATAAATTAAAAAAGCTCTAAGATGAACTGCCCCCTGAAAAGTAGAGTCGAAATAAAAAAGTAGAATCTACTTTTTTTAGTGTAAAAAATAAATATACTGAAAATATAATATATAAATAAATAAAATATGGCAGGAATAAAATATAGTAAAAAACAAGTAGAAGAACTACTGAAAAACAAGTATGTAAAAGACTGTACACAAAAATACATAAGCTTTACGGATGAATTTAAAATTAAAGTGTTAGAGTTAGATAATAAATGAATATATCATAGAAAAATATTTCAAGAACTATGATTTCCTGAATATATATGTATATCAGATGTAGTAACTAGAACTCTACGGAATTTAAGGCATAATGTAAAAACTAAATGAGAAAATTTTCTGCTTGAAAGTAAAAAATGAAGAAAAAAAGTGGAAAATATAGATATAAATAAGATGACACTATTAGAACAAAATGAATATTTAAAAACAGAAAATGCAGTTTTAAAAGAAATGTATAAGCTGAAATATTGAAAATATCCCTAAATCAGAAAAATTTAAAATAATATTGAAATTATCACAAAAGTTTAATATTAAAACTTTATGCAAGTTATTTATTGTTTCAGAATCTGGATATTATAAATACAAAAAATGAATACTAGAATCAAAAAACATACAAAATAATGAAAAATTAGATTTAAAAGAAATACAAGAAATTGCTTTAAAATACAAAAGAAAATACTGATACAGAATGATTACAATGAAACTTAAACAAAAATGAATACATTTTAATCATAAAAAAGTTCTCAGAATTATGCATAAATATGAACTACTTTCAATAATTAGGAAGAAAAATCCATACTCTAAAATTAATAAAGCGACTCAAGAACACAATACAGCAAAAAATATACTAAATAGAGAATTTTCTTGAATAGCCCCTTTAAAAAAACTTTGAACTGATATTAGTTATATAAAATTTAAATGAAAATGGATTTATTTATCTATAATTAAAGATATGGTGAGTTGAGAAATACTATCAAATCAAATTTCAGATAATTTAGGTTTTTGATTTGTTCATGATAGTTTAGCTGATTTAGAAAATATAAATTTAGATTGAGCTCTTATTCATTCGGATCAATGATTTCATTATACTCATCCTAGTTTTAAAATATGAGTTGAAAAATTATGATGTATTCAATCTATGTCTAGAAAAGGAAATTGTATTGATAATTCTCCTACTGAATCATTTTTTAGTCATATGAAAGATGAAATTGATATTTCTGAATGTAAATCTTTAGAAGATGTTAAAATTTATATGAATAATTATATTTTTGAATATAATAACGAAAGACCTCAATGGAACAGAAAAAAAAATGACTCCTGTTCAATACAGAAATCATCTTTTAAATTTAATTTAAACCTTTTTTATTTTTACTACACTTTTATGGGTTCAGTTCAAGAAAGAGCTTTTTTAATTATTAAATTATATCAAATATAGGAAATAAAAAATCAAATGCTACTAAAAATAAGAAAAATATTTTTTTCATCAAAATTCAGAAATTCATTTATGATTGGAATAAAACAGATAAAAAAGAAAGAAGAAATAATAATATCTATTTTAAAGTTTGAATTATATATATTTTTTTCTTCAGAATTATTCCAAAATATCAGCAAAATACAAATAAATATTGGAAGATATGGGAAAAGAATAGGAAAATAAAAACTTATTGTAAATAAAAGAATAAAACACATAAAAATTATTTTTCATATATATTGATGAAAAGGAAAAATTATTTTTCAAATGAGTGTATAAAAAATTCAAAAAATGATACTATAGAGAGAAAAAATAAGGTAACTACTATAAATATATGAATCAGGATTTAAAAAATAAAAAATGAAAAATCATATAAAATAGATAATTCATAAAAAGAATATATTTTTATTTTCTATTTCAAATGCAAGTGAGAATAAGTAAAAAGTTATGATAAGCCATAGTATAGTATTAAAAGCAAGAATATATCAAAAGAAGAGAGAAAGTAAAAAAAGATATATTCAAGGATTAAAAATTATATTTTTCAAACTAGGATTTGAAAGAAGTTTTTTAAAATTATTTGTAAAAAATCATTTTAAGGGTATGAGTAATACTCAGTATAGACTGATGAGAATATAGAAAATTTCTATTTCAAAATATCTTTGTCAAATGAATAAAAAAGCAAAAATAAATAAAAATAAAAAATAAATTTTTATAAAAAAAGTTTGGAACATTTTTTTGTATTAAAAAGTATTATTTGCCCTTATACTTATTTTTTAAAAAAAGTCAAAATAACTATTGACAATTTAAAATATATTTTATAATTTAATCTTAAGCTTTTATTTTTATGTTGTTTTTGAGTATGAATAATATGTTAGAAAAATTAAAATATTTCTTACAAAAAAGAGGAGAGATTTTTGTTGTGATAGGAATAGTAACTGTGGCGGGAGTTATCATGTATTCATATTTATTATCTTGAAATAAAAACTCAAGGGATACTATAAGATATGCAAATTTATTGCAAATAAATGATGATTTAAAGCTATTTTATACAAAAAATAATACTTATCCGCTCCCAGAAGATGCCGTAAGTATAACCGCGAGTGGAGAAATTTTAAGCTATCAATGATATTTTTGAGAGAAAAACTTTCAAGATATGTCGATTTCTGTAATAAAAGATCCTCTTGGAGATAAAATATTTAAGTTTTTAAATTACTATACTTATACTACCGATGAAACAAAGCAAAAATTTCAACTCATGGCTTTTTATGAATCAGATGAAAAAGTAACGTATAATCCTATATCAAAAAGATTTCCATATTTATACGGACAAGATGTAGGAATTGCTATTGACCAAAAATCTGGAAGACCAATTCAAGAAACAAAACTTTGAGTTGATGTACTTCATACACTTGAACCGTATGCAATTTATATGAATAATGAAAATGTTTTAATTGGAGATAAATTAACACTGAAAAATTACTTAGCAAATACAGAATTTTCACAAAGTTTATCTTGTTTAGATATTAAAAAATCTGGATGGAGTACCAATGGATATTATTATATTAATCCTCTTGTAGGAAGTGCATATAATAAATTTTCTAAAACTATAAAAGTATATTGTGATTTAGAGAGTGATGGATGAGGTTGGACGAGATTGTATTATAAAGATGGAAAAGAAACTTGTTTCAACGATAACAATAATTATAATTCTGTATTATTACAAAAACTTTTTACCAAAGATTTCGCTGTGAGTGATAATTTGGAAACTGTGCAAAGTGAGGGAAGTTGGATATTAAAAAATGTTGATTTGACTTATAAAGATTTTAGTTTTTCTAAAATGAGTAATGTTGCTAATTGTAAAACTCCAATATGAACTAATTGGTCACTTGAATATTGAAATCAATTTGAATTTAATGATAGAGCTTGATTGCTTGAAATTCAATGAGAATTAGCAACTCTATGAACTTGGGAAAGTATGTTTTACTGATGTAAACAATATGTAAATATTAACAATAAAACTGTTTTTAAAGTTTGAGGTTTTGATAAACATACAGGATGGTTTATACATTGAAATTGTAATGATTATTCTACAAAAGATAATTCTATAACTTCAAGATGGAATTGGAATAATACAAGAGTAATTTGGGTAAGATAATTTATTTTATAAAAAATATTATGATTTTTTCTAAGAAAAAGATTTCTATACTTATACCAGCTTATAGAGAATGAAAAAATATTTCTCTAGTTTATGAGGCGCTTAGAAAAATATTATCAAGTATTTCTTGAAAATATAATTATGAAATTATTTTTATAAATGACGGAAGTAAAGATACAACTTGGACAGAAATATATGAAATATCAAATAAAGATAAAAATGTTAAATGAATAAATTTAAGTAGAAATTTTTGACATCAACAAGCTTTAACAGCTTGATATATGGAAGCATCAGGAGATTTAATTATTTCTATGGATGCTGATATGCAAGATCCACCAATTTTGATTTTAGAAATGATTAAAAAATGGGAAGCTTGATTTGAGGTTGTTTATGCTAGAAGAAGAGATAGACATGATAAGTTTTTAAAAAAATATACAGCAATAGCTTATTATAAAATACTTTCACATGTTTCAGATACAAAAATTCCTAGAAATGTTTGAGATTTTAGATTGATTGATAAAAAAGTACTTAAAGCTTTTAAATGATTAAAAGAAAAAGATAGATATATTAGATGAATGTTTGCTTGGATGTGATTTAAAACAACTTTTGTTGATTTTGATAGACCAGAAAGAATATTGGGAGAAACTTCATATACTTGGAAAAAGATGATAAAACTTGCAATGGATGGAATCTTGAATTTCTCAACATTTCCTTTAAAACTTGGAGCAATGGTATGATTTTTTTTAATCATATTATCAACTTTTTTCTTTTTATATGTAAGTTATGATTTTTTTATAAATTGAACTGATTATCCTTTATATAAATGGATTAATATAGTTTTACTTTGATTTATGTGATTACAATTTATATTTATGTGGATTTTAGGAGAATATATTGGAAGAATTTACAATGAAACTAGAGAAAGACCACTTTATATCATTTCAGAAAAAATAAACTTTGATAAATAAAATATGAAAAAAGTATTGATAATAAATTATGAATATCCACCACTTTGATGATGAGCATGAGTTGTTAGTCAAAAATATGCTGAGTGACTAGCTCATATGTGAAATCAAGTAGTTGTAATTACAACATGGTTTAAATGAGAAAAAGAATTTTCTCAAGAATGAAATTTAACAATTATTAGATTAAAATCTTTGAGAAAAAAAGCATTTCAATCAAATCCTATAGAAATGTTATCTTGGGCTTTTATAACTATAAAATTTTTAAATTCATATTTAAAGGAAAATAGCTTTGATGTTTGTATTTCTTTTTTTAGTATTCCTGGATGAATTGTTTCAAAATACTTGAAGGAAAAATTTAACTTGCCATACATTATATCAACCCACTGACATGATATACCATGATTTTATCCAGAAAAAATGAAAAAATTTCACATTTTAACTAATTGGTATACAAAAAAAATCTGGAATCAAGCTGAAAAAATTCTTGTTTTGACAAGTGAAATGAAAAAACTTGCTGATAATTTTTGAGATGATAAAAAAAATATTTTGCTTCCAAATTGATGTAATAGTGATTTTTTTTATCCTGATATTTCAAAAAAACACTCAAAGTTTAATATATTATTTATATGAAGATTAGTTGATCAAAAAGATCCTTTTACGATGCTTGAATCTATAAAAATATTAAAATCTAAAACTGATGATTTTATAGTTAATATAGTTTGAGATTGACCATTAAGACCTGAAATTGATAAATTTATTTTTGAAAATAATCTAAAAGATAATATAAAAATGACTTGATGGTTAACAAAAGAACAAGTAAGAGAATATTATCAATTATCACATATTCAAATTTGTTCGTCAAAAGTTGAAGCTATGAGTATTGCAATTTTAGAATCACTATATTCTTGATTATATATATTATCAACACCAATTAGTTGAAATACAGATATGATAAAAGAGTGAGTAACTTGAGAATTTTTTGATATATGAGATTCACAAAAACTCTGAGAAAAATTAATTTATTGGAGTAATAATTTCCAAAATATAACTTATAATCAAGAAGAAATTGAAAAATTAAAACAATATTTTAATCGGGATAAAGTAATTTATAACTTAAATCAAATCATATTATGAATAGATGTATAGGAATTATTGATACTTCTGTATCGACATACAATATAGGGGATTATATAATTATGGATAGTTGTAAATCAGAAATAAAAGAAGTATTTAGTCAGGATTATTATTTAACACTTCCTCGGCATTCTTGAATTTCTGGAAAAACTTGAAAAATTATAAAAGATGCAGATTTTTTAGTATTATGTTGAACAAACTGATTAGTTTCGCCAATACTTATTAAACCATTTTTTAGAAATTTTAATATTTTTAAATTAAAAAATAAAATTGTATTATTATGAGTTTGATGGTGAGTTTATCAAAAATTTATAGATCCAATTACTGCTTTAATATTACGTTTTTGTTTATCAAAAGATAAAATTCATTCAGTAAGAGATGAATATACACTGCAAAAATTAAAAAGTATTTGAATTAACAATGTTATAAATACATCTTGTCCAACTTTGTGGAGAATAAATTTAGAAAATATTTCTACTAAAAAATCAGATGAAGTTATTTTTACTCTAACAAAATACAATAAAGATTTTGAAAGTGATAAAAAGATGATGGATATTTTAGTTAAAAATTATAAAAAAGTATATTTTTGGCCACAAGAAAAATGAGATTTAGAATATTTTGAAAAATTTTGAATTTCAAATATAGAAATATTAGCATCAAATCTAGATACATTTAATAATTTACTCTTAAAAGATAAAGTTGATTATATTTGAACTAGACTTCATGCTTGAGTAAGAGCTATGCAAAAATGAGTAAGAACTATAATTATATGAATTGATAATAGATCAATTGAAATATCAAAAGATACAAATATTTGTGTAATAGAAAGAAAAAATATTTGAAAAGACTTAGAAAATAAGATAAATGAAAATTTTTCATACAATCTAACTCTTAATCAAGAAAATATAAAAAAATGGAAGAATCAATTTTAATACTTCCATCTAAAAATATCAGTAGATTTTATATCTCAAACATACTGGACTTTTATATCATCGATATAAAAGTCTTTTTTTCATAATCAAGGACTCCAATATCAGTTACGTCTCCAGTCAGCGATTATATAACCTTGAGGATTGTTTTTTACTAAATAATTAACTAAATTAAATCTTTCTTCATCTAAATAATAATATTTAAACAGTTTATCTTGATCAATATTGAACCGAGTATAATAAGCATTTGGAATAGAAGCAATAACAATATCTTCTTTTTTGATTTTTAAGTTTAAATCTTCATATATGCTTTTATAATCTTCTATATAATGTCAGGTAATTTTATTCCATGTTTTTATTTCATATCAATTCATTGAGTACCATACACTATTTAAATTAAATACAGCAAAAAACAATAATACTCATCACAATAAATTTTGTCTTAATATGTAAATATAAACATAATAAAATCCATATCATAAAAATACATACAATGGTAAATATGCATAATATCAATATCTAATTTGTAAATATCTTGGAAATAAAAATGTATAATATATGATAAAAGAAACAAGTAAAATTAGTAGGAAATAATACATTTCTTTTTTGTCTTTTTCTTTTTTTATATAAATAAAAGAAATAATAACAAATACAAAAGGTAGTAAAAATAAATTATTTAATCAATTTGAATAATATTTTGTGTTAAATACAAAAAAATCAAGCCATTGAAAGTTTACATTAATTCAAATATTGTGTTTAAAATAATATACAAATAATGATCATAATAATCATAAAAATATTCAAATAGAAATTATTAAATATTTGTTATATTTTCATAAAATATTTTTCCAATTTCAATAAAATTTTGCAAGAGTATAAGCAAAAATAAAAAATATAATTATTTTTAAAGTCATAAATGGCTCTAAAAAAACAGCATATAAAATTATAAAAATAAATAATCAATACAACATCATAATTTGTTTTTTAGTTTTTGCTTTAATCGAAGTATACACAACTAAACTAAAAACTAAAAATACATAAATATATTCTCTAATAAATTTTCACATTTCAATTGAAATAGGAGAAATTGAAAAAATTAAAGCTAATATAATTCAAAATTTTTCAGAAACCAAATGAGTTCATATTTTGAAAAATGTAAAAATTATTGCGACAGAAACAATTACAGAAGGAAGTCTTGATAATATTAGTCATTGAAAATCATTAGTTCAAAAATTATAAATATTATAACCAAAAATATCATAAAAAAACTTAAGTAAATAGTTAAGTAACATAAATCTATCATCTTCTATAAACACATTTTCATACAGTCTTTTTGCATTTGCAATATGTGTATATTCATCATCAAAAGGCTGAATATCTCATAATTTATAAAATCTAATTAAAAAACCTAAAATAATTATTATTCATAAAATTACATAATATATTTTTTTATCTTTGTAATCTAATATTTTATAATCTAAAAAATTATTTTTATTTAAATATAAAATAGTTCATCAACTTATAACTGTAAGTATAAAAATACCATTAATTATATTTGATAAATTTGATAAAAATGAAGATGTAATATTTTCACCAAAAATATTATTTATTGATAATACAACTAAAAAAAATATAAATAATTTTCAAACTTGATTTAAGTAAAATTCTTTTTTAATATCATCACTTTTATCAATCACCTCCTTCCCACTCAAAAAAATTCCAATTCATAAGATTATAAAAATCCAAATTTTATTCCTCAAAATATTTCAAAGAAAAAAACTTGAAAAATTTATCTCAAAATCTCCTAAAAATAAAAAAGTGATATATAAAACAAGAAAACAGAAAAATAAAAATAAACTTTTTTTCATTGACAAAATTTAATTATATTTATTAATTTATTATATAAAAACTTTTTTTATTGCAAATTTTTCTAAAATGAATATGTTTTTAGAAGATTTTTTAATTTTTATGTTATGAAAAAAATATTTTTTTATATATCACTTTTGGTAATAATTTTATATTGAGTATTTTTAAGGTTTTATGAATTGGAAACTGGTTCATTTTGGATTGATGAGGGGTATAGTTCTATTATTTCATATTTTATGCTTCAAAATAATTTTTTGCCAAAATTAGGAAGCGGAGTGTATGAATTTTCACAATACTTTTTTCATTTTTTTCAGGCAATAAGTTTTTCTTTTTTATGAATTTCTGATTTTTCTGCAAGATTGCCAAGCTTTCTTTTATCTCTTGTTCATATTCTTCTATTTTATTTTTTTTCAAAAGATGTACTAAAAAATAGTAAATATAAAAATATCTGAATTCTTTTTTTAATGTGTTTATTTCTTTTTTCTACTTGGCAAATTATTTGGAGTAGGGAAGCAAGATTTTATGAAATGCTTTCAGTTTTGTATCTCACGGTTACATTTTTTCTCTACAAATATATAGATACAAAGAAATCATTGTATCTGAATATATTTTTTTTCTTTTTATTTCTTGGTATTCTTTTTCATCATTTCTTTTTTGCTTTTGTTTTTATTGTATTTTTTTCTTTTCTATGAGATTTTTTTTTGAAAAAAGATTGGAGAAATATGTGAGTGTTATTGATAATTATTTTTTTATATTGAATAGTTCAGCTACTTGTAAAACAATTTTCAGGCTTTGATGTAGATATTTGATGAGTGTTTCCAAAAATTAATTATATAGAGCAATATGATTTTTTTACTTTTTTTTCTTTTTATTTACAAGTATGTGTAGAGCAATTATGAATTATATTTTATTTTTATATTGCGGGAGTTTTTTATTTTCTGTTTACTAAAAAATGGCAAATATTTCTATTATTTTGAATACTTGTGTTTTTTAATATTTTTGTTATATCATTTTGATATTTTGCTCATTCAAGATATATTTTTCATCTTTTTTCACTCATTATCTTGATAGGATGATATACTATTTTTGCTTGAGGAGAATATCTTTTTGAACATTATAAAAGAAAATATAAAAATGTAGCTTTTTTTCTTTTTATATTTTTGGTAATTATTTGAATCTTTTTTACCTATCAGTTTACTTTTTTACCTCAGAGGTTTTACTATATTGATCAAACTTCACCAAAACCAAATTTTAAAAATACTTACGAATATATTAAAAATACATATCCGGAAGCAAAAATTATTTCCTGATTTCCACATATGTGTTATTGGTATAATAGGGAAAATAATGAAAAATGTGAATATGCTCTGAGAGTGAATTTGATAGGAAATGATGCTTTTAATGAAATGATTCAGCAAAAAACAACAGAAAATTACACAAATATATCATATATTGATGATTTTTCTCAAATTGATATATCAAAATATCTCTTTGTATTTGATGATTTAACTCTAAAAAATACTCTGTCTAAAAAATTATTAGGGGATGTTATGAAGAATTGCCAAATGATTTATAAAGATGTTTGAGATTATGAAACTGCCAATTTCATATGAATTTGGAAATGTCAATAAAATATTTTTTCTATTTTTAGAAAAATACTTGACTTTATTTAAAAAATACTTACTATCAAGTCTTACATAAAATAAATGTAATAAAAAAATAAAAACAAAAACTATAAAAATAGCATCTTCTTTGAAAGAGAGATGTATATTTGGTTGTAAATAATTATTATTTTATAATTTTTGTCTTTATGAAAAATTACATTTCAAAATTTACAAAAAGTGGATTGTCGATACTTGGATGAGTAAGTTTTGTATTATTATTAGTATTTTTACAAATATCACCAACAGCATGAACTGTGGGTATTATGGGGTATGGAAGTGGAAATGAATATGATAATCCTGTAACTAGCTTATCAGGATCTATACAAGTGTTAACTGGTTCAACAAAAGTAACTTTTACTCAACCGGTACAAGTAACAAATAATTCTATTTCTGTTATTATTCCAACTGGAACAGATGTTTCTGATGCTTCATGAGGAGCATTTGATATATATCAAGTTTCAGCAGATATAATTACATCTTTACCAGTAGTACTTCCTTCAAATGAACAAGATGTTTGAAAAATTAAATTTTGAATTAATGGAAAAAAATTAAATTTTTCAAAACCAGTAAAACTTCAAATTCCTGTTTCAACTTCATCAGCAACAGTAAGAATTAAAGCAAAACATGCTTGAATTGAATGATATCAAACTTATGCACTTACTGATATAATTGCATCAAATTGTTTTAATGGAATTGCTACTCCCTCTTCAAATATCGCTCCAGTTGTGAATGGAATTGCTACTATATATACTTGTTCAGCGTCTGAATTTATTGCAGTAACTGATAAAGTAGTAGTACCAGAACCTTCAAGATGATGAGGTGGATGAGGAGTAACTTTAGTAAGAGATAATTGTCCTTCATGAGATTTTTCACCTAGCTATTATGATAAAACTTGTGGGACTGCTCCAACTGTTCTCAATGATGCTTCTTTATCACAAGTTACTAAAGAATTAAGTGATATGGTAATTTCAATGAAATGAACTGGCTCTATTGCAAATTCGACAGTAAATGAACAAATTAGATTTAAATATATTGTAGAATCAAAAGTACAAACAGCAAAATATTTTGGTTTTGATATCAAATATATTCCTACATACGATTTATCTAAAAATACTACAAAATTATCAATGGCAGTTATAAATAACAAAAACTTAACAGCTTCTGATAAACAAAGATATGTATGAATTATCAATGAATTTTTAGTAGCAAGATATAATTATGAATTAGCTCAAACTAAACATCAGCTTCTTAGAAATAAATATAATAAACAAACTATTTTGTTAAACAATTTAGTAAAAAAATTAGGAAAATAATAAAAACCTCTGCTTTGCAGAGGTTTTTTAAAATAAAAATTTGAATTTTTATTTTTTTTTTATATAATCTCATGGCTTTCAATTGGTGTCATGGCAGAGTGGTTATGCAGGGGTCTGCAACACCCCGTATATGGGTTCAATTCCCATTGACACCTCCAATATATAAAATCATATCAGTATGATTTTTTTTAATCCTTTTTTCATATAGAGATTTTTGCAAAAAAATGAAAAATATGATAGAGTAGAGCTATCATTATTTTATAATAAGATTCTATGGAGAAAAATATATGAGATATATCATTAGAAACTCAAACTGAATATCAAAATACACAAGAGAAACTCTGAGAAAAAATGAGAGAATATTTACAAAAAATTTCTCCTAAAAATCAAGATCTTGGGAATTATTATACATCTATTTTTTGAGAAACTTTTAATGAAAAAAATTTAAAACAACTACTTTCTCTTTTTTCACATATTTATATAAAATATCATTGATATTCTTTGGTAAAATATTTACAAAATATTTGAAGTGCGACCTCTTTTTCAGCAAGAAAAGAAATGTATGCTTCTTTTAAAAATGATAAATATATGTGAAGTGCTACACAAAATATGGAATTATATCATTTTCTCGTACAACAAGTAGAATTAAAAAAAATAGCTTGAAATATTCAGACTCAAATCTTAACTCAAGAAAGTCTCTTAGATTTAAAGTCAGAGATAAAAATTGAAGAACAGTGAGAATTATTGCCTGAAACTCAAGATGATTCTGCTCAGCTAAAAATTGAATTAGAAATGGGAAAGCATAAAAAAAGACAAACTCCTCTTTTAAATCCAAAAACTATTAAATCAGGTCCATATAGATTAAGTTCTAGATGAGTGACTATGTGTTCTTTTACTGCTCGTAAAAATTTAGAAAAATTATGAGTGACAGACTTTTTACAATGAGACGCTAGAGAGCTTACGCAAGGATTAAAAAAATCTTGAGCTCCTACTTTTACTGGTTTTGATGAATTAAAAAATCATCTTTTTACGAAAGCAAAAGAGGGAAATGTCTTTGATTTATATCCAGAAACTCCTAATGGACATAGGGCTATAGCATTTTTATGAAAAGATCAAAATGGTGACCCAGATCTTTTTGTACTTGACCCATATTATTCACAAAAAAGTGTTTTACCAATAACTTTAGAAGATTATATGGAAAGAAATGCTTCTATTTTTTCATGAATTGTAGTAAATCAAAATGCATATAAAATTACAAGTGAAACTTATACATAATTTAAAATAAAATTTTTTTTATTTTAAATTTGACTTTTAAAGAATAAAGTATATAGTAAGTATACATTATATTTTAATTATAAAGTTATGCTTACAGATAAACAACAAAATGTCTTAGACATTATTACGGATTTTATAGGAAGATATGGAAAATCACCTACTATAGAAGAGTTACAAAATTTAACTCATCAAAAATCTAAAAGATGAGTAGTACAATATTTAGAAGCTTTAGAAAAAAAATGATTTATTACGAGAGGGCATGGATTTAGAAGTATTAGACTCGGAAATGGGATTGGATTTCAAACTATGCTTCATATACCAATTTTATGAATTGCAAATGCTGGAAGACCACTTGCTTATGCAGAACAATTTGAATATGGAACCCTTCCACTTTCAAAAAATATTGTTTCATGAGATGCAAAAGATTATTTCTTAGTAAAAGTTGAGGGAACGAGTATGAATGATTATAAAGTAAATGGAAAAACTTTAGAAAATGGAAGTTATGTTCTTATTGATAAAAGAGAAAAAGTAATTAATACAAAAGATGCATTTTTATTTGTAGTTGATAATGCGGCAACTTTAAAAATTCCAAAAAAGGAATGAAAAAATCTCTATTTGATTCCAAAATCAAGAGATGAATATCATAAACCAATAGTACTTTCTTCTGAAGAAGAAGTTATGGTAAATGGGAAAGTAGTGGATGTATTTAATTTTGAAAAAATAGCATAGTAGTATTTTTCAAAAAAGTCAAAGTTTACAAACTTTGACTTTTTTATTCTCAAAGTAAAATATTTATTATTTAGAATAAAATCATAAAAAAATTAAATTTTACAAAAACTTAAAAAAAACTATAATTCAAAAGATATTTTAGTAAAAGGAAAAAGATAAAAAGTTGAAGATACTTCTTGAATTGTCTTTAATCTTTTGTCTTTAAATCTTTTTTCTAAAATATCTTTTATTTTATAATTTGTTTTTATGATAGGACTATCAGATAAAAATGCTGTAAGCATTACTCCTTTGAAAAAAATATATAGTATTTGAGGAAAAAATATTACTTTTGAAACTGGAAAAATGGGACTTCTGGCGAATGGAAGTGTAACATTAAGTGATGATACGGGAAATGTACTTTTTATTACAGCTGGAATTAAAGAATCGGGAATAAATGAAAAAGCTGATTTCTTTCCTTTAGTTGTGGATTATCAAGAAAAATTTTATGCAACTGGAAAAATCTGAGGAAATAGATTTATGAAAAGAGAAGGAAGACCTTCTGAGGCATCAGTTTTAACTTCAAGACTCATTGATAGACCAATTAGACCTATGTTTCCAAAATGATTTATTAATGATACACAAATTATTGTTACTGCATTATCAGCAACTGGGGAAAATGATGTATGATTTTATGGAATTACATGAGCAAGTTTAGCACTTTTGATGACTGGAGCTCCATTTGAAGGACCAGTTTCATGAGTAAGAATTATTCAAACTGAGGAAGGGAAATTTATTTTTGATCCAACTTTTGAAGAAGAAAATAATGCGAAATTAAATCTTTTAGTTGCTGGAACACTAGATGCAATTACTATGGTGGAATCTCAATGAAAAGAAGTTTCTCAAAAAGAAATGATGGAGGGGCTTACATTTGCATTCAACTTGATAAAAGAATTTTCAAATGCACAAATTGATTTTATGCAAGCATATAAAAATCAATTTGGAATTCCAGAAATAAAAAGTTTTTATAATCTTCCAGATGAAACATTATTTGGAAAGGTATCAGAATTTTTAACAGATAAAAAATTAGAATCACTCTATGGACTTGGGAAAAAAGATTTTGGAACTGAACTTGAAAATTTAGAATCTCAAACAAAAGAATTCTTATGAGTAACTGATGAAAATGCAGAAGAATTATGAGTTGATTCAGTAACTATTGCAGAACTTGTGTATAAAAGAGTAAAACAAGTAATGAGAAAAAATGTTTTAGACTCAGAAAAAAGACTTGATTTAAGAAAATTAGATGAAGTAAGAACTATTAAATGTGAAACAGGATTATTACCAAGAGTTCATGGTTCAGCTCTTTTTCAAAGAGGGATGACTCAAGCTCTTTCAATTGCGACACTTTGAGGCCCAGAAGATATTCAAATCATTGATGATATGTATGAAGAAACAACAAGAAGATATATTCATCACTATAATTTTCCTCCTTTTTCAGTTGGAGAAGTAAGAATGCTGAGATGAGTTGGGAGAAGAGAAGTTGGACACGGAAAATTAGCAGAAAAAGCATTAGAAGCAGTTCTACCAAGTGAAATAGTATTTCCATATATGATAAGAGTTGTTTCAGAAACTATGACTTGTAATGGTTCAAGTTCAATGGCTTCGGTTTGTTGATCAACACTTTCACTTATGCAAGCTTGAGTACCAATTTCAGCACCAGTAGCAGGAATTGCTATGTGAATGGTATATGATGAAGCAAGTGGAAAATATAAAATCCTTTCAGATATTCAAGCACAAGAAGATTTTCTAGGAGATATGGACTTTAAAGTTGCTATGACTCCTACAGGAATTACCGCAATGCAACTTGATGTAAAAATTAAAGGATTGAGTATGGAAGTATTTGAAAATGCATTTTCTCAAGCAAGAGTTTCTTTAAATCATATTCTTGATGAAATGTTAAAAGTTCAACCAAGTGTTGCACCAAATCTTTCTCCATATGCACCACTCATTATGAATGTATTTGTGCCAGTAGAAAAAATTAGAGAAGTGATTGGGAAATGAGGAGAAAATGTTCAAAGAATGGAGAAAGAATACTCAGTAAAAATCTCAATTGCTGAAGATGGAAATACTACTATTACCGCAAAAGACCAAATTTGAGGAAATAAAGCAGTTGAGGAAATAAAAGCAATGGTTTGGGAACCAGAGGTTTGATATAAATGAGTTGGAATCGTTGCAAAAATTATAGATGGAACAGGAGCAATCGTAGAATTTAGAGGAAAATCATGAATGATTCATATTTCAAAATTAGCAGCAACAAGAGTAGTAAAAGTAGAAGATATTGTAAAAGTTTGAGAAGAAGTAGAATTTGAAGTTATTGAAGTAAATAAAGAAAAGGGAAGAATTGGACTGAAAAGAAAATTTGATCCTTTACCTCCAAAAGTAGAAACTCCAGTTGTTACCACTCAAATTGAAGCACCACAAATAGAGCAATAAAAAAGTTGGGATTACCCAACTTTTTTATTGACTTTAAAATATTTAATGTATAATTTAATCTTAATTTAAGTTATAACTTTTTACATATGTGGAGACAATCAGACAATAGTTTATCTCAAATACACCATAAGAGAACTGAGAAAGAAAGACTTATTGCAATTATAGAAAGAAATTTAAAAAAAATATGACATCAGGAAAATATTGATGATGCTTTGTCTCAAGTATTAAGAAAATTAAGTAGTGAAACTGGAGGAAACTATGCTTCATTAAATGATTTAAATGAAGTTGCTCTTCAAGGTTTAGCAAATAGTACATTTTTATATATACAAGATTTTTGTCATACGGTAAAACGTAAAACAAGTGATATTATCTTAAAATAAAAGAAGAAATGATTATCTCATTTCTTCTTTTATTTTTTCTAGAGAGTAGAAAAAATTTTTTATATTTAATCAGCTTTTTCTTAAATCTTTATATTTATTCAGAAGTCTAAAAATTTCTAAATTGAGCTTATCATTTTCATATAATACATCACTTCAAAAATTTTCTTTAAAATAATCTGTATTGAGTACTTGATGATTTTGAGCACTTCATTCTAATGGAATAATAATAGAATGAATTCAGAAAAAGTAGAGCTCCCATAAGGTAGTTGCTCAAGCTCGAGTAATAGCTATATCAGATTTACTATATATTTCTCACAACTTTTCTTGATCTACAAAATCATACAGAGTTACATTATTAAAAGTTTCAAAATCTTTTCTAAAATGAAGATTTTTATCTCATAATATGATAGTAAAATGAATATCAATTAAATTATTTAAAACTGATTTGATATGCTCAAAAATAAAACTAGATCCTTGACTTCATGCTATTACGAGTATTTCTAATTTTTCATTTTCTTTTAATTCTCATACTTTATCAATATTTTTTAAAAGATTTGGATTTAAAATTTGACCAACAAGTATATGTTTCTCTCCATCTATTTTTTCATTTGGAAAAGTATAAAATATTTTCGTTGCAAATTTTGCTATTATTTTATTTGATAATCAAGAAACAGTATCTGATTCATGAATATATATTTTTTTTCTGAGTAATGCTCAAGCAATACATAATGGTAATCAAACAAAACCTCATTTAGAAAATACAATATCAATTTTATATTTTATAATAAAATATATTCCCCAAATAATTCAACTTATGTTTTTTAATGGTTCAAAAAAATTTTTTATATCAAAATATCTTCTTAATTTTCCAGCTGGAATATGTTCAAATTTAATATTATTTTCTCAGGCAATTTCTGCTTCTAACCCATCTTCATCTCAAAACCAGATAAAATTAAATTCTCCAGTCTTATTAAGATAGTTATATAAAGCAAGGAGGGGAAATATATGACCTCCAGTTCATCATCAAGTTAGAGCAATATTTTTCATCATGAAAGTATTATAATTTAAAATAAGATGCAATTTTTAAGATAAAATGATTTACTTTTTTGAATATAGTTAAATTTTGTGATTTGTAAATTAAAAAGCTACTGATTATTCAAACTATACTTCATGCAACAATATCAAGAGGCCAATGTATTCCTCAGGCAATTCTTGAAAGAAGCATTATAATAAATAAAGGAAGTGTTATAAATCAAATTTTAGAAAATCAAAATAAAAATAAACTCATAACAAAAGCTATTCCTACACTTGCATGATCAGAAGGAAATGAAGCATCTGGAATATGTTCTAAAATCAGTTTTCCTGCTCATTCTAAACTATTTTCGGGTCTATCTATATTTACAAAAAATTGAATTATACTACTGAATACAATAGCAAGTACAGCAGAATAAAATATAAAAAGAAGTTTCTTTTTTCCATCAATATCTTTTTTACTATGAAAATAAAACCAATATCAAAGTAAAAATACAGGAAGAATAAAAATTGGAATATCAGCCATAGTATAAACTATTGTAGATATAGTTTCATTTTCGGTAAATGAATTTAAGTATCAAAGTAAAGGTATATTTATATCGTTATGTAAAGTGCTTATGAAACTCATACTAAATTAGCTTGTTTATTAGATTTAAATTTTTTTACTGCAAATATTGATCCAGCAATAATTGCAATAATTATTATAGAAACAATTGGGCGAGCAATAAACCATGCAATAGCAATCGTTCCTCCAGCGACAATAATAGTTCAAATAAGAGCAATAAGTCCTACTCAAATTCCAACAATTTTTCCTAGAAAAGGTACTACACTTCCAAGAGTTGGAAGAATAGAGAATAACATACTAAATCATACAAATATTACAATAGTGAAAACAACTCTCATAATCCAAGTAGTAAGTGAATTGTCATCTTTCATTCCTTGAAATAATATTTTTGCAGATTTACTTCCTTCTTCTACTCTAGTAATATCATCTCCACTATTAAGAAGATACACATCAAGGATATCATTATTTCTTTGTCCTGCTAAAGCACTTACTGTTGTTCAGATAGGAAGAACTTTATATGATATTCTTAAGTCACCTATTTGAGGGGTATTATAATCTATACCAGTATAGATAAAATTATTTACTAAAGTACTTCCAGTAGAGAGTGCATTTTGTACTTCTTCTCAAAGTTTTAAATCATTTGCTACAGGAAGATTTGCTTGAAGTCACTCAGTTACATTAAAATTTCCTAATTTTGCATTTTTTCCAAACTCCATTTTTGATTCATATTTCCAATTTGTTGGATTTTGATGTTCAATTGGTTGATTAAAATCAGCAGAGTTAATAGCTAATTGACTCCAATTTTTTTCATAAGAATAAGTTGTTGTATGAGTTTCACTTCATCCAAGATTTTCTTTTACCTCTGTTTGGGATTTTTCATTCCATTGATACATTTCAACCATTCTTGAAACTACTACCGCATTGATTGGAAAAGCAAAATCAGATTCTTGAACAGGATTACTACTTACTTCTCAGAAAGTGTAAACATATTTATTATTATTTTCAGAAGTTGGATTTTTAGCATCAACTTCAACTACAATACTTTCTCATTCAAGAATAGCTTTTTCTCTTGCAACATAACTAAATTCATTATTCCAAAGCATATAAACAGAAACGAGAATAAGGATTGGACCAACAATTATCCCAGCGAGAGCGGATTTTATTTTATCAAAAAATCAAACAGCTGTTACTTCTTGGTAATTTACCATATAAAAAAATTAAAATATATAAATTATGCCAGCATTATATGAATTTTAACAAAATCTCAAAAATAAATTTGAAAAAAAAAATATATAGTGTAATATCACGGTATAATGAAAAAATTCTTCCATATTTTCGGGAGATTTTATTTTTAAATTTATTGTTTTAATTATAAAGTTATGGAAGCCATAAAAAAAGTAAGAGGAATGCAAGATATTTTACCAGATACACATTTATATCACACATTTTTAAAAAAAGTGTTTAGACATGAGCTTCGTAAAAATGGCTTTAAAAGAATTACTACTCCTGTTTTAGAACATAAAGAACTTTTTACATGAGCTTTGTGAGCTGGAACAGATATTATTGATAAAGAAATGTATAATCTTGTTGATAGAAAGGGAAGAGAACTGGTTTTAAAACCTGAATCTACTGCTCCGATTATGAGAGCATATATAGAAAATGATATGCAATCAGAACCACAACCAGTATTTTTATATTATGTTGAGCCTCATTTTCGTTATGATAGACCTCAAAAAGGAAGATTTAGACAATTTTTTCAAGTATGAGCTGAAATTATAGGAGAATCAGATCCTGTTTTGGATGCACAACTTATTTTTATTTGATATAAAGTATTGAATAAAATAGGGTTAGAATGAGAGTTTAAAGTAAAAATAAATTCTATCGGGACAGCAAAAGATAGACAAAAATATTTAGAAGAACTTACAAGTTTTTATGAAAATAAAAAACATATTTTATCAGAGGAGGCATTAAAAAAATTAGAATCAAATCCTTTAAGACTTCTTGATACAAAAATAGAAGATGAAATTATTTTAGCTTCAGAGGCTCCAAAGATTACTAAATTCTTAAAAAAAGATTCAAAAGAACACTATATAAAAGTAAAAGAATATCTTGATATCCTTTGAGTTCCATACGAAGAAGATCATAAACTTGTAAGAGGACTTGATTATTATACTCATACAGTTTGGGAATTTATTGATAGTTCTGGAAGAAGCCAGGATGCATTTGGATGATGAGGAAGATATGATATGCTTTCAAAAAAGATTGGTCACAATGAAGAAATTCCTGCAGTTTGATTTGCTATGTGAATGGAAAGATTGACAGAAGCCTTGATTGATAAAGAAATAAATATAAAAAGTAAAGATACGATTGATTTATACTTTATTCAGCTTTGAGATGAAGCAAAAAAAATAGTTTTACCTTTGACTTTAGAAGCTCGTGAAGCTGGAATTAATACTCTTGCATCACTTGGAACTCCAAGCCTAAAAGCTCAAATGAAAAAAGCAAATCGTCTCAATGCAAGATATGTAGTAATGGTATGAATTATGGAAGCAAGTTCTGGAATCTATCAAGTAAGAGATATGCTTTTATGAACTCAAGAAGAAGTAAAAAAAGATAATTTAATAGAATATGTAAAAGGAAAAGTGGGACAAAATGGACTTGATTTTTATTGCCCAGCAAAAGATTTTATGTTGAAAGATTAATTAAACTAAAAAACATTTCCGTAAGGAAATGTTTTTTTATTGTGTAAAAAAATGCATAAAAAAAAGAAGTAACATTGTTACTTCTTTTTAAGAGATATTAATTTCCAAATAAGCTAGCAGTTTCATTATATGTAAAACTTGCAAATCAAGTACTATCGTTAACAGTTAATTGAGTTAAATCAGAACTTACTTTAGTTACTGTAAGATTAGCACTTCATAATCTATCTCCAACTTTTACTAAACCTATTCATGAAGTTAAAGTAATTCAACTTCCTCCATTAACAGTTCAAGCTACTGCTGATTTTCTAGGTGAGTAAGTTCCAGAAACGAAATATTCTCAATTATCTTGAACATTTTCCATTTTTGCTCTTATTTGGTATACATTAAGAGTTCATGTATAAACAGCAACTTCATATTGATCAGCATATTTTGAGTTATTTAAACCAATAACTTCTGTATTTAATTTACCAGTTGAAGAAGTTGCTGATGATAAACCTTGAACATCAGCTACGGGTACACCACTTACAGGTGATTTAATATATGCCATAGGATTCACTTCATTTTTTGCACTATCTGCTGCTATTATTTTTACAATGTTTGCTATTTCAGATTGTTTAGAAGCATCTCTTGCATCTTTAGAATATCCTTGGAAAGATATAAATGCGATAGTAGCTAAGATTGCTAAAATAGTAATAACGATAATTAACTCCACAAGTGTAAATCATTGTGTATTTGTATTTTTTCTCATACCTAATAATATTAAAAAATAAAAAAATAAATATTGTGTCTTGAAAGAGATTTTTATAAAATGGTTAAGGCCCCCCTAAGAACAACTATATTATAAATAAAAAAATAAATAAGTCAAATATAGAAATATTATTTTTATTTATTTATAACTATATTATGTATTTTTTGGAAAAAGCAATAATTTTTGAGAGAAAAGTTTGTTTTCAATATTGGAGTTTGATTTTTTTTTGGAAAGTGTTATATTTGAAAAGAAAATATTTTTAACTCTACAGTTATGGAAAATAAAAATCATACATTATTAGGAACTATAAGGGAACAATTAAAAAATAATTTTTCGATCAATTTTTTGTTTGTTATCATCATTTTGATGACAATGTGAAATATATTATCAAATTATATATTTACCAGAAATGTGATTAAAGAAGTAAATTCAACTATTGAAAATTATGAATATTCAAAAGCTGGAGGAGAGGAAAATTATAAAATACTCAGAGAAATTCAAAAAGAGCAAACTATTTCTTATTTGAATGATATTTCAAATCAAGACCCAGAGTATATTGAAGATATTAAATCAAAAATAGATCCAAATTATCAAAAACAGAAAAAATTAACTCAGGAAGAAATAGAGATTTTAAAACAAGAAACTTTTGTTTTATGAAAAGAAGATGCTCCGTATAGTTTGATTGAATTTTCTCATTTTGCTTGTAAATATTGTACTGATATGCACACTCAAAATATTATTCCTGAATTACTTGGAGAATATCAAGAAAAACTCAATTACTTATTTAAAAATATGGTAAATAAAAAAGAGAGTAGAGAATATACTCAAGCTTGGGAAGCGAAATGTATTTTTTCTCAAACAAAAAATGAAACATATCTCAAATATGTGGATGAATTATTTTCTTTTTCTCTGGAAGAAAAAAATGATGAGAAAATAAAAAAATTTTTGTCTGATAATAACCTTGACTGAAAAATATTTGAAAATTGTTCTCAAAAAGAAATTGATATTTCACTTGAAAAAGAATTTTGACAATGAATTTATTTGTGAGTAAAATCAACTCCTACATTTGTTGTACTTGATAATACTACTTGAAAATATATTTTTCTTGAGTGATACACTTCAAAAGAAGATTTTCAAACAAAATATTTGAATGAATTTTTGAAAAAATAATTATTTATTTATGTCATTTCAACCATAAATTCCAAAAGGCTCTTTAAGTTTTTCGCTTATAGGAGCTTTTTTTATCAAATAAGTAATGGTACAATAAAAAGTATTGGTAAGATCAATATAAAGATTATCACTTGCCATAATACATCCATGAGCTACTCAAATTTTGTATTCTTTTAATCATTCTGTGAGGGGAGAGTTTTTTGGTTCTATATGTCTCATTCCGTTGATACTATATAAATATCAACTATAATTACTATTTTCAAGTTCTTCTACATAATCTAAAACACAAGAATTTATTTCTGGAGTAGTCACATAATACCTGATTACTGGTAAAATAAGCAGTAACATCAAAGTAGTAGGATAGAGGATATATCTTGTTTTCATACTTTAAAAAATGAGAAATATTTTTTAAAGTATACACTATTACATTTTTTTTGCAATTTCTCAAAGTTTGAAAAATGGAAGCATAATAGCAATTACAATAAATCATACTAAACCTCATACTACTATAATAATAAATGGTTCAAGCATAGTTGCTAGATTTCAGATATATCTTTTAAGTTCTGAAGAATAATTATTTCCTATTTTTTTCAAACTTTCTGATAAAGTTCAAGTTTCTTCTCAAGTATTTACTATATAAGCAAATTCTTCTGGAAATAGTGTATTTAAGTATACATTGGTGTCATATTCAAGATTGAGTCACAGTGATTTTGAAATCGTAAGTCCACTTTCTACTTCATTTTTAATTCTTACTACTTCTTTTTTATAGTGAATATTTGAAACTACTTGACTGGAAGTTTTCAGTGCATCCAAAAGTAATACTCCTGATTCCATAAGAAGTGAGAATGAATTGATAAAATAGATAATATTTGATTGCCTGATGATATGTCAAAATATGGGAAGATTGATAGCAATATATCATAAAAGTAATTCACCATAATAGGTTTGTTTGAGTAGTTTTAAAAAAGCAAAAAATCATACAACAGCTCAAATGAGAATATACCACTGATATCTGAAAAAATCAGATATATTAATAACTATTTGAGTGAGATAAGGTAACTGAGTTCCAGTTTGAGAAAAACTTTCTGTTACTTTTGGAATAATAATGATCATCATAAAGGTAACCATCGCAAAAGTAAGACATAAAAGTATAACAGGGTAGATTAAAGCTCACTTTACTTTTCCTTTGAGTTCAATATTTTCAAGGAGTTTTTTATCAATTTCAGCAAGAATTTTTCAGAGATTTCAAGTTTTTTCTCATACTCCTACTAAAGCAATGAGTAAACTATCAAAGACTTTTGGGTATTGCATCATAGATTCACTAATTCCAATTCCATAATCAATATTGACTTTGATTTCATTTCCTATTTTTTTTAAGTATGGATTTTTTGTTTGTTTTACTAAGATATTAAAAGCTCATTTTATATCGATTCAAGAATTAATAAAGATAGATAATTTATTGATAAATTGCCATAACTCTTTTTGAGAAACACTATTAAAAAGGTTTACTTCTATATTCAACCCTTTTGATTTATTTCTTCTGTTTTTGAGTCATTTTTGAGATTCGGTTAATAATTTTAAAAATTTTTCATTTTCAAAATTTCCGTATTTATCAAAAAAATTATTTTTTAGCATACATGCATAAGTTATAAATATTTTCTGCTATTATCTGATTTGTTTATTAATGAATTATGGTACTAATCTAAATATTTGTTCTCCAGTGAACTCATTTTTATATATTTCCATTTTTAGAAATGATACTAGAACATTCACTAATAACGGTTTCATAATCTCATTTTTTGTAAAGTTCTTTTAAAATATTATATTTATCTTGCATTTTTTTATTTTTTTGAGTGATTTTAAATGCATTTTCATTTTCTAAAGCTTTTTTGAGATAAAAATTTATTTTTTTATGAATATATCCTTCTTTTATATAACGAATACAATTTGTTTTTAAGCTGGGAAGTTCTCAAGTTTTATATAAAATATCAAGAGATTTAATAATAATTTTTAGAGAATTTTCTTTTTGAATACTTTGCATTTTTTCTCTTGCTTCTTCAAGAGTTTTTCAGGAAATTTGTTTTTTATATTTTTTATCAATTCCTTCTTTGAGTATCATATCATCAATTTCTTTTTGTTCAAGTATTTCCTTGTTTTTATTTCTTTTTAAAAGTAAAATAGTTACATCATCATTATAATTTGCTTTCCCTGAAAAAGTTTTTAAATCTTCAATAAATTTTTTGTATACCTCTTCTAAAGAAAGTTTTCCACTTCTTCAAAATTCTTCTAATTTTTTACTAATTCTTTCTATACTATACATATGCCCATCTGCATTTTTTGCTTCTACAATACCATCAGTATATGAAATTAGAATATCACCAT
Source organism: Patescibacteria group bacterium (assembly GCA_034676185.1). Classification (GTDB taxonomy): domain Bacteria; phylum Patescibacteriota; class Gracilibacteria; order BD1-5; family UBA6164; genus UBA7396. The sequence continues at coordinate 23,289 of JAUCCN010000011.1, read as the reverse complement.
CATTCATAATAATTTCTTTTTTCTTGATACTTAATATATCTTTAATTATTCTGATTCCTGAGGCTAATCATCCAGGAATAACTTTTTCAACTTTTCCAGTTTCTTTTCTAAATATAAAAAGTGGTTCATGTCCCATTCATATAAAAGAAACATTATTTGGATTTTTTTTATATACATTGAAAAAAATAGAAGTAATAAAATTTCCACTCTTTAATTCTTGTTTTAATGAATTATTGATATCCATAGCGAGTCATTCAAGGCTTTTTGATGTTCCTATGAGTTCATGGAATTTTTTGGTAAGTTGTGAAATTATAAATCAAGCTCTAATTCAATGTCCAGTAGCATCTCCTATAAAAAATGTATAATCATTTTTTGTTTTGTGAAATCATAAACTATCTCAAGATATTTTATCTGCTCACATGATTTTTCCATATATCTCGTATCCGTGCATTTTTTCTCCATATATTTCTCTGGAAATTCCAGAATGCACTTGGGCAAGCTTTGCTTTTGCTGCAAGCTCATTTTTTTCATTTTGACTTTGAAGCAGTAAATTCACTTCGTCTAAAAGTCTTTTGTCTTTAAGTCTTCTTTTGAAAGATCCATAAAAATTTAATTTTTCTTTTAAAGTCAGAAAAAGTGATTTATGTTGTTGCTTTTCTTTTTCATCAAGAGGAGTATTTTTTATTTCTCATATAAGTTCTTGTGCTTCTCTGAGAGTATCTTTTTTTATTTCTTTTTGTTTTTTTTGTTTGTCTTTTTCTATTTGTTTAGTTATTTCTTTTTTAAAGTTATTTGAAATATTAATGATTTTTACATCATGAAGATTTTTTTCTACTAAGCTATTCATCAGTATAATGGCTTCATCAAATTTTCCTGTATTTATGAGTTCTTTTGTTTTTTCTTTTACAAATTTAATTTCTTCTTTTTTCTTCCTTTCTTTTATATAAATTTCAAATTTTGCTTTTTTCTCATCATTTTTAAGCTTTAATTTTTCTATTTTTGTTATTTTCTTTTTAAATAATTCTAATTGTTCTTTTTTATCTTTTTCAGCAATAGTTTCAATATAATATTTAAAAGATTCATTTTCTTTATATAGGACTTCTTGTATAGCTTTTGACGCTTTTTCAAATTCCTCAAATAATATAAAATCTTCAATAACTTTTATAATATTATTGAAGTCTTTTATATCATCAGTATTAATATTTTTTTTCTTTTTTCTAAACAAGTTCAACATAAAGATTAAATTAATTTAAATGCTTCTTCTAAAGTAGTATCTCACATTATTGCTTTTAATATAGCATCTTGTACGATAGTAATCATTCCATGTTTGGTAGCTATTTTATGAATTTCACTTGCACTTGATATATCAAGAATACTTTTTTCTAAATAATCTCATAATACTAAAACTTCGTGCACTCCCAGTCTTCCACTATATCCTGTGTATTTACAATGTTCACATCATTCTCCTTTAAAAAATTGGAGTTCATCAATCTCATCTTTTTCTACTATATCAGAAAGTTCTTTTTTTACTTTTTCTTTTAATAAATCATCAATACTATGTGGCTTTTTACAATGAGGACAAATTCTTTTCACTAGTCTTTGAGAAATTATCATTTTAAGAGCACTCGTAATTAAAAAAGGTTCAATTCCCATATTTATGAGTCTTTGTATAGTAGCAGAAGCAGAATTTGTATGTATAGTTGAAAGAACAAGGTGTCAAGTAAGAGCTGCTTCTATTGATAAAATAGCAGTTTCTTTATCTCTAATTTCTCATACCATTATGATATCTGGATCTTGTCTTACAAGACTTCTGAGTCCTGAAGCAAAAGTATATCAAATTTCAGGCTTAATTTGAGATTGATTTACATAGTCAATATTATATTCCACAGGATCTTCAAGAGTAGAAATATTATATTCTAATGGATTAAAATCTTTTAAAATACTAAAAAGAGTAGTTGATTTTCAAGACCCAGTTGGCCCAGCTACTAAAATAATTCCATATTTACTTTTTAAAACATTTTTTACTTTTTCTAAATTATCATCAATTAAACCAATAGATTCAAGATGAATTAAACTATCATCTTGTCTTAATATTCTCATTACTACTTTTTCTCAATAAATAGTTGGAAGAGTAGAAACTCTGATATCTATTGTTTCTTTATTTTTTTCAGATATATATACTATTTTTCCATCTTGGGGTTTTTTATTTTCATCAATTTTTACTTTTGCTAATACTTTCAGTCTGGTAACTATAGTAGAAATATGATCTAAAGAAATTTTATCATATACCACAAAATCTCAATCTTTTCTACATCTGATGAGTAAAAAATCTTTGGTAGTTTCTATATGTATATCTGAAACATTATCTAAAATAGCATTATCAAAAAGTTCATTTAAGTAGAGAACTACATCAGGAATTTCTTTTTTTATTTTGAATGTTTCAATATTTTTCATACTTAATTCTATTATTTTTTATACTTTTCTAAAAGATAATTGTGTAATTTTTGGTTTATTTTAGTAGATTTTTCAATATTATCAACCTCATTTTCAATATTCTCTTTGACAATATCAATATTTTCTCCCTCATTGTATTCTTCTCATTCATTTTGAGTAAGTTCTGATTGAATATTTTCAGACACCATATTTGTAAGATTTTCATTTTCTTCTTTTTTTGTATTTTCTAGAGAGAGAGGCAAATCTGTATTATTTGCGATATTTTCTTCACTTGGATTGGTTATATTTTCTTGAAAATTTGATACAGGAATAGGTGCAGAAAGTTCTTCTTTAGCAATTTGTGAGTTTACATTATTGATTTCAGATACATTTGATTTTAGTATTCCTCCAGGAAAAAATAGGGCTCAAGGTATTCATAATGCTAAAATTCATACCATTGATGAAAGGATAACTTTTTTTTGTTTTGAAAATGTTTTCTTTTCTTCACTTTGAGCGTATCTTTCTAAATTGGTGTTTTCTGTATCAATACTTCTGAGTGGAAGTGTTTCATTTTGTACTTTTTGAGTATTTACTTCTTCTTTTTTTTCTGAATGTATAGGAGCTTCTTCTGGTTGTTTTCCAAATGATCATTTATAATTAGCAAATATTTCACTTTTTTCTTCTTTTACTATGTTACAATTTGTATCTCCATCAGAAATTTGAAAAATTTCTTCTTTGCTTTCTTGAGTAGTTATTATTTCAGAGGTTTCTAAAATTTCTTGAGTAAGTATTTCTTCGGATGATATATGATTTTCTTGTATATTTTCAGAAATTACTTGTTTAGAAAATACTTCAGAAGAGAGAACTTCTTTCTCTGATTCTTGAGGTTCTGGAAGAATTTTTTTCAATTTTTTAAGAGAAATTTTCTTTTTTGGTTCATCTATTCATGTATCATTTACAATATTTTCTTCTATAGCTTTTGGTTCATTTTTAACTTTAATTATAGGAGAAATATGATTTTCTTCTTCAGATTTTTTATTTAAAGCAGAAAGATTTATTTTTTTTAGTGCCATAATTTTATTATTAAAAACTAAATTTTCGATTTATATAGTAACATATATTTTATGGATTGTCAAAAATCTCAATTATATTTTTAAAAAATTTGAAAATATAATAAAACGGATTAAAAAAATACTTTTAGATTTGGTCTAAAAGTATTTTTTTTATAATTTTTCTTTGATCATTATCATGAAATTTGAGCATATTTTTACTGATAATAATTCCATAGGGTTTTTTAAGTTTTTCATAACTTTTGAGTGTTTTTGGAAGAAATATTTTTTCTAAAAAGAAGTTAATGATATCAAGAATTTTTGAATTTTTTCCTTTCATTTTTCCTTGAAAGTGTATGAATTTTTTATTTTCTTCTTTTATATGTTTATATTCACTTATATCTGCCCAGCTTTGAGTATTAAGAAATGTTTCATAAGTATTGTTAAAATCAAGAATTGGTTTCAAATACACTATCCAAAAATATAAATAAATATCATTTTCTAAAGCGAATTTTTTAAAGTCTAGTTCATCAGTAGTAGCAAAAAAACTAAGACAAAATCTTTTTTCGTGATATTTGGCTGTTTTTCTGACTCAAAGTATTCAAAATATGAGTGTAGTTAAAACTCTTACTATCCACATTCTGTTTGGGGAAGTAATGATAAAAAGATCAATGTCACTTTCATTATTTGATGCAAACATAGAAGTTGAATTTCCTACTCAAATAAAAGCAATACCAGGAATCCATTTGATGTAGGGAATATATGTGTATGTTTTTGCAAAAAGCTCTCTATCAGTTGCTGAAGGCGTATTTTTTATGTGAAAATAAGTTTTAAATTTTTCATGAAGAGTATTAGGAAACTTCATAGGTACTTTTTAGGAAATAAAATTTTATTTTCAAGCATTTTCATTATAATTGAAATGAGGTTTTTGCAAATTTTAAAGTAATATTTGTAGGATATGAAGGAATTTTACTGTATTTTCAAAAGAGGGCATAGTTGATAAAAGTTTAGTATATTTGATGTAAATTTGTTTTATCAATAGATAATGCTTGGAGTCATTTTTATTTGAATTAATTGATTATTATCAATAAAAATAAATAAAAACAATAGGGAATTTTATGAATATTTGCTTTTTTGATATTTTTGAATTATATATTTCTATGAGGTGTTTCTGTTTTAATTATTTTATTAAATTCACTCTATTTGATTTGAAAATGGAAAAATGGAGAATAAAAAATATTTTTTAATTTTTATTTTATGAAATACTTAATTTTTATGGTTTCTTTCTTTTTATTTTCTTGTAACGCTCCTGTTCAAGATACAAATGAAAATAACGAAACACAAACTACTCAAAAAGAAGTAATTCTTGCTTTATGAGATAGTTTAACGGCTTGATATGGTTTGGAAGAAAGTGAAAGTTATCCAAGTAAATTACAAAAAAAATTAGATGATGCTGGATATAATTATGAAGTAATAAATGCTTGAGTTTCATGAGATACTTCAGCAAATATTTTATCAAGAGCGAGTTTGTATTTAGAAAAAAATCCAAGTATTGTGATTTTAGTGGTATGATGAAATGATGGACTCAGATCTCTTTCTACTGTAGATTTACAACAAAATATTTTAAAAATTATTGATACTTTTCCAAATAGTAAAATCGTTTTATGATGAATGGATATTCCAGCAAATTTGTGAATTTCTTATAGAAATGATTTTAAAAAAGTATATGCTGATATTGCAAAAGAAAGAAAAGATATTTATTTTCTTGAATTTTTCTTAGAATGAGTTTGAGGGAAAAAAGAATACAATATTTCTGATATGATTCATCCAAACAGTGAATGATATAATATTATTGTGGAAAATCTAGTGAAATTTTTAGAAAAAAATAAATTAGTTACTAAATAAAAAATATGATAAAAATAACAAATTTAAAAAAATATTTTCAGGTTTCAAATGAAAAAATAGAAATATTTAAAAATCTCAATTTACAAATTGAATCTGGAGCATTTATTGCGATTATTTGACCTTCTGGAAGTGGAAAATCGACTTTTTTAAATTTACTTTCTTGAATTGATAGAAGTTTTGAAGGAAGTTTAGAAATTGATAATCAAGATATTTCTGCTTTAAAAGATGATGAAATTACAGAATTTAGAGGAAAAAATTTATCATATATTTTTCAAAATTTTAAATTAGTAGAAAATCTCACTGTTTGAGAAAATGTTGATCTTATAGTTGAATTAAATAATTTAGAAAGGAATTTTTCAACGGATGAAATTTTAAAAATTGTTGGACTTTCTTCAAAAAAAGATGTGTATGCTTTTCATTTGAGCTGATGAGAATCTCAAAGAGTCGCGATTGCAAGAGCTTTTGTTTGAAAAACAAAAATTCTTCTTGCTGATGAACCAACAGGAGCTTTAGATAGCAAAAATAAAAAAATTATTATGGATTTGATTTTAGAACTTCATAAAAAAATTAAAAATACTATTATCATGATTACTCATGATGATGAAGTAGCAAAATTAGCTCAAGAAATATATAAAGTTTGAGATGGAGATATTATCAAAATCTAAAAAATATTTGCAAAAATATAAAACGCTATATAATGTATAGTGTTTTAGTAACTAATATAAAAATATGTATCAAATTATTCCAAAAGAAAAAAGATTTTTTTCTGATATGTGAGAGATGAATTCACATTTTCTTTTTAACTTCGCACATTATTTTGATCCTGAAAATGAGAGTTTTTGAAATTTAAGAGTATTTAATGATGATTTTTTAAAGGCAAAAAGTGGATTTCCTATGCATCCGCATAGATATTATGAAATTATGACTATCGTTTTAGAAGGAATAATTACACATAAAGATAGTCTTTGAAATCATCAAAAAATTCATAAAAATGAAGTACAAGTTACAGATACAGCAACGGGAATTTATCATAGTGAATTTAATGAAGAAAATGAGGATTTAAAACTCTATCAAGTCTGGTTTTCTCCACCTGATATGTCTCCAAAACCTATTTATTATACAGCAAAATTCGAAGAAAAAGATTTTGAAAATAATTTATTTACGCTTGGTTCAGGAATAAGTGAAAATGAGAATAAACTTTCAAGCAAACTCAGTGTAAAAAGATGAAAATTTGACGCAGGGAAAAAGATAGAAATAAATTTTCCTAAATATGTATTTTTATATGTTACGAGCTGAAAAATCAGAGTAAACGGAAAAGATATTTTAGGTGAAAAATATCAACTCAGAAGTGTTTGAGAAAAACTTGATATTGAATTTTTAGAAAAAAGTGAACTTTTAGTAATTGAGAGTGAGTAAAAATTTGATTTTTAGATTTTTCTCTTACAATCAAATTATGATTATCACTTAACAAAAAAATTTTTATGAAAAAAATCATTGTTATTTGAGCTGGACCTGGATGACTTGCTTCTGCTATGATACTGGCTTCAAAATGATACGATGTAACAGTATACGAAAAACAAGCAAATGTATGAGGAAGGAATAGTCTTTTGCAGTTATGAGAATATAAATTTGATCTTTGACCAACTTTTTTGATGTATCTCCCCGCTTTACAAGATGTATTTGCAAAGTCTGGAAAAAAAGTAGAAGATTATTTGAATATTTTGCAACTGGACCCACTTTATAAACTATCGTATGATTCTGGAAAAGAGTTTCATCCAAGAGCAAAGACAGAGGATACTATCAAGGAACTTGAAAAAGTATTTCCAAATGATGCGAAAAACTATGAAAAATACATACAAAAAGAATGAGAAAAATTTGATGCTCTTTTACCATGTTTTCAAAAACCATATGGGAAATTCACAGATTTATTGCATCCAAGTTTTTTAAAAACCATTCCAAAACTTGATTTACTAAAAAGTTTACTCGGAAGATTAGAAACATATTTTTCTGACGAAGATCTCAGAATCGCTATGACTTTTCAGTCAAAATATTTAGGAATGTCTCCACGGAGATGTCCGGCTTCTTTTACGATTTTATCGTATTTAGAACATAAAATGTGAATTTATCATGTTGAGTGAGGACTCAATAAGATTTCCGAGGCAATGGCAAAAGTAACCCAAGAATATAATGGAAAAATACATTTCAATACTCCAGTAAAAAAAATTATCGTAGAAAATGGAGTTGCTGTCTGAGTAGAGCTTGAAAATGGTGAAAAAGATTTTTGTGATGCACTTATTTTAAACGGAGATTTTTCCTATTCTATGAGACATTTACTTGATAATAGTGAAAGAAAAAGATATACGGACAAAAAAATAGATAAAAAATGATTTTCTTGTTCGACAATACTTTTTTATCTTGGTCTTGATACCATTTATGAAAACTTAAATCATCATAATATCGTGTTTAACAAAGATTATAAAACTTTTGTAGAAAATATTTCTGATTATCAAGATGTATCGGATGATTTTAGTTTTTATGTGCACAACCCAAGTATACTTGATAAAACTTTGGCTCCAGAGTGACATTCGAGTTTGTATATTTTGGTTCCAACTCCAAATAATCGTTCAGAGATACATTGGGAAGAGAAAAAAGAAAAAATGCTTGAAAAAATATTTGCTACACTTGAAAAAAGGTTTGGAATTACGGATATAAAAGAACATATCAAACAAAAACATATTATCACTCCAAATGATTGGGAAACTGATTATAATGTTCATCTCTGAGCTGTTTTTAATCTTTCTCATAATCTTGGGCAAATGCTTTATTTTAGACCACACAACGAGTTTGAAGATGTAAAAAATATGTATATTGTTTGAGGAGGAACTCATCCAGGAAGCGGACTTCCAACGATTTATGAGTCAGGAATTATTTCAGCAATGATGATAGATAAAAAATAAAATCTCCGGGAGGAGATTTTATTTTTTTTGCTAAAACTTTTTTTATATAATATTTTTGTTTAAATTTATTTTGTTATTTTTACTATGAAAAAATTAATTGATAATTCCTTTAAGAAAGGGATAAAGATACAAGGTTTTACATTAGTAGAACTCATTATAGTCATAACGATTCTTGCAATATTAGCAACAATAGCTTTTATATCATTTCAAGATTATACTAAGGATGCTAGAGATGCTAATAGAGTATCAACTATAAAAAGTGTAGAAAAATGATTAGAACTTTTTACTCTACAAACTAATAAATATCCAGAACCAGATGAACCAACAATATTTACTTGATGAGTAGAATGAAAAACTAAAATCAAACAATGAATTATTTGAGATAATGTTTCAAAAATAATTAAAATGAGTAATATACCAGTTGATACCAAAGATAATACAAACTATGTATATTCAACATTTTGAGATGATAGTAAATATTATCAAATTGCTATTAACTCAGAGAATGCTGAGATGATCTTTATACCAAAAACTTATGCATCTACTTCATCTTCAGCAATAGTAAAATGAAATTATAAATTTGATCCAAGTCTCCCAAGTTTAATTTTAGTAAAAGAAAGTGTAACTTGAAGTTGAATATTTGATCTAAAAGTTTGTTTTGTTATTGATGGATGAGAAAATACAATAACTAGTAACCCTTGAGATTGTATAAAAAAAGGAGAAATGAGTTTGAAGAATTTTGATAATAGTTTAGTTGGCTATTGGGATATGGAGACTTGTACTTGAAGTGAATTAGTATGTTGAGAGTGAGATAAACTAAAAGATTTAAGTTGAAATGGGAATGATGGAATTTTTAGTGGAATAACGTTACCAACTAGTACTTGATGATATTTATGAAAAGGATTATCTTTTTCTTGATGATATATTAATTTATGAGAAACTAATACATGAAGCATATTTGACTTTAACTGAAAAAAAAATTTATCAATAATATCAATTATTAATTATAATAATATTTATGATAATGGTTGGGGAAATACAATTATATCTTCAACTGATCTTGATGGTTTTGCACAAAGAATTTGAGATAATTTTTTATATTCTGATTTTAGAATTTTATGAAATACTTCAGTTTTAAAAGCAGAATATGTAACAAAAAGTAATAATTATTATCAGTTAACTTCAACTTATGATGGGGATAGTATAAAATCATATATAAACTGAAAAATTATTTTTGAAAAAAAATAACTAGTACATTAACAAATAGAAGTGAATGATGTATTTTTATATGAGCAGATCCATCGGGATGTTTAGATTGATTTATATATTTTTTATGAATAATAGATGATATCAAAATTTATAATCGTACTCTTACTAATGATGAAATAACACAACAAGCAAAAATTGCTGGGTTGTATGGTTAGTAAAAAATCAAAACATTCGTTTTGATTTTTTTTGCTTTTTGTTACAATGAAATTTCAATACAACTAACAAATTTAAACATGCTCTCAAAAATAACAAAAATTACACTAAAAACATGAGAAAAATATTTTGTATTTGTTTTTCTTGCTGTTTTTTTGAGTTTATTTTCTTACATTTTAGGAAATAATATTGTTTTATCAGTAAAAGATTATCTTCAAGAACAAGTAAAACCTTTGGTTGGATGAGATATGGTTTTATCAAATAGGGAAGATTTGGATGAAAGTGCATTCAGAGAAAAATATGAAAATACTTTTGAAATAGCAAAAAATATTTCTATTAATTCAACTCTGTTTGATGAAAATAAAAATCCAAATCTGGTAGAACTTGTATATCATACGCCAAATTATCCATTTTATAATCAGTTTGAATATGAGATAGTAAACCAAAGTGGAAGTTTGATTGTAAATCAAGCAACTTTGGATAAATATGGAAAAAATATTGAAATTTTATGAAAAAATTATCAAGTAAAAGGAATTATTAAAAAATCTCCAATTTGAGATATTAGTTTATATGCAAATCAAAACATACTCTATCTTCCTATTGATCAATTTGATGCCAATTTAAATGCAAGTAATTCTCGTTTAGAATATAATTATTATCTTCTTTTTCAGTGAGAATATGATGAAAGTTATAAAGAAATTTTATCAAATGATGTGCTTTTAAAAGATTTTAGAGTGAGAAGTTTAAACGATAGAAATGATTATATTTCAGATACAACTGATAGATTTTATGTATTTATAAATTTTTTTAATTTAGTGGTTTTCGTTTTAACTTTTTTCATTGTTATTTTATCATTGGAAACATTTTTTAAGAAAATAAAAGGTACTTTATGACTTTTAAATATTTTTGGATTACAGAAAAAGAAAATATTTTTGTATAATTTTATTGTATTATTTTTTGTGTTTTTTGTTGGGTTTATACTTGCATATCTTTTAAATGTGTGAATAATGAGTCTTCTTGCAACGCAATATGATTTTTTTCAAAGTAAATTAGAATCTTTTTATAAATGATTTTGAGTTACTATTATTTTACTTTTGGTAGGAATTTTTTCTCCAATGTATAAAATATTTAAATCAGATATTTCTGCTTTACTGAAAGATGAAGGAAATTTTTCTCATTTTAATTTTACTGATTATGTTGTGTATTTATGACTGATTTTTTCTTGATTTTTATGAGTAAATTTGATTTCTGGGATTTCCATCTTTGAAAGCTTTTTATATAGTTTTTTATTTATACTTATTTTAGTAATTTTTTATATTTTTATAGAAAAAATATTGGTCGAAAATTTTTCTTTTTTCTTTCTGAATGCAAAAAATAAAATTTCTAAAAATTTTTACTTTTTTGATGCTATCAGAAGTACAATAAAACCTGGAAATGTTTCATTTCTTATCATATTTTCTGGAATTATTTCATTTATTTCTATTTTTATATTTTATGTTTTTTCTGGAAGTTTTTTGAGTTATTTAGGAAATATTACTCAAAGTTCTAATGATACTTTTGTTATCAATGTACAAAAAGATGATTTGCAAACGGTGGAAAAATATTTTAGTTCAGATGAAATTTTTGAAATCGTAACTTTGAGAATTCAGCAAATAAATTGAAAAACTTTACAAGAATTTTTGTGACAAGAAAGAGTTCCAAGACAATTTTGAAGAGAATTTTCTTCAACAACAAAAGATTTAGAAAATAAAATTTTATCTTGAGAAAAATTATCTGTTTGATGAGTTTCAGTAGATAGAGAATTTGCTTCTGAACTCTGAGTGAAACTTGGAGATGAAATAACTTTTACTGTTGCTGGACTTGAAAAAACACTTAAAGTAGTGAATTTTAGAGAAGCAGTAAGAAATGGAACGAATCCTTTTTTCTATTTTCAACTTGATGTAATCGATTTTGAAAAATTTCCTAAAAATTATATTATATCTTACAAAGAAAGCGAAAAACCACAAAATCTTGAAAATACTTTATCAAAAGAACTTGGAAATCATTTAACATTTATAAAAACTCGTGAAATTGTTGAAATTGTTATTAATATTGTGAATAAAATTTTGATAGTTGTGTATGTGTGTTTATCTTATATTTTTATATTTTCATTTTTAAGTTTTATTGTTTCACTTTCATTTTTATCAACTTTTAAAACAGCAAAAATAAAATTATTAAATATTTTATGATGAAAAAAAGAGTCGCTTGTTTCAGCATTAAGTTTTGAGTTTTGATATTTAGTTTGTATTTGATTGCTTTTTAGTATATTATTTTGAAGTTTGTTTCTTTTAATTTTATTTTATTTTATTAAATATTTTTCTCTTCATTTATTTTCATATTTTATCTGAATAATGATTTTATTATGACTTTTTATGGTAATGATTTTATTTGTATATTTAAAAAATAAATTTTTGAAAATATAGTACGTTTTAAAATTGCAATAAAAAAATAACAAATATAATATTAAAAATTTTATTTGTTATTTTTGTTTATGAAATACCATTGTTCTGGATGTGATTATATTTATGATGAAATTGTTGGAGATGAAGATTTGTGAATTGAACCAAAAACTTTTTTTGATCATCTTCCAAGTGATTTTTTCTGTCCTTTTTGTGATACTCATAAAGATGATTTTATTGTACTTCCTGAGGAAATAAATTATCCTTTGAATGCACAAAAACTGACTCCATTTGAGCAAGAACATTTTCCAGAATATGAAATAGAATGAGATATTTTAAAATATGTTTTTGCTGAAACTCAACATCCAAATGATGAAAATCATTTTATTTATAAAGTTGCTTTATTTGATGAAAGCGGAGATGAAATATTAAAAAATCATTTTGAAGTTTGAGACGAAGTAAAATGAGAATTTGATATTGATTATTTAGATAGTTTTGAAATCAGAGTTTTTTGTATAAAAGATGGAATTTTTTCAAGTGGTATTATGGAGAGATAAAATCAAAACTTTTCAGTTGTTATTTAAAATCATGTCAAACCCACTTACTTGCTAAGAATTTAAAAAATTGTATAATCCCTTTGTTTAATTTATTTTATAATGGTCTAAAAGTCAAAGACAAAATTTAAGAATAGATTAAGCTATGATTTTAGAATTAAAATTTAAATTTTTTATAAAGTTTTCATAAACCTCCAAAGGAGTTTTGTATCATAAAGACTGATGAGGTCTTTTAGAGTTGTAAAATAAAATATATTCTCAAATAGACTTTATGGCTTCAATAGGAGAATTATAGATTTTCAAATAAACCTCTTCTTGTTTAATACTTCTCAATAATCTTTCAATAAATATATTGTCAGCATATCTTCATTTTGAATCCATACTAATTTTAATATTATTTTTTTCAAGAATATTTGTAAAAATATTACTTGTAAATTGACTTCATTGGTCGGTGTTAAATATTTCAGGACTTCAATATTTATTGGCTATTTCTGCTATTGTTCAAGTATTTGATAGTATTTCTAGTACTATTTTACTTTATATTCTGATATGTATCTTTTTCTGTTATTTAGCATATTTTTCTTGGTTAAGAGTTATTTTTTCTCTTAGCTTATTCTATTTATCTTTTCTGTCTAGTTTTCTTGGACCATTATATTTTATCATATAGCGACATTTTAACTTTTAAAATTACACAAAACTTTTCAATTTTGATTTTTTTAATTTTTTCATATAATAACCCATATTTTTACATTTCTAAGAGAAAATTATGGCACTAGAAAATTTATTATTTCCTGAAATTACTGAAACCCCAGAAAGTATTTTAGCAAAATATCCAAAAAGACCAGTTTGACAAGTTGTTACAAGAATTGCTCCAAGTCCAACATGATTTTTTCATATCGGAACTTTGTATACGACTATGGTTGATGAGATATTTGCTCATAAAAACTCTTGAATTTTATTTTTAAGAGCAGAAGATACAGATCAAAAAAGAGAGGTTGAGTGAGCTATGAAAAAATATATTGATATATTAAAGATTTTTTGAATAGATTTTGATGAATGACCAATTTGAGAAAACTATGATGATGTAGGGAATTATGGACCATATACTCAATCTCAAAGAGAATACATTTATAAAGTATTTCTGAAAGATTTAGTAGCAAAAGGATTTGCGTATCCTTGCTTTTTAACTGAGGAAGAAATTACACAAATAAGAGAAATTCAAGAAGCGTCAAAAGTACAAACTTGAATTTATGGAGAATATTCTCGTTATAGAAATGCAACTTTTGAAGAAATAAAAAAAGAAATTGATGCTGGAAAAGAATTTGTAATTAGATATAAATCAGAGTGAAGTATTGTGAAAAAAATACAAGTTCAAGATGAAATAAAGTGAAGCGTACAAATTGCAGAAAACTTTTTAGATATAGTTATTATGAAGGTAAATGGACTTCCAACTTATCATTTTGCTCATATAGTTGATGATTATTTGATGGGAACTACTTTGGTTATTAGATGAGATGAATGGTTTGCTTCTCTTCCACTTCATTTGCAACTTTTCCAAACGATGTGATGGAATGCTCCAAAATATGCTCATATTTCACCACTTGTGAAAATGGATTGAGAATCAAGAAGAAAATTATCAAAAAGAAAAGATTTAGAAGCAAATGTTGAATATTATTTTGAAGATGGGTATTTAGTGGAAGCAATTCAGGATTTCTTATGTAATATGATAAATGCTTGATTTGAAGACTGGAGAGCTCAAAATCCTGAAAAAAATTATAGAGAATTTGATTTTAAACTTGAAAAAATGAGCTTGGCTTGAGCTTTAGTTGATATGGATAAACTCAAATGGGTAAACTCAAATGTGATAAAAAATATGAGTTTGGAAAAATTATACGAAAAACTGGAAGAATATTTAAAAACTTATCAAAATGATTTTTATGAAAATGTTTTTTCAAAAACTGAAAAAAATTATAATATTGCTATTTTAACAGAATTAAAAACAAGACTTACTACTTTAAAAGAATTTACATCACTCACAACATTTTTCTATAATGACTTTGAAATGAACGAAGAGAGAAAATCACTTCTTATAAATCCAAAAATGAAAATAGAAAATCTTGACATTGTAAAAAAATGATTACAATTGGCACTAGATATATTAAGTGCTAAAAATACAGAATTTGAAAATATAGAAGAAATAAAAAATATTTTTGTGGAAGAAATAAAAAATGCTGAAATGAAAAATGGTCAAGTTTTATGGCCAGTAAGAGTTGCTCTTTCATGAGAAGAATTTTCTCCATGAGCATTAGAGTTAATTTTTATACTTGGAAAAGAAAAGTCAATACAAAGAATACAAAAAGTTTTGAGTTTCTTATAAAAGTGTAGTATTATGTTTTTAGCACTTAATATAAAAAAACATAGAATTGAAAAGTAAAATTTTCTTTTCTATAATAAATGATATAGAGTAAAAATATGTTTTTAAAACTTATTTTATAAAAAAGAAATATTATTTTTTAAATAGAAGAATATGAATTATCAAATGTTAAAAACTTTACTTGATTCACTTGTGACAAATTTTAAATGTCCAAATTGTAATGAACAAGTTACTGATTCAAATATTGAAATTGTTGGAGCTGCTGGAAATAGTGTGAATCTTGATATTGGTTGTGTAGCTTGTTGAAAGCATACTTTTGTAAAAGCAGAAGTATCACAATTAAATGTATCAAATATTCTTTGAATGACAGGACAAAATATTGAAGAACTGAAAAAAAAGCTCTCACAAAAACTCTATGAAATATCAAATAAAAAAGATTCACTAGAAGAATCTAAAAATATTCAGATAAAAGAAAAACAAATCTTAGAGCTGAGAGAAATATTTAAAAATAAAAATATTAATGTAGAGGATTTTCTTTGAAAAAACTAAAATTTTGACAAAAAAATAATAAAAAGTATATTATGAAAGTAGTATACTTTTTAATTTTTAGTATGAAAAAAATTGTTTTATTTATTTTGTCAGTAATAGTTTTATATATAGTTTCTATTTTTCTTTTTCCATCAGCTTCTTCATATATTTGAGAAAGAATTTGACTTATTGGATTTAATAATTGAGTTATTAAAATAAGAGATGAAGTCAATGAATTTTTTACCTGATTTGATATTATGGGAAAATATAAGGATACCAAAGATTCTGCTTTAGAAATTAAGCAAAATATAGAAGTCCAAGTGCAAGATACCAAGCAAAAAATTGAAGTAATTCAAACAAAAGTAGATGAAACTGGAAAAGCAATAGAGCAAACGAGAGATTCTCTTAATAATACAGTCAATACTTTGAATGAGCTTTGAAATAGTATTAGTGATATAGTTCCAAGTTCTTCTGGGCAAACTCGTTCTTTGGAAGAGTAAAATATTAAAATTTTTGTACTAAAATTATTAACTTTAATCTTTTTTATATGATTTTATCAGATAGTGAAATAAAAAAATATCTTCATTCTTGAGAACTAAAAGTAGAATCTCTATGATGATATGATGTGTGACAACAATTATGACCAGCAAGTTTAGATTTTAGACTTTGAAATACCTTTAAATATTATAAAAGAGATAGTTTAACTCTTATTGATCCTACTATTTGAGTAGAAGAAAATCATATTGAAACTGTTATTTTGGATGAAAAAACACCATTTATTCTTCATCCAAGACAGTTTATTCTCTGAGTAACTATGGAAAAAATTAGAGTTCCGTATGATTTAGTCGCAAGATGTGAAGGAAGAAGCTCAATAGGAAGACTTTGAGTAGTGATTCATTCTACGGCTTGATATATTGATCCTGGATTTGAAGGGACGATTACTCTTGAAATTACCAATATTAACGAAGTTCCAGTAGCATTATATCCTGGAATGAGAATTGGGCAATTTGCTTTTGAAAGTATTTCTGGAGTAGTAGAAATTCCTTATGATAAAAGAAAATGAAGTAAATATATGGGGCAAGTTTTACCAGAACCTTCAAGAATTAATAAAGATTTATATTAAAAATAAGCTCAATTATGGGCTTATTTTTAATTTTAAAATTGTATTTTTAGAAAAAAGAGTAATATCATTTTTCTGTATTTATTTTTACTTAACTTTTTATGTGAGAAATAAAAAATAAATTATTTTTTCATTTACTTGGGAATACTTTAGTATGTTCGATTGCCAATAATTTTATCTGGTTTGCTTTAGTATTTTGGGCTTACCTTGAAACAAAATCTATTATGGTTAGCTCATTTATTTGAGGGATTTATTTATTTGCAGTTTTGATTTCTGGAATATTTTTTGGAGCATTAGTTGATCATAATAGGAAAAAAAATATTATGCTTGGTTCTACTTCAGTTGCACTTTTCTTTTTTTTGGTTTCTGGGGGTATATTTTTCATTACTCCTTTAGAAACTTTTAGTAGCATTACTAGTTTCCCTTTATGGTTACTTATTATTTGTATAATGCTTTGAGTAATTATTGGAAATATTCGTATGATTGCTATGTCTACTATGATGACTCTTTTATTTGATGATAAAAATCGTGATAAAGCAAATGGTTTTTTATGAATGGCAAATGGTTTGGCTTTTTGAATAGTTTCTGTGTTTAGTGGACTTACTATTGGCTTTTTATGAATGTGATGGGCTATTTGAATGACTCTTTTTGCGAGTTTTTTATGAATTATTCATCTACTTTTTTTAACCTTTCCAAAAGAAGACTTTTCTCATCATATAACAGAGTGAAGTAAAATTGATATTATGGGGACTATAAAAATTATTTCTGGAATTTCTGGGCTTTTTTGACTCATATTTTTTTCAATGTTTAATAATTTCTTGTGATGAATTTTTATGTCACTCATGGATCCCTATGGATTATCACTTGTATCAGTACAAGTATGGTGATTTATCTGGGGAGCACTAAGTTTTGCATTTATTTTTTGAGGAATCATTATTAGCAAATGGTGACTTGGAAAAAATCCAATAAAAACCTTACTTCTCGCAAATGTTGCAATGTGGATAGTTTGTATTTTTTTTACGAGCATTTCTTCAATAGTTTTAACGACAATGTGACTTTTTTTCTTTATGTCGCTTCATCCATATATTGAAGCTTCAGAGCAGACTATTTTACAAAAAGTAGTTCCTTTTCATAGACAGGGAAGAGTATTTGGATTTTCTCAAAGCGTAGAACAGATAGCATCTCCTTTAACCGCATTTTTTATTTGACCTATTACAGAACTTTTTGTAGTACCTTTTATGGCAAGTGATGTATGAAATACTTTGTTTGCTTCTTGGTTTGGAACAACTCAAGATAGAGCAATTGCACTTGTGTTTAGTATAGCTTGAATGATAGGTTTAATAGTGACTCTCCTTGCTTTTTTCAGTAAATCGTATACAAAGCTTTCAAATATATATGTGGAGGAAAATAAATAATAGTTCTTAATTATTTTTTATATGCAAAGATGTGCTTGGGTAAAACTTTCTAATCCGGTATATGTAAAATATCATGATGAAGAATGGGGAGTTCCTGTTTATGATGATAGAAAATTATTTGAAATGCTTATTTTAGAATGAGCTCATGCAGGACTTTCTTGGGAAACTATTTTGATGAAAAGAGATACATATAGAAAAGCTTTTGATAATTTTGATGTTAAAAAAGTGGCACAATATGATGAAAAAAAGCAAAGTGAATTGCTTTTGGATGCAAGAATCGTAAGGAATAAATTGAAAATTAAATCAAGTGTACAAAATGCAAAAGTGTTCCTCGAAATACAAAAAGAGTTTTGAAGTTTTTCAGCATATATTTGGGGAATGGTAGAGAATAAAATTGTGGTAAATAGTTTTGAAAATCTCTGAGATTATCAAACGTCAACTCCAATTTCTGATAAAATTTCTAAAGATTTAAAAAAGAGGGGAATGAATTTTGTATGAACTACGATTATTTATGCATTTATGCAAGCAGTTGGAATGGTAAATGATCATAGTAAATGATGTTTTCTATGTAAAAAATAAAAGTGAGATTTTCTCACTTTTATTTTTTGATTTATAATGAAATTATATATAATGCTTTCTATTTTATTTTTTTGTCACTTTTTTTAGATAAAAGAGTTACAAGAAGTGATAAAAATATTTGACAAACAAATAATTAGAAATATCTTTACTTTGTAATACAAAGTAATATAAAAATTATACTCTTTTATTTTATTATGAAGTTATTTATGAGCAAAAAGAAAGTTTTACAAATTCTTTGATTTTGAGTAGTTCTTGTGTGAGTTTGATATTGAGGATATCATTTTTTTTATGCCAATAAAACAGGAAATAACCTAACAACACCTCAACAAGATGTGTATTTTGAAGTATGAACAGGAGATGTTATTAATAGTATTAAAGTACTTTGAGAAACAAATTTACTCAATGAACAAAAACTTAAATTTAATCTTGATGGAACGGTTTCAAAAGTAAACATTTCAGAATGAAAATTAGTAAAGTCATGAGAGGTTTTAGCTGAACTTGATAGTGGAGAACTTCAAAATGAACTCAAAGAGGCACAAATTAATTATGACAATGCAAAAATTAATTTAAATACTCAAATGGAAAAGCTTACTGGAGATGATAAAATAAAAGATAAAACAAATTTAGAATCTTCACAAAGAAAAATTACTCTTGCACAATATGATTTTACTCAATTAAAGCAAGATAATACTACGAAAGTAACAGAAAAAATAAAAGAAATAGAATCTTCAAAATTAGCTTTAGAAAAATTAAAAAAAGAAAGTCAAATTTCTAAACAGAATCTTACTACCGATGTAAAAGATAAAAAAGAAGATTTAGAATACAAGAAAAAAACATTTGATGATAAAAAATGGAATTTTGAAAAACAAATTTTAGATGAACAAAGATGATTAGATACAAAACTTCGTGATTATGATAATACTTTTAGTAATACATATGAAACGATTGCAAATGATATTTCATCATTTGAAGATTCACTCAAAAATGTAAATAATTTACTTGGACTTGATAGTGAATTTAAATCAGTTCAATTAAATATTTATTTTTCTGCAAAAAATTCTACATACAGAAACCTTTCAGAAACAAATTATTGGGAATTTAAATGAAAAATTAAAAATTTAGAAAAAGAATATGACAAAGGAGATAAAAATAATCTTACTGTTTCGTATTTAACAGGACTTTTAAATATTGAAAAAGATTTATATGAAACTATATATAATCTTTGAGATGCACTGGTAAAATGAGCCGATTATAGTATAGAAACTTCAGATTTATCAAATGGTGATATTAGTGCTATTAAATCAATCTGAAGTACTTTAAGAAATTCAGGACATTCAAGTAAAGCATCTATTGATACCACTATTGAAAAATTAAAAAATCTTGATACTCCAGATGAATTAAAAGAAAAATCAAGAATTGTTGTGGAAGAATTAAAAAAATCTCTCCAAGATTTAGATAAAGATTTGGTAAATTTAGAAAAAGATTTTAATAATCTTTATCTTGTTTTACCAGAAAAAGTAAAAGAAATTGATTTGCAAATTGAAAGAGATGAAAGAAATTTACTACAAGCTCAAAAAGATTTAGAAGATTTAAAATATAGAAATAAAGTTTCAGAAGAAGATAAACAAATTGATATAAAAACTCAAAAACAAGATTATGAAATTGCAGTAAAAAATTTCAATAAAAAATATATAAATATTGCAGAGTCAGAAGAAGTAAAATTACTTGAAAATACTTTAAAACAAGCACAAATTGCTATTGATCAAGTAAATAAAAAAATTGAAAATTATATCTTAAAAGCTCCTTTTGATGGAGTAGTTGATAGTTTTAGTTTAAAAGTTTGAGATAATCTTTCAACGAATTCTTCAGAAGAAAAATATATTCACATCGTAAATCCAAATATGATGGAAATAAAAATTAAATTAGATCAAATAGATATTGTAAAAGTAAAAAAAGGTATGGAAGCACAAGTAAATTTTGATTCATATCCAGAAAAAATATTTACTTGAACTCTTGATACGATTGATTCAAAACCAATTGACGAAAATGGAGTAAAAAAATATCAAGTAAAAATGGTGATTGATAAATGAGATTTAAATATATTTTCATGAATGAGTGCGAATGTAGATATCGTTTTTGAAAAAAAAGAATGAGTAATTTTAGTCCCAACAATGGCTATTGAACTCAATAATGAAACAGGAGAAAATTATGTGACTGTTTTAAAAGATGGAAAAAAAGAAAAACAAGTAGTAGAACTTGGACTTAATAGTAATGGAAATACTGAAATTCTCTCTGGACTTGAAGTTTGACAACAAGTGCTTGAAATCAATTTTGATGCAAATATGTTTCAAATAGAAGATTTCTCAAATGGATGAGGAATGATGTTTTAGTAAAAAAATAATATTTTTGTAGATATCTTTGTAACTAAAAAAATGTATGCTCAGTTTTAAAAATATTACCAAAAGTTATTCTCTTTGAAAACTTGGGAGTATTCAAATATTAAAATGAATTGATCTTGAAATAAAAGCGTGAGAATTTGTAGCGATTGTTTGACCATCAGGAAGTGGAAAATCAACACTTATGAATATTATTTGAATGCTTGATATTCCAACTTCTTGAGAATATTATCTCTCTGGAGAAAGAATTGATACTTTGAAAGATGGAAAAATGTCAGATATAAGAGCGAAAAAAATATGATTTATTTTTCAAAATTATTCACTTTTACCAAGAATGTCAGCTTTAGAGCAAGTAATGATTCCACTTTGATATCAATGAATTTCAAATGCTCAGGCAAAAAATTTAGCCAAAGAATATCTTGAAAAAGTTTGACTTTGAGATAAATTAAAAAATAAACCAAGTGAATTATCTTGATGACAATCACAAAGAGTTGCTATTGCCAGAGCATTAGTTGTAAATCCTGATATTATTTTAGCAGATGAACCAACTGGAGCACTTGACTCAAAAACTTGAGAAGAAATTTTAAATCTTTTCAAAGAAATAAATGGTACCGGAAAGACAGTAATTATTATTACCCATGATAATGAGATTGCCAAAAAAGCTTCAAGAATTATCAAAATAAAAGATGGTGAAATAGTAGATAATTTTTAATTTTATACTCATGAGATTTTTAAAGTATTTTATTCAAGCTTTAGACGCTTTATGGAGAAATAAACTCAGATCAACACTGAGTACTTTGTGAATTGTAATTTGAATAGCTTCGGTGACGATTATGTTGGCACTTTGAGAATGATTAAAGGCTCAAATGCTGGAAAATCTTTCTGTTTCAAATGATGTTATTAGTATTACTCCAAATGACTGAGGAAGATGGTGAATGAGTGAATGACCTCAAGTAGAAACCCCATATATTCAAGTAAAGGAAATATTTGTTCAAGACTCTATTGATAAAATCAAAAAATATGTTTGAAATGTAAAAACTGTCCTTGCTTTGGCAACTACAAATGGAGCATCAACAAAATTTGAATGAAAAGATTTATATGGTTCTATTGTCTGAGTAACACAAGATTATTTTCATACAAAATGAATCGAAGTAGTAAGTTGATTTTGATTTACTCAGAAACATTTTTCTGATTCTGCAAAAGTAGTAGTTTTAGGAAATGATTTTGTAAAATATGATTTAGAAGGGAAAAATCCAGTAGGGAAGACTATTATGATTGGTTGATATGCTTTTGATGTGATTTGAGTTTTATGAGAAAGTAAAGATTGGCAACTCAATTATTCTATTATTGTTCCAATGACAACAGTACAAAATAGTTTTTGAGTAAAGAATTTTTCAAATATGGCGATTTATGTAGATGATATTTTAAAAATTGATGCAACCAAAAGAGATGTACTGTATCTACTTTTAAAACTTTCAGAAGTGACTTCACCAAGTGAAGTAAAATTTAGATTAGAGTCAAATGATGAAGCTATAAAATATATTAATGAAACCATTAACCAAATGAAATTATTTCTTGGTTGAATTGCGTGAATTTCTCTTTTAGTATGATGAATTTGAATTATGAATATCATGTTTGTTTCTGTAATTGAGAGAACGAGAGAAATAGGTATTAGAAAAGCAATTTGAGCAAAAAAAAGAGATATTTTATCCCAATTTTTAGCTGAATCAATTGTTATTAGTATTTTGTGATGTTTGATAGCTTTTTGACTAAGTTTGATTTGAATTTATTTATTGAATAAATATTCACCACTTCCAGCAACTTTTAGTTTGAATGTGATGTTATTTTCAAGCTGAGTTTCTGTATGAATGTGAATTATATTTGGTATTATTCCAGCTTGGAAAGCAGCAAAAATGAAACCAATTGATGCTTTGAGATTTGAATAATGCAATAAATTATAAAAATAAAAAAACTACTTTTAAAGTAGTTTTTTTATTTTTCAAAAAAATATTTGACAAATATATAATAAAAAATAATATTACCTTGTAATACAAAGTAATATTTAAATATATGGAAAAAATCTCAACACAAATGAGGAAGGGAATTTTGGAATATATTA
>JAUCCN010000010.1:0-54252 GCA_034676185.1 Patescibacteria group bacterium | reverse complement strand
AAATTGATGCTGGAAAAGATATAAGAGCACTTATGCAAGAAAAATGAATTACTCCTCAATCAGGAAACTTTGGTGAAAGAAGAGGAAATAGAGAAACTCAAACTTCAAATTAATTTATAACTAAAAACAAATAAATATGATTACGAAAATCTTAAAGAAAATCAGTATATTTTATTTTATAGTATGAATTTGATTGGGAAGTTTTTGATATTATTATGTTTTTATAAAACAAAGTTCAGAAGTACAAACTTCAGCTTCATCTTCTACATCTGAAATAGTTGCGAGTTGAAGTTTATCACAAAGTATTACAGTAGTTTGAAATGCTGAATTGACAGATGAACAACAATTAAAATTTAATAAAACAGGGAAGGTTACTGCTGTTTATATAAAGGAATGAGATACAGTTAAAAAGGATGATTTAATTGCAGAATTAGATAAATCTCAAGCACTTATTAATATTGAACAACAACAATTAAATATAGAGAATGCAAAATTGAAATTACAAGATCTTTATAAACCATTAGATGCAAGTAAAATAATGGAGTATGAAAAAAATATTTCCCAAGCAGAAGATAATATTGAAGTGGCAAAAAAAGAACTCGATTTGCTTTTAAAGACACAAGAAACCAGTACACAAAATATTGAAAAAAATATAGAATATAAAAAAAAGGATATTGAAATACTTGAAAAATCTTTAGTAGACGCTGAGGAAAGCTATCAAGTTACTATAAAAGAACAACAAAAATCTTTAACTAATACTGAAATAGAAGTTCAAAATACTTTTGATACACTTTTGTTAGATTTTAAAAAAGAACTTACAGGAATTGCGGAAAATATAGAAGCAATTGATTATATTTTATGATACACAGAATGAAATAAAACGAAAAATGATGTATTTGAAATCTATCTTTCTGCAAAAGATTTAACATTAAAAAATCAAGCTGAAATTTATTTTTCTAAAGCAATATCTTCATATCAAAAGGCATTAAAAGCTGATGATAGTGACATAAGAAGTCTTTTAAATTTGGAAAAAGAATTATTTGATAATATGTATTATGCTTCGGATTATACATATAAAGCATTAGAAAATAGCGTGGAGGCAGCAAGTTTAACAGCAAATGAAATTTCATCAAAAAAATCTTCTATGTCGTCAATTCGTTCAAAAATGCAATCTGGACAAGCAACTGTTTTGAGTTATGAGAAAAAATTAGATACTTTAACAGATGTTGATTTGGTAAAATCATCACAACAACTTACTTTAGAAAAATCAGCAGATAATATTACTTCTATAAAAAATAATTTAGATAAAGCTAAAAATGATTTAAAAAATTTAGAAAAAAGTTTATCTGAAACACTAGAAGATAATAAATTAAAACTAACATCAAAACAAAATTCTATAAAAAATTTAGAAACAGGTCTTGAAATTACTAAAAAAACATATCAAGAAGCTTTAGAATGACCGACAACTACAAATGTAATTAATTTACAAAATGAAATAAAAAAAGCAGAATTAAATCTCTCTGATGCAAAAAAAGAACTTGATAACTTTGAATTAAGAGCTCCATTTTCATGAATTATTCGTAAAGTAGATTTACAAGTTGGAGATAATTTGGCAAGTGATAATTCTAAATATGTCTATATTGAAAACCCTGATTTAATAGAAATACCTGTACTTCTTGATCAAGTAGATATAGTAAAAGTAAATATTTGACAAAAAGCGACCATTACATTCGATGCATATCCAACTGAAAAAGTAGAATGACAAATTCAATTGATAGATTATACGCCTGTACAATCATCATGAGTGGTTTCATATACTATAAAAATTGTAATTACAGACGAAAAGTTTGATAAAAAAGTATTATCATGAATGACAGCAGATATTGAAATTATAACCTTAGAAAAAGATGATGTATTAGTAGTTTCAACAAAAGCAATTTCTACTCAAGATAATAAAAGCTATGTAAATATAGAAAAAAATGGAAAAATTCAAAAAGTAGAAATAGAAATTGGAACTGCCTCATCTTGAAAGACCGAAGTACTTTCGTGATTAACACTTTGAGATAAAGTAATAATTAATGAAGTAAAAACTTCAAGTTCTACTACAACTTCTTCAAGTTCAAGTTCACTTATTAGTCTTCCATGATCAGGATGAGGAGGTGGGAATAATAGATGAGGATGAGGTTTTTGAGGATGACCATGATTTTAATACTCTATAATATAAAAATATGATTACCTTACAAAATATTACCAAAGAATATAAAATGTGAGATACTATTCTTCAAGTCTTAAAAGGAATAGATTTACAAATTGATAGCTGAGATTTTATTTCTATTATGTGACCTTCTTGAAGTGGAAAATCAACTCTTATGAATATTATTTGAATGCTTGATATTCCAAGTACAGGAAATTATATTTTTGATGATATAAATCTTTCTGGCTTGAGTGAAGATAAATTAGCACCAATAAGATGAAAAAAAATATGATTTATATTTCAAAGTTATAATTTGATTCCACGTATGTCTGTTATAAAACAAGTAATGCTTCCTCTTGCATATGCTTGAATGAATAAAAAAGAGAGATGGGAAAAAGCAAAAAAAGCTTTAGAAAGAGTATGATTATGAGAGAAAATAAATCATAAACCAAGTGAACTTTCCGGATGACAGCAACAAAGAGTAAGTATCGCAAGAGCATTAGCTATAAATCCAAGTATGCTTTTAGCAGATGAGCCAACTTGAGCTCTTGATACAAAAACATGAAATGAAATTATGTTATTATTACAGGAATTAAATCAGGAGGGAAAAACAATAGTTCTTATTACTCACGAACCAGAAATAGATAATTTTGCAAAAAAACATATCTTTATCAAAGATTGATTTATTCAGTAGTTATTCTATGGAATCTTTTTCTATTTATTTATGATTTAATCTTTTTTCAAATGATTTCTTTATATGAAAATTTTACGAATTCTCTTGAGTCAATACGAGCAAATAAACTCAGATCTACTTTAAGTATGTTATGAATAATTATATGAGTTTCTTCAGTAATTATTTTAACTGCAATTTGAGCTGGAAGTCAAAAATCAATTGTTGATAAAGTAGAGGAAATGGGGACAAATATTCTTACTATTTCACTCAATCGTATGGGGGGAGTAAATTCTAGATCAGTATCGAGTAATATTTTAAATCAAAACCTTGTTGATGAAATACAACAAATTTCTTGAATCAAAGCGATTGCTCCAATTATTTCTACAAATGGGCAACTTATATATGGAGCAAATAATATGAATGCATCAGTTCTTGGAATTAATAGTGATTATTTTACAGCAAAAAATGTAGAAATATCTTATGGAATGTGATTTACTCAAAATCATCAAAATAACTTAGAAAAAGTTGCTATTATTTGACAAACTATTCTTACTGATTTATTTGGGTGAGATGACCCAATTGGAAAAAATATAAAAATGTGAAATAATGTTTTTGAGGTTATTTGAGTAATAGAGGAAAACTCAACTCTTGATAGTGTGGTATTTATTCCTATTTCAACAGCTTCTATTCGTGTTGTTGGCCAAAAATATTTTAGTGAAATTATAATTGCAGTTGAAAATTCTGATGCTATGAGTGAGAAACAAGAGGAAATAAATAATGCACTTATTGAATTTTTAAATATTGAAAATACTTCTTCTTTTCCATATCGTATTAGAAATCAAGCAGAAATGCTTTCAAATTTGACATCTATCACAGAAACATTAACTATGTTATTGTCAGGAATTGCCGGAATTTCTTTACTCGTATGATGAATTTGAGTAATGAATATTATGCTGGTGTCAGTTACAGAAAGAACAAAAGAGATCTGAATTAGGAAAGCAATTTGAGCCGGGAAAAACGATATTTTAACTCAATTTTTAACAGAAGCGGTTACTTTGAGTATTTTATGATGAATGATATGAGTAGCTTTGAGTTTTTGAGTCGTTCAATTATTAAATTATTTTTCAATTTCTGCTATTATCACTCAAAATTCACTTTTTTTAAGTTTTTGATTTTCTTTTTGAATATGAGTTATATTTTGATTATTACCAGCTTATAAAGCATCAAAACTGAGACCAATCGAGGCTTTAAGATTTGAATAATTCTTACTTGTTTCTTACAAAAAATCAGTACAATAATTAAAATATTTTTTAAGAATCTATATACTTATTAAAATTTTATTTTTTTAATATATTTTCATGAAAATTTTACTTATAGAAGATAATATTCAAATTTCTGCAAATATTGTGAGATACTTGTCTATGAAAGATATTGCATGTGATTCGTCTCAAAATGGGAAAGATGGCTTATATAAATCTTTTTCCCATCATTATGATGTAATAATTTTGGATATTAATCTGCCAGAATTAAATGGTTTAGAGGTGCTTAAAAAAATAAGAGAAAAATGAAATAATACTCAAATTATAATGCTTACATCTAATTCTACTAAACAAGATATTGTACACTGATTACAATTATGAGCAGATGATTATTTAACAAAACCTTTTGATTTTGAAGAATTATTTGCAAGAATTCAAGCTTTGAGTAGAAGAAATTTTAAAAATAAATCAAATATGATACATTTTTGAAAAAATTATATTATTGATATTGAAAAAACAGAAGTTCTTCAAGGAAAAAATATTATAAAATTATCTCCTCTTGAATTTAATTTATTAAAATATTTAGCTCAAAATATTGGAAGAACACTTTCTCGCCAAGAATTGTATGAAAAAGTTTGGGGGGAATTTGAAGGAGATATTATGTTTTCAAAAACAGTGGATGTTTATATTTGATATTTGAGAAAAAAATTAGATAATGAAGTTATTCAAACGATAAAAGGGATTTGATATAAAATGAAATAGTGAGAAATTTATAAGCAAATAAAAATTTTTCTACTATTGTAATTCTTTACTTTTAAAGCAATATGGAAAAAAAAGATTTAAAAAATACAAAAAGACAATTAGCAATTATGTTTGCACTTATAGTTTTTTTTGTTTCATTTTTTTTAGAATTGAGTTATTTTACTATTCGTTATACAAATTTAAGCTTTTATGAAAAAAAAGAATTTAATATTGTTACAGAGCAATTATCAGAACAGTTTAGGAATAATCCAATGATTTTTAGTATCTTTTTAAGAGAATGATTGAGATTTCGTCCACCAAGAGAAGAATTTAATAAACAACCAGAAAGAACCTTAAGATTTTTGAATTTTATAGTAATGAATTCTTCTTGAAATATTATTGCACAAAATTTGCATCAAGATATTTCATTTCCTTATAAAAATATACTTTCTCTTAATTATGATTCTCTGAAAAAAATTTCACCATGAATATTAGCAAAAAAAGTAGATATTTCCTATTTTTGATGAGAAATTCAAGATATTATTTTTATTAAAGAATTTTCTTATTCTTTAGATGATTATTTTTGGGATATATTTTTTTTCTTTTTAGTAACTCTTTGTTTTTCTATTGTTTTTTATTATATAGGAATATTTTTTGTAGATAAAAACTTGAAACCAGTAGAAGAGGCTCTTTCAGATATGAATGATTTTATTCATAATGCTAATCATGAACTCAAAACTCCACTTTCTGTTATTAGTTCAAATTTACAAATTATGAAAGCTATGAAAATATATGAAGAAGATTTAATTTTGGATTCTATGAATGAAATAAAAAGAATGGATAACCTTATTTTAGAACTTTCAAATTTTTCAGATATTCAAAGTATTTCTGAAAGTAGAGAGCTTGATATAGAGAAAGAAGTGCAAGAAATTTTATCAGAATACCAAAAAGAAATAGATGGGAAAAATATAAAAGTAAACCTTCAAGTAATAAAAAAAATAAGTCTAAAGGCGAATTGAGAATATTTTTATATTGTCTTTTCAAATTTACTCAGAAATGCTATTAAGTATAATTTTGAATCATGAAGTATAGATATCATTTTGGATAAAAATAGATTTGCTATTTCAAATACTGGAGATATGATTAAAAAGGAAGATTTGGGATATATTTTTGATAGATTTTTTAAAGGGGAAAAGTCTAGAAATACACAAGGGTTTGGAATTTGACTTTCACTAGTAAAAAAAATATGCGATCTTTATAAATGGAAAATTATAGTAAAATCTGATGAAAAATCAACAATTTTTGAAATAAAATTTAAATAAGGAATATTGATTATTATCATTTTATTTTTTTAATTCTTTTAAATCACATTTTATCATTTGTCATTCTTCACTCTTGTTTTCAATAAGACATTGACGTGTATAAATGGCTCATTTGTAAGTTTCAGTAGAAACATACTCTCATAAATAATTTGTATATTTATAATTCTCATTTTCACTTCCAGAAAATGCTGTTATAGTATTTCCAGTTTTATATAAAAATAAAATATCTCCTTCTTGAAAAAGAGAAGTATCTATTTTTTGTATTAATATATTTGTATTTTTTTCTAAGAGAGAAATATAGTTTATTTTATCATACTCAAAATTTAGATTATTATCATATTCTATTATTTTTATCATGGAAATAAGAGCTATTGAAATAATTATTACCAGGATGATTATAGAAACAATTGTTTCTCAATGTAAATTTTTTTTCATATATAAATAAAAATAAATATTTGGGTTATTATATGCAATTATTTTAAAAGTTAAACTTTATTTTTTTATTAAAATATCTATAATAACTAAAATTAGTTGTTATAAATATTTTATGAAACAACAAAAAAATTGATTTACATTGATAGAAGTAACAATTTCCATTTTTATTATGTCAATAATTATTATTGGTATTTCTCTTTTACTTATAAAAATATCTCAAAATTTTTCAGATACTCACTTTAAAACAGATATTTTTGAGCAAGTAAAAGAGTTTCATTTTGATACTGCTATGTTTAAATATAATTCTTGAATTATATTTACGGGATGAATTCTGTTATATGATGATACAAAAACAAAGTGATTTTTGATTGGAAATTTTGTTGATAAAAATAATGGGTATAATTATTCTTTTGAATATGATAAAAGTGAATATAATCCATATTATTTTTGATATTTTTTACTTGATGAAAACACTCTTTTAGAAATCTTAAATGGGACTATTTCTATACAAGATAGAGTATATAGTAATGGAAAAATTTATAAAAATTTAATTGTAAAAGATATTTCTATATCAACATATAATTCTGGAACTATTTTTGAAATATATTTAGAAATTTTCAAAAAATATCAAGATAATTTTATTGGGAAAAAGAAAACAGACATTTTTTTACCAGATACAGAATATGTAAAATTTAACTTTAATTTTTAAAATATGAAACAGACAAAATACGCTTTTTGAATTATGTATGTTTTTTTCCTCATTTCCTTTATTTGATCTTTTTGAGTTATTATTCTTAATAAGCAATCTTTTTTTGAGAAAAGTTTACAATTTACTAAACTACAAGAAATCTTATCAAAAAATATACTTAGTCAAGCAACAATATCCTTTCACTCTCATGAGCAAAATAATAAAAATAATAGCTGGTATCGCCCTATTTTATCATGTCCCAAAGAAATTCTTTATCTTTCTTGAACAGAAATTATAGCAACAGGAAAAACTATGTTTGAAAATAATTCTTGTAGTTGATCTCTTTTTTCTCAGCCTTTGTTATTATTTTTCAATGAAACATATGATACTTTTTCTTCTGGAACACTTTGATGAACTGGTTTTGAGTTATCCTGAATAAATAACCTTACATGATCTTTTTCCCAGTATAAAATTTCTTTTGAAAAACCAAATATTTTTGATGAAAGATTTATACAAGCAAGAACTCAAATGGAAGGAATTATTTGACCTGAAATTTGATATCAAAATATTTTCTGGAGTAATTCAAAAATAAAAAATTTTTTGCAACAAAATATAAATAATACCTGAAGTCTTGAATTTATTGGAAATATAACCAGTTGAGTTTTATACTTTGATGTAAATGATAGTTTTAGTGGAAAAATAGTTCAATTTAATAAAACTATTTTTGATACTCAAAATAAACTTTTAAAAACTTCTGAGTGGAATTTTTCAAATAGTTGATGAGTGGTAAAATCATTTTTACAAGATGATTTGAGTTTTAGTTGAAATATATGAACCCCAAAACTTTTTGATTTTGAAAAAAATGATTATGCTATTTTTTTATCATATAATACTTGAAGTTTACATAATATTCACTATACTCTTAAGGTATTGAGTAAGAATGGAACTTGAGTGTATATAAATCCTATAAAAGATGATATTATTCCTTGGAAATATCTTTGAAATACTATTTTTTTACAAGATGGGCAATTTTATAATAAAATAGAAATAATAAACAATTATTAATCAAAATAGTTATGAAAAATAGAAAGTGATTTACATTCATAGAGTTAGTAGTAGTAGTAACTATTCTTACTATTTTAGGTACTATTTGATTTTTTGCATATACTTCACAATTATCAGATTCTAGAAATGCAGTTCGTGTGAGCGATATGGGAAATATAAAAATGAGTCTACAAAATCATAAATTTAAAAATGGATTATATCCACTTCCTGGAAGTCTATTTAATATTACAAATTCACAAGTAATTATACAGCAGTGACTTTTTAATGAAGATGTTAATACAAGAGAAATAATAAAGAAACCTATGGATCCATTTGTAAAAAATCAGTATTATTTTTATTCAGTTACGAGTAATAAACTTTTTTTTCAAATTGCTATGAGTTTAGAAGATGAAACTTTAGATAATGAAATGAGGGCATATGTAGATGGAAATTATCAAACTCTCAATGATAATTTTGTACCTAGTCTTGTATTTGCTACTTCTGAAGGATGAGATATTGTAACCGTATCAAAAAAATCAATTCTTGATAGAGGAACATTTAATGTTCCATATGATAAAAATTGAAATCTTATAAATTGAGGAGAAAGCTTACCTTTGATTATTGGAGAAAATACAATAAATATTCCAAAATTTTATTGATACTATTCGTGTGAAGAAATATATGAAAATGGGGCAAGTATGGGAAGTGGAATTTATAAAATTATTGAGAATTGAGAAATAGGTTCAACAGGATGTATCATGAATTTTAATGAGTAAATAAGAAAATATTTTACTTTTTTAGAGTATTATTTATAAGAAAATAGAATACAAAAAAATCAATAATTTTTATATTATTGATTTTTTATTTTCTATTTTCTTATAAATCCTTTTGAAGTTCCTTCGATATCTTCTAGTTCATCAGCTAAACCTCCGAGTAAATCTTCTGTTCCAAGTGTTATTTCATTTTTTTCATGATATGTTTCAATTTCTTTTTTTAGATTAGAAATGATTTCATTGGCTCTTTTTTTCTTTTCTTCGAGTGAATCTTCTCTCAGTTTTCCATCTAAATCAACATATCTTTCTCAAATAGAATGAGCTACTTCAAATAATTTTTCATAAAAATCTCCTGTTTTTTCATGAAATACTACATCAGTAGTTTTTGTATCAATATGTATTTCTAACATTTCTAAATATGCTTTTAAAGCTTTTTGATATAATTCTTTCATAGTTTGATAATTAGATATTAAAATGAGAATAATTCTCATTTATATGATATAAAAAAAATCTTTTTAGTCAAAAGATTTTTATATTAATTTTTGTAATTCCTGTATTACTTCTTGCTCTACTTCATAGATATTTTTTCATTCAACAACAAATCCAGAAGCTCTTGAATGTCATCATCATCACCATTTTCAGCAAAATTTATTTAAATCAACTAAATCTGTTTTTGCCCTAAAACTTCATTTAATTTTTTTATCAGGAAGTTCGTAGAGTAAAAATCATACTTCAAGTCCATCAAGAGTTGTAAGAAATTCATCAATAAGTCCAGAAATATCTTTGTCAGTGGTTCCAGTTTGTATAAAAAGTGATTGCGGGATAGTATTCCAAACTATTTTTCCATTTTTGATGTCTTTAAGACTTTCTAATATTTTTCCCCAAAGTTTTAACCTTGAATATGGTTTTTTCTTAAATAAATTAATAATAATATCTTGATGTCTTGGATGGTATTTCATTATTTCTGAAGCACTTTGAAGAGCTTTTGAAGAAGAATTAGTATTAAAAAAACTATTGGTGTCAGTTATAATTCCAGTGAGTAAAAAAGTAGCAATTTTTTTATCCATATATTTTTCTAGATCAAAACTTTTTATAATATCCCAAACTATTTCACAAGTAGAAGATGCAGTTGTATCTACAATATTAATATTTCAAAATAAATTATTTGAGATGTGATGATCTATATTTACCCAAGTGGTATGGGAAAAAAGGGAAGTATTATTTTTATAAATATCTCATAATTGTTCAAGAGAAGCTACATCAAAACTAATGATTAAATCTGGAGAAAAGTCCTTGAGAGAAAAAGATACATCAAAAATTTCATTATTATCAAGAAATGAAAAACTTTCAGGAGTTGTTTCATCATTGGTAGCAAAAACTGTATAATTTCAAAACTTTTGCAAAAGATAATAAAATCAGGCCAAACTTCCATAAGCATCTCCATCCATTCTTCTATGATTTATAAGGAGTATTTTTTTAGAATTTTTGAGATAATTTTTAAATTTTCATATTTCATTTTCTTTATTGAGTTCAAACATACTATTTTTTATACATTAAATTTTTGATAGTTCATTATATGTAAAAATAAAATAAATCAAACTTTTGACTATAAAAAATCATTGTGATATAATATTTTTATATATAGATAATAAAAATATTATGATTGATCAAGTAGAAAAACAAAGCAATTCGCTTCTGAATAGTATTTCAGCGCTAAAATCCAATAAAAATCCTTTTGGGGTATTTTTTATGTTAGCTGAGTTAAAGGATATTTTTATTAGTATTTGAGAAATGGTTTTGAATTCTATAGAGCTAAATTCTTCAAAAAATGCGAGAGCCCAATATAAAATTATTACTCAAAAATATAAAGATGCTGGAATATTTGAGGCTTTATATAATCATTATTTTCATACAAATGAATTAAAAAAATTTAAATATGAAATTGACAATTATTTTGGAAATTCATTTTTTATAGATATTTCCTTTTTCTTTTTTACTCTTTCAAAAAGTGATAAATTTGATGTATTATTTGATATTTTATTATTATTTTATTTTGATCAACAAAAAGTTAAAAAATATTTTTTTCTACAAACTTATGTTGAAAAAAAACAGTATTTGTCTGAATTCAGTGAGAAATTTTCCTTGCTTGAAAACGATAAATCAAGTTTTTATATTATTAAATTTTTAAATCAATTTCAGGATTTTGAT
Organism: Patescibacteria group bacterium; assembly: GCA_034676185.1. Classification (GTDB taxonomy): domain Bacteria; phylum Patescibacteriota; class Gracilibacteria; order BD1-5; family UBA6164; genus UBA7396. Next base: position 42,915 of record JAUCCN010000010.1, on the reverse strand, counting down.
TTTTCTCAAATTTCTCTTGATTGTAATGGAATTATACCAGATAATATAAAAATGATTAAAAAATTGACCCTTTATATTTTAGAAAATAGGGAAGTATATAGTGAATTATCGTTCTTTCTTTTAGAAGCATTTTTATATGATAAAAATATTTATGAAGAAATTATTGAAAAATTAGAAGAAGAAAAACTTTTTGAAGTAATTGCCTTTTTAAAAAATGATATTCATTCTGGAATGGATAGTATCATTTTACTTAATTATGATATCAAAAAGAGTATTGAGGATTACCTAACTTTAGCCAGAAGAGTCGAGTTTGTAGAAGTAAATCAAAAAATCAACTTTTTATTAGCAAAAGAACATGAATTTATGTGACTCGGACCACAAAAATGAAATTTTGCCAGGCTTTCATTTAAAAGACAATATTTAGAAGAAAATAATGGAAATATTATTGATTTAGTCTTATGAATTACAGATATTCCTTCAGAAGTATTTTATCTGGTAAAAGAACAAACATACGATGTCAATTTAGAAAATATTTCTTTATATAATGAAATAAAAAATCTCATTTTATATATTGATAAATCATATTTTTTAAGTTTTGTGAGGCCATTTCTTTTGAGAAAAATTGCAAGATATTTTAATAATTCTGATCAAAGATATTATGTTATTAAGTTTATTGCTTGTGTGGTATTATCAAATAGTTATAGTGAATATAAAGTATTATCAAAGTTTTTTTATAATTTAGAAATGTTCCATAGAAAAAACTTAGAAGCATATATCTCAAGAATATTTCAATTTTGATGGATGATTATTTTTATATGTATTATTGGATATTTTTTACCATTTGGTTTTTTAATAGCAATATTTTTATTTATTTTAAAATGACTTATTGAGTTTTTAATTTCAAAATTTGCTCCAAAACTTACTATGAGTTTGAATTTTCAAGTAAGTACCTATATAAGTATATTTGCGGCTATTTCCCTATTTTTGTGAGCAACTATTTGATATAAAGATAATATGTATTTAACATATAATTATTTTAAACCTCTAGTAAATGCAACTATTTTACCAGCTCATGAAAGTTTGAAAATATTTAGAACTGAATTTCAAAATATGAAGGCAAATATTTTATGAACTTCTGATGGAACGCTAAAATCAAATACTGATTTTTCTGATATTGATTATATGGAAGGAAAAAATCTCTATAAAATTATTAATAATGAATAATTCTTTTTCTATTCTATTTAGTAAAAATAAATCCTCTTTCCTTAAAAGAAAAGAGGATTTTATATAGAGTAAAAAAGACCAACTTGGTAGCGGTCTTTTTAAATGTGTAAGAGAATTCACTTCTGTTGACGAGTATAATAGTTTTATGGTGTCAGCAGGGAATAATCTATATTTTGAAACTTAATCCATAGTTTCTATTTTCAAGTAAGCTACAACGGAAAACCGTGAACATTTCTTGAAAAGAATTTCTACCTTCCTCGGGTGATTTTTTAATTGCTATTCACCTTGCAATTTTATTTTTGTTTTTCATAAGAGAAGGTTCATATTTTGGAAACTTCATTTGAAAATTTTTGTTTTAGGTTTTTAATTATCCCTTTTGTTTAAAATTTTTCTATAAAAACTCTAAACAAAAGGGATAATACTTTTTCCGTTTTTGTTTTTATTTTTTTTTGTTATTTGGGAGAATCATAGGATTTATATGATGCCCGAACTTGGAAAGTAAAATTCTTGTTAATGAGCAGTTGTTTAAGAGCATTGCCTTATCAACTTACATAGTAATTATAGCATAACCATTAGAATAACTCTAATACTTATTATTGACAATAATAATAAATATTTTATAAAATCAAATTTATTTTTATATATTTGATTTTTAAGCCAAAAAAATAGTAATATTTTTTTATTATCTTTTTGAAAAAAATATTTATTTTTAACAAAAAAATAGCTTATATACTATAAAAATAATAGTATTTTGTATTTACTTGTTCATTATTTGTATACAATATTTTTAACTATTTTTTTATTGTTAAAAAGTTGTTAAAAGAGAATTTTTTTGAATTTTAAAGTAAAAATATGAAAAAAAAGATTTCTTTTTATTAAGAAATCTTTAATCTATAAAAGAGAAGTGAATGCTTATATTTTCCAGTCAGTATATTTTTCTAAACCAAGCCTCTCATCATCAAGTAAAAATAATTTTCCATTTTTTGAAAGTATTTTTAATACCTCATCTACTATTTTTTGTGAAACATTTGCTCCATAGAGATTTTTTCCTTTCATTTTTGGATTTCCAATAGCACCTTTTATAATTTCAGCAATAAGACATGAATTTATAGGTGGAGCAATAATATTACTTCCAGATAAAATAGTTTCTGTCCTATCACTTCCAAATCTAAGAGTAACACAAGGAGTTCCTATAATATTAGCTTCTTCTTGCATACTTCCACTATCAGTTACTACAGCTCCTGCATGAAGAAGCATATCAATTACCTCAGAGTGATGAGCGAGTGCAGGTCAATATGCAAAATTATCAGGATAATTTTTGATGAGTTCATTTAAATCCTCTCTGAGTCAATAACTATCAATCGCAAAACCAGAAGCATATAATTCTAAAAAACAAACTGCTACTCCATCTTGAATAAGTTTTTTTAAGGCATAATATAATGTTAAAAATCTTTCTTTTTTCTCACAATTTTCTCTTCTATGAATAGTTACAAATATAAAATCTTTTCCTTTCATATTTGGATATTTTTCAAAAGCTTTGGAATGTTGTACTTTTGTTTTGGATATTTCAATTGCATCAACTATAGTATTTCCAACTACGACAATCTTATCTGAATCATATCATTCAGAGATAAGAGTTTCTTTATATAATTCTACTGGAGCAGCAAAAAAACCAGTTGATCATTCTATACTTCTCGTATCAAATTGTTCTGGAAATGGTTCAATACTTCCTGTTTCATAGATTTCTCTTTTTTGTAATGATTCATAATATTCATCCCAATTAAAATTACCAGCTTCATAAGTGGTAAATAAAAATTGATAAAAATATTTATTTGGAGTCAAAGTTCTAATTCCAGCTTCTACATGAACAACAGCAAATTTATTTAAAAATGCAGCTTTATCAGCTGTTGCAGCAGTAAGAGTATCTCAGTGTACATAAGGAATTGGAATTTTTTTATATGTATCATTTAGTTCAACTAAAAAATTTCCAAGTCTTTCTACTATTAAACTAAATTTTTTATGAATAGGTCAAAAAATATTTAAATTTATATCAACATCCATCCCAAATTCTATTAAAACTCACTTACTTAAATTATAATCATAGTGTTGTCCAGTATGAACTAAAATTACCAGCTCTCATCTTTTTTTGAGTTCTAAATAGAGAGGAGCTTGTTTGATAATATCAGGTTTGGTTGCTATCATTATAATATGAGCATATTTTTTTGAAGAATTTTCTATTTCGTGCCAAAAATCCTTTCTTATAAATACTTCATTTTCAGTCATATAATCTATATTAAAAATAATTATGTCTATAATGTACTTATTTTTTTAATGAAAGCAAAAAAATTTGATTTTTCAAAAAATACTATATTATATAGTAAATATATTTTTTATATAAAATAATAATGAATTATTTAATTTATCTTCATAGTATTTGATTTTCTCATAAAAATCTACATATCATTTTTGAAAAAGATAAAAATTATAAAGAGTTTTATAATAATATTTCTCGTAATTTTCTACAAAAATATTTTGATAAAGATGAACAAGTTGAGAAAATTTTACAAGCAAAAAATATTTTAGATATTCAAAAAATTGATGAAAAAATACAGAAATTATGAGTAAACATTATACCAATATATCATAAAGATTATCCAAAGCTTTTAAAAAATATTTCTTCTCCACCATATTTTTTATATGTGAGATGAAAATTAAATGGAGATGATAATTTTTTTTCTGTTGTTGGTTCAAGAAAAATTAGTTTATATGCAAAAAAAGTATGAGAAAATATTATTCCTGACTTAAGTGAATATTTTACTATTGTATCATGATGAGCTTGATGATGTGATAGTTTAGCACATCAAATTTGTGTTGATAAAAATGTAAAAACAGTAGTTGTATTTTGAACAGGAATAGATATAACATATCCTTCTGGAAATAAAAAGTTATTTCAAAAAGTTATAGAAAATTCAGGAGCACTTATTTCACAATTCCCACTTTGAACTTTAGGAAATGTATATACTTTCCCAATAAGAAATGAAGTAGTTGCTGGAATGAGTTCTGGTCTTTTGGTTTTAGAAGCTTGAGAAAAATCTTGAACCCTTATTACTGCTAGTCTTGCTCTTGATCAAGGAAAAAATATTTTTGCCATTCCTGGAGATATTTTTCAGGAAAATTATATTTGATCAAATACACTTATTCAAAATTCAGAAGCAAAATTGATAAAAAATTCACAAGATATTTTTGAAGAATATGGTTATAATCACTCTTTTTCTAAAAAAATAATTCAGTTTGAAAGTGAAATACAAGAGCATATTTATACTTTATTAAAATTTAATATATCATTAAATATAGATGAGCTTATAGATAAAAGCCAGTATGAGTACTGACTTTTATCTATAAATCTTTCTATGATGGAATTACAAAATATTATTAAAAAGGATATGTTTGGAAAATATAGTATTATTTTATAGTACTTTCATTTGGTAATAATAAATTAAAAAAGTTTTCTATATCAATTTGTTCTTGTGTAGTTGTATCTTTCTCATCCTCTAAAGACAGTCCTTGGTTTAATAAATTTAGAAAATCAATAACACTGTTATCATTATTATCGTTATTATTATTTGTTCCTGAATTTGACGATATCTCATTTGTAGAAAGCCCTTGGTTGAGTAAATTAAGAAAATCCGTAATATCATTTTCATTCATATTATTTTTTGTGCCAAGACCTAACTCATTTGGGGCAGGAGATTTGGGTTCAGAAGAATTATTTTTAGAATTTCCACTATTTGATGATGAATTATTAGAATTACTTGATGATGAACCTCCACTAGTATAAGAAGGTGTTTTCTTCTCATTTAATTGAGGAGAAGTTTGAGTATTTCCAGTATTACTTTCTGTTAAAAATAGACGAGAAAAATCAAATCAATTATCTTTTATTTCATTATCATTATTGCTAACAGAAGATGTATCTATATAAGAAATATTTTTAGAATTATTATTTGTATTTTGTTTTTGAAAAATAGATACAATATTATTTTCACTTTTTTCTTCAAATAATGGAGTATATTCTGTTGAGTTATCTTTATTCATATAAAGAAGTTCTCAGTTTTTATTTTTTGCATACTTTTCTATAAATTTTTCTATTTCATTTTTGTAATTTGAAACATGAGAAATATTTATATTATTACTTTCAATATATCAAGTTTTATTTTTATGAGTTCCGCTTAAAATTTTAATCTTCAAAAATTTTGAATTGATATAATTTACATGGAGAATATAAAAATCTGTATTTTCAGGAAGTTGTCCTAATACTCTTGATGAATAATTTGGTCCAGAATAGAGAGTGGTTTTTGAGGAGATAGACCCTTTATTTCCATTTACTTGATAATTATTAAAAGTATAATTTCCAAGTTGTTGAGTAAGCATGTATCATTTTTTCCCATCTGTAAGCATAATATGAGTATATTCTCCATTATTTCATAAGTCTAAAACCACATATCACTTTTGAAGGATAGTGATTACTTTTGCAGATTCATCAATACTACTAATAACAGGAGAATACATAAATTTTACATAGAGTATATCTCCATTTTCGGCAAAACTAACAGTAGTAAATCCAAATAAAATAATAAAAATGAGAAGGAATTTTTTCATAAATAAAAAAGTTAGTAATACATATAAATAGTAATATATTTATCAAAAAATGTCAATTATTTTCTTCAATATTTTATTTTTTAAAAACTTTTGCTTTTTTTATATTTGTTTATATAATCCTCCTTGAGTTAAATTTCTGGTGTATTTTCTGGTTTTTTAACAATATTTATTTTTTAAAATACTCATTAGGTATGGAAAGAGCAGAGAAAAAGCAAGTTATTAATAACTTTGCAAGAGATAAAAAAGATACTTGATCTCCAGAAGTTCAAGTTGCTATTTTAACTTCAAGAATTGAAGCATTAAAAGAACATTTACTAGTTCATAAAAAAGATAATCACTCAAGAAGAGGTATTATGCTTATGGTAGCAAAAAGAAGAAAAATGTTAAATTACTTGAAAAAAACAAATGTTGAGAAATATGAAGAAATTTTAAATAAATTAGAATTAAGAAAATAAAAAAAAGAAACGATTTCGTTTCTTTTTTTTTTATTCCTTTCTTTTTATTTCAACTTCATCACTTCCAAGTAAAATATTATCTTTATATATTTCAACTCTTATAGAAGTTTTTTCTTTTATAGAATTTACAGGAAGAAAGGGTTTTTCAAAAATTTTACCATCAACTAACCAGAAAATATTATCAAAATCAATATTAGTACTATATTGTAAATGAATTTCTTGCTTTTCTATAGGGATAGAAGGACTTATTTGATATTCGTTGTTGGCAAGAGGAGAAATAATTTTTATAAAATCTGAGCTTTCATTATGAAGAGAAATAATAGAAGATTCACGTTCATAATCGTCAAGTTCATACACGATTTTTTTAAAAATATCTCCAGCTCAACTTACTCCAGATACTCCTAACATTTCACTTCCATCTTTATTTCCTACCCAAACTCAAATAATAAAATTACTCGTAAATCAAATACTCCAATTATCTTTAAAATTTCTTGAAGTTCCTGTTTTTACAAATACATTTCTATCTGGAAAATCAAGATTTGAGTATATAGGGAATCAGGCAAGTTTAAAATAACGATTAGTAAGAATTTCTTCTACCATATCGGTGTATTTTTTATTTATAATAAATTTACATTGGTTTCATTTTCAATTTTTATTTTCATCTTGAAATATATTTATTTCACAAAATTCTCCATTTTTTGCAAAAATACTATAGGCTCTTGTAAGTTCATAGAGATTTATTTCTCAGCTTCATAGAGCAAGAGAAAGTCAATAATAATCAGCATCACGATTGAGAGAATAGATTCAAATATTTTTTAAAAAGCTTAAAAATTTTTCTGTTCAAATTTCATGAAGTATTTTTACAGCTGGAATATTTATGCTTTGAGAAAGTGCTTCTGCAAGAGTAATTTCTCAAGCATATTGGAGAGAATAGTTTTTTGGTTCATAACTATATCAAAAAGCAGTTGGATAGCTTACTGGTAAATCCAAAATAGGAGAGCTAGGATTTTTTCAAAAATCTTGAAAATAGAGGGCATATAAAAAGGGTTTGAGAGTACTTCCGGGTTGTCTCACAGCAAGAGTTGCATTTACTTGTCCTTCTTTTCCTTCATAATCTTGCCCACCAATCATTACTTTAAGATCCATAGTATTTTTATTTATAATAACAATGGAATAATCTCATACATTTTTCCAACTCAGAGTTTTGAGGGTAGATTGAGCAAGATTATTAATTTTTTGCGAGAGATAATAATCTATAGTGGTATGGATCTTTGACTCTTTTCATTTTTCAGATTTTTGTATAAAATCAACAATATAAGGAAGTTTATTTTTTTCACCAGTATAAAAAGTAAGTTTTTCTTCTAAAATGAGATTTTTTTCTTCTTTTGAAATGATTCCTTGTTGCTCTAAAGAATTGGTAAGGATTTTAAAACGAGTATTAAAAGCAGAAAGTTTTGTAATTGGATTGAAATTATTTGGATTTTTGATAATAGTAAGAAGTCAAATAATTTCTGCTTTTGTAAGTTCATTTAAGGATTTATGATAATAAAATTTTGCGGCACTTTCTACTCAAAAATTTAAGTATCAAAAATTGATAGTATTGAGATAAAGAGTAAGAATTTCATCTTTGGAATATTTTTTATTGAGCGCAAGAGAAAAAATAAATTCTTTTATTTTTAGTGTATATCATCTTTTTTCATTCAACCAATAATGATTCCTAATAATTTGATTTTCAAGTGTGGAAGCACCTTGTATATTTTTTCAAATAATATTATTTTTTAAAGCTCTGATAATTCCTATATAATCTATTCCATGATGAGAATAAAATCTTTTATCTTCTATACTGATAAAAGATTTTTGTAAAAATTTGGGAATATCTTCAAAATTAGTATATCTGTGTCTATATTTTCATTCAGCAATAATTTCTCACAGTTCAATATTATGAATATCATATACTATGCTTGAAGTAGGAATTGGTTGTAATTTTACCACAATAAAATAAGGAAATAAAAAATATATTCCAAAAAATAATAAGAAAAATAAAAATAAAATTTTGAGTTTTTTCATAATAATAAAATTGAGTACATTTTTTAAATTATATTTATTTTGTGTTTTTTAGTATACTATTTTTCAAATTTTTGTAAAAAAATAAAAACCAATTTATAGTGGTTTTTATTTTTTCTTCTCACTGAGCATTTTTAAAATTCAATTCCTGAAGTAGAAAGAGAGAAAATATTTCATTCATTATCAGTTATATTTGCATTGATAAGATTTATACTTTCAAGAGTATTAATATCTTGTTTTTCAAGTACGATACTTAAAATTTCTTCTGCTGATTTTATGTTAGTTGGGTGTTCAAAATTGATAATAATTGTGTTAAATCATTCGTTTTCAATAACATTAATAAGTTCAGCTTGATCAATATTGAGCGTTTTATTTTGTATTTGTACATTATCTTTATTATAGGCAATAGAGAAAGAAATACTTTTTGCTTGTGATATTTGAGAAGAAGCTTTTAATTTTATTATATTATTGAGAGAATTTTTCACTGTTTCTAAATATAAATCTGCTTGTTTTTCTCCAGCAATTTGATTGTTTAATACACTTGAAGCCAGGTATTTTCCGCCTTCTGTATTAGAAACTAAAAAATTAAGTCATAGTGCGAGAAATAGGCTGGTTACTATGATAAGAATAGTTTTTGTTTTTTTCTCTTTTTTATATTTTTGTATAATATCTTCCATATTTTTTGGTTATGAAATATTGAAGCTATTGTAATTATATTTTCAAATTGTAAAGTTTTTTGTTTTTTTATTTCATTGCAAATATTATAAAAGCCTTTACAAAAATAGACTCTTGGTTATTATCGATGAGATTTTTTACTTTTTTATAAAACGATTATGTGAGAATTTTATTTTTTGATTCTAGCAATTGTAGTCATCTTCTTTATTTTTGATAAAGTGGTGGATTATTTGAATACTTTGAATTGGTCAGATACTTTACCAAAACAAGCACAGTGAATTTATGATGAAGAAAAATATGCAAAATCTCAGGCATATGAGAAAACAAAACATACATTTTGAAATTATGCAGGAATTTTTAGTTTTGTGGTTACTTTATGAGTGTTACTTTTTTGAGGATTTTGATTTTTAGATGAATTTTTAAGACAATTTATGGTCAATGAAATACTTTTAGCTTTAAGTTTTTTTGGGATTATTATTTTGATTCAAACTCTTATTGGAACACCATTTTCATATTATCAAACTTTTGTAATAGAAGAGAAGTTTTGATTTAATAAAATGACAAAAAAAATATTTTTTCTTGATACTATAAAATCTTTTTTTCTCACAGTAATTATAGGAGGAATTTTACTTTCTTTTATAGTTTTTTTGTATACCATGATTGGAACAAATTTTTGGTGGCTTGCTTGGATAATACTTTCACTTTTCTCATTTTTTATAATGATGTTTTATTCTAGTGTAATAGTTCCAATTTTTAATAAACAAACTCCTCTAGAAGATGGAGAATTAAAAACAGCTATTCATGATTTTGCTAAAAAAGTATGATTTGAATTAGATAATATTTTTGTTATTGATGGAAGTAAAAGAAGTTCAAAAGCAAATGCTTATTTTTCATGATTTGGTCCTAAAAAAAGAATAGTTTTATATGATACATTAATTGCTGATTTAACTACTGATGAATTAGTAGCAGTTTTAGCTCATGAAATAGGACATTATAAAAGAAAGCATACTCTCCAAATGTTTCTTTTCTCTTTCTTTCAAACTGGAATCATTTTATTTTTATTTTCGCTTATTATTGATAATAGAGAAATAGCACTTGCTCTTGGGAGTATAAATCCAAGTTTTCATATTGGAGCGATTGCTTTTTGAATATTATTTACCCCTTTGAGTTTGGTTTTAGGGATTGTATGAAATATATTATCAAGAAAAAATGAATATGAAGCTGATGAATATGCAAAATTAAATTATTCAGGTGTAGCCTTAATATCGGGATTAAAAAAACTTTCAGTAAATAATTTAACAAACTTGCTCCCACATCCAGTGTATGAATACATTCATTATAGTCATCCAACGGTGCTTAAGAGAATTAATAAACTAAAATAAAATTATGAAAAATAACCCATACATACAGATTATCCAAGATGATGTACATATCCTTCAAGATTCTGAAAAAATGTATTCTCATCCTTGAAATTGGAATAGTTTTTTTTGAAATCAAAATGAGATATATCTAGAAATTTGAACTTGATTTTGACATTTTTTTTCACTTGAATCTTCACAACTTCAAGATAAAAATTTTATTTGAATGGAAATCAAATATAAAAGACTTCATAAAACAGCAGAAAAATCAAGAAGTTTATGAACAAAAAATTTTATACTTTTAAAAGATTTTTGACAAAATATTGATAAAATTTTTGCTTCAAATGAGATTTCAAGAACCTATATATTTTTCCCAGATCCTTGGGAAAATAAGGACAGACAAAAAAAACATAAATTATTACAAAAAGAATTTCTTATAAAACTGCACGAAATTACTAAAAATGGATGAGAGTTTTTCTTTAAAACAGATCATAAAAAATATTTTGAAGATGTATTACAAATAATTGATGAAATCTGACTTTGGAAAAAAAGATTTGTCAGTTATGATTATGAAAAGGAAAGTGAAGTATTTACAAAGAAAAAAATTACAGAATTTGAAAGTATGTTTAGAGGTAAAAATTTAAAGATACATTACGCAGAGTTTAAAAAAATTGACAAATAAAAGATTTTCATATAATCAATATTGACAAGTGTTGCAAGCTCATATTGTAACATTTTTTTATTATTAAAAAATTTTTTATGATACAATTTTTTAAAGATTCTTTGAGAGAAATCAAACATGTAGTTTGGCCAACAAAAGAGGAAACAACAAAATATTTTACTATTGTGGTAGTCTTACTTGTTTTATTTTGATTGTATATTTTTCTCGCATCAACATTATTTACAAATGTCATTTTTTATTTAAAAGATTTAATCAATAACTAAAATTTATGAAAGCAGAGTGGTATGTAATACAAGTAATTTCTTGAACAGAAGAAAATGTGAAACAATCTTTGTTTCAAAGAAGAGAAAGTTTTTCTCTCCAAGATTATATTCTTGATGTTTTTGTTCCAACTCATGATGTGGTATCTGTAAGAGCAGGAGGAACAAAAGTTAAGAAACAAAAAAATATTTTTCCAGGATATATTTTAGTACAAATGGTCGTTACTAATGAAAGTTGGTATATTGTGAGAAATACACCAAATGTAACTGGATTTCTTTGAGCTTGAAATGTTCCAGTTCCAGTTTCTGGAGAAGAACTTGCACAATTAAAAGGAATGCTAGAAAAAAATTCTGAAACTTTTGAAACAAAATATAAAGTTTGAGATTTAGCAACTATTATGAAAGGACCATTTGAATGAAATGATGGAATTATTGCAGAAATAAATGAAAAAAAATGAAGTATTAAATTAAATATTAATTTACTTGGAAGAGATACTCCCGTTGAACTTGATTTTGGACAAATAAAGGTAAAATAAAGTTGTAAGTTCTCGGGAAAATTTCCCATACTTGATAACTCTTTTATAACTCAATTTTTATGAAAAAAGTAGTGTACACTATTCTTCTTACCACTCTTGTTTTTCTATCAAATATAGTATTATATTTTTATAGCGATGCATATAGTTTTTTTCTCAAAAAAATGAAATATTGAGAAGAGGGAGTACCAGATTATTCTTCTATGATAACAGATGAGTATTTACTCAAGAATTTCCCTTTATGAAATAAAGATTGTAGTTGTGAAAATATTATTTCTCAAACAAATACTCCTGAGATAGAAACATTTGAAGATATTCTTCCGCAACCTCAAATAAATGAGGAAGATATTCCTTCACCTACTTCTCAAAAACCACAAGAAACAGAATTTGAAAAACAACAAAAAGAACTAAGAAAACAAGAAAATATTCAGAAAATATCTCAAATACTTCCCAAGTTTTCAAAATATAATCTTGTAGAAAAACCATATGATGAGTATTATCAAATATTTGATATTAGTGATGAATATCCAAATTCGTATTTTACTTATTCAAGTCCAGATTTAGAAATATATTTTTTTCCTGAATCAAATTTTTCAGAATTCTATAATATATTTTCTCTTTTAGCAAACGACTCAATGGTAAAAGATTTTGAACTCAATCAAGTAAATACTTTTTGAAAAAAATCATTTTTTATAAATTTGATACCAAAAGATGAAAAAGTAAGACTCGTAGTTGATAATGGAAATATTTTATTTTGACTGAAAATGAAAAAAGGATATTATAATGATATAAAAAACATACTATTACTAAATTTTTAATTTTTAATTATACATTTATGAGTGAGAATTTAATTTATGTTACGGCTGAATGATTAGCAAAATTACAAGAAGAGCTAAATTATTTAAAAGATACCAAAAGAGTTGAAATTGCTGAAAAATTAAAAGAAGCAATATCTTTTTGAGATTTAAGTGAAAACTCTGAATATGAAGATGCAAGAAATGAACAAGCTCAAGTAGAAAAAAGAATTATTGATTTAGATGAACAATTAAAAAATGTAGTTCTAATTGATGAATCAAAGAAAGATGAAAATAAAGTGAAAATTTGAGCTTTGGTAACTATTATTGATTTAGAAAAAAATGAAGCTGAGACTTTTAAAATTGTAGGTACTACAGAAGCTGATATTTTAGCTAATCCAGCAAAGATTTCTAATGAATCACCAGTTGGAAAAGCACTTATTTGAAAGAAAAAATGAGATAAAATTAAAGTAAAAACCCCAGGAGGAAATTATGAATATAAAATAGAAGAGATTAAGTAATATATAAAAAAGTATTTATATATTTTCAAATTTATATTATAATTGATTTTTATGGAATTTAATATTTTTTATTCTCATCTTATATCAATTCCATCAATGGCTTTTTTAATAGCAGTTATTATTAAATGATTTTCTTCTATGTATGCAAGTGGAAAATTTAATATAAAAAAAGCACTTGGAAGTTGATGAATGCCTTCAGTTCATTCAGCTGTAGTAACATCTTTAACTACAGCTGTTGCACTAAAATATTGAGTTTCATCGGATTTATTTGCTATAAGTTTAGGTTTTACGGTTATTATTATTTATGATGCTATCAATATTCGCTATGAAGCAGGTCTTCATGCTGTTGCTATTAATAAATTAATATGAGAAAAATTTAAAGAATCTCTTTGACATCTTCCAAGCGAGGCTTTTGCTGGAAGTTTACTCGGTATTTTAACAGCATTATTTTTATTTTACATATAAATTTGATAATTTTAAAAAGTAAGTATAATACTTCCTTATATAATAATTATTATAATATATGAATGGTTTAAAAGAAATTTTATTGGCTTCAACTATAATTGTTTGAGCGACATCTGCTTCTGCAGAAGATGCAAAAGTACAAAGTGAATTACAAAAAAATAAAGAGTTAGTTTTTAGAGTGTTACATACTCAATCATCACATCATGTTATTTGAAAAAAGAATCATGGTAGTATTCCAGAAGAAAATAAAATATATTTTCAAGAACATGTATTACCTAAAATAAAACTTCCTATTACTGAAGATATATCATGATGAGTATTTAAATCACATACTTCATGAAATGTAGTTTGAATAAGATATCAATTAAATACATCACCACTTCAACGTGAACATATTTCTGTATGAATTGGAAAAAATAATAAAGCAGAAATTACATATAGTTTAAAGTTTTAAAAAAAATCCTCTTATGAGGATTTTTTTAATATCTAGATTTTTATTTTATAAAAGCGAGATAAGAAATATTCTTATTCTACTGTTACACTTTTTGCTAAGTTTCTAGGTTTATCTATTTCTCTTCCTAAACTATTTGCCATATAGTAAGCAAAAAGTTGTAAAGTAACTGAAGTAGTAAATAAAGAATTATAAATATTTGTTTGAGGAATTTCAAGAGTATCATTATATTCTTCTTTATGAGTGTCATTTTGAGAAATAAGTCATATTACTTTTCCTTTTCTTGCTCCGATTTCTTTCAGAGTAGAAATATTTTTTTCATACAAAGGACTTTCTGGATTTATTAAAAGAGTAGGAAAATTTTCTTCTATTAAACTTAATGGTCCATGTTTTAATTCTCCTGATGAATAACTTTCAGTATGATGGTAAGTAATTTCTTTACACTTTAAACTTCCTTCCATTGCAAGAGGATAAAAAATATTTCTTCCAAGAAAAAACATATTTTTATATTCACTATATTTTGTTGCAATATCTTGTATTTTTCTTGCATTTACAAGCACCATATTTATATCATCTTTGAGTTGTTCTAAATATTTTATAGTATGAACATATTCGTTATAGTCAAGTCATTTTTTATTTCAAATATAAAGAGCTATAATTAAAATAGTAAGAAGTTGGCCAATAAAACTTTTTGTTGCTGCTACTCAAACTTCAACTCCACAATGAGTATAGAGTCCATTATCACAAAGTCTTGCTATACTTGAGCCAACTACATTTATAATTCAAAATGTTTTTCCCCCTTTATTTTTTACTATTTTGAGACACTCTAAACTATCAGCAGTTTCTCAAGATTGGGAGATAAAAATATAGAGAGTTTTATCATTGATAAATTGTTTTTTATATTTAAATTCTGTTGAAATATGTATTTGTGATGGAATTCAAGCAAGTTCTTCAAATAAATAAGTCCCACAATATCAAGCATTATAACTTGTTCCTGATGCTATAAATTCTATTTTTTCAATATTTTTTATATCAAGCCTTGAAAGTGCATTACTTTTTATTTCAAGACTTTTAAAGTCAATTCTTCCTCATAAAATATTTTCAATAATATTTGGAACTTCAAAGATTTCTTTTTCCATAAAATGTTGAAATGCTCACATATCACTTTCAGTATTATAAGCGATAGATTCTATTTTTTCTTTTTTTATTTCTTTTTCTGCGTTGATAATTTTGTATGAATTTTGTTGTATAATTACCATTTCATGATCATCAATAGGAATGTAATAATCAGTTACATTTGCAATAGCATTTGAATCACTGGAAAGATAAAATTCATCATTTTTAAATCCAATAACAAGAGGACTTCCAAGTTTTATAGCTACAATAGTATCAGGATTATTTTTATCAATAACAGCTAACGCATATGCTCAAGTAATAAGTTCTTTTACTTTTTTGAGAGTGGTTTCTAGATCTTTTTCAAAAATATCTTCAATAAGTTTTGCTACTACTTCAGAGTCAGTATCTCCATAAAATGAATATCATTTTTTTTCTAATGATTTTTTGAGTTCAATATAATTTTCTATAATTCCATTATGAACGAGAAAAAATCTTTCATTACTTGATGAATGGGGATGAGTATTTTCTAAACTTACTCATCCATGAGTTGCCCATCTGGTATGTGCAATTCCTACACAAAAATTTTTGGTATCTTTTTTTTCTGCCTCTACTTTTGTCGCTAGATTTGATACTTTTCCAAGAGCTTTTATGCTGTAACTGTTTCCTGTTTCATTTATAACCGTAATTCAGGCACTATCATAACCTCTATATTCTAAACTTTTTAATCCATTTAACAGTATATTTAGAGCTTCTTTTTTTCATTTATAAGCAAAAATTCAACACATATTTTTTTAAATTAAAAGATATTATTAAAATTATAATACTTTTCTTTTTTTTGCAATAAAAAAATAGTCAAATGACTATTTTTTTAATATTCACCTAATTCTAAATTAAAAATTTCTTCTTTTCCATTAGATTTTAATACTTTCAGTTCAATACTATCTCCTGGAATTTTATTTTGTATGATAGATGATATTGGATTTTCAAGAGTGATTTTTGTTTCATCAATTTCTAAAATAATATCTCCAGCTTCAATTCCTGATTTTTCTGCAATGCTTCCTGTTAAAATACTTCCATTTTCATTTGGGATATATGCACCATAATCAATATTTAATCCTAATTCTTGAATTAAATTATCATTTACAGGAATATAGTTAATTCAAATAAGAGGTCTTTTTATTTCTCAATATTTTTCTATTGAACTTAAAATATAGGCAATTCTTTTTTTACTTAAAGGAATAGAAAAACCAAGTCCTTGCCCATTTCCAGCAATTGCTGTATTAATTCAAACTATTTCTCCATTGAGATTGAGAAGTGGTCAACCACTATTTCCTGGATTAATAGCCGTATCGGTTTGTAATAATCAAGTTAATTTTTGTGAAACAATTCATTGACCTGAAGCTTCAATAGATCTATTTTTTCCACTTATTACTCAAAATGACACAGAGTTTTGAAATTCTCCAAGTGCGTTTCCAATAGCTATTGCAAATTGTCAGATATTTATGTGTTTTTCATCTTCAATAATATCAAGAACTTTAAATTCTCTATCAGGATTTTCTATTTTTATGATGGCAAAATCAGTAAGTGGATCCAGAGCAACGACAGAAGCATCGTATTCTTTTCCTTCATTGGTAATAACAGTATATTTTGCAGAAGTGTCAGAAACTACATGTTTATTGGTCATAATAGTTCCATCTTTTGCAACAAAAAATCAGCTTCCTCCTCATACTTGTCTTTCTACACTTCCAACTTTTTCTTGGAAAAATCCCCAAGGGTCTCTTCTATATAAATCAATATCTTTTTTGATAATAATGTTTACAACACTTGGTCAAACATCTTGTACCAGATTAGTGATTTCACTTTGTAAATCAGTTATAGTTACTGTTTTTCCATCTTTTATAATTTCTTTTGTAATAGTATTTGTTCTTACATTATTGAGTTCAGGGCTGACATAGTAAAGAAAAATATAACTTCCAATTACTCATGAGATTACACTTGAAAAAACAATCAAGGTTATTAAAATTTTTGTTTTCATATTAAAGTTGTTAAAAAAATATTTTTCATATAATATTTAAAAATTAAATTTTTTCAATTTTTTGAAGATACACTCTTAATTAATTCTTACTTTACATATGCAAATTATAAATTTTCTTACTCATGAAACAGAGACTATAGAACTCTTAAAATCCGAAATACAAAATTTTTTAAATCAAGATACTTTGATTATAAATGATACCAGATGAATGATAATTCCATCAGTACTTCCTTTTATTGAATTTGTTTGAGGATATGATCAAAGAGTTTTATCAATACTTCAAAATACAAATGTGATTTTTAGTAAACCTTTTTCAAAAGAAATAGAAACATATTATAAATCATTTTGACTTGCAAAAGATGTAAATGTGATGCTGATAGAAAATAAAAAAGAAATAACACTCGCAAAAAATATTTCTCAAAATGAAATATTTAGACAAGAAATTAAAGCAAAAAAATTTAAAAAAATTGTTCCATTTTTTGTGAATGAAGATATGGATGAACTTTCACAAATATTAGAAATTCCTTTAAGTGTTTCAAAAGAAGTTTTTACGAAAGCAAATGATAAATTGCTTTTAAAGAAATTTTTACAAGTATCAAATTTACCAACAATTGAGTGAGTTTTTACTTCTGACAGAGAAGTATTACAAGAATATTTTTCAAAAAAAGAAAGATTTTTATTTAAAGATCCACTTTGAGTTTCATGATATGGTTTTTGGGATAATAGCGAAAATTCTTTGGCGGAACTTTTAGAAAATTACGGAGAAAAAGAGCTTATTATTGAAAAATTTATTCAAAAGGAATCTTCTCCATCAGTACAATTTTTTATTAGTGAAGATAAAAAATCAGGAATTATTTTTTGAATTACTGATCAGATTTTAGAAAATGGAAAAGTATATTTAGGAAATAAATCACCATCAATATATGTAGGGAATTCTATATGAGAAAAATTGGTCGCTCAAAGTGAGAAAATAATTGAATATATTGCAAAAATATGATACACTGGTTTTTGAGGAATTGATTTTATAGTTGATATAAATGGAGAAATTTATGCAACAGAAGTAAATGCTAGATTTACTTGAGCAACATATCCAGCAGTAACTTCTTTATTAATCAAATCAACTCTGTTTGCTTCGTGGGATTTTTATAATTATGAATGAGAAAAAGAAAATATAAAGGACTATTTAGAAAAAAAATCAATTTTAAATAAGGACGAAATTTGAATTTTTCCACTTGGAATATCAGGATTAGAAACATTTTGAAAAGCAAATATATTAAAATTTAATTAAATTTTATGAATAAAGCGAAAGTTGCTATATTATCATCTGTAAAACCATGAATTTTTGCATGACTTGCAGAGGATGAAAGATTTACTTTTGAAGAGAGACAAAAAGCTCTTATGAATGAGCTTGATGTTTGGAAAAGTACAATTGAACTTGATTATCTGAAACAAAATACTGTTTTTGAAGTAGTAAATGTATTGGAATGACTTCCAGCAAAATGAAATTATGATGGTTATATTTTGTGAGGATCTCCAAGTATGGTAACAGAAAGAGTTCCTTGGATGCTTGATTTGGAAAAATTTATTCATGAAGAAATTAATGCTGGGAAATCAACAATTTGATTTTGCTTTTGACATCAAATTCTAGCTTCTGCATTTGGTGGAAAAGTAGAAAATGCACCATCAAGAAAAATAGGAAAATGAAATGTATTTTTAAATACTCAAGGACAGGGAGATAAACTTTTTTCTCAAATGGATAAAAATTTTGAATCAATCTGGTCTCATAAACAATATGTTTCAAATCCTTGAGAAGCTGAAGTGTTAGGAAATAATGAACATACACCAAACCAAATAATTCGTTTATGAGAAAATGCTTGGGGATGTCAATTTCATTCAGAATTTTCTAAAGAATTTACAAGCTTCTTAGTAAAATTAATGAAAGAAAGTATTTCAGGAGAATGACAAAATACTGATCAAATTTTACAAGAATTATCTCAAATGCAAGGAAATGAAAGTTCAAAAATAATTACATTGTTTATTCAAAATATATTAAAAAGCTAAGAATATTTTCTTAGCTTTTTTCATATGATATAATTAAATCTGTGCAATCAGTCCAGCAATATCTTTTATTTTTATAAGATTTATTTTTTTATCAACTTGTATATCAATATCGGGAATTACAATATTTTCAAACCCAAGTTTTTGAGCTTCTTTTACCCTTTTTTCAATTCAAAAACAATTTTTAATTCTTCCCGTTAAAGAAATTTCTCAAATAAAAACAGTATTTCTCGGAATAGGTTTTCCAAGTTTTGATGAAATAATAGATGCTCAAATACTCATATCAATCCCAGGTTCATCTACTTTTATTCATCTTACAATATTTACATACACATCATAACTATCAAGATTTACTTTTGAATATTTTCATAAAACGGCCAAAATTAAATCAAGTTTTCAGTTTCCTATTCCTCTTGTACTTCTTTTTGGATATCAAAATTTTGTGTATGTTGTTAAACTTTCTATTTCTACAACAAGTGCACGATTTCATTCCATAGTAATACTCAAACTTGAACCAGAAGTTTTATCATCATTTTCGCTAGAAATAAATTCAAGTCCAGGATTTTTAATATCTTCTAATCCATTTCCAGTCATTTTAAAAAGTGCAATTTCTCAAGTAGAACCAAATCTGTTTTTTAAACTTCTTAAAATTCTTACCTCTTCATATCTTTCTCATTCAAAAAATAAAACAGTATCAACTAAATGTTCCAAAGTTTTTGGTCCAGCAAGATTTCAGTCTTTATTTACATGTCAAATAATTACAATGGTTGTGTTAGTAGATTTCCCAAAATCAACCATTTTTTCAGCAACTTCTTTTACTTGTGAAATACTTCCAGCTGTTCCTGATGCATTTTCTGAAGTAATTACAGAAATAGAGTCAAGCACAATAATTTCTGCTTTTGTATTTTTTAAAGTTTCTAGGATATTTTCTAAATTATTTTCACATAAAAGAGAAATATTGTCAGAAGTAATACTCAGTCTTTCAGCTCTTCCAAAGATTTGATTTTCATTCTCTTCTCATGAAATATAGATAATACTTTTATCTACTAATTTTGTGAGCTGTAAGGCAAGAGTTGATTTTCAAATTCCAGGTTCTCCAGAAAGTAAAATAATACTTCCAGGAGTAATTCATCCTCATAAAAGATTATTTAATTCTTGAGAATGAGTTGGAATTTTTTCTTCATTTTTTGAGGAAATATTTGAAAGTTTTGTGAGTTCTTTTTTTATTCAAGAAAGAGAACCTTTCGCTTTACTTTCTCTAAATTCTTGCAAAGTATTCCATTCTTTACAAAAACTACATTGTCCAGTCCATTTGAGACTTTCATTTCCACAATTATTACAAATATACATAATGCAAATTTTAGCATATAAAATTTATAAGCATTGTATAGAAAAATGAAAAAAAGAAAAACAATAGTAAAAAATTGCATTTTATATTAAATTATGATTTAATATATATGTTTAATTTAAATTATAGATTTTATGGATAGGGATATCAAAGAAAAGTATATTTATGAGATTATTATTAATTTTGTAAATTTAGAAAAATATTCTGGAAATACATCAGCGCATATTGATGATTTTAAGGATGTTGCCAATGATTTAGTAAAACTTTCTGATGAAGAGTTAGAAAAATTGTATACAAAAATAATGGACATATATTTAGAAACATATAAAAAAATGTCTTCTACTGTTTGAAATATAAAAAGACAATTACATACTGAATTAGAAAAATCTGAAAAAGAAGATGAAGAAAATATTTTAAAAAATTTTAATTTTTAATTTAATAACTATGGCAAATTTAGATGGAATAAAGCAGGTTGAACAAATTTGTACAGATTCAGAGAGAAAAAATCTTACCCCTTTATCAGATCAAGTAGGGAATTCTAGAGGAAATTTTGATAAAAAATTAAAAGAAGTGAGCTCATTTACTAATTATTTATCAGGAAAAAAACCTTTAAATACACAAGAATTAGAAAATACTCTCAATGGAGTACTCAAAAAAATGATTCCAGAAATTCAAAAAGATGCAAGTAATGGATGTATTTCTTCTGCAAAAGCTATCCAAGAAGCAACGGCTCATTTAAGTAATCAAGAAGCGATTAATAAATATATTGCAAATAATAAATGAATATCAGAAGCATCAGTAGCTTGATTATGAAATATTTCAAAATATGCTTCAGGATCAAATTTTGATAGAAGAATGGAAGCAGCTTGAGTAAAATAAATAATATATAAATATGGTAGAAAATATACAAAGGAAAGAGCAACTTGATCCTCTTACTTGTGAATTAGCAGTTTGAATTCATGAGTATTTGAGATTTACCAATTTTATTTCCACTAAAGAATTATCAAAATTAAAGACTTGCCATAATTTAGATACACTACAAAAATATTTTGAATTAGAAAGACAAATTTTGGAAATTATTTTTTGAGAAAATCCAAAACTAAAAACTAAAAAGTCTTTTATAAAGGATATAGAATTAGATATGAAAAATTTTGATATGATATCTCTTATAGAAGAATATGTTTCTATTGATTATATCAGAAGACAAGCAAATGGTTTTGAAGAAGAAAATGTAAAAAAAATAAGACTTTTTATTTCAAAAGATGAAAAAGGAAGATTTTATATTTGAAATATAAAAATTTTATCAAATTAATTTTGACAAAATTTTTGGGATATGTTACTATATAGTAAATTTATATTTTATAATTTTTATATATATGAAAAAACTAAAATACATAAGTGTACTTTTTTTATTATGTTTTCCATACCAATCTCTTTTTGCTGAGCAAAATACTTCTATTATAGATAATGTAACAGGAGGGATGAGATACTTTTTTTATAATGAGAATAAAGATACTTATTTTGGGGTAAAAAAATTGGATAGTAATAAAGTGAATGAATTTATTACATACCCAAATCCGACTAATTTAATATATAATTATACCAATTATTATAAAAATCAACTAGAAAGAGTAAGTTTTAATCCATCTGATTATTATTATGATTGGTTTAAAAAATACTATCTTAGTTATTTAATTCAACAAGAAACTATTCCAACACTCTATTATGAAATCAAATTAAATAACGATGTAGAGGTTACTCAAGTACTCGATTATCATTGAAATCCTATGAACATGATGTGGGTAAATAATGGAAATGGAACTTCTACTCTTAAAATATTTTATGATTCTTTTTTTACTTATTTCCCAGAAAATACAAGTGGAAATAGATATATATGGAAATATGAAAAAGAAGATTATTCACTTATTGCAAAAACTCTTTCTTTGGTTCAATCAGGAGAAACAAAAAATATCAATTTTCAATTTTTTCTGCCTTGAATAGAGTTAGAAAATCAGATATATGAAGATGTAATTATACCTAACGAAGAAGGAAAAGTTATATTTAATTTTGAAAATGATCCATCAATTTGAGAAAATATTTTCTATAGAGGATCTGCTTATTCACCTCTTGTAAATACTAAAGATAATTATACTTTTGAAAATATGTGAGCAATTTCTCTTTCATTTTTTTGAAAATACGATATTTTTACTCTTTATGAAAATCAGGGAGTATTTATGAATGAAAGTTGTAATATATCTTATGGGGAAAGTTTTATGATTAGTGATTATTCCTATTGAAGATTATGAATGTCTTTAAATCAAGCAATAGAGGTAAAAGATCTAGAATTAGAAATAAAAAAATTTAATAATTGAATATATGAAGAAGTATATTTCCCATATACAATTGAAAATGACTGATATGGAAGGACTTATATTAATTTTGAAAATATTCCTCTTTGAAGATATAATATACAAATAAAAAATTTTCGTTCAAAAGGCTCTCTCATTTGTGAAAATATATATGGTATTATCAAAAATGATGATGTGAGTTCTTTTAATGCTGCATGGAGTAATGATGTGATTCTTTCTGGATCAAATTATTATAGTTACTCTGAGGATATTTTTGAGATGTTTCCACCAGGATGGTGAGCTATGAATCAAAAAACGAGTATTTCTTCTTGAGATTTTAGCTTAAATTGATCATATAGAGCATTTCCATATATCAAAAAATTTGATGTTGTTTTAATGAATTCTAAAAAAGAACATATACTCGAAGAGAGTTGTATTCTCCCAGAAAATATGACCCAAGAAAAAATTTTAGAAAATATTGAGAATTGGGATTATCTTCAAGATCAATTAAACGATTGTCAACAAGAGCTTTCTCAGGGATTGAGTGATTATTTTCATTCTAGTGGAAAAATAGAATTTCCATGGATAAAAGTGAATTATGAAGATATTTTTTGAGTAACACATAATATATTCTCAAGATTTACTTTTATGCCTGAAGATATACCATTTATTACATTAAGAACCGATGCTTTTGATGAAAATGGGCAATATTTCTACTTTGATACTTACAATATTTATGATGATAATTTACAGATATCTATAATAGATGAAAATGATGATGAAATTCCAATTACTACATATACATATCCTGAATCTCCATCAGGAGAAGAAAACTATTTTGATAGAGATGCTGGGGATGAATTATTTATAAAAAACTCACAATCATTCAAAAAAATTATTATAAAATTATATGATGAGCTTCTTTATGAAAAAGATTTTTCTCTTGAAGTAAGTAATTTTGAAGATGTTGATTTAGATCATAAAAACAAAATGAGTGTAGCAAATAAATATTCAGTTGATCATCTTTTTTCTGCAAAGATTTGACAAGATGAAGATATATTATTTGGAAGAAAAATATATATTAAAAAATTAAAAAATGATTCTTCTGTTCTCACTTGATATAATGTACAAGTAAGTATAAGTGGAACATTATTATGAGAAATAGATCCTACGAAATTATATATTTGTTCACAAGAAGTTATTGATGTTTCTACTCTATGAGAAAATTTAAATTGTAATTACCTTGATAATTTGAGTGAAAGAATAGATGAAAATGATATTTTTATTCCAGATGAAGAATGAGAGGAGGATGAAGACGATAATACACAATATCTTGATGGAGTCACTTTCTATGAAGTGAGAGAATTATATTTGTATGGTATATCTGGACTGGTTTCACATAATTTTCAAAAATTATCAGTTCAATTTCAAATTACTACATTTCAGGAACCTATAGGAGGGTAGATAAAAAATCATATTTATATTATTAATTACTTGAGTTATGTTTTTTAGATTTTTAGTTTTTTTAGAAATAATATTATTATCATTTCATTCTCTACTTTTATCTCATTGAGATCTTATTATTGATGATTTTGAAATAGAACAATCTTCTCCTGTAGTTGTAAATGGAGCTTGCTGAAGTTCAAATACTCAACCAACTATTTCAGCACCTTGAGTGAATTTATGTATTTCCTGAAATTCAACAGCAGTTGTTTCTTGACAGGCAAATTTTACTTGGTCTTGTAATGGGGAAAATTCTTGAACCAATGCTTCTTGTAGTGCTCCAAGACAATATACAGTAATTTTCGATGGAAATGGTTGAACTGGTCATACTCCATCAAATAAAGTAGTGATTTATAATGATAAAATTTGAACTCTTCCATCAATACCTACCAGAAATTGATATGTATTTCTTGGCTGGTTTCCTTCTTTGAATTGAAGTACACCAATTACTGAAAATACGATTGTAACACAAAATACAACTTATTATGCAAAATGGTTAACCAATATAAATGGAAACTGTTGAGCTGCTCATAATATGGCAACATTATGAGCTCCTGGAGGTAATTTATGTATTTCCTGAAATCCAACAGCAGTTGTTTCTTGACAGGCAAATTTTACTTGGTCTTGTAATGGGGAAAATTCTTGAACCAATGCTTCTTGTAGTGCTCCAAGACAATATACAGTAATTTTCGATGGAAATGGTTGAACTGGTCATACTCCATCAAATAAAGTAGTGATTTATAATGATAAAATTTGAACTCTTCCATCAATACCTACCAGAAATTGATATGTATTTCTTGGCTGGTTTCCTTCTTTGAATTGAAGTACACCAATTACTGAAAATACGATTGTAACACAAAATACAACTTATTATGCAAAATGGTTAACCAATATAAATGGAAACTGTTGAGCTGCTCATAATATGGCAACATTATGAGCTCCTGGAGGTAATTTATGTATTTCCTGAAATCCAACAGCAGTTGTTTCTTGACAGGCAAATTTTACTTGGTCTTGTAATGGGGAAAATTCTTGAACCAATGCTTCTTGTAGTGCTCCAAGACAATACATAGTTTCCTATAATGCTAACGGAGGAACTCCTCCAATTCCTCAAACACAAAATATTATTTATAATAACGAAATAGGTACCCTCGCAATTACTTCAAGAGATGAATATATCTTTAAATGATGGTATACGACTCAAACTGGAGGAACTCGAATGACTCAGAATACAAAAATTATATGAAATACGACTCTCTATGCACAATGGGATCTCAAAATAAACGGAGTGTGTTGAAGTGCAACAACAAAAGCAGTGATAAGTCCTCCTTGAAGTGATTTATGTGCTTCATGAACTCCAACAGGAGTTATTTCTTGAACTTGAAGTTTTACTTGGTCTTGTAATGGAGAAAGTGGAATAAATGCGTCTTGTTCTACTCCAAGAGAGTATACTGTTACTTTTGATGGAAATGGAGGAGTTACTCCAGTACCACAAACACAAAATATTATTTATGATAATGAAATAGGTCCCCTCGCAATTACTTCTAGAAGTAATTATACATTTCAATGATGGTATACAACACAAACAGGGGGAACTCAAATTACTCAAAATACAAAAATTCTTTCTCATGTTACTTGGTATGCACAGTGGCAAGAGATAATACTCCCTTCTTCTTGAGGTTGAGGATGATGATGAGGTGGTGGTGGATGAGCAGTAACTCCAAAAGATAATTGTCCTTTGTGAGATTCTTCACCAAGTTATTATGATGGGATTTGTGGAGAAGAAAATATAAAAACAGATTGAACTGCAAAACAAACACAAATTATAGATCAAGTTACTCCATCTTTTCCAAAAGATACTCCAATTCCAAAAACTGATACTCCTCCCAAAGAAAACCCAATTATTCCAAAAAATAAAGAACTAAAACAATGTGAAGCAAATGATTTAGTAAAGGCGAGGCAATGTGTATTTCCAAAATTGAATATATATTTTTCAGATATAGAATCTTCATTTGCTAAAAATTATATTCAAGCATTATGAAGTGCAGGGATTATACATGGATATTATAATACAAGCTTATTTCAACCGAATCATACTATTTCAAGAGCAGAATATTTAAAAGTATTACTCAGAGCATTTTGTATTGATTATCAAGATATGGTGACATATGATATTTCATTTGAGGATGTAGATAAAAATGCTTGGGAGGCAAAAGTAATTGCTAAAGCATTGAAATTATGAGTGATTGATCAAAAGAATAAAAAATTTCGTCCTCATGATCCAGTGACTCGTGCAGAATCTTTAAAAATGCTCTTTCAAATATCATGAGTAGTCCCAAAAGAAGCCTATATTACGAGATTTGAAGATGTGAATCAATCTGGATGGGAAATTAAATATATTCAAAAAGCAAAAGATATGTGTATTGTTGATGGATATAGTGTAGATGGAAGAATACTTTTTCAACCATATAAAAATATGACAAGAGCAGAAGTTTCTAAAGTAATTGCAAATACTCTGAAAATGAAATAAAAAATTCTTACATATAAAATTTGATTTTTTAAAGTTTTGCATATAATTGCAAAGCTTTATTTATGCCTCGATGGTGGAATTGGTAGACACGCGGGACTCAAAATCCCGTTTCGCGAGAAGTGCGAGTTCGATTCTCGCTCGAGGCACCAGATAAAATATTGTTTTGAAAGAAATAATAATTTTTTGCCCAGGTGGTGGAATGGTAGACACGTACGCTTGAGGTGCGTATGCAGAAATGTGTGTGAGTTCGAGTCTCATCTTGGGCACCAAAATATTTGCAATTAGTATTTATAAAAATAAATGTTAGTTGTAAATATTTTTTTGTTTTTTGAAAATAAAATTGACTAATAATAAAAAATACTTATAAAGTAAACTTATTTTGTAATTTTTTTCATAATGGAAGCAAAATGATGAGTGATGATGCCTGTTTTTTTACCAGAAAGGGAACTTCAAGTTATAGGCACAAAAAAACAACCAATTTCCTATTTTAGAGATAAATATGCTGATAGGGTTTGTCATACGATTGAAATGGAGGGAGATCATCCATTTTTATCAGAATTAAAAATGGCATTTGAGAGACAACTTGTCTCTCAAGATAAAGCGAAAAACGCTTTATCTCAAGCTGTTTTAGATAGTATTTTAAGGCTTGGGAATCCGAAATGACCCCTTGGAGTATTTTTCTTTCACGGACCAACTTGAGTGGGAAAAACAGAAATAGTAAAAGCGCTTTCTGAAACGATGTTTTGAGACCCAAATGGATTTATTAAAATAAATTGTGAAAATCTTGCTGAGATGCATTCCAGTTCAAATCTTTTTGGTGCTCCGAAATGATATATTTGATATGATGATAAAACTCCTTTTACAAATAAAAATGTGACTTTAGCGTATGATGTAGCGAAAAAAACAGGAAAATTAAATCCAATGATTGAAAGACTCCCGTGGTTGAATATTCTCTTGTTTGATGAAATAGAAAAAGCTCATCCTGAGGTCATACAGCAATTATTGTGATTGCTTGATGAAGGAAAAGTAACGACTTCAAAATGAGAAGTGGTAAATTTTCAAAACTCAATTATTGTCTTTACTTCAAATATTGGTCAGGAAAAAATTACTCAAGAAAAAAATAAAAATGCTATTTGATTTGCATCTTCTAAATCCAGCAAAGCAGATTTAGAAAAAATCTTTCAAGCATCACTCAAAGAAATATTTAAACCAGAATTTTTGTGAAGAATTCATGCTTTTATTGAATTTGAAGAATTATCAAGAAATGAAGATTGTATAAAAATTATAGATATTCAAGTGAAAGAATTCAATGAATATTTGTTAAAATATTATACAGAATCTCATATTCAGTTTGAACTTTCTCCAGAATTGTATGAATATATTCTACAAAAATGATTTTCAAGAGAAAAATGAGCCAGAGAGCTTGTTCGTACCTATAATGATGTGGTAAAAAGATACCTTACGAGATTACTCCATTCACCATCTTTCAAAAAATATTATGAGTATGAGGGAAAAATAATTATTGGAATCAGTGTTGATAGAGAAGAACGTCTTACTTTTGATATCGTATTAAATGGAGAAAAAGAAGATATAAAAGAATTTAATATTTGAGAAATATTGTCTGAAAATCAGGAAATGTCGCTTGAAACACTCAAAAAAATATATACAGCTATATCAGCCTATACTTTGCTTACCTATCAATGTATTGGAGAAGATATTGATATGAGTGATGAATTAAAAATATATGCAGCAAAACTCAGAGAATTTTGATTGAATCAAACAGATATTTCATCATTAAAAAATAGAGCTTTTTTAGAATGATTGAGAGATTTATCATTTATTCAAGATTTTGAAACTATGGGATTATGATCAGAAGAAAATGAACTTTTTTCTCCATATGAACCAAGAACTCTTCTAAAAGCTATAGAGAGAAAAATAGAAGTAATATATCGTAAAACTGGAAAAACAGAGAAAAGATTTATACATAAATCCATAAAAGATGTTATGGAAATGATGGCAAAATTTATGTGAGTAGATAAACTTTCTGGAAAACAAGAAAACAAAGTTCTTTTTTATATTAGAAAAACACTGGTTGAAAAATATTGAATTCGTTATTATTAAAAGAAAAATTCTTGATAACAGAATAAAAAATAAGGAAATTATTTTCATTTCCTTATTTTTTGCTATTTTTAGATTTTTTCGTACAATCTAAGAAAATATTATTAAATAAATAAAAATTGAAAAAAATATCACAAGATAATTATAGATGAAGAAAAAAATCTTCAGAAAAAAAAGCATATGCTCCTAAAATTTCAAAAAATAAATCAAGATATAAAAATTACTCAAATAAACCAACTGATTATTCAAATCTTGAAAAAATAGTTTGAAAATATTCATCAAGTAAAAATAATGATTTTTGATTTGTAGATGTTGAGTGATTGGAAAAAGGATATTTTGTGTATCCAAAAAATTTAAATGGAGCACTAGATTGAGATGAAGTAGAAGCAGTTTTACAAACATTTAATCGTAGAAAAGAAGCTATTATTACAAAAGTTTTAAAAAGAGCCGAAAGAGTTCTTGTTTGAAGTATAGAATTTGTAAAAGATTTTGCATTTGTCATTTTAGATAATCCAGCTTTTAAAAATGATGTCCATATTTCAAATAAAAAATTAGCAAAATATAAAGGACAACTTAAAAAATGAGATAAAGTTGCAATAAAAATTACTGATTGGTCAGGAAAAAATCCTGAATGAAGTATTATTGAAATATTAGGAGATAAAGAAAAAAGATGAGTTGATATTTTGTCAATTGCTTTAGAATGATGAGCAAGAATTAAGTTTTGAGAAATGATTTTAAAAGAAGCAGAATCGCTTATTTTTGAAGAACAACCTGAAAGAATTGATTTAACTAAAAAACTTATTTTTACCATCGATGGAGATGATGCAAAAGATTTAGATGATGCGATTTTAGTTGAGAAAAAAGATAAAAATTATAAACTTATTGTTTCTATTGCAGATGTTGCAGAATATGTACAAGAGGGAAGTGCTCTTGATAGAGAAGCTTTGAAAAGATGAAATTCTATTTATTTAGTTGATAGAGTTATTCCAATGCTTCCAGAAAAACTTTCAAATGATTTATGTAGTTTAAATCCAAATACAAAAAAACTTACACTTTCTTGTGAAATTCTTCTGGATGAAGAAGCAAATATTGTATCAAAAAAAGTGTATGAAAGCGTAATTGAATCAAAATTTCGTTTAACATATAGGGAAGTACAAGAAATGCTCGAATGAAAATTATGACTTGGAGATGAACTAAAATTTGGATGAAAAATTACAAAAGAGCTTTTAGAGGCAGTACAAATTTCATTAGAATTGAAAGAAAAAATTACGAGTAAAAAACAAAAAGCTTGAATTTTAAATTTTGATTTTCCAGAAACAAAATTTGTTTTAGATACTGATGGACATCCATTAGAAATCAAAAAATATGAAAGATATGAAAGTATGAAAATCATTGAAGAGTTTATGATTTTGGCAAATGAAAGTGTTTGAGAATTATTTCAAAAAATCCCATTTCTTTATAGAATTCATGAAATTCCAAATGAAGATGATGTGGAAAAATTAAGAAATACACTTCAGATTTTTGGTTTTAAATTGCCATATAAAGCAATGACTCCAAAAATTGTTGCACAAATTTTAAAAGATATTGAAGGAAATAAAAAAGAAAAATTATTGCAAAAATTGATTTTAAGAAGTTTAGAAAAAGCTGTATATTCTCCAGAAAATGAATGACATTTTTGACTTAATTTAGAGTTTTATTCACATTTTACTTCTCCAATTCGTAGATATCCAGATTTACAAATTCATAGAATTATTAAGGAAAAATTACATAAAAAACTTTCAAATACAAGAACAGAGCATTATGCAAATATTTTAAAATCTGTTTCAAAACATACTTCTGATACAGAAAGAGCTGCTGAAAAACTTGAATATGCAGTAAAAGATTTGATGATTTGTAAATATTATGAAGATAAAATTGGACAAGAATTTGAATGAGTAATTTCATGAACGATTGCTTCGGGAATGTTTATAGAACTTGAAAATACAGCAGAATGATTCATTTCTATAGAACAAGTTTGAAGTGTTTTAGGATATAAAAAATCAGAATTTCTTCCAGATGATATGAAATTTGAATTTACAAAAGATGTATTTTTACAAGTTTGAGATACAGTAAAAATCAAAATTTCAAGTATAGAAATGGAAAAAAGAAGATTAAATTTTGATTTTGTTGAAAAAATTATAAAATAAAAAAAATATTTTTAACTATTCTCATATATGAATACTTTTAAAAAAATAGGAAAACTTTTGGTAAATAAATATTTTATACAAAAATTTATTGCATATATATTGCTTATAGCCGCATTTTATTTTCTTCAACACTTTTTACTTGTATTGTTTTTAACATTTATTTTTTCATATTTATTTCTTACTTTTTGAAATTTTCTCAAAGAAAAACTAGATATATTTCTTATAAAAATTCTTAGAAATTGAAATACTATTTTATTTTTACAGAAGTTTTTTTCTCTAAATATTATTATTATCTTTTTATATCTTATTTTTATAGGAGCTATATTTTTTGCTCTTTCGGATTTATTACCACAATTAACTCGTGAACTCAGAGACCTTCCAAATTATATTCCTGCTCTTAGAGAGCCAATTTTAATGGTAACTTCAAAATTAGAAGAAATAAAAAATATAAATTCACAAATTTGAGGAAGTATTTCAGAGATTTTTACTAAACAAGATATTGATATTATTTTACAAGTTTTAGAAAAAATTAAGGCTTTTGGAGCTATATTTTTAAAGGTTATTATGGCACTTATCCTCAGTTATATTTTTATTATTGATAGAGATAAATTATCTGAATATTTAAAATGAATACAAACATCTAATTTTGGTTTTTTGTATCAGGAATATAAAGTTATTATTGAGAAAATTGTAAGAACATTCTGACTTGTTTTTAAAGCTCAAAGTATGATTGCATTGACAAATATGATATTAACAACGATAGGACTTTTTATTATTTGACTTATTCATGGAGCTCCATTTCCTCTTATTTATACTTTAGCTATTATAGTATTTATTTGTGGGTTTATTCCAGTGCTTTGAACCTTTATCTCTAGTTTTCCTATTTTACTTATAGGATATACTACATATTGAGGTTTTTGAATACTTTTTGAAGTTATATTTTTGATTTCTTTTATTCATGCTGTTGAAGCATATTATTTAAATCCAAAAATTGTTTCTTCATATATAAAATTACCTTTAAGTTTAACATTTTTAGTACTTATTTTATCAGAACATTTTATGGGCTTTGCTGGTCTTGTTATATGAATTAGTAGTTTTTATTTACTTTTAGAATTATTTCGTGATGCTGATAAAATTATTACCAAATCAAAAATAGCATTTTCTAATATGAATGAACTTGAAAAAGAAACCAAAAAGAACTTAAAAAAAGATATTCGTGTTTCAAGAAAAGTAGATGAAGAATAAAAAAATTACCATGAAATGGTAATTTTTTTATTGTCTTAAATATGTTATATTTGTACTTTCTCATTCAAACTCAAAAATATCTGATGGTTTTATATTTTTATCAAGTAGAATTCATTCTCATAAAAATTGTATATTTTTAAAATTTTGAAATTGATTTTTTGCTTCATCAAGTGAATAAATCTCTTTTTCTCCAGAAAAATTTGCACTGGTTAAAAAAATTGGTCAAATTTCTCAAATAAGCTTTTTTTGTATCTCACTATGAGCCACTCGAAAAGCAATTTTTTTATACATTTCTTTATTTTGATATTCAAAGTCCTCTTGCTCTAAGTTGAGGACCATTTCAATATAAGTACAATTGGTTAAAATAGTAAATGGTTTTTTATAATTTTTTAAAAAATCAATTTGAGAACTATTTAAAGGAGTATTTTTTTCTAACCATTCAAAACTTTCTATCATGATAGCAAGAGGTTTTTCAAGAGGTCTTTTTTTTATTTCATAGATTTTATGGTAACTACTTGTATCATCAAATGAGCAAGCAATTCAAAAGCAAGTATCTGTTGGGAGTATATATATCATAGAATATTATTTATTATTATTTTTAATACTATATAAGAAATAGTTGAAAAGTAAAAAAAATATGATATTATAGTAAAAAATATTATTTTATAATTTTATAATTTTATAATTTTATAATTTTATAATTTTATTATAATGAAAAATAAAAAAATAAAAGGTTTTACGTTAGTAGAATTAATAATAGTAATAACTATACTCTCAATTCTGGCACTGATTGTATTTATATCTTTTAAAAGTTATGGAGGAAATGCGAGAGATGGAAGTAGGATAGCAACTTTAAAAAATGTAGAAACAGGATTATCTTTATACCAAGTGAAAACATGAAATTATCCAATTCCAGAATGAGATATAAAGGAAGGACTTATCCAATGAGTTTTGTATATAATAAATTGAGAAATTTGACCAAATATATCAAAACAGATACAACTCAATACTATTCCAAAAGATCCAAAAATACAAACAAATTATGTGTATGCAAGAAGTGAAGATGCTCAGGAGTATCAACTTGCAACGGTATTTGAATCACCTTTTGGATATCGTCCACTTTTTCTTCAAACTCAAGCAAGTTGATATCAAGTAAAAGTAGAGTGAAACTATAAATGATTTGTAAAATATCAGAGTGGAAATTTATTAGAGTGATGATGTGTTTCTTATGTAAATATTCCTAGTATTATATGGAGTAATACTGGAAGTGTAAACCTTCTTTTGACAGGAGCAATGCAAGATACTCCTATATATGTTGTGAATAAAGGTGAAAATCTTCCATATTGATTTTTGCAAGAATCATTGAAAATATTACCAGATCAAGTAGTAAAAATTATGAGGAATGACCCAGACAGTGCATTTACAACAATCTGTAAAGAAGAATTAGAAAATATTTCAAATAAACAAGAAAATTTAGATAATAATGAGAAACAAATATTAACTAATTTTTGAGTAAAAGATCAATTGGTTTTGAAGGAAAAAATTCTATGAGATAAAACTCCAATAAAAAATTCAAAAAATGAAAATCTTCCTATTATTTGTGATGAATGATATGAATGAGAAAATTGTGTTCCAAAATCAATCCAAATAGATTCAGTGGTTTATAATAATATAACATGGAGTTTTCCATCTATTTCTCTCTTATTTGGAACACCTATAACAAAAACTTGATTATATCATTCAATTGCATGAGGAAAGAAGGAACTTACTCTTACTCTAACATTATTATCAGATGGACAAACTATTACATACTCAAATATAGATGAAATTATTTCTTGTAATGCTTGATTTACTCAAGTATGAACTGATTGTAAAAGAAATATTGTAGCTTATGATGGAGGAAAAAGATGGTCTGATGAAAGTTATGCTACCAATTGTAATGGATATAAAAACCCAAGTGGAAATTATACGTATGCTGGAGCAGTTTGAGACTGAATTTATTTTATAAAACCAGATACAAATCCTGCTTTTAAGGTATATTGTGATATGACAAGAGATGATGGATGATGGACTTTAGTAGTAAGAGCAACTACAGGAAATTATAATCATAGAAATATTAATGCAGTTGGGAGCTTTTCAGCACTTGGACAAACATCTACCTTTAAATTTTCAGATAGTTTGATAAATACTATTCCTAAAACAATCTATAGAGCAAATAATGATAACTTTAGTGCGAGTATTTATTTTGACACCTCTGATACTTTTGCTTCTACTCGTCAAGTAAGTAATAAAGTAAAACCGACATATTGAGGAACAATATGGTATGGACCTTATAAAAATAATATGCATCTTTGATTTAATACAATAGATAACACGCCTACAAATTATTGATGACAATTAACTTGAGTTGAATGATTTGCATATACAGGTGTTTCAGGTGATGAGTGTAGGAGATGATTTGCTATTAAGTGAGTGAATGGATGGTATTGTCCAATAGGAAATTGAGAAAACTGATATATCTTCTTAAAATAAAAAAATCCGTGAAATCCACGGATTTTTTTATTTGATTTTTTCTAATTTTTCTTCTAATTTTTTCAACTTTTCTTGAGCTTCTGCTTTTTTTTCCATTTCAGCTCTTACGAGTTGTGGAGGAGCATTCCTTACAAAACTATCATTAAGAAGTTTTCTATCTAAGAGTCAAATATATTCTTTTGTATCTGTAATAGTAAGTTTTAATCTTTCAATTTCACCTTCCATATCTTTTGCATTTGAGTTATCCACAAATACTTCAATTCAAGATTTTGTAACAGCATAAACAAGATTCTCAGAAGTTGGTTTATTTACTATTTGTGTACTTTCTGATCTTACAATTCCTGAAATAATATCTAAGTTTTCATCTCCAAATAGCTCAAGTTTTGCTTTTTTCACTTTGAGTTCTACTTTGATTGGAGTTGAAGGCATAATATTATTTTCAGCTCTCAGGTTTCTAATTTCTTTTATTACTTCAATTAAAATTTGTTTATCTTTTTCAATTTCTTTATCTGCTTTTAATGCTACTTTTGAATATTCACTTTCAATAAGTTTTCCTTCAAATCAGATTTTATTCCATAATTCTTCCGTTACAAATGGAATATATGGATGCCATAATTTTAAAATATTGTTAATAGCATACATAATAACATCATTTCCAAATTGTGAGGTTTCACGAGTTATTTTAAATTCTTCAATATAATAATCACAAAATTCATTTCTGGTAAATGTTTGGAGCTCAATTCCAACTTCAGAAAAATTAAATTTTTCCATTCCTTCATTTACTTTATCAGAAATATTTCTTAAACGAGATAAAATCCATTTTTCGTGAAACATTAAATTATCATAATTATCCAAAATTCTTTTTTCAAGAGTTTCATAATTATCAATTTTATATGAAGATTTTTCAAATAAATTTGTATACACAAAACGAGTTGCATTCCATAATTTATTGATGAAAACTTTATTTTCCATTACATTATCTTCATCAAATTTCAAATCATTTCCAGGAGTATTTCCAACACTTACGGTGAGCCTCAGAGCATCAGCTGAATATTTTTCAATCATATCCAGTGGGTCAATTCCATTTCAGAGAGATTTTGACATTTTTTTCCCGTGTTTGTCTTTGATAAGACCATGAAAATATACTTTTTTAAATGGAGTTTGATTGGTGAATTCATATCAAAATAAAAGCATTCTGATTACCCAAAAGAAAATGATATCGTGTCCAGTCTCCAAAACTTGAGCTGGATAGAATTTTTGAAAAAGTTCACTTTGAACTTTTGCTTCAAAATCAAAATCTAATACTGAAAATGGCCATAAAGCTGATGAAAACCAAGTATCAAGTACATCTTCATCTCTGGTGTATTCTCCAGTTAAAGATAAATCATCTTTACTTACTACCATTTCTCCAGTCTCTTTATGATAATAAGCTGGAATTCTATGTCCCCACCAGAGTTGTCTTGAAATACACCAATCTCTTAAATTATAAATCCAATCTTCAAATATTTTATTAAATCTTTCTGGAATGATTTCAAAGTCTTTTTTCTTGTACCCCGCAATTACTTTTTTTGCCATTTCATCAACTTTTACAAACCATTGAGTTGAAATAATCGTTTCAATTTTTGAACCACTTCTTTCACAATATCCAACTTTATGAGTATAATTTTCTACTTTTACTAAATTTCCTTTTGCTCTTAAAAGTTCCACAATATTTTCTCTTGCTGTTTGGCTATCTTGTCAGGCAAATATTCCAGCTTTTGCGGTCATATTTCCGTCTTTTCCAAGTACAATATTGTCAAGAGGAAGAGAGTGTCTTTTTGCCACTTCAAAATCATTTGGATCGTGAGCTGGAGTGATTTTAACCGCACCAGTTCCAAATTCCATATCTACCATTTCGTCTCAAATAATAGGAATTTCTCTATTTAAAATTGGGAGAATAAGTTTTTTCCCAGCTTTTAAAAGTGCTTTATATCTTTTATCTTTTGGATGAACGGCAACGGCTTCATCTCAAAGTAAAGTTTCTGGACGAGTAGTTGCAACTACTACTTCATTATCGCTTCCAGATACAAAATAAGTGATGTGATAGAGTTTTCCAACCTCTTCTTTATAAATGACTTCTTGATCAGAAATAACGGTATTTAATGCAGGAGAATAATTTACCATATATTCTCATTTATAAATCATTCATTTATTGTATAAATCAACAAAAGCATCAGTTACCGTTTTTGAAAGTCCTGAATCAAGAGTAAATCTTTCTTTTGACCAATCAGCAGATGATCAAACTTGTCTCATTTGATGAGTGATTGTATT
Organism: Patescibacteria group bacterium; assembly: GCA_034676185.1. Classification (GTDB taxonomy): domain Bacteria; phylum Patescibacteriota; class Gracilibacteria; order BD1-5; family UBA6164; genus UBA7396. The sequence continues at coordinate 5,451 of JAUCCN010000010.1, read as the reverse complement.
TCCGTATTTATTTTTCCATTCCCAGACTTTTTCTAAGAATTTTTCTCTTCATAAAACTTGTCTGGTGATTCCAGTTTCAGTAAGCATTTTTTCTACTCTTGCTTGAGTAGAAATTCCGGCATGATCTGTTCCAGGTACCCACAGAGTTTCATCACCAATCATACGATGGTATCTGACCATAATATCTTCCAAAGTAAGTGTGAGGGCATGTCCAAGATGTAAAACTCAAGTGACATTTGGTGGTGGAATTGGAATATAAAATGTTTTCCCAGTCGTAGATGGTTTTGGCATAAACGAGTTTCAAGCTTCCCAATCTTTGTAAATCTCTTTTTCAAAGATTTCTGGTTCATATTTTTTAGAAAATGTTGTCATTTTTAAAAAATTAAAAAATAAAGAGAAAAAATCAATTTTTCTCTTATATTATATGAAATAGTGGCAATATGCAAGTGAAATATTGAGAATTTATTTTTAAAATCAGACAATTTTTGCTTGCCCCATAATTTCTTCAGGAGAAAGTGCACGATTGTAGATTTTTACTTCATCTATTTCCCCTATAAATCTATTTATATTGGAGCCTCATCCGCAATGTTTTGATGCTCATATAAAAGGTCATACAAAAGGATATGTTGTTAATCCATCTGTATAAATATTTATACTTCTAGAATCCATTTTCTTTCCATCAATATAAAAAGATACAGAATTTTCATTTTTTGTAAAAGTATATAAATGATATTCATTTAAAAAATAATTTACTTTATATCAAGCGAAAAATGTTCCCTTACTATTCGGTAATGCATAAATACTCCCATTACTATTTGATAAATTGTATCTATAAGCTGAAAAGCATATGTTTGATATATTGGTCATTGTTCACATCATAATGTATCATCTACTACTCAGGTATCTTTTATTATCGCAGTTATAGTAATAGAATCTCAATAATTTATATTTTTAAATATTTCTTTATTATCATTAATAGTAAAATATCACCCTCCATCAAATGCAAAAGCTCATCCAACTACACCATTTATTTTTTGAGGTTCTTTAGGTAAAATATTTTGTAAAATTCAAGAATTATATATTTCTTTTTCTTTAGTTACTACCGCACTATTCATACCTAATGCTATAAAATTACCATTTCCAAAATTCCCAGATAAATCTTTTAATTTTCAATCATCAGTAATACTTTCCATATCCCAATATCAAACCAAAGCATTATCATAATTGTTTAAGCTCATGTTTTCTTTTGTTTCATTACAATTATTTATAGTATTTTTTCAGTTATTCATAACAAAACAAACTTCTGGAGAAAATATTCAGGAGTTTATGAGAGCTTCATTTTCAACAACAATCAAACTTGGAAGACTTGGGTCAAATCTATAGTTTCATCTTACAATGGAAGATTTAGATTTTGCATACACTTGAGAAATAAAACTCAATTCATTATTTTCACTATCAATTCATATTTGATAATATTTATTATTTCCTCAAAAAGTCGAATACACATAATGAGTTTTCTCTTTTGGATCAAGAGGGATAGTATTCATTGAAATAATTTTAGCAACATTTTCTCAAATAATACCTTGATTGAGTTGAGATTTCCCATCAATTCATCCAGTAAATATTTTTGGAGTATCAGGAATTGGAAATATTCCAGTTTTTATTTGAAATAAAGAAAGTCCAGTTTCTATATTTTTAATGGTAGAAAGTCTATTACTATCCCTTGCATTTCAAGAATAATTTTGAAAGGAAATGAATGCAATAGTAGCAAGAATTGCTAAAATAGTGATAACAATAATCAATTCTACCAATGTAAAACCTTTGAAATAATGTTTTATATTTTTCATAATAAAAGCATTAAAAAATAAAATTTTAATGCCAAAATAAGTTTTGATATCTTTATAGTTTTGACGAACAAAAAGGAGAATTTAATACTATAAGTTCGCCAAAACTATAAGCACTTTTTAGAAAAATAACCAAAAAGAGTGGATTAAATTCTCCAGATGTGTTATTTTTCTAAAAACATAAAAAATACTTATAATTTTGGTACTTACTATTTTATATACTTCCCAAAAAAGAGCAAATAAAAAAGAGTTTTTATATTTTATTTGAAAAAACTCTTGAAACTAATATAATCTCTTCCAAAGGTTCTATTTTTTTAAAAATTATAATAACAAGATGCAAAAAGATACATTTTTTATTACCACTCCAATTTATTATACCAATGGAATTCCCCATATTTGACATGCCTATAGTTCTCTTATTTGTGATACTCTCGCAAGATACCAAAAAATAAATGGGAAAAAAGTAAAATTTTCAACTTGAGTGGATGAAAATTCTCAAAAAGCTGTTTTAAAAGCTCAAGAAGAAGGAAAAGAAGTGATGGAGTATCTTGACATCATGGCAGAAAAACACAAAGCAGTTTGGGATGGACTTGAGATAAAATACACTGATTTTATCAGAACAACACAGCAAAGACACCATAAATGTGTGAGAGAAGTATTACAAGTAAGTTTTGATAATAAAGATATTTATCAGGCCGATTATGAATGAATGTATTGTATTTGATGTGAGTCATTTAAAAAGGATGATGATTTAATTGAAAAAAATGGAGTAAAAGTATGTCCTGATCATTTAACTCAACCACAATATTTAAAGGAAAAAAATTATTTTTTTAAACTCTCAAAATATCAAACTTGGTTGGAGGAATTTTATGAAAAAAATCCTTCTTTTGTACAACCTCAAGAAAGATTTAATGAAGTAATTGCTTTTGTAAAAAGGGGATTAGAAGATTTTTCTATTTCAAGAGAAACCAATAAATTTTGAATTAAACTTCCATTTGATGAAGAACAAGTGACATATGTTTGGTATGATGCATTGTTTAATTATGTGACCGTTTGCAATGAAAGTGATGCTGGAAAAGATGAAAGTAATTTTTGGCCAGCAAATTTACATGTAGTTGGAAAAGATATTATCAGATTTCATGCTATTTATTGGCCAGCTATGCTTGCGAGTGCTTACCATTTATGAGAAGAAAAAGATGGAGTGGTGCATTATAAAAATACAGATCTTCAAAAACTTCCTCAAAATATTCTCACGACTTGATTTTTTACGGTTGATTGACAAAAAATTTCAAAATCTTTATGAAATGTGATTGATCCAGTAGAATTTAGTAAAAAATATTCAAAGGATTTACTTACTTTGTATTTACTTTCAAGTTTTCATATTTGACAAGATGGTGATTTTTCAGAAAAACAAGCTCTTCTCACTTACAATGCAAAACTGGCAAATAATTTAGGAAATTTAGTGAATAGAGTGGTGGTTTTGGCTTTGAAGTTGGATTGAAAATTATATTGAAATATTCAACCAGATACAGCAAAAGAATTTAATAAAATGATTATTACAGATGGTGAAAAAGTAAATAATTATTTATCTATTATATTTTTTAGAGAAATCAAAGAATATTATGGAGTATATAATTTAAAAGGAGTTTTAGATCAATCTTTTTATTTACTTGATAAATTAAATAAATTTGCAGATGAAAAAGAACCTTGGCAAACTATAAAAGATGAAACAAAACTGGAAGAAACAAGAGAAGTTCTTTATACGATTGCTGAATGACTCAGACAAGTTTGACTTGCTTTGTATCCATTTTTTCCAGAAAAAATGTCAGAAATGTTTGCAAAACTTGGTCTTGAAGATTATACTGAAAGCTTAGAAAAAGGAGAATTACAAAAATTAATTGAAAAAACTGAAACTTTTGTTATAAGAGAAAAAGGAGAACCTTTATTTTTGAGATTTGAAGTATAGTTATGGAAAAATTGCATAATCATTTTTGAGAAAAACAAACATATTCTTCACTCTTTCACGATGAAAGAAGTCTTGATGGGAAAGGGAATAATTTTTCAGAGTTTTTCCAAGAATTATGTGTAAAAATATGAGTAGGTTCGCGAAATACATGGGCAAAAAATTTTCTTTTTCAACACACATTATGTTATTGTAATGCAGGAGAGAATTTAGAAAGTTTTTTAAGTGGAATGGGATATGATTGAGTAGAAGTATTTTGGAATTTAGATGAATGTAAAAAATATCTTTCACAAAATAATGAAATATATTTTTGAATAAAAAGATGAGACATAAATATTGCTATTGTGTATGATGATATGACTCCAGTTTGAGTAGTTTTGGCAAAACAAGTGCAATCGGAGGAGTATATACGAGGAGAACTAGAATTTTTAGCTCAAAAAATAGTATCAATAATTAATTTTAATATATAACTATTTATTATGAAAGTAAGAATTAAAACGTCAGACGGACAACCATTATTTTATGAAACAGCTGGAGCTTGTGGATTTGATTTTAAATGTGTTTGAGATTATACATTTCAACCAGGAGAGTTTAAATTGGTAGAAACTGGAACTGTGGTAGAAGTACCAGAATGATATGTTTTACAAGTATGTCCAAGAAGTTCAACATACAAAAAACACTGACTTATTCAAGTAAATTCAGTTGGAATTATTGATAGTGATTATTGCGGAGATAATGATACTTTAAAATTTCCATATATGAATATGTCAAATGAAGTACAAACTATTGAACATGGAACTCGTATTTGACAATGAGTTTTACTTCCGATTTTAAAAGCAGAATTTGAAGTAGTAGAGACAATGGGAAATACTGACAGAGGAGGTTTTGGAACTACTTGAATAAAATAATGTTACAGAAGAAATTATGAAAATTACGATTAAAAATAAAGTTTGAGAGATTACAAAAATAATTGATGCAAAACTTTGACAAACACTTTTAAAACAAATTACTGATGCATGAATAGAAATGCAATCAGCTTGTAATTTTTGAATTTGTGCTGCTTGTATGTGCCAAATAGAGAAGTGAGAAGAATTTATTGATAAATCATTTCGTCATGAACCGTGATTTCCTTTATGAGATGATGAGGTGATGACTTGTATTTGAGCAATTAAGAAAGAAGCAGAAAATGAGCAAGGAGAAGTTATTTTAAAAACTATTTATTAAATATGATTACTATTTTTACAAAAGATTATTGTCCGTATTGTATGTTAGCAAAGGAACTTCTTTGAGGATTATGATATGAATATAAGGAAGTTGACTTAAGTGATGATCATGAAAAATTGATGGAACTTGTACAAATTTCAGCAATGAGAACTTTGCCTCAAATATTTATTTGAGAAATTACCAGAGAAAATTTACTTTGAGGATATACTGACATAAAAAAACTCAATGATGAAGGAAGACTTGAGGAAAAACTTTGAAATAACCATTAAAAAATAATTATGAATTTATATATTCACCTCTGAACGAATTTAGAATATTTTGATATTTTAAATGAATGATTTCTTTTATCAACCTGAAAAACTGACAGAGAAATTGCTTCTTTTTTCATGCAAAATTTTCCTTGAGAATTAGCAGAAACTA
>JAUCCN010000009.1:0-54286 GCA_034676185.1 Patescibacteria group bacterium | reverse complement strand
TTGATTTGAAGCTAAAATGAGATTTTTCCAAGAATGTGTTTGCCAAATGGACATAACAAAGAAGCAATAAAAATATAAAAAATTATTTTCAACTCAAATGCAAAATTGCACTATCAGTTATTTTTCTTCCACGAGAAGATTTTTCTAAAAATCAAATTTGAAGTAAATACGGTTCTACAACATCTTCTAAAGTGGCTTCCTCTTCTCAAATACTTGATGCAAGAGTTCCAAGTCAAACAGGACCACAAGAAAATTTTTCATGAATAGTTTGCAAGTATTTTTTATCTAAATAATCAAGACCCAAATCATCAATTCCTAAATCAGAAAAAATTTCTTTAAATACTTTTGTATTATTAATATCTTTTCCAATTATTTTATAATCTCTCATAATTTTTAAGATTCTATTTGAGATTCTTGGTGTTCATCTACTTCTGTTTGCAATAGCTCATACCAAATCTTTTTCTATTTCTAAATCAAGTAAAAAAGCATTTTTTACAATGATTTTTTCCAAATCGTTTCCAGAATAAAAATCAAGTTTTAAAACATTTCCAAATCTATCTCTCAATGGATTAGAAAGCGCAGAAAGTTTTGTTGTCGCTCAAACAAGTGTAAAGTTTGCAACAGGCATTCTTACACTTTGTGCTCCAGTTCATTTTCCAACCATTATATCAATTACAAAATCCTCCATAGCAGTATAAAGAATTTCTTCAATTTGTGGTCTTAAACGATGAATTTCATCAATAAAAAGAATATCTCAGGCTTCAATATTTGATAAAATACTCACAAGATCAGCTTGTTTTTCAATGGCTGGTCCAGAAGTTACTTTTAAATTTCATCACATTTCAAAAGCAATAATATTTGAAAGAGTTGTTTTTCCAAGACCTGGAGGACCATAAAAAAGAATATGTTCTAAACTGGCATTTCTGAGTCTTGCTGAAGCAATTGAAACTCAGAGATGTTTTTTTATTTGATCTTGTCCGACATAATCTTGTAGTGTTTTTGGTCTGAGAGAATTTTCACTTACATCAATATCTTTATGAGTAGTTTCTACGATTCTTTCAGGAGATTTTGCTTTACTTGATTGAATTCACATATGTTTTGTATAAGGAAAATAATTAATAAGAAAGAGTTTTTTATTTTATTATCATCACAATTCCATCATCTATGTCGATAGGAATAATATTATATTGAATATGATTATCTTCTAAATATTCCCAAAATCAAATCATTTTTTCTCTAAACTTAATAACATCATCAATTATAATGATTCATCATGCTTCAACTTTATCCCAAACCAGTTCCAAAAAATCTTTGGTTCTTCTTTTCATTCCATCAATAAATACAAAATCATAACTTTCTTCTAACACAGGAATCACATCAAGAGCATTTCCGTTTATTGCATTTATAGTTTCTGATACTCATGTAAGTTTAAAATTTTCTAAAGCTACATTGTATGAAAGTTTTGAAAATTCAATAGTGGTAAGTTTTCCTCAAATTTCTTTTAATTCTAAAGCAAAATTAATAGCACTAAATCAATTTGCTGTACCGATTTCGAGCATATTTTTTACTTTCCCAATTTTTATCAGGTCTCTTAAAAATCTTGCATTTACTTGAGATATATTGGGGATTTCATTTTCAATTCAGTGTTTTTTTAAATCTTCTAAGAAAATATCAATGTTCATTTTTTGGCTTTATTATTTAATATGATAGAATATAAAAATAAAAAAAAAGAAGTCAAGCTTTAAAATATGTGAAAAAATTTGCTTTTTTAATGAAATTTCGTTATAATGTTTGTGTTTTAATTTATTAATAATTAGTTTTTATGAATAATTTGATTAAAAAATCTTTCTATTCTTTTGCATGACTCACTCTAGTTACACAAAGTAATTTAACTTCAGCAATGAATCTTTGAAATGATAAAGTTCAACAATGAATGAAATGAACTGATAATACTGCTGATGTAGCAGTTCAAAATTTAGTAGGAACTCTTGCAACTTTCTTAACTATTTTAGCAGTTTTATATGCTTTATATTGAGGTTTTAATATCTTGACTGCTGGATGAGATGATGAAAAAGTGTCAAAATGAAAAACAATTTTAATACAAGCTCTTTTATGACTTTTGGTTATATGGTTAGCTTATTCTGTAATCAGTTGGTTAGTAAAACTTATTTTACCTACCGCATAAAAAAAACTTTGGAAATTTCCAAAGTTTTTTTTAAAAGTTATCATCTTCATAATTATCTTCTTTTTTTGAATGGAAAATTCAAGATATTCCATATCAGATTAAGAAACCAAATCATAAACAATACATCAAGACGATAGCTCAAGTTTTTCTTCCCATAAAACTATAGAGTGAACTTGGCAGTACTATATTTTGGAAAAAAAGTATGAGTCCTCAAGCTACTCAGATTGCTACCATAATATAATAAATATTTTTTGACATATTTTTACATTTAAAATTAAAATTTGTATCATTATAAAAACAATCTTTAATTTTCAAAATAAAAAATTAGAATTTTTAGCACTTTTGAGTATAATCCCCATAAATTTTAGTTTTTAAATGTTTTTTGTATGTACAACCATATTGAAATAGAAAAAAAATGGCAAGAGTTTTGGGAAAAAAACAAAACTTTCAAAAGTGAAAATAAGTCGAATAAGAAAAAATTTTATGCACTTGATATGTTTCCATATCCAAGTGGTGCAGGACTTCATGTAGGACATCCTGAATGATATACTGCTAATGATATCGTTTCAAGATATAAAAAAGCAAAAGGGTTTAATGTGCTTCATCCAATGGGGTGGGATGCTTTTTGATTACCTGCTGAAAATTATGCAATTAAAACAGGAACACATCCAAAAATTACAACAGCTGAGAATATTGCTACTTTTAAAAGACAAATTAAATCACTTTGATTTTCGTATGATTGGGATAGAGAAATCGATACAACTGACCCAAAATATTATAAATGGACACAATGGATTTTTGCAAAAATGTTTGAAAAAGGTTTGGCTTATGAACAAGATTTACCAATAAACTTTTGTCCAAGCTGTAAAACTTGATTAGCAAATGAAGAAGTATTATCAAATGGAACTTGTGATAGATGTGGAACTATTGTTGAAAAGAAAAAAATCAGACAATGGGTACTTGCTATTACGAAATATGCTGATAGATTAGCTGAAGATGTAGAAGATTTAGATTGGCCAGAAGGGATCAAAGATATGCAAAGAAAATGGATTGGAAGAAGTGAAGGGTGTGAATTTGAGGTGCTAAAAGACGGAGATAATGAAAAATCTATAAGAGTCTATACTACAAGAATTGATACAGTTTTTGGAATGACGTATGCTGTAATTGCACCAGATCATAAAGATATTCAAGAATTTATAACTGATGCGCAAAGAGTGGAATGTGAAAAATATATCACAGATTCAAAAAATAAATCAGATTTAGATAGAACTGGAACTAAAGAAAAGACTTGAGTTTTCTCAGGAAGTTTTGTAATAAATCCATTTAATGGAGAAAAAGTTCCTCTTTATATTTGAGATTATGTTTTAGGGAATTATGGAACTGGAGCAGTTATGGCGGTTCCTGCTCATGATGAGAGAGATTTTGAGTTTGCTAAACAATATAATCTTTCTATAAAAGAATCAGTTTCTACATGAGTGGAACTTCCTTTTACGCAAGATTGAACTTTAGTAGATTCAGGAGAATTTAGCGGACTTGATTCAAAAACTGCAAGAGAAAAATTAATACAATTTGCAACGCAAAAATGATTCTGAGAAAAAAGAGTAAATTATAAACTCAGAGATTGGCTTTTTTCAAGACAAAGATATTGGGGAGAACCAATTCCACTTATCCATTTAGAAATTGAGGATTATGAAAAATTACCTAAAATTTCTGATATGTCAGATTCTATGGAACCAGACACCGCTTATATTTTAGATAAAAGAGAAACTGGAAAAAGATGTAAAAATTGTATTTGTGGAGATGTCGGATGTGTAAAATTAGTTATCAATGGAAAACCATTTTCAAGAGTATATGATGGACTGTATACAAAAATAGTAGTTGATTATAGACTTCCTTTAGAACTCCCAGAAGTAGATAAATACGAACCAAGTCCAGATGGACAATCACCACTTGCAAGAGTTGATAGTTTTGTAAATATAGAACTTGCAAAAAACTTAAAATGAAAAAGAGAAACCAATACTATGCCACAATGGTGAGGAAGTTGTTGGTATTATCTTAGATTTATGGACAAGGAAAATCCAGAAGAACTCGTAAATTCTGAAGTTGAAAAATATTGGGGAAGTGTTGATTCATATGTTGGTTGAGCTGAACATGCTGTTTTACATCTTTTATATGCAAGATTTTGGCATAAATTCTTGTATGATATTTGAGTTGTTTCAACAAAAGAACCATTTGCAAGACTGAGAAATCAATGAATGATTTTAGCATTTGCATATGAAACAAAAAACTGAGGACTTATTGCGAATGATTTAGTAGAAGAAAAAGATGGAAAATTCTTCCATAAAGAAACGGGAGAAGAACTCAATCAAATAGTTGCAAAAATGTCAAAATCACTCAAAAATGTAGTAAATCCAGATGATATTGTAAAAGAATATTGAGCTGATACATTGAGACTTTACGAAATGTATATGTGTGATTTTAAAGACAGTGCGCCTTGGGATACAAAAAATATTATTTGAGTAAAAAGATTTTTAGATAAAGTTTGGAATATTTTTGAAAATGGAAAAGTTTGAGAAGATGATAAAACTGCTATGAAAAATCTTCATAAAACGATTAAAAAAGTTGGAGAAGATATTGAAAATTATAAATTCAATACTGCTATTGCTCAAATGATGATTTTAGCAAATTATGGAACTCCAGCAAATCAAGAATTAAAACAAGAATGGTTAGAAAAATTTACTCTTATACTTCATCCATTTGTTCCTCATTTTGCAGAAGAATTATGGGAAAAATTAGGAAATAATGAAAGTATTTTTCATGCAAATTGGCCAGAATATGATGAAAGTTTAACCGTAGATGATGAAGTGGTAATTTGAGTACAAGTTTTATGAAAATTGAGAGGAGAACTTGCTATCAATGTAGCAGAAAATAAGGATATTATTTTACAAAAAGCAAGAGAACTCGAAAGTGTGGCAAAATGGTTAGAGGGAAAAGAAATTGTAAAAGAAATTTATGTTCCAGGAAAGATTGTAAATATTGTGGTGAAATAAAAAAAACAGACGAAAGTCTGTTTTTTTTATTTTAAAATCCAGCAATTTTTGCTTGCTCAATAATTTCTTCTGAACTTAATGCACGATTATAAATTTTTACTTCATCTAAATATCAATCTAATGTTCCAGGATTAGGAGCAGTTCCATATCATATATTATCAAATCGATTTTCAATATCTCACTCTTGATACGTATAAAAATTTTCTGGAAAATCAACATATTTTTCACTTATTAATATTCAATTTTGATAGTATTTTAATTTTTTATTGGTATAATCTATGACTCAAATCACCATGTTCCATTTTGAAAAATCCATATTCAATGCTCATGTTGAACTATATGTTATTCCAACATTTCAAGGAGTATTAAATCATCAATTAACTCCATAACTTCACGCATTAAAACAAAGTGATCCTCACCAATAAGTAGCAGTATTTTTATGAAATTTCCAAATACATTTATGTCAATGCAGAAAATCATTCTCTTTTACAAATCAAATAATAGTAATTCATTTTGCATTATGAAATCTATATGCTTGAGGATCTAATCTTATATGTCCTCAAGTTCACGAATTATAAAATTTTGTTGATTGTCACATTAACCCCATATTTCAGTTTCCAATTATTGGTTTTGCAATCTCTCAAGCAACTCAAGTAAATATCCAACCATCATTTTTATTTCAACTTAAATCTTTTAGATATTGAATTTCTCAAGATGAAAAGGTAGTTTCCATATCCCAATATGAAATTAAAGAATGATCATATTCTTTTAAAGTCATATTTTCTTTTGTTTCGTTACAATTATTTATAGTATTTTTTCAGTTATTCATCACAAAACAAACATCTGGAGAAAATATTCAAGAATTAGTGAGAGCTTCATTTTCAACCAGAATTAAACTTGGAAGACTTGGATCAAATTTATAATTTCATCTTACTATTGAGGATTTAGATTTTGCATAGACTTGAGGAAGTAAACTAGTTTGAGTATTTTCACTCTCAATTCAAACTTGATAGTATGTATTATTTTTTCAAAAAGTAGAATACACATAAGGAGTTTTCTCTTTTGGATCAAGAGGAATATTTGAAAGAGAAATAATTCTAGTAACATTTTCTCAAATAATTCATTGGTTGATTTGAGATTTTCCCTCAATTCATCCAGTAAATATTTTTGGAGTATCAGGAGTTGGAAACATTCCAGATTTTATTTGAAAGAGAGAAAGTCCACTTTCAATATTTTTAATGGTAGAAACTCTATTTGCATCTCTGGCATCTCAGAAATAATTTTGAAAACTGATAAATGCAATAGTCGCAAGAATTGCTAAAATAGTAATAACAATGATGAGTTCAACGAGAGTAAACCCTTTGAAATAATGTTTTATATTTTTCATATAAAAAAGCATTAAAAAATAAATTTTAATGCCAAAATAAAAACTTACTTGTTTTAGCGAACAAAAAAGGGGCAATTTATAACTCTTATTTGTTCGCCAAAACAATTGTATCCTATATCTTTATCAAAAAATAGAGGGGGAGCAATAAATTGCCCCTCAATTATTTTGATAAAAAAAATTAGGAATAAAAAAATACAATTATTTTGGCATTTCTATTGTATAATATTCATATATTTTTGCAAATTTAATAAAAATAAAAAGATTATGAGTTCTCATAATCTTTTTATTCTAAAAGATACTTTTTAATGTAGATTTGATTTTATTAAAAAATCACTTTTCTATAATATCAATTCCAAGACCGTAATTACTATCAGCAATTTTTTCATAATCTTTTTTGAGGGATTCTAAATCACTTTGCCGGATTTCAATATTTGAAATTGGATTATCTATATAAGTACTTCCACCATTTTGTTTGATATCTTTTTTGAGAAAATAGGTAAAATATTTATTTTTTATTTCACATTCTTGTTTGGTATATTTTTCATTCATATCAATATTTTCATCAGTGTAGAGATGAATTTCATATTTTTCTTTTTCAAAATTATGCCAATATAAGAAATCTTTATGGTTATAATCTTGAATATTTTTTAAGATTCCTCAATTGAAAAACATTAAAAACTTTTTCCCTTGTTTATAAATTAAATATTTAAACAGCAAAAGTATATATGGAATTATTTATTATTCAAGAAAAAATATGAAACACAAAAAACTACTTTCCAAAAATGATTTTTTCAATATACTAGAGGAAAATTTAATAATTATTTATGACAAAAAAAATACTTGTTTGACTCTCATGATGAGTTGATAGTGCAGTTACTGCATATTTATTAAAAAAAGCTGGATATGATGTGACAGCATGATTTATGATAAATTATCTTGCTCCTGAAGGAGAATATTGTCCAACTTTGGAAGACATAGAAGTGGCTCGTGAAGTAGCAGCTTATTTAGAAATTCCATTTTTTACTTTTGATTATATTCAAGAGTATGAAAATAAAGTGCTCAATTATATGTATGAATGATATAAAAATGGAATTACTCCCAATCCAGATATTATGTGTAATAGTGAAATAAAATTTAAAATCTTTCTTGATGAAGCATTAGCACATGGTTTTGATAAAGTAGCGACAGGGCATTATGCGCAAATAATAGAAGAAAATGGAATTTTTCACTTAAAAAAATGAATTGATACCACAAAAGATCAATCCTATTTTTTAGCCTGACTTTCACAATATCAACTTTCAAAATCACTTTTTCCAATCGGACATTTAGAAAAAAGTGAGGTAAGAAAAATAGCTTTGGATGCATGACTTCCAAATGCAACTCGCAAAGATAGTCAAGGAATTTGTTTTGTTGGGAAAGTTGATTTATCTGAGTTTTTAGAAAAAAAGATTGAACATAAAGTAGGAAATATCATTGATACTTCTGGAAAAATTCTTGGACAACATAAGTGAGTTTTTTATTATACGATAGGACAGAGAAAAGGACTGGATCTTTGAGGATTAAAAGAGCCCGTTTTTGTGATAAAAAAAGATTTAGAAAACAATATTTTGGTAGTAGGAACTTCCCAAGATATGAATTTATTTCAGGATGAATTAGTGATAAAAAGTATTAATTTTTTATCAAAAGAACTTGATTTTCCTCTTACTGGAAAAGCAAAAATAAGATATAGACAAGAAGATCAAGATTGTGAAGTTATTGATCTAAAAAATGGGAAATATAAAGTAATATTTAGGGAAAAACAAAGAGCTATTGCTCCTGGACAAATATGTGCGTTATATGATGAAAATGATTTTTTAGTAATGAGTTGAGTGATAGATTAAAAAAATAATCTCCTGTAAGGAGATTATTTTTTTATTTTAAAAATTTTTTTAAATTTCAAACTTCAGTTGAGATAATTTTTAGTGCAAGTTGTCTTTTTGATTCTCATTTTTTTGAGCTTTCATATTGGTATAATCCAACAAGAATCAGATTTATTGTTTTTTTGATTTCTTCTTCTTTTCCTTGATTTTTTTCAAGATTTACCAATTTTTGAGCAAGTGTATTAAAATTTTTATTTACTTGAATCATTCCACTTGTTTTAAAATTGAGAGTGTTGATAGTAACTTCTTTTTTTCAGTTGGTAGTAGTTTCTGTTTTTGTTTCTGAGGTTACTGTCTCATTTTTAGGTGTTTCATTTTCTTTTACTGGAGGGAGAACTTCAGAAGTTTTGAGATATGTATTACAATTAGTTTTATTTGAGTCACTATCGATACAATTTATTTTTTGATTGAGTGTAATTTCTATGGTATTTGCTACAAAATTATGAAAACTTTTTCCAGAAAAAACTTCTCCAGAAATTTTTGAAAGAATAGTTGCATCTTGAGAAAGTTCAAGGGTATATTTTCATTCTTGAGTAAATGCAGAAAATTTTAATAACTCTGCAGATATTTCATTGGCAGATTTTTCTATAAAAATATCTTTAAAAATAATTTTTCCATCTTTATTAATACTGTTTGGCCCATATTTATCTTTTCAAATATTGAGTTGAAAAGTTCCTAAATTATCACTACTTTTATAGTTATTTACTTGGAAAACAAGTTGTTTGATAATCATATCATCAATAACATTTATGAGAGAAAATTTATAAAGTGCTTGTTTTAATGTTTCATTATCATCTGTTGAAAAAGGCGTGTTAGTATTCGTTTGGTAATGAAAAGTTACTTCTTTTTTATCACTTGGTTTTGAAAGAATGAAATCAATTTTATTTGATTTTTGTCCATCTTTATTGATAATTATAAGTGATTTTGCCCCATAACTTGATATTTTTGGCATAATAAAATATGAATTTTGTTGAGGATTAAATACAAGTTGAGTTGTCATACCATCTATTTCTACTGTATCTCCATAATTAAATCATCTTCATAGTACTTCTATTTTTGAGTCTGGTTTTATAAGCTCATTAGTGTCTACAGATTCTATTTTTTGAATAGTAGGAGCTCATTTTAAACTAGAAATATTTCATAATTCACTTGCTATAAATTCAAAAGTGATACTTTGACCATATTTACTTATGGTAATACTGCTTTTAGTCTCTGCTTTGAAGTCAAGAGCAAGGAGTCAGGAAATAGTATTTGAACCTTGACTAAAGTCAAGTTTTCCTCATTCAGTTGCAAAAAAATTAGATGTGTTTACACTTGCTCCTTCAAAATTTCCTCCTGTTATAGTTACCCTTGTTCCTGCTTTTAAATCTCATGAAAATTTTACATCATTTATATAAGGAGTATTTTCATATATTTTATCAAAATATATTTTAGTTGGATTTATACTCTCTCATCTTCAAACAGTAAAATATCATTTTAAAATAGAGGCTCACAGAGAAAGTTTACAATTATTAAACATACATTCTTTTATATTTATTTTATTTCCTCATACATATACACTATCAGTAGAAGTATTAAAGCTATTTAAAAATAAACTTACATCTCTATTTCCAGAATCATTAAGCGCTCCTATACTTACAGATCCTATACTAGGAAGAGAAATATGAGGAGCTTGGTAAGAATAAGTTTTACTTGCTTTATTACTTACTATAAAAGTAAGTATATTTTCATTTGGTTTTAGAGTATAGTCATTTATGATGAACATATTTCATTCTATATTAGAAATTGAAATAAGTTTTCCATTGAGTTCAACTTTATTTTCACTTTGAGTTTCAGAATAATTTTTTACTCTGAGAAAAAGTTGTTTTTTCCCAGAAGAATCTTTTTCTCTCTCTCATATTTCTAATATTTCTGGTCTTTCTCAGGTAATATTTATATCAAGAGTATTTGATTTGATTCATTGTGATACGACATATATTTTTTTATTTCCTGTTTCATCGGGAAGTACAAGTTCAAGAGTTCCATCAGCATTTTTTGTACCAGATGTTTCACTCGTTCCTATATATACAGAAGTTATTTGAGATGAGGTGAGATTTTCTCAAAAGAGAGTCATACTTTTTCTTTTTATAAAACCATCTTGAGAAACTGCAAAAGTAATTTTTGGAATTTTTATTCATAGGTCAAATATATTGGATTTTAAACCTTTATATTCTATGGAAAGAGTACTATCTGAAAGAGTTTCTGGTAATTCACCACTAATAACATCATCACTTTTTACTTTTGCCTGAAAACTACCACCATTTATGATAATTTTAGGATCATCTCAAAATCATTTTCCTGAGATGGTAATATATCTTTCAAATCATTTTGAAGTTTGAAATGTTATATTATTGATGTGTGGAAATGAATAATAAAATACTATATTTTTATTTTCACATTCTATACTAATACTTCCAGAATATTCTTTTGAATCTGAAAAATTATATGTTATTGATTGAGAAGTTTTATTTTTTATTTCAATATTTTTATTTCAAACTTTTAAACTGGTACAACTGTCTAAATCATTTCATTTTATTTCTATAATACTTTCATCAGAGATATTTCCTGTGTATCAAATAGAACTCATACTAGGTTCTTGTGCTCATAGAGTGATAAGAGGAAATAAAAGAGCAATTCAAAAAAGTAAAAATGATTTTTTTCTCATAAAAAATAAATTAAAAAATAATAAATTTATTATATAAAAAAAAGAGTATATTTCAAAAAATAAACTCTTTACTTGAATAAATAACTATTCAGAAATAATTTTTATAACTGTGAATTTCTTTATATAAAAAAATAAATAATTTGAAATATGGTAATATTTTCTTATAATTATAGAGTATATTTTCCTGATTTTTTTTAAAATGAAATACCTATTTTGTTCTTTTTTACTTTTTTTCCCATTTTCAATTTATTCATATTTTAATTATGAAAATTGTGAAAATGAAACTATTTTTTTTGTACAAAGTATTAAAAATAGAGAAGCTCAAATTTCTAGTCTTTATTGTGATTTTTGACTCATAAAAGAGGTAGAATTTTTTAAAAATGAAGGAGGAAAGAAAGGAAATTTTGCTTTTTATGATAGGAATACTAAAACATTAACTTCGCTTTCAAAAGAGGAACAAATTGAATATTTAAGAAGACTTAAAACTGATTTAGATAATATAAAAATAGATAAGGAAGTAAAATCACAAATCTTTGAAAAATATACAACAAATTATAGAGATTATGAAGATGTGCTTTCTCAAGTTTTTAGAAATTATATTTTTTCAAAAGCAGAAAGGGCTCGTATTTTTGCAATTATTCAAGAGCATCCCTATAAAAAATTTGAAAAGTCAGTTGGAGAGAGACTTTTGATGGAAGGAAAAATTCTTTCTCGTGAAGAGTGGGGGGCTGATGAATCATTTTCAAAAAAAGAAATTTATATGAAATGATGTGAAAATTGAAGTTGTTATGCTGGAGGTCCAGCAGCACCAAATCAACTCAGAGATAATTATTTAACCTCTTTTAATACTCAAGATGCAAAAGATAGAATTGTAAAAACTTTTGATGATGGAAGAGATGCTCTCAGATATTATCCAGTTGATAGAATTATTATTCATCATACTGCTTCTGCATATAAAGCAACAAAAGAAGAATGAATGGCTTATATGAAAGCAGTTCAAAAATATCATGCTTTGAATTTAAGATGGTGAGATGTTTGATATCATTATCTTATTGATGGAGAATGAAATATTTATGAATGAAAATCTTGAGGAAAATATGTACTTGGTTCTCATGTGGTAAGTCATAATTATGGAAGTATAGGAATTTCTCTCATGAGTGATGGTTATTATAGTGATGAAATGTTAGAATCATTACAAAAACTTGTCATATATTTGTGAAAAGAATATAATCTTGATTTAACCAAAAAAACAAAGGTGAGAAATGCTGATTTGACCGCGTGGGAAGATGGATGGGCAGTAGTTGCACATAAAGAACTTGATCCAAGAAAACCAAAAGATCCAGAAATTATTATGGATGTATTTAGAGAACAAATTATTGCAAAAATAAAATCTCAACAAATAGTATCACAAAAAAAATAAGAAAGCAGAAGCCTTTCTTATTTTTTAAATAATCATTGTAAAGTTTTGAGTTTATTTTTATCAATCAGCTTTTTTTCAAATGAAAAACTCGTTGCACATCCACATCTTGATTCTACTTTTGGAGAGATAAAGAGATATTTATCATTACTTTTATGACCAGTTCCAGTATCTACTTTTTTTAAAATTTTTGCTCCCTCTAATTTATTTTTATCTTTTATTTCAAAATAAATTGTTTTTCCATGAAGGGAAAAACTTTCTAAATTTGTTTTCTCAAAATCAGGAGTTAGATTTATTTTCGTTCATTCACAACCAGAAGTATAAAAGTAAACTTTTATATCATTTTCACTAAACTTTTCTACAATTTGTTTGTCTATTTCAAAAATCATAAATCTTTTTTAAAAAATATTTTTTTTATTATAATCAAGAAAAGAAAAAAAGAAAGAGAAATTACTATATTTAATATACGAAAAATGATTATTTATTTAGAAAAGAAGTTAAAAAACAACTCAATTGCCCAAAATATTATCTTAAAATTTCCACAAGCAGAGGTTTTAGAAATAGATAATTATAAAAATATTTTTGATAAAAATTTAGTAGGAACGATTGAAAAATCTATTGTGATCGCATGAGTAAATAGAGCAATCTTAGATGCCCCAAGTGGATATGGGCATCCAGGTAAATGATATTTTCTCAAAAATTCTCTTAATTGTGTGTATGATTGTAAATATTGTTATTTAAAATGAGCATTTAAAAATGAAATGCAGGTTTTTTTTGTAAATTATGATGATATGAAATCACAGATTTTGGAGAAAATTCAAGAAGGAAAAATAGAGGAAAAAGAAGATATTTGGTTTTATACTTCTGATTATTCAGATAATCTTGCTACTGATAACTTTACTCAATTTACTTCTGAATTTTTCCCATTTTTTGATAGTTTAGAAAATGTAAAAGCAGAAATAAGAACCAAAAGTATTAATATTGGAAATATTTTGAAACAAAAACCTTCAAAAAATATTGAAATTGCATTTTCACTCAATCCAAGTGAAGTGATTTCAAAATATGAACTCAAAACTCCACTTCTTGATATGAGAATCAAGGCTATAAATACACTTTTAGATGCAGGTTGGCAAGTGGGAATTCGTTTTCTTCCACTTTTAGAAATAGAGAATTATCAGGAAATATATAAAAATTTTTTAGAAGAGGTAACACAGAAAATTGATTTTTCAAAAATATATTCTGTTTTTATAGGAGGACTTTTGTATACAAAAGAAGATTATAATAAAATCTTAAAAAAAGAACCATATTTGGATGTACTATATAAATTGGAAGATACCAAAGATGGATTTATGAGAGAAAAAAGAGAAGTTAGAGATTATTTTTATGAATTATTTGATGAGTTTATAAAAGAAAAACAATGTAATAGATGTTTAGATAATTAAGAGGTGCTTAAAAAATTGATTTTTTTAATATTTATGTTATAATACTGAAAAAATATGATTTTATTTAAATAATGATATGAATAATCAGTATAGTTTTGATCTCACTCCTGATGCAGATTTTGAAAAAAGAATTGCAGAAATTGGGAAACAATCAGTAATTTCACCACCAAAAGAAGATATTTTTTCTTTTATTCCAATAAGTCCAGATTTTTTAGATTCACAAATAGAGGAAAGAAGAGCGAAAATTGGTAGAATTTTATCTACTTGAAGCCCGGTATCAGAAGATGAAAAAATACAAAAATCAGACTTAGTTTCTCAATTAGAAGAGAAGTTTCCATTGTATATAAAGAAATTTCAAGATATTTTGCAAATACCAACGAATGCTTCTTTGAAAGAGAAAAGAGATAGATATGCAAGAATATTATTGTATATTTTAGAAAATTTTTATGTAAAAGGAGACAAGAAGCAACATGTTGAATTTATGATTAGTTTAAAGAAAGTTTTGAATGAAATAGATAATTATTATGAAGAAAAAGCATATAGAAATAGAATGTTAGAAGTTGTCCCAATTCCATTAACTGATGTAAGAGAAGAAATTGAATTATTGTATAGGGTATATTCACAAAATTATTTTTCTTTGAAACATGAAGTACATGTTCAAGAACAAGAACATAGAAAACTATTAATACATACCATGAAAACTATAGAAATAGATATGTTATGAGCAGATTATAGAGATGAAGAATATTGGAGTAATGCATGGTGACAGCCAGCTTGAGAGCAAGTAAGACAAGATATTGAACAAAGAAGACAATATTTGAGAGAACAAAGAGAAAAAAGAATGCAACAAAAAAGGAATGGTGAACTTCAAACTGGATTTCCAGAAACAAAAATAAATTATAGAAAAAGGTGATAAAAAGTAATTTTTGTCACTTTTTTGATTTTTCCGAGTTTTTATATTGATTTAGGGAAAATAAAACCTATAATATATACATTATTTTTTAATAATTTTTTATGAATAGAAAAAATAAAATTGTCCTTACGGTTCTTTCATTTTTTATGTTTTCTCTTATGATACTGCCTAATTTGCAAGCAGATCTTGAACAAGAAAGTATAAACTACGCGAATACTTTGGCACAAAAAGGAATTATTGTTGATAATTCAAAAAATCCAAAGGTGTATAATCTCTCAGATACGATTTCTAGAAGAGAAATGCTCAAAATTATGATGAATATTTCTGGAAGTGAAATTTGAGAAAATTGTGAACAAAAATTTTCAGATTTACCAGTTTCAGATTGGTGATGTAAATACGCCCAAAAAGCTCTTGAACTTGGCTTTATTTCAGCAAATACTACATTTAGACCAGATGCACCTGTTTCAAAAGCAGAAAGTTTAAAAATGATTTTTCAGGCAAAAGGTATTGAAGCCACAAAAGATGCAGACTGGAGAGTATGATATACAAAAAAAGCTTTAGAGCTTTGATATACTTCTGTATTTAACGATTATGATACTCAAGCAAAAAGAAGTTTTGTGTTTGAAGTTGCAGCAAAAACATTTTCTTCAAGTTGAGATATAAAAGAAGAAATGACTTCATATAATAAACCAAAACTTTTACTTTCATTTGATGCTCCAATGAATAAGGCATCGGTAGCACAAAACATATCTATTTATCCAGAAGTAACTTTTACTTCTGTTTGGAAAGATGATGAAAATTTAGAAATTATTATTGATGATTTAATAGCAAAAGAAACAAATTTTTTAGTAAATGTTTTTGATAGTGCACTTACATCATCTTGAGTAAAATTTGAAAAAACTTATTCAAAAACTTTTAAAGTTGATGGGGAAGCACTTATTGATTTTATTACTCCAACAGGATTTATTTCTGATACATATCAAAATATTACCGTGAGATTTTCAAAACCAATCGTTTCTCTTACAAATCTTGATAACCAAGCGAAATGTCCTATTGAAATTACTCCAAATATTCCAGGAAAATGTGTTTGGATTACCACTTCAACATTTCAATTTAGACCAGAATCTGGATTTCCTACAGGAGGAAAATATACAGTAAAAATTCCTGCTGGAATTCAAACTATTGCGTGAGATACAACAAAAAATTCAAAAACTTTTGAAATTGTCACTCCAGATTTTGAATTGGTTTCAAATATTGAAAGTCTTTGAGTGGATGAAAAATTACAATTTGCTTTTAATGATGAAGTTTCTTTAGATGCATTTCAAAAGAATTTTTCTCTTTTAAATATAGCAAATGATACACTCAATTTTTCTTACTATAAAGCAGAAGGTGCTTTAGAAGAAAGTAAAAATATTATTTGAGTATTTCCAAAGTCTTGAACTTGGGGATATAATAAAAAATATACATATACTATTTCAAAAAACCTTACTTCTTCAAGATGAAATGTGTGATTAAAATCAGATATTTCAAAAAGTCTAACCACAGTTGATTTTTTATGAAATTATGCACCATTTGTTTTTAAAAATGAAAAGGCAGAAGATAAATATGTGTATTCTAATTTTCAATTTTCACAAAATAATTCAATAGTAACTCGTAAAAATCCTCAAATTCTTTTGAATTTTTATAAAGAAGTTGAATTAGATAAAAGTTTATTTTCTTCAAATCTTCCATTTGAACTTCATTATGGAAAAGGATTTTCTATGTCTGAATATAGCATATTTGGCTCTTTAGATGATAAAGATAGTGATAAAAAAGAAAATAAAAAACAAGTAATTCTCTCTTTTTCTTGAGAAGTTACAGGAGATTTAAATTTAAAAATTTTTACTTCAAAAATTTCTTCATCAAGTGATAAAAATCTTACTTTTAAAACAAAATCAAATAATTCAGTTGTTTTATACAAACAAATAAATTATAAAAAAGCTTGTCTACAAACAACATCACCAATTCAATCAAATATAAACCAATATTTTTCATTTGATAAATATGGAAAAGTACATTCTCTCTATGCAGTAAATCAGTGGAGTAATGAAAAAGAATGTTCATATGAAGCCTGAAAAAACAAATATATTGTAAATACAAGTCTCAATCCAAATACAGATTATAAATTAACTATTCAGTCAAGTCTTCCAGATGTAGATAATTATCCGTTAGATAAAAATTATTCACTTGCATTTGTGACTCCAAAAGTAGAGAATGAAGATAAACAAGTTTCTATTATTGATGCAAGAAATAATATATTAGTTCCAAATGATATCACTCCAATTTCTTTTTGAATTCAAACTCTCAATTTGACTCAAGCACAAGTAAAGGTGTGTCAATGAAATTTGGATATATTAGCAGAGAATTATATTAAAAATCCTGAATGTATAAGTAAAACAATTCAAGTAAATAATCTTTGAATGAAACCAAATATTACGATTATTGATGCCGAAAAAGTTTTTTGAAAAGCGTTAGATAAAAAATATATCACGGTTGAAGTACAAAAATTGATAGCTGATAAAACAGAATATGAAGCAAAAAATGATTATTATGTTTCAAAAGCAAGTTTTATCATAAGTGATGTTGCAGCAACTTTAAAAACGGCAAAAAATAATATTTTATGGCTTCAAAATTATTCTTCTGGGGAAAATATAACGGATGAAATAGCAAAAATAGAAAGTTATACAGTAAAATATAACTACTGAATTGTTGGATGAAGAAGTCAAGAAACCGTTTTAGAAAAAGAAATTGATTTTACTCCAAAAAAAGATGGAATTTATGAATTATGAGATTCAAATTTTCAAATGCTTTTGATTACTTTGAAGAATAAAGAGCAAATATTTTTAAATAATATGTATGCTTCCTATTATCAAAATGATGAAATTTATAATTATATAGCAACCGATAAACCAATTTATAAAGCTTGAGAAACGGTTGAAGTTTCATGAATTTCAAGACTTTTACAAGCAAGAGGATATCAAATAAATACAAAAGAAATTTCTGTATTTGTAAATGATTCACAATATAAACAAATTTTTAAAACCACTCTGAAACCAAATCAATTATGAGCATTTTCTTTCCAAATTCCTCTTGCAAAAGATGCAAAACTTGGAAATTATTCACTTTCAGTTTGAGGAAATAGTCTTTCTTTTGCAGTGGAAGAATATGAAAAACCAGATTTTGAAGTAAAAGCAAAATCTCAAAAAGATGTCTATCTTTTTGAGGAAACTCCAAAAGTTGAAGTAGAAGGGAATTATTATATCTGACTTCCAGTTTCAAATGGAGAAGGAACTTATTCTCTTTCAAGTCAAGATTTTTATTTTGATTGAGGGAAAACAACTGGATATCATTTTGGTGAAGAAAGAAATTTTTGGTGAGGGATAATGAGAAAATGATTCTATGATTATAGTGGAATGAGTACAGAAAAATCATGAAATTTTATACTTTCAAATAATGGAAAAACAACTCTTTCTCTTGATTTAGAAAATAATTCAAAAGATAAAATTTATACCGTTTCTACTACTATTACTGATCCAAATACTAAAAAATCTATTGCTACAAATACAACGTTTAAGGCAATCAGAAATAAAGTATTTGCATGAATTCAATTTGATAAATATTTTTATGCTTATAAAGATAGTGCAAAACTTTCTTTGGTAGCAGTTGATATTGATGGAAATAAAATTGCAAATCAAAAAATGGATTACAAAGTGTATAAAGTTGATTATACTTATGATGAAAATAATTACGATTATACACCAAAAGAAACTTTAGTTTCTCAAAAAACTCTTACTACTTCAAACTCAGGAACTATAAGTGAAAATTTTGATTTTACACAATATGGAGAATATAGATTTGAAATAAATATTGGAACTTATAAAACTACTAAAACTATTTATGTTTCATGAGCAGATATTTTAAGACCAAGAGAAACTCAAAATACGCTTCAAATTATTTCAGATAAAGATATTTATAAAGTTGGAGATACTTCTCGTTTTGTAATTAATTCACCAGTTATTTGAGTAAAAGCGCTCGTAACTATTGAGAAAAAAGATGAAATTTTGAATTATAAAGTAATTGATATAAAAAATTATTCTCAAGAAATTGAACTTGATATTAAAAAAGAATTTTTACCAAATTTTACTCTTTGAATTTATTTAATTCAAGATGTTCAAGCAAATAAAGATAGTTTAGAAAAACTAAAACTTCTCAGAACAAAAATGCTTCCTCTGGAACAAGAGCTTCAAAAAGAAGAAAATGCTCTTTATATTCCATACAGAATTTATGATTTAAGTATTTTACCTGCACCCAAAAATGAAGATTTAGATACAAAAGTATTATCAGAACTTCAACTTTTGAGAAATGAAGAAAGAGAATTATTAAATAAAATTCTTCCAAATTATTATATTGGAAGTAAAGATGTAAATGTAGATGTAGAAAGTGTTACTCTTTCTTCGGATGTAAAACTTGATAAAGTTTCATATCTTCCATGAGATACACAAAAAATAGAATTAACACTGAGAGATAATTCAGGAAAACTTATTTCTTGAGAAACAACGATTTCTATTATAGATAGTTCACTGCTTGCTTTAAAAGATAATAAAACAGATATTGTAAATTATTTTTATTCTCCAACTTATAATTCAGTACAAACTTTTGGAAATCTTCCAAATTTGATAAAAAGAATAGAGTTTCAATTGGAGGATATTACTTCAGTTGAAGAGGAAGTAAGAAATTCTGCTCAAGTTACATCAAAACAAAACTTTTGAGGAAGTGTAGATATGGCAGCTCCAGAAATGGCTATGGATGATATGTTATTTTGAGATGTTATGATGGAGAGTGCTGATTGATCTTCTTCTTCATCTTCTTGATGAGGGCAAATTTCATCAAATGCAACTCGTCTCAGAACCGAATTTAAAGACATAGCATTTTATACAGCAAAAGTAAAAGTAGAAAATGGAAAAGCTATTTTAGAAGTTCCAAAATTACCAGATAATCTTACCACTTGGACGATTAGTTGATATGCTTATACTTCTGATTCAAAAGTAGGAAATTATACAAGCAATTTCGTAGTTCAAAAAGATATTGCGCTTTTACCTCAAATTCCAAGATTTTTTATAGATGGAGATAGGGCTCAAATTTCTGCTTTGCTTGTAAATAATACCAAAGAAACAAAAGAAGTAGAAGTAAAATTTTCTATGAATCATGTAAAAAATATTTGAGCAGCTACAAAAAAAGTTTCAGTTGGAGCAAATAGTTCTGCTTTAGTAACTTTTGATGTTGAAGTGACTTCAAAAGAATTAGAAAAAACAACATCTACAAAAATTTCTCTTTTATGAGTTTCTTGAAATCTTCAAGATAGTATAGAAGTCTCAAAACCAATCTATCCAAGTAAAACCAGTGAGTATGTTTTTACCAATGGAAGTACAAACGATGTAAGTTATGAAGAAAAAATTGATTTTGATGCAGTTGCAAAACATGGAGGATATTTAGAAATTTCTCTTGGAGCTACTATTTTAACCAATTTAACTAAAAATTTAGAGAAAGTAATTTCTTTTCCTGGAGAAGATTTATCTTCAAGACTTACTTTCCTTGAAAATGCTCTTGCTTTGGAGGATTTATATAAAAAATTAGATAAATCTTCTGAATTTAATGCTATTACTTTAACGGATTATCTTGATAAAACTTATACGATTCAAGAAGTAATTACTTTAGTAAAATCAGATATAAAAAATTATCTTCAAACTGATAATGGATTTTCGTATTTTAAAGATTGTGCGAAATGGATTTGGAGTGAAAAATGTTCAGATATAAATATTACTGCAAAATATTTAAATCTAAATATTTCAGTTGCTTGAGTTGATAATAAAGCAGTTTTAGAATATTATAAAAAAGCACTTATAAATAAAATAGAAGAAAATAAAAAATATTCTATTGAAACCACTTCTATAAAAGATTTTCTACCAATTGCACTCTATAAAGATACGTCATTTATAAATACATATTTTAAACCAAGTCAAACGCTTTCAAATCTTGAAAAATTGGATTATTTAAAAATGTATAATTTACTTGGAAGATCTTGAGAAAAATCAAGTATTTACTTACAAGATTTAAAAAATTCTATTTTAGTAGAAGCAAGAGGTTCTGTATTACCAAGTGAAAAATCATTTGTTGGAACTGATAATTCTCTCTCAACAGCAAAAATGATTCAAGTGTTGATTTCAGAGAACGTTGGAGAAAAATTATTAACAGAAAATTTAGTAAGATTTCTTCTTTCAAATAGAAATGATGAAGGAAATTATTATACATATAATTTTAATGAAATTATAAAAGCATTAAATGCATATATTGACTTTACAGGAGAATTAAAAAATGTTTCGTTTGAAGCAAAAACATATTTGAATGGAAAAGATATTATGTCTTCAAAATTTAACGCATCAAATCTTTTTGATATTGAGAAAAAAACATTTGATTTTAATGATTATCTTGTTTCTTGAGAAAATTCACTTTGATTTGAAAAATCAGGAACTGGAAAACTTTATTATGATGTATGAGTAAGATATTATACTAGAGCTACTGAAATGTCTTCAAGAGAGGAGTGAATTACAGTAAATAGAAATTATTATAATTATGATGAATATAATGAAGCTTTCCAAAAAGAATGTATAAATATTTGGTGGTGGTATGATTCAGGATATTGTACTCTTAAAAAAGTAAAAAATATTGATGAAATCACTTCTGCAAAAAAATGAGATTATATGGTATGAGAAATAGAAATTATTTTGGATAAAGAGAGAACAAATGTAGTAATAAATGATTTCCTACCAGCTTGAGCTGAAGTATTAAATACTAATTTTAATACGACATCAAATGAAGTAAAAGATGTTTCTGGACAAAACAACAAATGATGGAGAGGATTTGATTTTGTTGAACAAAAAGATGATAGAGTATATTTATATTCAAAATATCTTCCAGCTGGAAGTTATAAATATACCTATGTATTAAAAGCAAATCATATTTGAAAATATACTCTCAAACCTGCTGTTGCTGAAATGCTTGATAAACCAGAAATTTGGGGAAGAAGTAGTGGAGGAATATTTGAGATTAAATAAAAAATTTGCAAAAATATATGTTAGAAACATGTAATGTTAGTGATATTTTTGATTACAAAATCAAAACTTGATACTTTTTTAAAATATTTCATAAATTAAACAAAAATAAAATAGGGATTATCCCTATTTTATTTTTACTTTTATACTTGTTTTCAATTCGTGTTCTGCTAGTCAAGATGGATTTGATCTTTTTAAAACAAGATATCCATATTCAGTTTCAGGTTCTAAGTAAGCAATTTTTCCTTTGAAAGGAACATAATCAACGGTCATCCATTCTCACTCTGCTGTTACAAATCATTCTGAAAGAAGATTATTATTTTCATCTAAGAGTTCGAGTCAAAATTCTGCTTCAAAAAACCAAGTTCCACTGGCTTCACCACTCACTTGAATTTCATAATTTGAATTGGTGATAATATGAGCATTTATTTTATTTTCTTCATCAGTAAAGTTTATTTCATCAATAGAGGTAATAATATTTTCAGATGTTGGAGAAGAACAACTTATAATTCAAAAAATACATACTAAAAAGATAAATATTTTACTTATTTGAAACATTCTCATTTATATTAAAAAATAAAGTAATTTCATTGTAAAGGAAAAGATAATTTATACAAATTTTATTTTCTTCTTGATAAATATCAAAAAATAAATACTATAAAACATATATTTTATATATTTTAAATATATTTATGATTTCAAAAATATTTTGTATAACAATAAATGGACTTGAAAGTGAACTTATTGAAATAGAGGTTGATATAAATGCGTGACTTCCGAATTTTACCATTGTTGGACTTCCTGATACTTCTGTGCAAGAAAGTAAAGAAAGACTCAGAAGTGCACTTAAATCTTCAAATTTTAAACTTCCTACTTCAAGAATTACTGTCAATCTTGCTCCAGCAGATATTAAAAAAACAGGACCAAGTTTTGATCTGCCAATTGCAGTTGGGATTTTAGCAAATACAGGGGATGTAAAAAAAGATACGTATTTAAAAAATTCTATTTTTTTGTGAGAACTTTCACTTGACGGAAGTTTAAGACCAGTAAATTCTATTCTTCCGAGTGTGATTTGAGCAAAAGGAAAATGATATGAGTATATTTTTGTTCCTCAAGATAATTTTTATGAAGCAAGTATTGTACAAGGAATAGAAATTATTGCGATTGCTTCACTTTCAGATTTAGTGGCATTTTTAAATGGTGAAAAAGTTTTAGAAAATCCTGAAAAAATTGATATTACTCAAAAAATAGGGAATAAAAATTCAAAATATGATTTTTCTCATATTGTGGGGCAAATACAAGCAAAAAGAGCTTTGGAAATAGCGGCGGCCTGACTTCATAATATTATTTTATCTGGTCCTCCTGGAAGTGGAAAAACCTTGCTTGCAAAAACTTTTTCTACGATTTTGCCAGAGTTGACTTTGGATGAAATGATTGAAATATCAAAAATTTATTCTATTTCGTGATTATTATCAAAAGAAACTCCTCTCATTACTCAAAGACCATTTCGCACTATTCATCATACGGCAAGTGCGATTAGTATCATAGGTTGAGGAAGAAATGCTCGTCCTTGAGAGATCTCTTTGGCTCATAAGGGAGTTTTATTTTTAGATGAAGTTTTAGAGTTTCCAAAAACGGTTTTAGAAGTATTAAGACAACCTTTAGAAGATGGAACTATTTCAGTTAATAGAGTGAATTCTAGTTATATCTATCCAGCAAAATTTGTGCTTTTATGAGCAATGAATCCTTGTTCTTGTGGATATTTGACTGATCCCGATAAAAATTGTATTTGTTCTGCTGATCAGATTAAAAGATATAATGCCAGACTTTCTTGACCAATGATTGATAGAGTTGATATTATGATAGAAGTTCCAAAAGTAAAAGTAGATGATTTTACTTCAAAAAAATCTGTTGGAAATATAGAAGATAGTAAAATTATTGCACTTCGTGTGAAAAAAGCCAGAGATATACAACTCAAAAGATTTCAAGATTTAAATATTACTTCCAATAGTCAGATGACTTCAAAGGAAGTAGAAATATTTTGTGAACTTGATGAAGCGAGTGAAAAGATGATGAAACAAGCACTTTCTACTATGAATTTATCAGCAAGAGCTTATTTTAGAGTATTAAAACTTGCAAGAACGATAGCTGACTTAGAAGGAAATGAAAATATTTGAGTGGCTCATATAGCAGAAGCTTTGAGTTATAGAAAAGTGCAAGAATAATAGGAAAATAATGATTTTTCCTTTCTTACTCTATTCTTAAGGAAATATATTATTATGTAACTCGTAAGATAAAAACAAAAACAAAATCTTACTAGTTTCAAAGTCTAAGAACTATTTCCTTTTCTATAAAAAGGTTTACATTATAAAAAATTAAGTTTAGATTGAGACAAATTTTTTCCCGGGAAAGCAAATATTATTTTATAATAACTCTTACACAATTCTTAATAAGTTTTCGTATAATAAAAAAGTAATCTTGAAAAAGATTTACCACATTTGCAAAAAAAAGTTTTATCAAAAATATAAAATAAAAAGAAGTCGTATTATATTTTGATACTAAACTTTGGAGTAAAAGCAAAAATAAAAATGAATTTTAGTTATTAATTTTATGAATTATGAGTAATAGAAATATTTTAGCAGGAACATTAGTAGTAGCCATTTTAGCAACTACCGCTGCCTATGCAGCAAATACAGAAATTCCTAATAATTTTAAATTTGGAAAACAAAAAATAGAACTTACCGATGAGCAAAAAGCTCAAATGGAAGAAGCAAAAGCATTATTTGAAAAGGTAAAAAACTGAGAAACTTTAACTCAGGATGAACAAGCAAAAGTAGATGAGTTTAAGTCAAATATGTCACAAAAATGAGAGGGGAAGCAAGGATGAGGATTTGAGAAAAGATGATTTGATAATAAATGAAAATGACCAAGAGGAGAGGATTGATTTGGATGAAGATGAGGTTTTGGATGAGGATTTCATAATCTTACCGATGAAGAAAAAACTCAATTAGAAAGTTTGAGTGATGAGGCAAAAGAAGAATTTTTTGAAACAAAAAGAGCTGAGCAAGAAACAAAATTGCAAGCAAAAGAAGCAGTAATTGATAAATTATTAAATGGAGAAGTTTTAACTGATGCTGATAAAGTGATAGTAGAAGAAATAAAATCAGCAAGAGCAGAACAAAAAGAAAGAAAAGCACAAGCAGAATCGCTTAAAGCACTTTTTGAAAAATCAAAAAATTGAGAAACTCTTACTGCTGATGAACAAGCAAAATTAGATGAACTGAAAGCAAATATGCCACAAAGATGATTTGGAGAAAAATTTAAGCAAAGAAAAAATAATGATTCTAGGGATATTGAATAATAAGAGAGAAATAGAAAAGATGAATTATTCATCTTTTCTTTTACCTGTTAACATATATCATTATGAGTAAAAAATATAATAAAAATCAACTTCTTTCCATATTATTGCTTTTATTTTCAATCGTTTGAGTAGGAAATATCACACTAAATACCACTTCTGCTCAAAGTATATTAGAGATAAGGTTTGAAAATAAATCTGATTTGTCTTCTGTGAGAAGTAATACAAATAGAAAATCAAATAAGAATACCTGAGAAAAAGATAATTTTGAATCTAAAAGTAATGAAGAAAAAAGTATACTGAAAAAAGAAATTCAAAAAAGAAAAAAACTTCATAAAACACTTTTAGAAAGCTATAATACGAGTTTTGATGAAACGGTTTTAAGAAATATTACTCAAAATGGGATTATTTTAGAAAGTTTAAAACAGAAGTATCGTACTTTTTATCAAAATAAAGATATGGTTATATAGAGATGGGATAAGTATGAAAGCAAAAAACTTGAATAATAAAGGGATTTTTATATAATCCCTTTATTAAATGTAAAATTATTTTATGAAAATAAAGTGAATGACATATTTTTTGAATACAAAAAATCCCTGAGGGGTATTTTCTAGTGTAAAATCTATTCTCTTTATTATTTAATTGAAAAAATATGTTAAAACTATCAACTTTTCCTTTTAAAACTCTGAAATCAGCACCAAAAGTTTCAGATAATATTTCAACTTCTCTCTTGCTCCAATGATCATATATCAGACAAACAATGGCTTGAGCATACGAATATTTACCGATGTGATATAGAGTATTAAAAAATATAGAAAATATTATCAGAGAAGAAATGGATAATGCGGGATATCATGAAATGCTGATGACCATTTTAACTCCAAAAGATTTATGGGAAATTACTGACAGATGGGAAATTCCAGAGTATTTTAAAGTTCCAGGATGGGGAAATACAGAATACAGAATTGCTCCAACTAATGAAGAAAATGTAGTAAATATTTTTAAAGAATTTATCCAATCGTATAAAGATCTCCCAACTTGTGTGTATCATATTCAAAAAAAATTTAGAAATGAAAAAAGAGCAAAATCAGGATTACTCAGAGGAAGAGAATTTGTGATGAAAGATGCTTATAGTTTCCATTCTGATATAGAAGAATTTGAAGTTTTTTACGAAGAAGTAAAAAAAGTGTATATGAGAGTGTTTGAAAGACTTGGAATTGCTGAAAATACAGTAATCGCAGATGCGGATGGATGAGCAATTAGTGATAAAAATTCACATGAATTTCAAACCTATTTGTCTATTTGAGAAGATGTTATTGTTTCTGATTCGTCAGGATATTGTTATAATCTTGAACTTGCTTCTTGAATTGCGGATAATAAAAATATTGAAGAAAAAGAATTGAAAATGGAGTATATTGATACGACTGCAGAAATAGTGAATATGGAAAAAATGACTCAGTATTTTGCATCTCCAGATTGGCAAATGCTCAAAACAGTGGTGTATAAAACAGATTCTGGAAAATATTTTTCTATTGTAATTCGTGGAGATTTGGATGTAAATGAGATAAAGGTGAGAAAATTTATTACCAAAAAATTTGGAGAATGATTCGTTCAAGCAAGTGAAGAAGATTTAGAAAAATTAGGAACTGTGAGAGGCTTTATTACTCCACTTAAAGATTCAGGATTAAAAATGCAAAATTTTTGAGATGAATCATTAAAAACATCTAAAAACTTTTTTGGATGAGCCAATGCTCTTGCAAAATCTACAAAAAATGTAAATATTTCTGATTTAGATATAGAAGAGTTTGCTGATTTTAATGAACCAGTTGAAGGATTTACTTCAATAAATGTTCCATGAGAAAAACTTATTTTTAAAAAAGCTTGTGAGGTTGGAAATATATTTCATCTTTGAGTAAAATATTCAAAACCATTTTGACTTTCATTTTTAGATCAAAATAATCAGACCAACGAAAGAGTAGAAATGTGATGTTATGGAATTTGAGTTTCAAGACTTATGTGAGTACTTGCTGAATATTTTATGAGTGAAAACGGAATTGTTTGGCCAGAATCAGTCGCACCATACGATTATTACATCATTGTAATGGGAGAAGAAAATCTTTGACAAGCAGAGAATTTAGCAAAAAAATTAGAATCAGAATGAAAATCAGTTATTTTAGATGATAGAATGGGAAAAAAAGTTGGATTTGGTCAAAAGGCAGGAGATTGTGAATTATTTGGAATTCCAAATAGAATCGTTCTTTCTCCAAAAACTTTAGAGCTTGGATGATATGAGCTCAAAACAAGAAAATCGCAAGAAGTGAAAATAGTGCAATTATAAGAAAAAGAGTATACCAGAAAAATGAGGTATACTCTTTTTTAATTTGTTTTTTAGTTGAAGATGAGAAAAATGCGAAAAATTTGCAAATAAAGTATATTATTATAATGGTTAAGAATTACTTTTTTATTAGCTTATTCTTTTTATTTCTTCTGTCTAGTTTTACTGGACCATTATACCTGAAAATAAGATATCATTGACAAATGAAATTTTTCAGTATTATAAATATCCATTATATTTTTTAAACTACCTATATGTTAGAATGACGAAATCAGTTTGAGTGAGAAAATAGCGAAGCATGAGTTTTATCAAAAGTATCCAGTTTGATAACAGAGATAAAAGAGTGAATTCATCAATTTATTTCTCCGAGTGTAAAGAATGAACATAAAATTCCACTTCTTTCTCAAATTGCACAGTATGGAAGGATAAAATCTTCTCCAGTTCAAAAACTAAATTTTTCACATTTATTGGAACAACAAATTATATCTGAAGGTGAAATATATGAAGCTGTAGAGCAATTTTTAGAGAAAAAAGTGAAACATCTTCATAAACTTTTGCTTACAAGAGATACGTTTAAAAAGAATTGACAAAAGGTAGAACTCAAAATGTCTCTGGAAGATTTAAGTGAGGAAGAAAAGGAAATTTTAGCATTTGGAATAGAAAGACAAATTCTTGAGGGGACTCAAATATGTGCGATTGATTTCACAAAAGAATCTTTGATTGCGTTTATAGAACAATATGGAAATAAAAAATTACCAATGAGATATTATCATAAAATAATACAATCATGTACAAACTAATTCTTTTTTCTGATAGTTATAAACATTTTGAAGGAGCAGTAAAAGAATATGAAAAAAGACTTTCAAAAGAAATTGAAATTATCAAATTAAAACCATCAAAAAGAAAAAATGAGGGAGAAATCATTGAAGAGGAAACAAGTATTTTAAGGGAAAAATTAGAAAAAATAAAGGGATATAAGATTTTATTATATATAGAATGAAACATTATTTCTACACAAGAGCTTTTTGAATTAGTAGAAAAAAAGAAACAAACTTTTTGAGATATAGTTTTTATCATTTGATGAGCTTATGGAGTTGATTTTGAAAAAGTAATTCATCTTATTGATTTTAAGCTTTCATTTTCTGCGATGACTTTTCCACATAGTATGGCATATTTGATACTTTTAGAGCAAATATATAGAACTCTTATGATAAAAAAGGGAAGTGGGTATCATCATTAAAAAAAGCTTGAAACATTTGTTTCAAGCTTTTTACATACTATAATTTATTTTTTCATATTTTTCTCTAAAATCTTTTATGAGTGCCCAAAAAGTATTTTCAACAAAATTTGGAAGTACTTTTTCATTTGGCCAAACGATTTCTCTTTTTATTTTGTTTCTCATTTTATCTTCTCAAACGGGACAATTACATCCTGAAAAAGGAATATCTTTCGCAAGTACCATTCTCATTACATCTTTTTCTCTCAAATAAGCCATTGGTCTGATAAAGGCAATATCTCACATTCTCATACGATTCATAGGAGGCATAATTTTCATTTTTCTTCCTTGTACCATATTCATAAAAGTAGTGACTACGATATCATCCATATGATGTCAGAAAGCTATTTTTGAGGCCCCATATTTTTTACATAATTTCATCATAGCAATTCTTCTGGCATAAGCACACCATTGGCAAGATTGCCCGATTCCTTCATTGAGTTTTGATTCTGGAGGCAATTTTACATCTACTTTTTCCAGAGGAATTCCAAGCACATCTTCATAATATTGTCTTTTTTCTTCAAACATAATATCACAATTTATAAGAAATTCTTTGAAAATATAAACTCATCTGATATTAAATTTTTTCTTTGAAGATTTTCTGATTTCACTCAGCAGGTATCATAAAAGCATAGAATCTTTTCATCCAGAAACTCAAAGAAGTACGGTTTCTCATTCTTCAATCATATTGAAATCGGCAATCGCTCTCATCACCTCTCTTTTCATTCTTTTTTCTAAATTTTTTGTTCCTGAATCTTCTGCTTTTTTCTTGGCTTCATTGACATAAGTTTGAAGATCATTTTCATTTATCATATTCTTTTTTAAAAAATAATTGATTCTATTATATTTTTAGTTTTTGATAGTCAAAAAAAAATTTGATTTTTCTCACTTTTTTTATATAATCTTCTGGCTTCTAAATTTAAAAACTTATTTTCTTGTATTGGTTTGTCCCGAAAACATTCAAATATACTTGAGAATAAGCATTCACAAAATAAATTCATTATTTTGTAATTTTTTAATTATATAAATAAAAATTATGGCTAAAGCAATTAAATGATATATTAAACTTCAAATTAAATGAGGACAAGCGAACCCAGCACCTCCGGTATGACCTGCGCTTGGACAACACTGAGTAGCAATTCCTGAATTTACAAAAAGATTCAATGATGAAACAAAAGACAGAATGGGGCAAACATTGCCAGTTATCATTACTGTTTATGAAGATAGAAGTTTTGATTTTATCGTAAAACAACCACCAGCTGGAGTTTTAATAAAAGAAAAAATAAAATTAAAAAGTGGTTCAAAAGTTCCTCAAAAAGATAAAGTTGGACATTTAACTTTTGAGCAGTTAAAAGAAATAGCAGAACAAAAAATAGTTGATATGAATGCAGTTGATGTTGCAGGAGCTATGTTAACTATTGATGGAACTGCAAGACAAATGTGAGTAACTTCTGATATTCACGGAGTTTCATTAGAAGAAGTAAGAGCAAAATTAGCTGCTTAATTCATTATAAAAAAAGTAACTTTTGAAGTTACTTTTCTCTTGCTCCTATCGTCTAGTGGTTAGGACACGGCCTTCTCAAGGCTGGAACTGGAGTTCAATTCTCCATAGGAGTACCAAACAGGAATTTTAGAATTTTTAGCATTAGTAATTGGCTTACTAGTGCTATTTTTTATTAGTTTTAACAAAGTTTTTTCTTGTCTAATTTCTTTTGATAATTCTTTTATAGGTTTAAACCAAGGAAAGGCTTCTATATACAATTTTCAATCCTTTAACTCCCAATTCCAACCAAGAGACCTAACAATCTCTTTTTTTGTTTGTAAGCTTCAGTGATTAAATTTTGATTTAGCTTGTATTATAAAATCAAATACTTTTTGAGTTTCTTCTATACTCTCATCTTTTTCTGAATTAAGTTTATTTATCTGTTCCCTATATTTATTTATATCGATTTGAATAATCTTTTTAGATATTTTATATTCTTCATCATCAATTAGTTCAGATATTAAACTATCAGTTAATTTGGCTAGTTTTCTTTCAGATGACTCAAGTGAACTATATAAGCTCTTTGTAATAGTTTCTTTTTGTATTACATCATTTTTAAAATCTTCTCTTAATACACCTAAAGCCCAATCTTTAAATTCAGGTATCATCTCAATATTAGATAAATAGCCATTTATTTCTTTTTCTAAATCTTCCAATTTAGTAGGTTTTTGACTACATTTTTCACATCATCATTTTCTTTTAGTACAATGATAGTAAATATAAGTTTTTGTTTCTCCTGTAGTTTTTATTTTTTTAATTTTCTCAGAAGCTGTTATAGCACTTCAACATTCTCAACATTTGATAAATCAAGTACATGCGAACTCTTTATCTCTTCATCTTATATTTAACCCCTTCTTTCATAAAAGTTCCTGCACTCTATAAAATTCTTCATAAGTTATCATAGGTTTATGAGTTCATTTTTTTATACTTCATTTCCACATAAAATCTCAAGTATAAAAAACATTGTTAAACATTTTATACAATCAACTTAAATGAAGTTTTTTATCTCAATACTTTCAAGTTTTCCTTCTTTTAAATCACCATTTATCATTAGCTATTTTTTGAATTTGAGGAACTGTATAATTTCAACTTAATAGCATATCCCACATTTTTCTTATTAAATCAAATCTTTCAGTATCTATTTCAATAGTTTTTTCTAATCTATTATTTATATATCATTCAGGAACTCTAGCACAAAATACTCATTTTTCAGTTTTAGAATCCATTCATCTTTTAACTGCTTTTTTTAAATCAAGTATAAATTGATTACTCATTCAAGTTTCTACACTAAATAATAATCAAGCATCTAAAGGAGAATATTCTCTATCATTTGTGATAATTTTATCTAGTGTTCAATTTTGTAGCATAAACTGTATAGTTCAAGTATCAACTGGATTTCTTGTTAATCTATCTAGTTTCCAAGCTAATATTCATCTAACTTCTCAAGCTTGAATTCTTTGTATCATTTCATTAAATCTATACCTTCAAGGAGATTTAGCACTCATACTTTCTTGAAAAACTTCTTTTATTTCTATTCATAAAAGTTTGGCTTTATTAGTCATCAATGTTATTTGGTCTTCAAGTGATTGTACTTGTTTATCTTCTGTATCAGTTGATTTTCTCACATAGAGAAAATATTTAATATTTGTATTCATAGTTCTTATTTTTTATGAAATAAAATCTTTTTATTATAATATTTAGGTTTTTAAAATATTGTAATTGTTTTAATATTCTTTGTTAAAAAGTTCACTACCTTTACTTATTTATTGTATTGCTAATATAAAAGTGTAGGTAGTGAGTAGAGTGAAGATTTATACAATAGAATATTCTTCATATAATCTTTCTAATTCATCTGTATTTATATCTTTTCGTAAAGTAGATCCATCATTTTTTCTTGAGAGTTTTAATCTATTTTGTTTGAATAAACTTCAAAGTTTTCTTGGTGTCATATTTTTAGTTCATTCTATTAACTCTAAATCATCCAATATATCTTTATAATAAATTTCTTCATGATAAGTAAATCTATTTTTTACAATATTGAGTATAACTCCAAATAAACTATTTCTTCTTTCATCTTTCATTTCTCATTGTTTATTGAATAAAGACTTTATAATTATTTCTTTTGTTTCATCTTTAGCAATCAAAGATAATATAGGATTTATTATTTGATTGAGTCTTGGCTCAAGTCATTCTATTTTGATATTTTCAAGTTTGATAGTATCATAAT
Organism: Patescibacteria group bacterium; assembly: GCA_034676185.1. Taxonomy (GTDB): domain Bacteria; phylum Patescibacteriota; class Gracilibacteria; order BD1-5; family UBA6164; genus UBA7396. The sequence continues at coordinate 21,382 of JAUCCN010000009.1, read as the reverse complement.
AATCGTATCTGAACTTTGTAAGTTTGTTTCTTAAAGTCTGAGCTTCATCATAAAATTCTGTATCAAGTCATATAGGAATATCAATTCTTGTACTTCTTTTCATTATATTAGTAAAACATCTGGATTCGGTAGCTTTATCTTTAAACTCCATTCTTCAACCAATTATTTTAGGACAAAATACTTCATAACAATTTACTTCAAATCAAACTCCATCAGCTCTCATAATAGGATTTCATTTTTGGTATCAGTTATTAAATAACTTTATCATATCATTATTTGTATCACTTTGGCTAATATCTGCTTCATCTATAACTAGAGTTCATCTAAATTTTTCTATCATTCTAAATATAGCACTCATACTTGTTCATCCATTTGTCAGCATAGGATTATAACAAATACTTCATATAGTTTTTAGAAGTCTTGATTTTCAACTTCAATAATCTCATATAACTCTTAGGTATGGTATTTCTGAGAAGTTATCATATACATAAGTTAGCATTACATAATAGCTTGCAAGTATTATATAATCTTTGGGGATATCCACATATTTATATATAAAGTTAAATATATCTGCTAATAGTTGTGTCTTAGATTCATAGTCCATAATATCAGTTGGGAATAATATACTTCAAGATTTTATAAAGCTAGAATTTATAGATATTGGAATAAAGGTTTTATCTCAAATAGTTATTTCTTCAACGTAGTTTATCTCATTAATTTGTCTATTAAATACTATGAAAAAAGGTTTATTATTAGAGATTATAGTGTCGACTATAACCTCATTGTTTGTATAAGAAACTAGAGTTTCTTTTTTGTCTTTTAAATTATCTGTACTCATCTTTTTCTAGAGTTATGATATATTTTAGTAATCTCTTTTAGATTTATTCATGATTCAAGAAAAGCTATAAGAAGTAATTCTGATTTATTTATTTTTTCTAAATCTTCTTTTGTAAGAAAATCTTTATAATTTTTTTCTCAGTATTCTTTTTTTAAAGCCTGTACTGTTTTTCAAATAGCAAATTGATATAATAAATTAATTCCATTTGGGTATGCAAATTTTACTGAGTTTCATGCAATAATCCCATTATCTATGGATTTCTTAATATACTCTTGTATTAACATATTTTATTTTTATTAAGTAATAAAATTTTTGTAAAGTTTAGTAATGCAGTTGCATATTCTAAAGCTTCATTATTTGATAATTCTTTTCAGAATTTATCTTTATATATTGCCTTGAATGTTTCAAGGTCTTTATTATTTAAACTCATATTTTATAAGTTAATATACCAGCTGGGTTTGAAATAAATTGTTTTGCTTCGAAGTACGAACATAATACATTTTAAAAAAACAAAAAAAGGTAGGTTTAAATTAAAACCTACCTTTTAAAATCGAGTTATACTTTTATTTTAGAACAAAAATATTTTTTACAAATCTACTATGATTTCTACCTTTTACCTACCTTTTAATATTTTTTTAATAGATAAACTTTTTCAATTCTATTATGATAAATAATATCATTAGGGTCTATTCAATATTCTTTTATTTTACTTCTTAATGTTTTTAATGATTGTTTAAAAGCATCCTCAGTTTGGTGTGTTAATATTATTAAATTAGCTTTAGATATACCTGATGAATTCTTTTTTTTATTTAATTCACTAATAATAATATTTTCAATACTAGTAAGTGGAATTATAATTTTATCATTAATAGTAATTTTTCATGAAGTTATAATTATATTTTTTATTTTACCTATATCTTCCTTAGGATTATAATTTTGTATTATTTTTTCAAACTCATCTGATAATATGAAATGATATTTTAAATCTAGTTTCCAATCAGTAAAGAACATGATTGGTCAATTTACTAATTCAATATATTCTAAATTTATTAAATATAAAATAATTTCAGTAAAAGGGAATTTTTCAAAGTCTTTAAAAAAGCTTTGACTTAACTCTAAATTATTTCATTTAACTGAATATAGATGTTTCACTTTTGTATAAAAAATTTCTTTATACTCGTTCTTTCTTTTATATCAATTAAAAGTATCACCAATTTTTTTTATAAATTGATTATATATATTTCCTATATTTTTATGATAACTTATATCTTTCAAAATATATTCCATTCCCTTTCTATCATCTAATCACTTATATTCTATATATTGTAATATTTTCAATTTTGTCAGCAATTCCTGGATCTTTTTATTTACCTCATCATAATTTATTTTCTCATCTTCATCAGATAATTTAATTTTTATATAAAAACTATCACTAGAGAATAATTGATATAATATAGAAAATATACAATAAAGCTGTATTTGATTATTTAAATCATTAAATGATTTATTTTTATCTTGTAAAATCTGAACAGTATCTAAAAGCATATACTAAACACTAAAAATTAAATTAATTCTAAGTATAATAAAATTTTACTTTAATCAAAAAAAACTTTAGCCTAAAGCTTTTTACTTTCTAAAACTTCTTCAAAAATTTTCTAGTTTTTCATACACCTCTGGGTACAAAAAGAAAAAGATACTCCCCAATAATAATATTATTATAATTTGAATTAACCAAGAATAATTCTTTAATTTAGATTTTTTATGATGTTTTCTTTTTTCTTCTTCAGTATATTTTTCATTGAGTTCTTTGATGAGTCCTGCATGATTTTTCTTTTTTTCAGGAGTATTTTTTTCTAAAAGAGTTTTATATTTTTTTACTTGTTCTTCATCTCATTGTTCTTCTAAAATTTTTATTATTATTCAATATACTCCTCTATGTCTTGGATTATTCTTTTGAAATTTTTTTAAATTTTGAAGTGCTTGTTGAAAGTTTCATAATTTATAAAAACATAATCATTGAATATAATAAGCATTTTGATAGTCTGGATTCAGTTGAAGAGTTTTCTCAAATCTTTGTATTGCTAATTCATAATCTTTTAAAACATAATACATATATAATCCCTCATTAAAAAGAGCTAATGGGTTTTCTTTTATGACTTCTTTTTTATTTAGATAATCATCATAATTTTCAATTATATATTCATAAGCTGTATTTAAAAGCATCATTTTATATTCATCTCAATTTTGTCTATCTGGATGAACTTCCATAGATTTTTTACGATATGCTTTTTTAATTTCTTCTTTTGAAAGTCCGTAAGAGATTCAAAGAGTTTGGAGTAGGTTTTGCATATGAGGTGTAGGTTAGATATTAAAAATAAATAAAAGATTATTTTCTAAGAAGAAAATACCAACACAAAAAATATAGTATTATTAATGTCAGTATATCAGGAATAATAAAGACATATCAAACTATAAGAAATATTATTGAAATAATAATTGTACTTATTTTTTCTTTTTTTTCTTCTTCCTTTTTTCTTTTAAGTTCATTTTCTTCTTCTTCCTTTTTTCTTTTTTCATATTTTCTCTGTTCTTCTTTATATATTTTTTCTCTTTCTTCTCTTTCCTCTTCTTGTTTTTTTCTATATAATTCTTCCTCTATTCTTTTCTTCTCTTCAAATTTAGCTCTTTTTTTAATATTTATTTCTGTCAACAATTTAAGTCATTCATCCATATCTCTTTGATGACTTGAATGTCTTCAAGTAGCTAAGGTATGAATATATTCATGGCAATCTTTACATACATAAAGTAAGTGCTCATCTAATTCACTTCAAGGATTTTCATAATCCATACTATCATAATTTTGATGATGAACATCTTCTCATTTTTTTATATTACAAAGCTGACATAGGTTAGAATTTAATGAATTAATATATTCTTTTTTTCTTTTATTCCAGCCATAACTTTGAATATATAAATTATAAAGTGTTTTATTTATAATCATAAATTTCGTTATTAATGATATTAAGTATATTAAGAATATTACCTTCTAAACATTCAATATATGTATTATATTTCATTATTGTTTCGTTAGTAAAATTTTGTCCTTTTTTTTCTATCTCATCTCTGTTAATGAAATTTTCTCAAAGAAAATCATGTAAATCATATCATATTAAATCATCTATATATAGTCAACTTTTATGTTTAAAATTATTTTGTTGTTTTCTTAAGATTTTTATATTATCATCTAATTTCTTTAAACTATCTTTTAGTTCAGTACTTAACATACTATGAGAAAGTATGTTTTTAAATAATCAATTATTTTCCTTTAACTTTAATCAATAAATCAAATTAATAAATCTTAATATTCTATCAAAAATTCAAATAATATTAATACAACAAAATTCAATATGATATTCACTATACATTTTTAAATTAATTTCTTTGGTATCTGTATAAGATTTCATATGTATAGGAAATAATAATATCATATTAAATCTTTTCATTATATCGGAAAATATCCAAAAAACTTCTATAAATTTTTTGTCAGCTTCACTTATATTTAAAAAAGAAGTTTTTCTATATATTTTTTTAACTCAATTAATAATATTCGTTGATAAAGCTGAATTTATTATTTTATTATTCATATTTTCAATATTAAAAATTTATAAAAATGTTTTTCTTATTATATCTATAAAATTTTTATCATAATAAATCCTATGATTATTATAATTATAATATGATAAAATCTCTAAATCAGACAAAATATCTAAAATATTTTTTATTTCATTGTTACATAATTCATAATCAATTTCATAAAATATATTTGCATATAATTCAGAGATATAATTATTTTTAACTCCTATTTTTTCTTTTATATTTGAAATATAATTATTTATATAATATAAGCTGGTTTCAATTTTTTTTAATTGTTCTATTATTCAAGAATTAAACCAAAAACAATATTCATTAATAGCATTTTCTTCAAGTCTATCTATATTTCAAAGTAATTTATAATATTTTTCTTTCTCGTTATTTATAAAAAAATTAGTAAAAATACACGGTAAACTACATCATAATTTATGAGTATAATAATATGTAGTTAAAATTCTACTCAATCTTCAATTCCCGTCTCAAAAAGGGTGAATATATAAAAATAAATAATTTAAATATCAAGCAATAGTTGGAGAGTATTCTCAATAAACTCAATGGTTGAATAAATCAATAAACTCAATAAGATTATTTTCTAATTTTTCTCATCACTCTGATGTAAAAATGATTTTATCATTTTTTGTAATTTTTTTTCATTGAGTTAAATATTCTTTATGATTTTTTTCTACTAAAATATTATTAATATTTAATAATTCGGGCTTTCATATAAAATTAGTAGAATTTATAAATTTATATCAATTTCTATATAAATATATATCTTTTCAATAATTACTTAAATTTTTCAGTCAAGGAAAATCAGATATATCTAAAATTTCACTAGATTCTGAATATATATTTCAAATGAGTTTATCTCATAAAATAGATAAAGAGTTCAAAAAAATATATTTATATTTCTTTCAATTTGAAACTTTATTAATCCTATCAATAGAATTAATAATTTGTTTATTTTGAAGAACTAATTTGCTATCAATTTGTATATTAAATTTTTCTATCAATTTCATAAATTAATATTTAGAATTTTGAGGATATGTATCTTGTTTTATAGGTTTTGAACTATTTAAAATTTTATATCCTCATTGATTATTTGGAACACTTGGAGGAGTAATTTTTTTAGGTTGGTCCGTATTTTGTACCGAATTTTGCGGAACGCTATTTTGTACCGAATTTTGAGGATATGAATCTTGTTTAATTTTACAATCTCTTGCATTTATTATATATCAAGTATCACAAGTTATATTTTCAGAGGCAGATGACAAAGTTACAATTCTTCAATCTTTTGATAAAGAAAAGGTAGCCGTTAATTTACTTGTTCAATTAGGAATAATTAATGGTTTTGAAGTTTTTCTTTGTGGCTCTCAATAAATTAAATTAAAATTAGTAAAAATAAAACTTCTACTATTGTATGTCGCAGTATTTATAATTTTACTTGTAATATTTCAATCATTATTTTCTTCTTTTTTATCTTCTATATCTATTATGCTATTATTTTCTATATTATTATATATATCCTTTGATGCTTCATCTAATGTTTTTTCTGAATTATTCTTTATATTTTCATTTTGCCTTTCTATTAAAAATTCTTTTTTAACAGAATTTCTATAAATTATTACTTTTGCAATACTACCAACATTTCATACTGGTAATATAGGATTTTCTTTGAGGACAACATCATCTACAGAATATACTATATCTCAAATTTCTAATCATGCTTTTTTTGCATTAGATTGTGAATATATATGAGTTATAGAATAATTTGATTTTGATAAAATTATCCCCATAGTTCATTTTTCAATATTATCAGTATTATCAGTATTATCAATTTTTTCTATTTCGGGGGTATTTAATAATATACTTCATCTATGTCATGAGTATTCTAAATTATTTACATTTGTAATATTATCATTTTCTAATGAATCACAAGAAGATAATATTACAAGTGCTATTAGAATATATAAAGATTTATTCATATTGTATTGATTATAAAAATAATTTTTTAAAAAAATCATATGTCAAATAGTTTTAACATAAATATATATAACTATAATACTTTTATATATTTTAGCAAACAAAAATGGGCAACTTAAATTTTGCTCTTTTACTGTTCGCCAAAACATATCTTTAGTTTTTCAAAATATTACTAAAAATGGGAGAGCAACTTAAGTTGCCCACTCTTCTAATATTTTGAAAAACTTACTAAAAAGTTTCTACTGATATATTTTGGCTTTTTTATTATATATTTTTTCCTATATTTACAAATATATTTTTATAGTTATAGGAGTACATACTACATAACACCCCCTACTGGACCAAATACACCCCCTTACTTTCACAAAACCTCATTTACTACATTTTCAAAATACTTATAAAACATAGAGGAATACTTAATAAATTTATTATTATTGTTATAGGTATTTACTATAATTATTATTTAGTATTTATTACATACACACATAAATATAATGAAATGGGTCCAAGTACTTTTTATATATGGGGACATATAGGTATTTAATTTTTAATATGTATTTAAATAATTAATGGTCCTAGTATAATTTTAATATTTATAATAATTTTATTGTAATAAAATTAAAAATTGTTTTATTATAATTTAATAGTAATTTACTATTTTGATATAATACTACTTTAATAAGAAGTATAACCTATTACTTTTAAAAAAAGTAATTCAAAAGTTGCCTTGCTCTGAACCGCACTTCGTTAGTCCGCTGTCGAATCCTGTACTTTATAACATCAAATCTCCTACCTATCAGGAAGCGAAGTCTCGTCTATAAGATACTACTCTAGTGTTTGGTATTAAGGGTTCGTGGTTTGGGTGGGTTTGTAAAAAAAGGCTAGTAGGATTCACCCTATCTAGCCATAGTATTTTTTTCTTCCAGTAATTGCTTTATATGAAAATTAGCTTCTTGCTTTGTTAATTTATCTAAAGTTTCAATATATGCTTTTTGTTCTTCTATATCTTCAAAAACTTCTTCTATAAGTTTCATAAGCAATTCCTTTTGTTTTGGAGTTATAGAATTATCTTGCTTTTTCTCTCAACCTACACTTCATTCACTATCTTCACTTTTAGCCTCCATATAAGTTGTTGATTGGGTAGGTATTTGTGAAGGTAGTGAAGATGGTGAACTTTGAGAAGTAGAAGAATAATTATTTTTAATATATTTAGTTATATCAGTTATTCAAAGTAAATCAGCTATTGCTCTATTGGTAGCTCTGGTTTGTGCTATAGCTCTTACATCATTTTCTAAATTATTAAATTCTCTTTCATTACTTGAACAACTTGCAGAACATTCAGTATATCTTCAATCTTTTCAAATAGCTTTTACAGAATATTCATAAATAAAATATTTATCTTTATCTATTCTAGTTTCTTTTATTATTTCAAAACTGATTCAAAGATACATAGCAAGCTGTCTAAATCAAGTTCTATTTGGATAAACTTTTCATTTAATATTTACTGTTAGTCATTGGCTTTGTAAATACTCTCACATTTTATAAAATATATTACTCATACTTAGAGTATTATTTGTTTCAATTATTGCATTCATAAGATTAAAATTTAAAAAATTAAAATACTTGGGAGAAGTACTCCCTTAGGTTTTTACAAAAATTTAGTTATTGGCTATTTAAATATATCTACAATAGTAAAATAAGTATGATTTTAAAATTGAATTTAAAGTTAAATCAATACTAAAAACCATACTTATAATTTTAATTAGTAATAAATACTAATAATCTTTAAAAGATAGATATATATACTAAAGTCAGATAATGTTTTAAATACTATTATTTTTTAGCTTATTTAATAATATTACTATATTATTGAGCTATTATTTTTTATATAATCAAAAGCTATTTGAGATAATGAACTTGCATAGATAATATCTTTTTTATTTTTACTTAAATATTCAAGCCATCATTTAATATATGCTATAGAATTATCTCTCGTCTTTTGTATAATTCATACTTCTTGACAGAGAAACATTGCTCATATTTCGGCTACTAATTCTTCAAAACTATATTCATTGTTTCAATAGTTTAAAACATTATCTCAAAATCTATTAAGTCTATTTTTAGATCAAGTACTATGTATTAGCTCATGAAATAAAGTTGAATAATATTCATCTACTGTTTTAAATTTATGTAGATTTGGTATTTCTATAACATCAAGCATTGTTTTATAACAAGCATTTGGTCACTCTATTATAGTCGGTTTATCTTTGTATTTCTCAAGTAGAGTTTGAGCTTTATTATACCTCTCTTCAATATCTAACTTCTTTTTAGGTTTAAGCTCTATTCACTCTATTTGTTCTATATTAAATATATTGTAGTATTTTATAATAGGATAAGATGATTTCTTTTTTATTATATCTTCACTACCTTCATTATCTTCATTTGGATATTTCCAAAATATTACTTTAGTAGCTTTTTCTCATTTTTTAATAACTCCTCATAATTTAAATATCTGTTTAGGAGTAAGATATCTTTTATCTTTGAAGTCATCAAAAAGAAGCAAGAGTTTATTTATTCATCTGTACTCAGTTTGAGTTTCATAATTACAAGGAGTTCATCATATCCAAGGTTTTTGCCATGGTAGAGTTCACGATTCTATTTTATCTAGAATCTGGTCTACTATAATTTCATAGGGTTTCATAAGTGTTATAATTTAAGAAATAAAAAAACTTGCTATTTTTTAGCAAGCTCAAAATACATCTGCGACATCTTGATAGGATAGTGATGAATATTTTGTATCATCTCTATATTTATCTATATCCCATCATAGCTCAACTTGTTCTTCTTCACTCAGAGAGTTGAGAGTATTTATGTATAAACTTTTCATTGCTCACATAAGTAATAAATTAAGAAATAAAAAAGAGTCCTTTATTTTGGACTCTATAAGTTTTAATTATTATTTATATTAGTAAGGTTTGATTGTTAGTTTGTAGGCTTTATATTTAATATTTTCAAATTTTTATATTTTAATTAAAATTAGGTAAATAAATTTTAGTTCCATGAGATATAATTTCATTTCTAATTTCTCTAACTAAGGAGTACCAAATGTGAAACAATAGATTTTCAAGAGCTTTATATGGCAATTTATCCGCTATGTAGAGCTCTTTTTTTGAGTTCGCTATGAAGGTCATTTTCAATGAGTTCAAAAAATTTTTCCTTTCATCAAGATCAGAAAAATTTCATTGACTTTCATGAAAATCTTTTATAATAATAAAGCTTCATAACTCTTAAATAGGAGAAATTTCAATGTTTGATGAAGAAGATAAAGTGCCTTGTTCAGAATGTGGTGAAAAATTTGATCCAAATCAAATCGGTCGTGATGGACTTTGTGCATCATGTCATGAACTTGACCCCACGCCAACGAGTGAAGAATGTGATCAATGTGATGGAAGGGCAGTGACAAATATCTGTGGCACAAATTTGTGTGAAGATTGTTTGGAACACTACCATCACTAGCTCTTTTTTAAAGCCTTGTGTAAAATACACAAGGCTTTCATTTTATATAAATCTAAATTATATTTTTTAATTTGTATTTATGAGTTGAAAGTTTCTTCTAAAAAAAGGATTTTCATGAGGAAAATTTTTGGCAAAAGGTAATACTTTACGCATTCATCATGCAAAATCTTTTCCAAAATAAAAGCTATAACCATTCAATGCAAAAAACATATATTCTTCAGGAGTCAGAAAAGCTTTTCTTGATTTTGGAAAAACGAGATTAAAAACACTTGCATCTCAAGCTCTTTTTGGACTTTCCCTTTCTAACCAATATGTATAATATGGATTTTTAAGAGTTTCTCTCGTTTCTTCATCCATAACTACTCATAATTTAAGCAGAAGATCTGATAGGTATTGAGTTGCTTGAATGACATCTAAAGTGAGCTTTGCATGAGAAAGTTCAAGTTTATGAAGAAAAAAATCAAACATTATGTTTCTCATCTCTTCTGGGGAAAGTGTAACTATCTGATTTAACGGTGTTGATAATAATTCATTGACTCTTTGAGGAGTTTCTTTTAGTCAGACTTCTACTAGATTTTCTAGTCATTGAAGACTTTCTTCTTTATGTATTTGTTGTAGTCTTTCTTGTGTTCCAGGGAATTCAAATATTTCTGCCATATGCTATAAAATAGAGAAGTAAACTTCTATCTTATAATTATTTTTTGAGTGAAGTCAAATTTTATGAAAAATTCTGCTTGATTTTATGAACAGATAATGATTTTCTTCAATATTTCTTTTACATTTTTTAAAAAAAGATATGATAGAGAATAATAATATCTTTTTAGTTTATATTTTCCTAAATATGCAAAAACAAATGAGACCTTGAGTTTATGCTCTCATGTATAAGGATGACCAAATACTTGTTGTAAAAAAATGAAGATGACCATTCACTGGAATGTATGATTTGCCTTGAGGTAAAATTGAACATTATGAAAAACATATTGATTGACTCAAAAGAGAAATATTTGAGGAAACTGGATTAATGGAAAATGAGTTTGAAATAAAAAAACTCTTAACTGTTGAAGAAACTTTTGCAACTCATGTTTGGCAAAAAAATGAAAGACAAGATCATATTATCTGAATTGTATATTTAGTACAAATCATTACTCAAAAGATACATTTTGATCATAAGGATGACTATTGAGATGCTAGAGGTTCGAAGCTTATTGACATGGATGATGAAAATATTCAAAAAACTCATATTTTACAACAAGCTATTTTAAAATTTAGAAAAGGGAAAGATTTATAATATTATAATTTAATTTTTTAGATATGGAAAGAATTATTTTTGTGCCTTGAGAGAGAGTTTCTCTTGTTATTCCTGAAAAACAGGATTTGGAAATAATGTATAGATGAATAAATAACATAAATATTATAAAATATTTGCAACCAGTTCGTCATAATACAAGAGAAACAGAAGAGAAATTTTTAAATGAAAAATTAGAACAAGCAGATAAATTTTTTGTAATTATGATCAATGAAACAAAAGAAATAATAGGTTCAATTTGATTTAATGAATATGATGTTATTTCTAGAAATGGAGTGATATGAATTTCTTTATATGATGAAACAAAAATGTGAAAATGATATGGAACAGAAAGTATGCAACTTTTTTTGAAGTATGCTTTTGAATATATTGGAGTTCATAAAGTGAAATTGCAAGTATTTGCGAGTAATGCAAGAGCGATTGCTTCGTATAAAAAATGTTGATTGAGAGAAGTTTGAATTTTTCAAGAAGAAGTCTATGTAATGGGAAAATATGAAGATAGTATTGCGATGGAAATGATGAGAAGTGATTATGAAAAAAAATATTTCCTAAAATAAAATTATGCAAGAATTACAAAATTATAGAGAAAGTATTGATGAAATAGATGCTCAAATTATCGCATTACTTTCTGAGAGATTTGAAGTAGTGAAAAAAGTGTGAGAATATAAAAAACTTCACCATCTTCCACCACTTCAACCAGAAAGATGGCAACAAGTTCTCTCTTCTAAAAAAGAATTGGCACAACAATTTTGAATAAATCCTGATTTTATAGAAACTATTTGGAATGAAATTCATACAGAGGCCTTGAGATTAGAGGAATAAAATTTATTCTCTTGAGGATGGAAAAATTTTAGATGAGGGAGCTCATTAAGAACTCTTAGGTAGATGAGAAAATGCTTATGATAGATTTTATAAAGCTCAGATATTGCATGAGTAGATTTTTTATATTTTTGATGAAACTAGTTTAAAATTTCTTCTGAAAAATGGGTTTTCTTGAGTAAAATTCTCAGCATATGGTAAAACTTTGAGCATTCATGAAGCAAAATGTTTTCAAAAATAGAAACCATAACCATTTACAGCAAAATGAATGTATTCTTTGGGAGTAAGAAAATTCTTTTTTGTTTTTGGGAAAATGAGATTATATACACTGGCATCTCCAGCTCTTTTTGGCTCTTCTCTTTCTAGCCAATAGGTATAATATGGATTTTCAAGAGTTTTTTTCATTTCTTCATCCATAACTATTCAAAATTTTAATAATAAATCAGATAAATATTGAGTTGCTTGTATGATTTCTAGGGAGAGTTGAATATTTTTTCTTTCAAAATTGTTTATAAAAAACTCAAATATCATTGCTTTTGCTTCTTCTGGAGTAAGTATCACTATTCTATCTAAAGGAGTTGATAATAGGTCGTTTATTTTTTGAGGGACTTTTTTTAATCACATTTCAACGAGTTCATCCAATCAACTTAAAGCAGTTGCTTTATGTATTTCTTGAAGTCGTTCTTGAGTACCAGGAAAATGAAATATTTCTGCCATAATTATTTAAATAAAAAGATAAATAATAATTTTTATAATGATTTTTGTATATAAGTCAATTTTATAATTTAAAAAAATAATGTGTGAGATTTTTATTTGACAAAATTAAAATAAAACTATACTAAATATAGTTTTATTTTTTAAATATAATAATATGAAATCAAGAATTAATTTTGATTTTTCAGGAACTACAACAGTAGTAACAGGATGATCAAGTGGAATATGATTAGCAACTGCAGAACTTATTGCAAAATCAGGATGAGATGTGATTGTAACTGCAAGTAGAAGTGAAGATAAAACCCAAAAGGCAATTGAAACTATTCAAAATGCAGCTCTTGGAGTAGGGAAAGAAGTTTTAGTAAAAGCATTTCCATATATGGCTGAAAATGAAGCTTCTGTTGCAGCATTTTTTGAAGAAGTAAAAAAAGTAAGTAAAAGAGTAGATTTTTTAGTTCACTGAGTTTGAATTAGTCCAGATACTGATTTTGATGATCAAACAGCAGAACTTTGGAATAAAGTATTTGCTACCAACGTAACAGGAACTTTTCTTGCTCTCAAAAATGCAAAAGATATTATGAAAACACAAGAAGTAATTGATGAAGTAAGATGAAGAATTGTGCTGATAACCTCAACTAATTGAGTAGATAGTTATGGAATTTTTTCTGCTCCATATGATGCATCAAAAGCAGCAATGATAAATATGGTGAGAAATATTTGAGAAGACTTTGATAAAAATCATAAAATTATCGTAAATGGAATTGGCCCAGGATGGATTGCAACGGAAATGAATAATAGTGTTCCAGCAGAAGAAATGGCAGCAGAAATGGAAAAGGTTTGGTCTGGAAGAATGGCAACTCCAGAAGAAATTGCAAAAAATATTTTAGCATATTTAACACTTCCGTATAATTCAGGAAGAGATCATATGGTTGATGGAGGATATAGATAGAAATAAAAAAGACAGTAAAAATTTTTGCTGTCTTTTTTAGGAAACAAAACAGATGATACAATACTATCTGAATAATGAAAAGTGATAGAAAAATAAAATCATGAATAACTGTTAGGGAAGTGGATATTATACAAAAATATTTGAATGATAAAAGTATATTTTAAAGATAAGAAAAATTTTATATCCGACTTTTTTCTAAAAATATCAAAAATAATTGAAAAATAAAAAATATAGATATAATTCACTAGAACTTATTTACCAATAATCAAAAAATTCTATGTCTGAAAACCAAATGATTACTCAAGCAGAAGTAGATATTCTCGTGCTTGATTTACTAAAACTTCATCTTCCTATTGTTGAGGTAAATGAAGAAAATTTTCTTGATTTACTCAAAAATTCACTTTCATTAAATGTGTCAGAAAAGAAAAGAGTAATAGATGCAGTTCCTACTTTGAGCCAATTTCAATTTGATGAACTTACAAAAGTATTTGAAGAAGAAAGAGTAAAATTTAGAGAACTTGCTTGAGAACATCCAGAAGATATTAAAAAATTACTTAAAAAACAACAAGAAGAATGGCTGACTCTTTGAGAAATTTATAAAAATGAACAGGCAAGAAAAGAAACTGAAGGACAAGATGAACAAAAAATTGATGATATTAAAAAATCACTTTGACTTTAAAATATGAAAATCCATTTTTGCACCTATATAAAAGAAAAACAAAGAGTAGATATATATTTATCTACTCTTTTACCTGATTTTTCCAGAAGTTATATTCAAAAAATGATAGATAGGGAATATATCACCGTAAATAAAAAAAATATCTCAAAAAATGTAAAAATATCTCATAAAGATGAAATTGAAATTTCTCTCCATATCGAAAAATTAGAACTTCATGCTGAAAATATTCCACTTGATATTATTTATCAAGATGAAAATATTGCTATTATAAACAAAGATGCAAATTTAAATACTCATCCTACTCCGTGAATTGATGGAAAAAGTGGAACTTTAGTAAACTGACTTTTACATCATATACAGGATTTAGCAGGGATTTGAGGAGTAGAAAGACCTGGAATTGTACATCGTCTTGATAAAGATACTTCTTGAGTTATTATGATTGCAAAAAATGATAAAATGATGTTATATTTGCAAGACCTTATGAAACAAAGAGAAAAAATAGGAAAATATTATCTCGCTATTGTTTCTGGAATTATTGAGGAAAAGCAATTCAAAATTGAGAGTTTTATAGGAAGACATAGAACCGATAAAATTAAAATGACTACTAAAAATCCAATCAATCCAAAACTTGCTATTTCGTATGTAAAAATTTTAGATTATATTGATGAAAAATATACTTTAGTAGAAGTAAAAATTGAAACAGGAAGAACTCATCAAATCAGAGTTCATCTTTCTAGTATTTGATTTCCAATTATTTGAGATAAGGTGTATGGAAATAAAAAAGTAAATGAAGAAGTGGAAAAAAAATATGCTCTTACTCGTCAAGCTCTTCATTCATATAAATTAGAAATAGAGCTCTATGGACAAAAAAAACAATTTTTTGCCTCACTTAAAGATGATATGAAAAAAATAATAAAAAATATAGAATATTAAAAAAGAGAAAATTTCTTCTTTCTAAATTACATTTACCATATTAAAAAATGGAAGTAAAATTGCCATCACCATAGTTCCAACAATAATTCAAACAATAATAATAACAATAGGTTCAATTGCGGTTGAAAGTCATTTTACAATTCCATCAATCTCTCTATTAAATTTGGTAGATATTTTTATCAGTAAACTGGGAAGTTTTCCGGTTTGTTCTCAAATTTTTACTACAGAAGCAAGTTCAAGAGGAAAATAAGGATCATCATTTGATTCTTTCAATTTTTTAATTCACATAGAATCACTTAAAGGAATTCATTCACTTAATTCTTCTCCTATTTCATCAAGTCTTTTTTCGTAATAGGCATTATCTAAACTTTTTTTTGTAATATCAAGAGCTTGGTTGATCATAATTCCATTTTGAAGTAAGGTTCCAAGAGTATGTGAAAAAATAGCGAGTATTTTTTTTCTTATCAGTGGTCAAAACAGAGGAATTTTTAGTATAAATTTATCAAAGTAGATTTTAGTATATGGATGATTTTTAAAAGTAATAATACCAGCAAATAATAGAATAATTCATATAATAAGTAAAATATAATTTTCTTGTAAAAAATGGGAAGTATTAATAACTGCTTGAGTAAGTTCTGGAAGATTTACTTTTGCATCTTGATACATTTTTTGTACTCTCGGAATGATGAAAATCATAAATCATACAATCATAGAAATAGCAAGAGTTACAATAATGGCCGGATAAATAAGGGCTCAAATAATTTTTGTTTTGAGTTCAGCATTTTTTTCCTCTCTTGCTTGTATTGTTTCAAGTGCACTAGATACTTTTCAGGTTACTTCTCACATTTTTATCATATAAATATCAAAATTATTAAAAATTTTTGGGAAATTTTTAAAGCATTCTTCTAATTTTTTTCATTTACTAACATCTTTTAAAATACTTTCTAAAAGAATTTTTACATTTTTATTTTTGGTTTGAAATAATAAAATAGAAAGGGAATTCGTGATAGGAATTCAAGAATTAATGAGATTATATAAAGAATCAAAAAATTCTATTTTTTGCTTTTGAGAAAGGACGATATGTTTTTTTAAAGAAAAATTTCTTATGATATTTTGCATATCAAAAGTTTTTATTTTTTGGGAAAGAGTATTTTTTAAATCTGAAAATTTCATTTTTTAGAAGTATTAATCAAGTACTTTTCTAAATTGTATCATTTTATTTGTTTTTTTACAAAAATTTTTATAATAAAAAGAAATAAATGATAGAAAAAGAAGAAAAATTATTTTTCTCAATATATTCTTTCCATCTTAATTGTTAATTACTAAATGTATGTTTAAAATATTTTGAGTTTCTGGAGAGCAAAACTCAGCTCCTGAATTAGAGGTAGATGTGCTTGATTCAAAAGAAGAAGTATTAGATGAAGAAGTATGACAAGTAGCTCTTGATGTGCTTGATAGCGAAAATGAAATATATATTATTGCTCCCATTGCTTGAGTAGAACAAGAACAAATAGATCTTTCTATCAATAAAACTATTTTAACACTCAAAGGAATTAGAGAAAAACCAGAAGAATATTCTTTTGAGGGAGTAACTTTAAAAAATAGTGAGTGTTTTTGGTGAAAATTTGTAAGAAATATTATTCTTCCCGAAAATTTAGCTTTAAATAAAATAAAAGCTTATATGCAGAATAATTTACTTATTATTACGATACCAAAATTAAAATTTGATTCAAAAGCTATCAAAATTAACAAAATGGAAAGCTAAAAAATATTGCTAATTTCTAATAATGTACTTATGTTTTCAAAAAATAAAAAAATAAATTATGGTGCAAAAAAAGTAGATAAAATTGTAACTACAGTTATTATTGGTTCGGCTATTGCTTCTATTTTCTGACTTAGTCAAACGAAAAAATGAAAAGAAATTTCCCATGATATTTCAGGGAAAATTTCTCCAGTAATGACAAAATCTTCTAAAAAAGCAATTTCTATTTTTGGGAAAGTAATAGCTTTTTTTGTCTGAATATTTTCTAAAAAATAAAATATGAAGAAATGATTGGTTCTTTTTTTACTTTTGTTTCTTGTGTCAGATCAAGTATTGGCAGAAGAAGCTTTTTTAGTGTCTGATATATGTTCTTATAAATGAGAATTTGAAGAATGTATTTGAGCAAATAAAAATGGTCAAGCAAGAACCGTTGAAGATTTTGTATGTATATCAAGTAATAATTATTTTCAAATTATGGGACAAATTATTCTTGATCTTGAGTTTAAAAAAATTGATAAAGAAGTAGATACTTATTTTAAAAATTTAGAAGATAATAAAAGCTATTATTTTTGAAAAGATTCCAAAGAACCGTTTACAAGTGCTATTGACTTAATAGAAAGTAAATTTGATATGTATTGAGAATTTGGTGAAAAATATATGCAAATTTGTACGACTGGGGAAAACTCTATAGTACAAAAAACAATGAATTGTTTTTGAGGAAGTATTCCAGCAAATGAAGCTTCGGCATATTTTTTTCAGGATACCACTTGTAGAAATCTGGTTGCAACGAAGTTAGAAATCAATAAACAAGTTGCTTATGATATTTTAAAACTCAATAAGCATCAAATTAAACAAGATGAAGACAAACTCTATATGCAAACTGAAAGATGAAGGTATGATAAATTACTTGAAATTATTATGGTAAATGTTGGATATTTAGAAAGAATTTGGAAAAAATGGCCATCAAAAACGAAAAGTGCAAAATGAAGTTAAATATTAAATATAAAAAATATTATGCAACATATACTTCAAAAATATAATATTAAAGCAAAAAAATCGCTCTGACAAAATTTTTTAATGGATGAAAAAATTTTAGATCAAATAGTGAAAATTACTCGTGTACACAATGAAAATATTATTGAAGTAGGACCGTGATTTTGAGCTCTTACAACAAAAATACTTGATGCTCATCCAGCTAGTCTTACTTTGGTAGAACTTGATACTACTATGATAGAAATTTTACAAGATAGAATTCAAAATTGAGATATAAATATTTGACAGATACAATTTGAAATTATACAAAAGGATATTTTAAAATATGTGCCTGATTTTTCTGATTATAAAGTAATCGCGAATATTCCATATTATATTACTTCACCTATTTTACAGCATTTTTTGTACAAAATTAAAAAACCTCCAACACAGATGATTATTTTGATGCAAAAAGAAGTTTGAGAGAGAATAGTATCTGAAAAATCATCGGTATTATCTCTTTTTGTTCAAAAAAAATGCAATGTTTCCTCAAAAATATTTGTCCCAGCAAATGCATTTTCTCCTGCTCCAAAGGTAGATTCAATAGTATTATTTTTTGAAATTCATTCACAATTTTGAGAAATTGATGATGACGTTTTTTTATCTTTTATAAAATCAGCTTTTTCAAATCCAAGAAAAAAAATGATGAATAATCTTGCATCTTTTTCTTATGATAAAGAGAGAATTTTAAAAATACTTTTTGAACTCTGATATAATGAAAATGTGAGAGCAGAAAATCTCTCTATACAAGATTATATTTATATGATAAAAAGTATATAAAAACACTTGACATTATCAAAAAATCATTATAAATAATATGTTTATTTTATAATTTATTATTTATGTGATTACATGCTCAAGATAGTCAAGATTGATATTCAAAATTGTGAAAAATAGCGAAAGGTTTTGATATTATTTCTAAAAAAAGAGAAGTAGTGGCTATGGCAATAGCAGCTGCTATATCATCTACAAATGTTTGAGCTCAAGAAATATCTGAATTACCAACAGCCGTACTTGATGCACTTTCAACTCTTCAATATAAAGAAGTCTGAACTCAAGTCAATATCGGAACTTTTAAAGGAAGATTTGTATTAGAAAAATGTCATAATTGAGAAATAAAAATATATCCAGAAGGAAAGTCTTCCTATACTGTTTCATTAGAAAAAGTGGAGACTTTACCAGAAAAAGAAACATCTGTAAAATCACCAAAAGAAGAAAAACCTCCTTTTGAATTCAGACCAACTTCAGGATGAATCAAACTTCAATCAAATGATTCATCAACAACTCAATTTTCCGCAAAATTAGGAAAATCTCATATGTATGGGAGTGCAATTGATATATGATATGCGACAGAAATTACTCCAAATACAGCTATTGCAGTGAATATAGAGTGAGGATCAAATGTACAAAGATTTTTGACTACTTTAGGTTTTTCATTTCAAAATGGAGTACTAATGTTTTCAGGAGAACATTTAGGAGTAAAACATAAATTTCAATTTTCAAGTTGAGAAGTAGAGGAAATGGTAAGACAAAATAGCTTTGGAACTACTTTAAAACTCTATTTTAGTAAAGAAATTATAGAATCACTTGAAATTTCAGGATATATTACAAAAGCACAGAGTAAAGAACTTGAAAATAAAGAATATGTAGTAAATAATGAAACTCTATTTGGTATTTATAACAACTTTAGAAATATTGCTTGATGAGAGAAAAAGTGAATTCAAGCAAAAGCAAATTTTTCTGTTTCAACAAATGGGAAGCTTACTTTATGACTCAATTATGAAAGTCTTCATCATGATTTAAAATATTCTCAAGATAAAGATCATTCTCAAGTTTGAGCAGTTATTTGATACACCCATCAAATTTCACAAAGAGTAATAGGAAAGATAGAGCTTTCAACCTGAGTTTCTTCTACTAATATACAAGCTCAACTTTCACAACAACAATCAGATGGTTCCAGTCTTTGAGTAGTAGTTCGTCATAGTAAATGAAAACACGGAACTCCAAATGATACCTATGTTGGACTGCAATATACTATTCCATTTTGACCATGATCAAAAGGTTCAAATATTTCTTCAAAGAAAAAATGATCAGTTACTTCAGCACTTTGAGAGAAAACTTTTTCATCCTCAAAAGTATCTCGTCTTATTTCAGATGTAAATGCTCAAAATGAAGACTTTAGAACGAGTCCTATTCATAGAGTTGATCAAAAAAGTGAAAGAATTTTGGAAATAGATAAAACACAATTACCAGAATGAGTTTCTGTTTTAAATGAAAAATGAGATATTCTTGTTGGAAATATAGAAATAGTAAGTATTAATCATGTTTTAAAAAATGGACTTACGCATACATTAGGGAGAGAATTTGTAAAACAATGAGATTCACTTATTATACTAACAAGAAATATTTCAGAACCTCAAAAAGGTTATATAGATACTTATAAAATTAATGTTTCAAAAAGGGATGGTGGAAAAGCGAATATCACTATTCAGGTACAATGAGGATCTCTAATTATAAAAAGTATTACTATTGAACATATTGATTTTGTTGATAAGACAGAGCTTATTTCATTGATACAAGAATATGAAGGCTTAAATCAAAATCAATATACTCCAACAAGCTGGAATATTTTTAAACAAACACTTCTCAAAGCTATTTGAATTAGAGATGATGAGCTTGCTACAAAAGAACAAGTAAAAGATGGGATTCTCGCTCTTCAAAAAGCAAAAATAGATTTGATAGAGAGAGCAGACTTTACTGAATTATCAGCAAAATTACAAGAAGCTCAAACTATTTTGCAAACAGCAAATGGAAAATATACTCAAGAATCTTTAAATGACTTGAGTCAAGCTATTATTGTAGCTCAAACTATTTTATCAAATCTTGACTCATCTCAAAAAGAGGTACAAAAGGCAACAGATATTTTAAAAGAAGCAATTATAAAATTAAAAATAGTAAATCAAGTACCAACAGTAGTATCAAGTATATCAAATGTGACTCAAGATGAGTGAACCGCATTGAATATAAGTATGGTATGAAAATTTTCAGATCCAGAATGATGAGCATTGAGTTATAGTGCAACGAATTTACCAAGCGGAGTAACGATAAATACAACAACAGGAGCAATAACAGGAACTTTACCACAAGTTGGTTCAGATACTCCATATGTAATAGTAGTAAGAGCGACGGATGTATGAGGA
>JAUCCN010000008.1:0-55539 GCA_034676185.1 Patescibacteria group bacterium | reverse complement strand
GCTCTAACTGATGAAGAAATAAGACAACAGGCAAAAATAGCTGGATTTTAATAATGTATACATTTTATACAAAATAACTTGCATAATTTTTAAAATCATTAAAATAAATACAAATATTTTATAAAAACTTATTATGCAAGAAAAAAATCTATCAATATTTGAATGAAGAAAAATCAGAAAAATATATGATGAAAAACAAGAAAAATGGTATTTTTCCGTTATAGATATAGTTTGAGCTTTAACTGAACAAGATGATTATAAAAAGGCTCAAAGCTATTGGACAACATTAAAAAATCGTTTGAAAAAAGAGAAAAGTGAGATTGTCACAAATTGTGACAAACTGAAATTAATGGCTTCAGACTGAAAATATTACAATACCGATGTAGCAGATACTGAAACTCTTTTGAGAATTATTCAAAGTGTTCCATCTAAAAAAGCTGAACCAATAAAACTATGGTTAGCTAAAGTGGGATATGAAAGAATGCAAGAAATAACTGATCCAGAAATTTCAATAAATAGAGCAAGAGAAAACTGGTTGAAAGCTTGAAGAAGTGAAAAATGGATTACTATGAGAATGTCCGGGCAAGAAACGAGAAATAAACTTACAGATTATTGGTCAGAAAATTGAGTAGAAAAGTGAGATGAATTTGCAATCTTAACAAATATTATTCATTCTGAATGGACTTGATTATCAGTATCAGAACATAAAAAATTAAAAAATCTTAAATCTCAAAACTTAAGAGATCATATGAATGAAGCTGAACTTATATTCACTAGTTTAGCAGAACTTTCAACAAGACAAATTGCAGAAAGTATGAAAACAAAGTGATTACAAGAAAATAAACTTCCAGCAAAAAAGTGATGAGAAATAGCAAAAAATGCAAGAAAAGCATTAGAAGAGAAAACTTGAAAAAGCGTAATTACAAAAGAAAACTTTCTTAAATCTAAAGAAAAAAAGAAGATTGATTAAAAAATAAAAAACCATTTTGTAGATGTCAGCAAAATGGTTTTTTGTCTTTTCTTTTGACATTCACAAAAATATTCATATTATTTTAATACCTATACCCCAGGTATTAAAATTAATTATATCCTATGAAAACAAAATTAAATATTTCTTGAATGCATTGTTCAAGCTGTTCTAAACTTATAGAATCTACTTTAAATAAAAATGAGTTTGTAAAAAATGCTTCTGTTAATTTTTGAAATAACAAAGCTTTGGTAGAATTTGATGAAACAAAGATTTCAGAAGATGAAATTATGACTTTAGTTGAAAAAGCTTGATATAAAGCGAGTAAAGAAGAAGAAAAACAAGCAGATGAATCAAAAATTTGGCTTCAAAAATCTATTTTTTGATTTATCCTTTCTCTTCCTTTAATAGGTTTTATGATGTATGATTTTTTTCCAAAATTACCATACAATGTTATAATAATGCCATATATGGCAATTATTTCCCTTATAATTGCCACTATTATACAATTCTCTCTTTGAATTGCTTTTTATAAATGAGCTTTTGCTGCTTTAAAACAAAAAACAGCAAATATGTACACTCTGATTGTTATTTGAACGAGTGTTTCTTATTTTTATAGTCTCTATTCATTTATTACTTTTTACTCAGAAACAGGAAGTATTTTAGGATTAAATGGTATGAAAATAGAATGAATTTATTTTGAAGTTTCTGCTCTTCTCATCACTTTTGTATGTTTTTGAAAATGGCTTGAAACCAGAGCAAAATCAAAAACATCACAAGCGATTTCAAAATTAATGAGCCTTGCTCCCAAAAAAGCACTCGTAAAAATTTGAGGAGAATTAAGAGAAATAGAAGTAGAAAAAATTAAAATCTGATACACTATTTTAATTAAACCTGGAGATAAAATTCCAGTTGATGGAAAAATTATTTCAGGAAATGCTACTATTGATGAATCAATGCTGACTGGAGAAAGTATGCCAGTTGATAAAAATATTTGAGATACTGTCATGACTGGAACACTCAATTCTCTCACATCTTTTGAAATGAAAGCGGAAAAAGTTGGAACCTGAACACTTCTTTCTCAAATAATTACTCTTTTGGAAGAAGCAAGTATACAAAAATCTGATATAGAAAATTTTGCAGATACCATATCAAAAATATTTGTTCCTGTTGTGATTACTCTTTCAATTCTTACTTTTTTTGTTTGGTATTTTATTATTGGAAGTAATTTTGAAAATGCATTATTACTTGCTTGTAGTGTTATAGTAATTGCTTGTCCTTGTGCTCTCGGGTTAGCTACTCCAACAGCTGTTATTGTCTGAACCGGACTTGCTGCCAAATCAGGAGTTCTTATAAAATGATGAAGTTCTCTTGAAAAAATAAATACAATAACTGCTATTGCTCTTGATAAAACTGGAACTATTACCTCAGGAAAACCAAGTATAAAAGACTTAAAAATATTCTCAAAACACTCTAAAAAAGAATTACTAGAAATTGCTTATAGTTTAGAATATCTTTCAAATCATCCAATTGCAAATGCCTTTAGCGAATATGCAAAAGAAAATACTATTTTTCCTCTCCCAGTCACGAATTTTAAAATGGAAAATGGAAAATGAATTCTCTGAGAAATAGAGTGAGTAAAATATTTTATTGGAAATAAAGAGTGAATACAAGATATTTTAGCATGAAAATTATCTCAAAACTCTCAGGAAAAAGAAATTGAAACACAATATAAATCACTCTTAAATGAATGAAAAACAGTACTTTTTTTAATAAATGAAAATGAAATATTAGCCGTTATATCAGTAAGTGATACCATAAAAGAAACTTCTAAAGAAGCAATTCAAAGCCTACAAAATATGGGAATAGAAGTATTTATGATTACTGGAGATAATGAAAAAAGTGCTTCATTTATTGCTTCTCAAGTTGGAATAAAAAAAGAAAATATTTTTGCAAGAGTGCTCCCTCATGAAAAATGAAATATTGTAAAAGAAATTCAAGCGAAAGGATTTAAAGTTGCCATGGTTTGAGATGGAATCAATGACAGTATCGCAATGGAAACAGCAAATGTATGAATCAGTATGTGAAATGGAAATGATATAGCGCTTGAAAGTGCTGATATTGTTCTGATAAAAAATGATTTACAAGATATCGTAACCAGTATAAATATCAGTAAAAATACGGTAAATAAAATCAAACAAAATCTCTTTTTCTCTCTATTTTATAATAGTTTATGAATACCAATTGCTGCTTGAGCATTTTTATCAATTTGACTCTTTTTAAAACCAGAATTTGCTGGACTTGCTATGGCTCTGAGTAGCGTTTCAGTTGTTTTAAACTCACTTCTGCTTAAAGTAAAAATAAAACATTTTTGAAGTATTTCACTTTTGATTTTACTTGGAATATTTACCAGTATTTTTATAGGATTTGCTTCTATAAATACTACTGATAGATTTCAAAGCGCATACACAAAAAATAATAATGAAACTCTTATTTCTATTACTGATTTTGTAACACAATCACCAAATAAAATCAATATCATAGAAAATGCACCAAAAATTTTTCTTTTCTCTGAAAATCTTCCTGAAAACATAAAAATAAAAAGTGGCAGCAATATTTTAGATGAAAATGGAGTGATTATTGGAAATATGGAAGCTCAAATGATGATTCAAGAATGACTTATAAAATGAGTTTGAGATACTCTTTATAACTTTTTCTGACTTGAAAAAGTTACGATTACTGGGATTTTAGAAAAAACTGATACGGCTCTTGATGAAGTGCATATTCTTCACTTGAAAAATTATGAAAATATTATTTGAGATACTGAAAGTTTACTATATTTACCAACGCAAGATAATTTAGGAGTCAGAACTTTTTATCTTTACGAAAATAAAAATATTCCAAAAATTTTTGAAAGTGATATTGATCTAAAAAATTCATTTTCTTGAGAATATTTAAATATGTACCTCTGATTTTTAGATGCACAAATGATGAAAGATTTATGAATACTCAATAATCTCTGAGAAACTTTAGATAATTTTTTTGGAAACAAAGTAATCTACACCAAAAAATTAAAAAGAACTTACTCCGCATACGATATGATGCATTTTGTAGATAAAAATTATTTTAAAATTTGAGAATAATCATTATAATACATAAAAATATTTCTTTAGTACATAATATGAAAAATGGGAAAATTCTTATTGGTCTCAAAAAGGCAAAAACATCCTTAGAAAAAATTATAGAAATGGTTGAAGAAGATAAATATTGTATTGATATTATTCAACAAAATTTAGCTGTCATTTGACTTTTAAAATCAGCAAATATAAATCTTTTAGAATGACATGTAAATTGTTGTGTGAAAAAAGCTGCGGCTTCTCAAAATGAAGAGGAATTAGAAGAAAAAATGCAAGAACTTATAAAAATTATCTACTTGGCTCAAAATAAATAATTTTTAAAAATAAAAAAATGTTTGGTAAAACCAAACATTTTTTTATTTTTCATCCATAGTCCAAATTCCATCCCAATTTTCTCATGGAGGATTTTGTAAAAAAACTTCACATCTTTTTGCATATACTTTTGAAGGATTATCTCAAAGTTTTGAAAGTTTTTCAAATATTTCCTTTGCTTCTATAAATTTTTTATTCATATAATACGAAACTGCTTTCTCAAAATCTGCAATAATATTTTCTTTAAAAATTCCAGCTTCTCAAATATTTGAAATGAGTTCATAAATATTAATTCAAATATTTTTCCCTTTTACTTTTATTTTATCTAAATATCTAAAAGTAAATATTTCTTTTGCTTCATTATAAATATCTTCTGAAACACAAATATTTGTTCCATAAAATTTATTTACTCATTCCAAACGACTTGCTAAATTCACACTATCTCAAAGAGCCGTAAATTCCATTTTTCTTCCCTCAGCTCAAATATTTCCTATAATTGCTGGTCAAGTATGAAGTCACATTCTTACAGAAAGTTCATCTTTTCCCTCTGCTTTCCACTGTTCATTGAGAACTTTTAAATTTGTTTGTTGGAGTAAGGCTGATTTACAACCATCAATAATTCCATAGTTTTCAACTTTTCAAAATACTCACCATAAAGCCATTATCGCATCTCATTCATATTTATTGATAAATCATTTATTATCCATGATAATATGTGACATTTCTCATAAATATACTCTTAAAAATGAAACGAGTTCCTCAGGAGAAAGTTTTTCTGAAATTGTTGTAAATCAGGCAATATCTGAGAAAAACATAGTAATTTTTTTGTTTTCTCAAGAAAGATTTACATTTCCTGAAGAATATAAAATTTCACGAGCAATATCACTTGAAACATACGCGGAAAGTGCATCAGAAAGGAGTCTTTTATTTTTATCTTCAATAATATATTTTAAAATAGCCGAACCAAAAAATGATAAAAATAAGATTCATATAAATCAAATCGTATTATTTGGAAAAATTGGAATTTTTGTAAAAAATAAAAATAGAAAATAAATAAATCAAATCACTAATAATAAAATAAGTGCTCACAAAATTAACCAAGTTATTTTTCTTTCTTTGAGCTGTAAATTTAAATATATTATAAGAATAATTATGAGTAATGAAATAAATCATTCATAAATAAAGTTAAAATAAAAAATATAATTTTCAGATAATACATTATTTATAGCATTTGCATGAATATAAACTCACGATTCTTCTCCGATATTTGGAATATTAAATTTATCAAGTCATGCAGAAGTATATCAAATAAGCACTATTTTATCTTTTACATTAATTTCTTCTCCATTATAAATATTAATAAATGAATAGTGTTGTATCTCTCTTACATTTTTTTGATACACAATATTAAAAGAATGATTGCTCTCTAAAGGAATTTGTTTAAAAAAGAAATTATAGAATAATCCATCCTCTCTTTTTTTCGCCATAATTACTTCATTATGAGTTCCATATTTATAATTATAATATTTTCTTAATACTTGAAATGAAAAACTCTCATATAAAACATTCTGAATATATTTATAGGGTAAAATAGAATAGACATTATTATTTGTTTCTATTTGAGGAGTAAAGTATCAATAAGAAATTTTTTTATCCTGAAAATAAGATGGTTTAATAATATTTTTATCTATTTCATATCATAAAACTACTTTTCATAAATTTTTAAAAATCTCTAACAATTCAGTATCAGTTTCTTCATTTATTGATTTTTCAGCAAATAAAATATCTATTCCTATAACAGCAGGATCATAAAGTAATAACTTTTGTAATATTTGAACAAAATATTTTCTGTCTAGTGGATATCAAAATTCTTTTAAAGTTGCATCATCAATTTCAACAACAACTAAATCTTTATTTATAGAAGATGGAAAAATTCTTTGCAAATGGAGTGCAATATCTTTATTAGCAGTATAAAAATATACTCATATAAAAATATAAACTAAAAATACTCATATAATCGTCCCAACAAGAGCAAAAATATTACTCTTACTTTTATTTTTCATTTTATTATTTTGTATAAAAATCTAAAATTTTATCAAGTCCTGAATGAATTATGCTTTGTCCTTCTTGATGTAAAGACGAAATTTTTGATTTTAAAGTTTCTAAATTTATATCTTTCCCATTGAAAAGAAAGATGTCTCATAAAATTTTTGCATAGCTTCATCATTCTTCTACATAATCTTTATGTTGATTTAAAAACCCAATAATATGTCCAAAAGACTCTTTATCAAATTTTTTTAAAGTAAGTAAATCATTCAAGTCATATAAACTATGTCTCACTAAAGTTCATTTTAAACCTTCATTTTGTGAATTTTCAAATAAATTTTCCCTTGTATTTAATTTAAAACGATATAAAAAACTATCTTCTCCATTCTCAAAATTTATACTTTGAGCAAACGTATTGAGTGTCGCAAGCATTTGAGCTTTTTTTTCTTCTGGAAGATTTTTTATATATAACTCAAATTGTTCTTTTGGGTTTTCTTGTGATAAAATATTCAATATCTTTTGTTCTTGACTAAATTTTTTTATCACATTAAAAGGATTTGTTTCATAAAAAGATGCTATAAATTCCTCTCTGAGTTTTTTAATGTATTCAGCATCAAGTTTCTCATTTATTTTTTGAAAATTTTTATCAATAAATTCTTTCAAATCCTCAAGAGAAAAAGTTTTGAGAGAAAATATTTGTCCAGGATAAATTTCAGCTACTTTTCCATTATTATTTGTTAATTCAAGTGCATGTTTATGCACAATCATATATTCATCATCATAGTTTGCTTCAAATACTGTTCCTCTCACCGCAGCAGTAGTTCCTTTTATTTCTTGTCTAAAATATGATTCTCAGCTAAAAATAGAAATCACATTTGACCAAGTTTTTCATTTCAATAATTCAAATGAAATATTTATTTTACTCAAATCTTCACTAATAAAATTTTCTTTTATCACTACTTTTGAATTCGCTCCAAGTCTTGTAATAGATTTATCTCCCCACTCAATTACTGCAAGAGAATTACTTAAAGTATTTAAAACATCTCCATTTTTTAGAAGTTCTTTTTTTTCTAATTTCAGTATTTTCTTTTCTCCTATTGTAGTAAGAGTTGCAGATCATTCGAGCAGAATCACATAAGAGTTAGTATCTCTTTTATATGAGTTAGAAATAAAATAAAATTGAAGAGAAAATAAAAAGAAAATTCAAGCAAGAATTCAGATAAAAATTTTATTTCTAAAAAGTTTCATTTTATATTGAATAATGAAATAAAAATATATAATTGATTATATCATAAATCTTAAAAATTCCAAAAAATATGAAAAAAGAACAGTATGTATTCCTTATTTTAATTGTTATTATCCTCTATTTATTACATTTAATTATACAATATAAGTACAAAGAATATAAAATAAATAGTCACATAGAAGTTATTGAAGAAGGTAATATAGCCATGAGTGAAAATATTAAGTTTTCAAAAGAACAATTAGAATATATCAGCACAAAAGCATATAAGAATAAAGTACTAAAAGAAGAACAATCTATGAAAAATAAAGGGGAAATGGTAATATTTATCACGAATGAAGATAAATATAATAGATTTTCAAAAGACGAAATAAATACCATTACTCCTATAGCACAACCAGAAAAAAAAATACAAGATTCAATGGATATATTTGAAAAATGGGCATACTTTTTATTTAAGAAAGATATAAGATAAAAAATTCTTCAATTATGAAGAATTTTTTATTATAAATCAGAAAAATCAGAAGGAAGATTATTTACATTTCATCAAGAAGTATCAAGTGAAGGAGTTCATGAAGAAGAACCAAAAATAGTATCTCATAAATCTCTAATTTTCATAAATATTTTATCTGGTGAAGAATATTTTGTCACATCAAGTCATAAAAGTCCTGCTAATTTTGGAAATACAAATATTGATATAATAATTACTCAAAGTCAAATAAGAGCATATCTAATAGAATTAATTGCTGGCTTAATTTTATCATCTTTTCCTCATGATAAAATAAGTAAAACTCCTCACCATAAAATATACATAATAGAAAAAATACCCGCAAATAAAACAATAAGTGCAATAGATATCAAAATAAAATCTCAAAACTCCATTCTTGAAGTTAGAAGTGTGTTACTTGATGCAAAAGCAGTTTCAACCAACATAAACATTTAATGAATAAATAAAAAGGTAATAATCAAAATTATCACCTTATTTATAATAAATTATTAAGAAAATGCAAACTAATCTAAAACTTTTAAATTAATTCTTTGATTTGTTTTACTTCCAAGTATCTTTAAAAGAGATCTTATAGAAGTAACTATATTTCCATTTTTTCCTATAATAACTCACATATCTTCTTTATTTACCTTTAGAGTTAATAACACTCATAACTCATCCTCTGTTCTTTCTATTTGAATATCAGATTTATTTTGTACCAAACTTTCTACTATAAATTGTAAAAATTCTACTTCTTTCATAAACAATTATATTAAAAAATAAAATCCCCTTTTTATAAAGGGGAGAAATTATAAAGTTATATTATTTATTTTAATTAACTTTTCAACTCTTGGAGATAATTGAGCTCCATGAGAAATATATTTTTTTATAGCTTCTAAATCATTTATTTTAAATTCTTTAGAAATAGGATTAAAGAAACCTAAAATTTCTTGAAATCCACTTTTTGTAGGAGCAGTATGTTCAGTAAGAACTACTCTAAAAAAAGGAGAATTCTTCTTTCAAGCTCTTGCTAATCTAATTTTTAACATCTTGATTAGTTTTTAAAAAATAAAAACGACTCTATAAAATCGTTATTTTATATCCAAAGAGAAATTTTTCTCTTTCCTTTCGAGTGTATCAAAAATATTTGGATACATCTGTTTTTGATATAAGTTATTCAACAATTTCTTTTTGTAGTTTATAACCCTAAGGTTATATGGTGCCCAGGGCGGGAATCGAACCCGCACTCCAGATTTGGAACAGGATTTTAAGTCCTGCGTGTCTACCGATTCCACCACCTGGGCATATAAGAGATGTGAAACCACATCTATATATTATATTATTCCTTTTTTCTTTAAAGTTCTGAGTCCTGCAGCAGAAACTTTTATTCTATATACTAATCCAGTTTCAGGATCTTTAATATTTCTGTAAAAAAGATTTGGGTAGTATTTTCTTCTGCTTGCTCTCAATGAGTGGCTTCTTGTATTACCTACTCAAGTTCTTTTTCAAGTTATTTCACAAACTCTAGACATTTTATGTAAAATTAAAGTATTAAAATATTACAAATTAAAAAATTAAAATATTAAAAATTTAATTTTTTAATTCTCTCATTTTTATTAAATTACAAAGATTTAATTTCAACTCAAACTCCATTTGGAATATTTATATCTTGTAATAATTCTAATGTTTTTGCAGTTGGTTCAGTAATATCAATAAGTCTCTTGTGTCTTCTTATTTCAAATTGTTCTCTTGCATCTTTGTTAACGAATGTAGATCTATTTACTGTAATCTTTTCTATTTTTGTAGGTAATGGAATTGGTCCTACTACAATTGCTCAAGAGTCTTTTGCTACTAGAACTATTTTTTTCACAGCTTCATCAAGTAATCTATGATCAAATGCTTTTATAGTTATTCTCATTTTTTGAGTTGCTTTCTTTGCCATATCTATTTTAAATAACAATTAATATAAACTAATTTCCAAGAAGAAGATAAACTTCTTCTTAGTTTTAATACATATTATTAAGCTATAATTTTAGCTACTACTCCTGAACCAACTGTTCTACCTCATTCTCTAATAGCGAATCTTAATC
This sequence comes from Patescibacteria group bacterium, assembly GCA_034676185.1. Taxonomy (GTDB): domain Bacteria; phylum Patescibacteriota; class Gracilibacteria; order BD1-5; family UBA6164; genus UBA7396. Next base: position 45,257 of record JAUCCN010000008.1, on the reverse strand, counting down.
ATTCAGTCATCGCAATTGGAGCTTGTAATTTAACAGTCATTTTAGTGTTATCTCATGGCATAACCATTTCTACACCTGCTGGTAACTCAATATCACCAGTTACATCAGTAGTTCTGAAGTAAAATTGTGGTTTATATCCTTTAAAGAATGGAGTATGTCTTCCTCATTCATCTTTAGTTAATACGTACACTTCAGCTTCAAATTGAGTGTGTGGTTTAATTGATCCTGGTTTTGCAAGAACTTGTCCTCTTTCAACATCATCTCTTTCAATACCTCTAAGTAATAACCCAGCGTTATCTCAAGCTTGACCTTGATCTAATGATTTGTGGAACATTTCAACTCCTGTAACAGTAGTTTTTCTAGTATCTCTGATACCAACGATTTCAATATCGTCACCTACTTTAACAATTCAAGTTTCAATTTTACCAGTAACTACAGTACCTCTCCCTTTAATTGAGAATACATCTTCAACTGGCATTAAGAATGCTTTATCTAAGTCTCTTTCTGGAACTGGAACCCATGATTCAATTGCATCAAATAATTCTAAGATTGGTTTAGCTTTTCCATCAAAATCCGAAGGATTTTCTAAAGCAGCAAGTCCAGAACCTTTAATAACAGGAGTATCATCCCCAGGGAATTCATATTTATTTAATAAATCTCTAATTTCCATTTCAACTAACTCAAGCATTTCAGCATCATCAACCATATCACATTTATTCATGAATACAACGATGTAAGGAACTCATACTTGTCTTGATAAAAGAATATGTTCTCTTGTTTGAGCCATAGGTCCGTCAGTAGCAGCAACTATAAGGATAGCGGCATCCATTTGAGCAGCACCAGTAATCATGTTTTTAACATAATCCGCATGTCAAGGACAGTCAACATGAGCATAGTGTCTAGTAGCTGTTTCATATTCAACATGTGAAGTATTGATAGTAATTCATCTTGCTCTTTCTTCAGGAGCATTATCAATTTGTGAGTAGTCTTTTACTTCTCAAGTACCGTATTTAGCATTTAATACAGCTGTAATAGCAGCAGTAGTAGTAGTTTTACCATGATCAACGTGACCAATAGTACCTATATTCATATGTGGTTTAGATCTATCAAAAGCCATAATATTATAAATAAAAAAATAAAATATATTTTAAAAACTTATCTTAAAAACTAAGCTTTGTTTTTTCTCATTTTTTTTGTAATCAATTTAATTGCTCTTCTTATTTTTCTATGAGCATGTCAAGTTAATCTAGCCATATTATATAATTAATTAGTTTTAATTCAATATTTTTTTAATTTTTTTCAAACAATTAAAAAAGCATTTTTTAACCATTTTGTTTCTCCTTCAAACTCAACTCTTTTTTTCAAAGTATCATAATGTTTAACGGCATTAGCAACCTTTGAAGTACTTTTTGCTCTTTTATTATTAACAGCGTAATTGAGTCTTCTTGGTCTTTTTCAGAAACCTGTCATAAGTCTTTTCCTATAATAAAATAAAAAATTATTAAGATGTTTCATCTTAACCGATATATACATATCTAAAACAATTTTTGGTGGAGCATAACGGAGTCGAACCGTTGACCTCCTGCGTGCAAAGCAGGCGCTCTAGCCAACTGAGCTAATGCCCCAAAAATCTAATGGCGAGGATGACGAGATTCGAACTCGCGACCTCAGCAGTGACAGTGCTGCGCTCTAACCAACTGAGCTACATCCCCATTTTCTTTCTAGTGCTCTTCTAACGAAGCGAGAGGAATTATATGAAATATTTTCTATAATGCAAATCTTTTTTACAAAAAAGTTAAAAAATAGATTTTAATGGCTTATATAAAAAGAAAAATTATATAAATTAATGTATCCAATAAAGGATTTGAAGGATTTTTCTTTTCATAGAAAATGTTAATCTTTCAATACTTTTATTAGTAAATTCTTTTCTTATATCTAAAAATGGATATTTTCATTCAATATAATTCCAAAATTCACTTTCATTTAATTTATTTCATAAAAGCACATATTGTAATAATTCTCAAAATAAAAGAGGATATTGTAATTTTAGATTTTCTTCATCAATAATTTTTTTGGTTATTCCTACATCTGAAAAAGAAACTTTTCAAACATATAAATCCTTAATATCTCATCATTTTTGTAAAAATTTCACTACTTTATGCTCTCATCTATTATATGAAGTATCTTTGTGTTGAACTCATTTATGAGAAAGTGGGTAATTTCTTTTTCTTCTTAAAAATGTTCATTTTGGATCTTTTAATGTCAATCATAAAGTCATTTTTTCTTTATCCATTTTAGCTAAAAGTTCTAAAAACTTTTGATAATCTTCTCCTGATAATATTTCCCCCATAAGTAAATCTGGAATTGCTCATTGGATTCAAAAATCATTCAAAGTTTTTCACTTCAAAGTCCATTCCGATACTTTTGCAACTCATTCTTCTCTTTCTAAGTTTCCTGCTCATCTAAATTTACCTAATGTTTGAGAATTATTTTTTTCTATAATATAATGTGTTTCTATTTCATGTTGAATTAATCCTAAAACTCTTGAAAGTTGTAGAGTTTCATATGCTTTACTACTTGGAATACCTAAATAATCTTCTCCATCATAAATACTACTTCTTTCTTCAATTTTTACTTCTTTTTCAATATCGTATATTTGAAAAAGCATTTTGAAAATTTTTATATAATTCTCTCTGGTAATTTCTTTTTTTAAAACCTCCTGTGTTTCAGGTATTTTCTTTTTTGATTTTTCCATTCATTCTTCATTTCAAGAAAGGTATGGAAATGTATTTTTCAGAGTCTGCAAAAAATTTCAGAATTGTTCTTGTTCCCCTCAAGTCAATTTTGATTTTTCCTCTTGAAACAGATTTGAAAAAGCTTCATAACTTCATACAACTTCATGTTTTGTTTTTCTCACCATAGGTCAAAAAAGTTCTTTTTCTATTTCTTCTAATCTTTTTATTCTCCCTTCTAATTCTCTTTTATTTAAATTATGAGGCAATCAAGCTTTTTCTGCCTCAAATGGAAGTCAAGTAAGAGTGAGATCTAAAATTTTATCCAAATAGTCTAAAGTTCCTAAAAGAATTTGAAGTCTTTTATTATCAGTGTCTTGTAAAGATAAAATTTTATTTTTATATCTTGAAATAAGTTGTCTTTTAAAAGTTAATTTTACAAGAACTTCTCAAAAAATATTTTTCATATCATTTCCTACATTTTCCCAAAATTGTTTTTGTTCATTTGCATCATTTCACTCATATTGTTTTGATAAAAATTTTCAAAACAATGTTTTATTCACAACTTTCCCATCTCATATATCAGAATACGCATAGGTTACTTCAACTATATCAGCAAGTTCCTCATTAAAAAACTCTCTGTTCATTTCAGATAATAATCTATCTAATTCACTTGTATTTTTAAAATTATTTGATTCCATAACTTATTTTATAAGAAATAATACTTCTTGATTGTATCAGATAAAATATTTATTGTCAAAATTATGTAAAAAGCGGAATTTTGAAATCATCAACTTTAAAATTTATAAATTCAGATTTTTTTATCTCTTCTAAGTCTTGTAAACTAATTTTTCAAAAATAAAGTTCATTTATATTTCCCCCATTTTCTATAAATTGCTTTACTTGAATAAACCCGTTAATATAAATTATATCTTTTAAAAAGATATAATTTTTTGAAGTATCTTTTACTCATCTTTTCAATCTTGCTAAATAATTAAAAACGGCTCCATAATCATAATTATATGTTTTTATAAGCTCTTGTATAAATTCTTTATAAGAATGCTTTATTCAAAAATCTATAAGATAATATCTTTCCGCTGCTCAATAATATTTTGCATCATTTTTAGTTACAAATTTTCCTTGATTATAAATTGCAAGTCATTCTTCTGTAATTAAATAGTCTGAAGTTCCAACTGCAAATATAGAATATTTTGATTTTAAACCGTTGATTTTTCTTAAATAATGTGTTTCTATTTCATGAGCAACTACTGATCTCATTTCTTTTTTTCCTACTAGACTTCCATTTTTTATCATTAAACTATCTCATTTTACTGAAAATCTTGATCCAATTTCTTTTTCTACCAAATGAATATTAATATTATAAATATGATTAAATTTAGTAATATATTTTTTTATTTCTTCAATAGTGAGGAATTCTTTTTCTTTTTTTATTTCTTCTTTATTGAAAATTAAGTTGGTAGCATATTCTAAATTTTCTTTGCTAATCTCTCAATATAATAAATTTCCGTAATAATTTAAACTTTCAATATTTTGCTCTTGAAAAGCTTCTATAAAATACAACTTATTAATAATTTCTTCTTTTTTTCTCTTAAAAATTCATGAAAGTGGAATATCAGGAATTTCAATTTTAGTAATTCTTGCAAATAATTCTTTTCCATTAAAATTAACCTCGTTATACTCCAGTTGAGGTATATATTCTCATTTTGATTCTATAAATTTTAATTTTTCAGAAGAAATATTTTTTGGAGTGATAATTTTTAAAATATTTAACTTTTTATCAATCTCCATAATCTCTTTATCTAATTTTAAAAGTTGCTCTTCATGTCCCTTTAATATAGCAATATTTTTTTCCTTTAATAATGGGTTTTTTGCATTAAATGGTAAATCATGTTCCTTATATTTAAAAGGATCCACTAAAAACCCATATAAAGCTTCTTTTCATAAAATCATATTTGAAACTTCAAGTGGTTTCACATGAAATCTTACTGTTCTTGCTTCTCCTAAAATACTACACTTTAACTTTACAATATTGGATTTAATTTTTTCCTGAGGATATTTGAGTATATTTATCAAGTAATCAGTATGTATGTAACTATTTGGTTTATTTGTTTTTATCTCACACACTGATTGAAAACTTTTTTCATTATATATTATTTCAATATATTCTTTATTTCCCACTACTTTTTTCCCAGAAATATTTTTAATTTTTTCTTCAATATCTCACCCAAATAAATCACGAGCCAAACGAACTCATTTTTCTACAGAATTTACTTTAATATTTTCAACTTTTTTAAGTCTTTCTAAAAGGGGTATTTTATTAGCAACTTGTACTTCAAGTCATGGGCGAACATTCATTTCTAAAAGAAGAGGACCAAAAGTATCATCTAGTACAATATCACAACCTACATATCAAACTCCAGTTACTTGTTGTACTTTTACTGCAAGTTTTAACACTTCTTCCCAATGAGGGATTTCTATTCCTCTTACATCTCAAATACCAGGAACTGATTTAATCATTTTTTTAAATTGTGTGATATAGGTAATTTTTCCACTTCAAATATCAATTCCAAGTCCACACGCTCCTCCGTGTAAATTCGCCTTTCCTTTTGAATTTGCGGTTGGTACCCTTAGCATTGCAATAATGGGAATATGATTAAAAACAATAACTCTTATATCTGGTAATCCAAATTTTCAAAGTAATTCAATAGAATGATCTAAAATCAACTTTCTCTCAAAAATTACTTTATCTCTTGAACCAGAAAGAGAATAAAATCCATCTAAAATATCTCTAATATGTGCGATCAATTGTTCCTTAGAATATATTTGATGATCATTTGAGATAAAATTTTCATCTATATTTTTTTTTTCAAATACAATAATTCACTTTCATCAATATCCAGCATTTGGTTTTACTACAAACGGAAGTGGAAGTGAAGCCAAATCAAAATTATCAAGTTCCTCATGAGACTTAATAATAGCGAGATTTTCAGAAACTTTTACTCATTTATTTGAGAGAAATTCTTTTGTTTTAATTTTAGAATCAGCTAATTTTTTTGCTAAATCATCATTAAACTCTCAAATATATTTGAGATTTCTTGCATTTTGACCTAGAATTCCATAATTTTTAAAAAACCACATATTGTTATTTAATTATTTTTTATATATCTCCTTGCAGATAAAAATGAACTTGCCGCTCCTATTGAAATAAAAATGAGTAATTGCAAAAGAAGAATAGAATTTAAATCCCCGTTGATTATATATTCTTTTACCGTTCCTCTATCAAAAAAAATACTCGCATTATTTACAAAAATTAAAAATACATTAGTACTTAAAAAAAATCATATTACAGAATAAATAATTCCTTGAAATACAAATGGACCATAAATAAAACTATTTCCTCCTCATACGAGTTTTGTGATATAAATCTCATCTCTATAATGGTAAATAAAGTTTCAAATAATAGAATAAGTAATAACAAATATAGAAAGCAAAAACACTCAAATAATAATATATAAAGCAAATTTTAAGGTTTTTAAAAGAGAAATTATTTTTAAAATTCTCTCATATTGTGTTCTATAATCATAGGTAGAATTAGTTTTAAAATCAGTAAGAATTCCATACTTTCACTCAATAATAACATTAAGTTTCTCATATTCTTCCATTTTAATATTAGAAAGATTTATAGTTGCAGGAAGCGGATTTTGTGATTTTATAATACTCACCAGTTCTTCATCTTGCTTTCTCATATCTTCTAAAACTTCCTCTTTCGTTTTAAATTCTATCATTATTTCTGGTAATTCAGACTGAATAGTGTCCATTAAGCTTTTTACAGTAATATGATCTTTAGTATATTCATCTTTCAAGTACAAAGAAATAGTAAGTTTTGAATTGATAGCTTGTATTAAATTGCTACTCAAATTATGCATAATCATCAAAAGATTTACAAAAAACATCAAAAGTCACAACACAATCACTGACGAAAAAGAGAGAAATTTATTTCTTAAAATATTTTTAATAGAATATTTAAATAAACGATACAACATAAATACTTAGATAATAAATAATTACCTCTGATTTTATAAAAAAATGAAATTTTTGCAATAATTTTGAAAATATGATAAAATTGAATAAATTTAATAATTAATTTAAAAAAGATGACTCATACTTTAGAGGTAACAAATGAAAACTCAAAAAAATTAAAAAACATAGAAAATGAGATTTCAAAAGCAAAAACTCGTTTAGAAGAGTTAAAAATCGCTAATAATCCTGAATTTCAAACTCAAATAGAAGAACTTGAACAAAAACTACAAGAACTTGAAACTAAAAAACAAAAAATTATTTCAGAAACACAAGGAAAACTCTGAACTGAAAAATTTGATTCTCAAGATAAAAAAATTATTACAAAAAATTTAGATGGTACCAATTTAAGCTCGTCTCAAAAAAAAGAAGTTCAACAAGCCCTCAATAACTCATGAGATACTGGTTTTGATTTTTCTAAAATTCAAGAATGAATTCTGTGAATTATTTTAGCAATCTTTCAAAGTTTTTTTGGTTGATTTAAAAACTATGCCGAAGTAGATGAAGTAACTGGGAAAGAAATAGAAAGTTCAAGAATCAACTATGCAAAAATTACATCAAAAGAAAAACAAGAATTTGTAAAAGAAGCTTCAAAAATAGCAAAAGAGATCCAAGCAAAATATGGAATCCCTTATGAAGTAACCGTTGCTCAAGCGATTCTTGAATCTGGTTGGGGGCAATCATCACTCGCTAAAAAACACGGGAATTATTTTGGAATCAAAGCATTTTGAAAATGAGAATTTGTAACCATGGCAACGAAAGAAGAAGTAAATGGAAAAACAGTTACTATAAAAGATGGATTTAAAAAATTTAAAAATATGGAAGAATCTTTTTACTGATACGCTGAATTTTTAACAAAAAATCCAAGATATCGCCCAGCTTTCGCATATGGAGAAAATATTAATCCAAAACCAGCTCATTATCCTGAAAAATACATCTGACTTGATAGAGAAAAGTTTGCAAAAGAAATAGCAAAAGCTTGATATGCAACCGACAGTAAATATGCATCAAAAGTAATTTGACTTTGAGATAAAGTAACTGAAATCGCATAATTTTGCAAAAAAGAAAAAAATAGTGTAAAATAAAAATAACTTAATATTTAATTATAAAAATATGTCTGATGTTCTAAAAAGAAGTTCTGAAGAACCACAAGTACAAAAAGCTATCATTCCTTCTCAACAAACAAAGGAATCAATTCCCTGAAAAGAAACAATCATACAAGCCCATTCACAACTTGAACAATTAAAAAAAGAGATTGAAGCTGGAAAAATGTCTTTTGATACAGTAAAAAAATATATTGAAAGTCTAAAAGATGTAAAAACTGAAAATAAACCTTTTATTTTATGAGGTATTTTATCAGGACTCAATCAAATGTGAATTTCAATTGAAAATGTACAGGAATGAAAAATCACATTAAAAGAATGACATCAAAATTTAATGTGAAAATTAAATATCGCCTCTTATCAAGAAACAAGAGATTTTGAAAAACTTTTAAATAATGGAGTATGAAGATATTTTACTCAAGAAGATTTACAAAAATCACTTTTATACAGAACTCATAATTCTCTTGAGAAATATATAGGATCTAAATTTGAAAATCAGGAAACTTCTACAAGTGAATATGCTTTGATTTTACTTGAAAAATATAAAATAAAAGTTGAAATTGACCCAAGTCTTTCTCCTGAAGAGAAAACAAAACTCGAAAAACAAAAAGGGACAAAAGCATATTTTGAAAGAATAAATTTTGAAAATGAAGCTTCATATAAAAATTTTATTGCAACTATCAAAACAGCTATTACTGATAATCAAGCTGAAAAAGAATTTTTAGTATGATTTTTTGATGATTTATTTTATCATAAATGAAAAAATATTAATGATAACAGTCCTAAAAGTTACCAAAAAACATCAAAAAAAAACCAAGCAGAAATATTTACTGAAATAAATGCATTAAGCCAAGATCAAAAATATGCTCTTGGAATTAAAAGTGAAAACCAAGCAAAAGAAGCAGCAAGAAAATGGACAAATAACCCATTAGAAGCCATTAAAGATAGTATTTGAAATGGATGATTAAGTTTATGACTCATTCTTTGAATTATTTGAGCTATTTTTTGGTGAAAAAGATGATTTTTCGGATGAATTCTTGCTGGTATATGAATCGGTGCTTGAGGACTTAGTGTAGCTTGAGAATTAATAAAGGGAAAATGATGAACATTTGGAAAATCAGAATCTTCAAAAGATAATTCTCCTACTCCAACTTCATCACCAGAAAAAACTTCTCAATGAGTTCATTATTCAAAAATAAATTTTGCACATGAAAATGACGCAGCTAAAAAATTAGAACTCCAAAATCTTTGGTGAAAATTATCAAAAAATGATTTATTTTTATCTGCCCCAAGTAGTATTTTAAATATTTTTTCTGAAAAACCAGAAAAAACTTTTGAAGAACTTCAAACTCTTTTAAAAACATATAATATAGACCTTACTCAAGAAAACAAAGAAAGTTATAAAACTATTTTTGCAGAAATTTTAAAACAAAGAACAGCTCAATGAGTTTGAGCACCTCTTCCAAATGAAACTATTGGTACGTATCTTGAAAGAACGAGTGCAAAATCTGTTGCAACTGCTGTTTCTGAAAACCCAAAAGCAGGAAAAAAACCAGAAGTAATCACTTCTGCATACGCAACAACTATGTATAAAATAGTAGATGGAAAAACATACCTCATAGGAGAAAATGGAGAATATCTTATTTGAGAAAATTCCCTTACTCCAGAAGCAAAAGAAGTGATGAAAAAATATGAACAAATTGGAATTTTAAATGAAATTTTACAAATATGGATTCCTCATGCTGAAAAAGAAGCTTCGTCTCTTTTATTTAAATGAATGAGAAGTGGAACTACTGTAATACCAGAATCAGTAAAAAATATTAAGAAAACTTTTGAACAACTTTTCTTAAAAGCTCAAAAATGAGAAAAAATTGATGCTGATATCAACACTATTTGGCAAGAAATAGAAAAAGCTGAAAGTGCAACTTCAATTATTGGAGCTTCTGATATGAAAAAAGTAAAAGACACTTTTTATTCATCTTATGATAATAAAGACCAAAAATTACTCAAAATTTATGATGCCATGAGATATGGTGGTTGGTCTGGAAACAGTGAATGAGTAAAAAATCAAATTACAGAACACTTACTCAGACAAGATGCTTTTAAAAATACTGATGACATATTAAAAAATCCTCATACTTATGATCTTATTAAAAATCATAATACATCTGAATTAGAAAAAAGATTTGGAAAGGAAATTGCCAACGAAATCTTATGAGCATATTCAAAAATTAAAATCAAACAAGAAAAACATAAAAAAGAATATTCTGATGTATTAGTAAAAATAAATCAAGACAGAAAAGCACAATGACAAACAGAAATATCTTTCAATGACTATATGGAGCTCAACTTAGAATTAACAATAGCAGAGTTGCTCAAACATAGTTTACTAAAAAAACAAATTAAAGAACTTTCTCACAGATGAAATGAAACATCAAGTTATACAGGAATGTATGCAAATATAGTTTGACTTGCTGAAAGTAAAGGAAATGATTGGATGAAAATATCTGATGAAAATATTGATAAAGCAATTGATATTGGTTCTACCCTTGCTATAGCTGCTGTAAGTATGTGAGTTGGTGCAATTGCTGCAAGATGAGCTTTAGCTGCTGCAAGATGGTGAGCAAATGCTACGAGATTAACAGCTTTATCTCAAAAAGCAGGAAAAGCTTGATCAGTTGCAAGATTTGCTTGAGCATCTACTGTTGAATGAATAGCATTTTATGAATGATATAATACTATGAATAATATCGTTTATGGAAATAATATTCTAGAAAATGCTGGGAATGTAAAAGAAATTTCAAAAACTATTGCATTTATGTGAGTTCTTAGATGAATATCTTGAGTAATGAAAAATGCTGAACTTGCTCATGCAATTAAACTAGACTCTCAAGGATTAAGCTTATGAGCAACTGGAAATACTCTTGCTTTTGTAGGAAAAATGACTGATAAAGTTCCAGCATGAGTATTAAAAAATACTTGAGAAATACTTATAAAATGATGACTTATAAGTGGAACTTCAGTAGGACTTGATTATGTATTTGATGGAGAGGCTGATTGGACTTGGGAAGAATATTTACAAGCAGTTATGATGGTATGAGCTATGAAACTTGCTGGAAAAGTAAATTTTAGTAAAAAAAATGGAACCGTTGAAGTAAAAACTCAAAATTCTCCACAAACAAATTCGTTTTTGAAATGAGTTTGAGAAAAAGTAGGAAATAAACTCTGAGGTCTCCCAAAACAAATCAAAGATAATCTTACCAAAACGATTATAGATTTACTAAAATCAGGAATGGTATGATGAACTGCTTTTGCAGTAGGTTGAGGGTGAATAAATGTTTTAAATGGAAATGATTTTACTGATAATATTATTGAAAACTTTTTAAAATGATTTGCTGCATGAGCTGCTGTTAAACTTGTCTTCATGGTTGGAAGTTGAATAAAACATGTTTTTACCATTGGAAAAGATTGATTATTAAAACAAACTTGAAATGCAAGTTCAAAACTCCCAAGTGATTGGAAAAAAATTGCTCTTTTATCAAGTCTAGCATACTGAGGATATGAAATTTATAGTTTTTCATCAAAAGAATAAAAGAAAGCTTAATCGCTTTCTTTTATTTTCTATTTATTATTTTATAAATGAAACTTGACAAAAGTAAAATAATAGTATTATAAATATACTTTTCTTTTTAAAATGAAAGGAAGAGCTTATGGACAGTATTTTACTCTCGCAAGAGTTTCAAACGCTGGCTCCAATCTTCCTGATACTTTTGTTGATTTTTGTAGTTATGGTAACATACCTTATCTACAAAATAATCCTCGAAAGAAAAAGGAAGAAATTGGAACGAGAGTTTGAAGCTGGAGTACTCAACTTTTTGAAAGAAGGAGATGCTATCATGAACGGCCACGACATTGTAAATGCTGCTCTCTCTGGTGCAACACAAACTGCACCTGGTACGGGTCGGCAACAAGAAATTGCCAAACTGCTTGGGAAAGGTTTTCAAAGCCTGATCCACCAAACTACTGGTCTGGTACAAACCGGCCGTCAGCTCGCATTGGCGCAAGCCCTGCGTACTGAAATGCAAACCGGCGCTGAAATGGTCGCAGGTATGCAAGCTGCAGTCCAAGCAGAAGGTGTGCTTCTTGACGTTGAATCCTCTGAGCATGTACAAACGGCTCTGGGGGGTGAAATGGCAATCCAACCACAGGAAGATACGCATAAGCAGATTCCAGAAGCTCCTCAACAGAGCAATGAGCATCGCTCCATGCGTGAAATCATCCGTAACACCAACTATCTGGCACAAGAAGTCAGAACTCTCCTCGGGGGTGATACCCTGAATGGTGAGTTCGAATTCACACCAGAAATCAAATCGACTTTGAGTCACAAATTGCGTCAACAAGAACGCAGCTGTGGTCTCAAACCGGAACTCCAACAACTTTTGGCATTTCTGCAAGGCTAAGTACGGCTTGCATGAAAACGAAAGTTCTTTCCCACAGTATTTTAAAACTGTGGGTTATTTTTTGCATTTTTTTTAGAAATATGTTAGAATAAAACATATTTTAACTTTAAAATTTTAAATATGTGAATAGATTCTTCTTGAGAAGATTTTGAAACAAAAATCACTACTCCTGCTGAAAAAATAGTACAAGAAGCTTGTAGTAAACAAAAAGAAGCCCTCCCAGCCTCTCTTGAAAGTGCACTAGAAAAAGGGATAGAAATTACAGATAATAATCAATTTGAAAGATTAAAAACAATGTTAGAAAAATACTCAAAAATAAATTTATGAAAAATGACTTTTCAAGACTTAAATTGAGGAATATGAGTATTTATAAAAAGAGAACAAGGAAATTCTTCTTATCTATGAGTATATAACCTGAATAATCTCGAAATATATGGGACTAATTTAGTCAAACTTTGAGTGATTAAAAATTCAGAATTTGATGGATATAATTGGTTTTATAAATTCATCATTGCTCCTAGAGAATCCAGACAACAAGATATTGATTATTCCATTCCGAAAGAAGAAGATTGTGATAAGCCTCAAATTGATAATAGTACAACAACACCTGAAGTTATATGAGAAAGCATTCCTTCCGAGATAATAACTCCTCTTGAGGATAAAGAACATACCATACAAAAATGAGAAAATTTATGGAAAATTATTGAAAAATCTTATAATTTCCCAGACCAAAAAACTAAAAACAGAGATATTGCAAATACTATTGCAAAAGTTCTCAAAGATCCAAAAAATAAGGCAATAGATAAAGGAGGTGGAAAAATATTTATTGGAGATACTCTTCACCTACCTCATAGTCTTGAGCTCACTTATAGGGACAAAACTACAAAAACTATTTCAATGAAAAAATAATATTTTTATTTTCTCATTTTTTTTGTATACTATAAATAAATTTATTTCAAAAATTTTAGTATGGCAAAAATAATACAATTAGACAAACATTTAACCAATCAAATTTCAGCTTGAGAAGTAGTAGAAAGACCCGTATCAATTATAAAAGAACTCGTAGAAAATGCCATTGATGCCAAAAGTTCTCATATCAAAGTAGAAATCGAAAATGGAGGAAAAACATTTATCTCTATTACTGATAATGGTGAATGAGTAGCAAAAGAAGATTTAGAAATTATTCTTGATAAACATACGACTTCTAAAATAAAATCTTTAGAAGACTTGTATAATGTGATGACTTTTTGATTTCGTTGAGAAGCTCTTGCTTCTATATCATCAGTTTCAAAATTTTCTCTTATCACAAAAACAAAAGAGGAAACTGATGCATATAGACTTGATTATGATACTCTATCTGGAAAAAAAATTACTCCGACTGCTTCAAAAGAAGGAACTCAAATACAAGTAAAAGATTTATTTTTTAATACTCCAGCAAGGCTCAATTATCTTAAAACTGATAAAACAGAATATGCAAAAATTCTTGATTATCTCTATGCTGTTGCTCTCAGTTACCCAGAAGTTTGATTTGAATTTATAAATGACGGAAAAAGAATTTTCAAAATGAATGCTTTTGAAGACCTAAAAACTAGAATTTATACTATTCATGGAAATGATTTTCTTGACCATATTTTAGATGTAGAATTTAGTTCTACCTGAATCCATGTTTCTTGATATATTACTGACCCTAAAATAAGTTTTCCAAATAAAAATAGACAAAATCTTTTTGTCAATCATAGACCTATTACTTCTCCTCTCATTTTTAAAGCCATATCTGATGCTTATAATAGATATATTCCTCACGGAAATCATCCTTGATATGTACTGAATATTCAGGTTGATCCGAGTCTAGTAGATGTCAATGTTCATCCTAGAAAACAAGAGGTAAGATTTGAAAATGAACAAAATATTTTTAGAAGTGTTTATCATGCTATTTGAGATAAATTAGAAAATTCAAGTCTCCTGCAAAATAATTCCTTTTCTCAAATAGAAGTCACAGAAAAAGAAACTATAACTCCTCATCTTTCACAAGAAAAACTTTCTCCTCAATCAGCAAAATACTATACTGGAAGTGGAACGAAATTTAAATCCTATTCACCTTATAAAGACACGACTTCAAATCCAAATCAATTTCATATTTGAGAGGCTCTGACTTTTACAAAAAATATTCTCCAATTTGAAAATAATGAAAAGACAAATATAAAAAACGATGAAGAAAAAAGTTTTGAAAATACTTGAGATCTTCACTACACTAAATTTTGAAAAATAGTTGGTCAAACATTTAATAGTTATATCATTGTAGAAAAAGAAAATAAAATAATTCTTTTGGATCAACATGCTTTAGCAGAAAGAATTATTTATGAAAAATTGGTAAAAAAACAGACAAAATCTCTCTCTCAAACACTTCTGCTTCCAGAAAATATTAAACTTACTCCTGATGAAAGCATACTTTTAGAAGAAAAAAAGGAAATTTTTGAAGAAATGGGGTTTGAAATTGAATTTTTATCAAGTGGAATTATTTCCATCATATCTATTCCAGACTTTATAAAAAAAGAAAATGTGGCAAATATTATGTTAAGTATTATAAAAGATATCTCACTTGGAAATACTCTCACCTCAAAAACACTTGAAGAAGTAAAAAATAAAATTTATGCTTATACTGCTTGTAGAAGTGCTATAAAATTTTGAAATAAACTCAATCTTTTTGAAATGAATAAGCTTTTAAATGATGCCATAGAGTGATTTAGTTCTACTTGTCCTCACGGAAGACCAGTCATTTTTGAAATCTCTCTTAATGAACTAAAAGATAAATATGAAAGATAATGTGCTCACTATTTCCTTATTAAAGGATACATAATAAAAGTCTCCCATTCATAGGGGAGACTTTTTAAAGTAAGAAAAAATTACCTATATACCCAAGGAGCAATCATATTAAGTATAAGGCCGCTGAGTAAAACTAAAATCAGTCAAATAATACCTTTTACAATTCTTTTTTTTACCTCTCCAGAATCAGAGCCAGTAGAAAGCATAATTCCATTTACTACGATAAATAAAACTCAAGCAAGAGCAGCAAGAGCTGTTAACCATTTTATTATATTTCACATAATTTCTTGAATACTTTTAAAGCCTGGTTTAATTTCACATTCATATAATCCATCTTTATTTTTTTCTCCACAATTTCCTCCTGGAATTTTTTCAGTTATTTTTACTTTGATAGCTGTTGAACCTGAATTAGAGTTTGAAGCTGCTTGTTTTTCAGATTCTAATGCCGCTTCTCTTTCCTCAAGTCTATCAAGTTCACTTCCATTAGCAAGCTTCTTATCTTCTTGCACTTTTTGTAGTTCCTGATCAATAGTTGCTAGATCTCTCGCTGCAAAAACATTATCTCAAGCAAAAAATGAAAGCAAAAGACAAAAAGAAAGAATTATTTTTTTCATATAAAAATACTAAAATGATAAAGTTTTTAAATCAAGTAAGAGAGTATACATTCCTATCAATATAAGAGTAGCAATAAGAGTATTAAATACAATACTTTTTGCTTTTTTCACTTTATCCTCATCTCCTCCAGCTGTGATATAATAATACCCCGCTAAACTTAAGAAAAATATAGCAATTGGTCCTGCAAAGAAAAGTGCTAAGTTTGCTAAAGTAGAAAAAAGATCTTGTCATTGTCATTTGAAATCTCATCTAAACATAACATTTCTCCAAACTTCCATAACTCATATAAATATCAGTCCAGCAAGCGACCAAAGAATTTTATTTTTAGATTCCGTAACTTTTTCTTCATCTCCACTTGCCATAATAATTTTTATCCCCGCAAACACTATCATAAAAATAGCCAAAGCAACAATAGTAATTTGTAAAAATGTTAAAATATTTCATAGAGTACTTCCAAATATATCACTCTGCATAAAGATATTTCTCTGATATATAGTAACCCCATCTCATATTGTTGAAGTGACATCATCAGTCGTTCTTTTTTGAGAAAATGCATCATAAAGAGTAGTTGGAATATTAATAAATAAAAGTCAAATAATAGCATACCGAATACTTCTTTTTGCTTCTGATAACTTTTGTTCATCATCTCACATAGAGAGAATCATCATCACTCAAGCATAGACTAGGTAAATTACTAAAAGTCCTCAAATAATAATTTTTAATGTTTTAAAAATACTATTAGTAATAGAAGTAATTTGGGTTTTCATATCTCAAGATTTTTCATGAATTGAAACACTTGAAATTTTATTAGTAGCATTTCCTGCATCTTCAAAATTTATAGCTCAAGCGAAGGTATATGCTCAAAATGTAAGACTAAAAAGAAGAAGGAGTTTCACAAAAATTGTTTTCATAAGTATTTATAATTAACTGTTAATTATTTTTTACACTATATAGTAATCCCACCAGGTCTCAAGAAAAAAGTTAAAATGAGATAGCTCGCAAAAAGGATTAAAAGCCCTATTCATACATATAAAAGTATTTTCTTTGCTTTATCATGTTTTTCTGAATCCCCAGAGGAGGTCAGTACAAGAAATCCAGCATACATAATCATAAGAACAATAATAATTGCTAAAAATGTATTTATCCAATTGAGTAATGTAGTAATAATCTTTGCATTTTCCGTTACATTTTCACAAATATTAGTTCCATAATATTGAAAAATTCCTCCTCATCCACAATCTGGATTGAAAGTATTTTTTACCACAATATCAGCAAATTTTATTACTATAAATCAAATAATTGCTTGAAAAATAATCGTTTTTCACTTTGACACTTTATCATCATCTCATCCTGCAGTTACTATTTTATAAAATGCATAGATTCACATAATAATAAAGATAAATGAAGCAAAAAGCATCAACATTTCAGTGAAAGGTTCAATGACTCTCTCTGATAAACTTCTTGCAAGAGGACTTCAAATCTCTCTATCAAAAAGTATTTTATATACTGAAAACGCTATCTGCATCACCATAATTCAAATACTTGCCCAAAGTATTCACATTTTTAATTTTTTTTGTTCTTCTTCAGTATTTTCTCAAAAAATAAGTTTTATTACTAAAATAAGACCTATAAGTAATACAAAAGCAAAAACAATTACTCTCAAATCACGAGCTATATTCAAAAGTAAATTTTTTATTCATTTTTCTCAAGTCGTTCAAACATAAAAGAATTCATTTCACTCTAAATCATCTAAATATGCATTATTTGTAGCTCTTCCACTATTTTCAGATCCGCTTGGGACTCTGATATTATCACTAGCAAATACTCAAAAAGGAAGCCACATAAAACTCAAAGTTATCAAAAGTTTTATAAAAAAAATTTTCATAATTATGATGGTTAACTATTAAAACTATATTAAGTAATTCCAAGTCTTGCTTCAATTTCCATATCAACATATTTTTTCTTTCTTCCATATTTTTTTCTTGAATACTCTTTGATAATTTTTGCTGCTTCTACATTTTTATAATTATTATCCCAAAGAGTTTTCATATCAAATGGACGAGTCGTTGCATTATTTATATTAAGTTTAACATAAGTGGTAAAATTTGCAATACCAATAATATCTTGTTGTGATAAAAGTGGTGCATATTCTTTTTCTAAATATTCCGCATCTTCTGCCCCTACTTTAAATGACATAATCGTTCCAGCATTTCAAAATACTGCATCCTTAATACTTGGTTTATCTCATTTTTTAGCCCCACTTCATCCGATTTGAGCTATAAATTGGTGAGCCATTATAAGAGCAAGTTTATATTTTCTAGCTTCTGATAAAATTTCTCAAAAAGTTTCAGTAGCAAAGTTTTGAAACTCATCCACATACATGAAAAAATCTTTTCTTTCGTGTTCTGGCATATCAGCTCTACTCATTGCAGCCATATTTACTTTAGAAACAAAGATAAGTCAAAGTAATTGTGCATTGAGAGCTCAAATTTTTCATTTTGAAAGATTTACTAGAAGTGCTTTTTTATTGTCCATAATATCTCTTATGTTAAAGGCAGATTTCGGTTGACCAATAATATTTCTTATGGTAGTATTGGTAATAAAAGGTCCAAATTTGCTTGAAAAATATGGAATCATTTCTTGTTTTTCTCTGTCTCAAGTATTTGCATATTCGTGTTCCCAGAAAGATTTTACTACTGGATTTTTTACTTTTGAAGTTTTATACTTCATAAATGCATCATCAACAAAAAGTCTTGGCACATCAATGAGGGTTCCTCCATCTTCAACATCTTCCATAAGTGTCAAACATCCATTTCTAAAATAATGTTGAATACGAGGACCAAATATTTCATCTCCAAATATTTTTATGAATATTTCTGTAGCATCCATTGCAGCCCTATCCATCTCTCTTTTTCTTATATCTGGATCAGTTGAAATAACTTCCAGCATATTCAGTCCCATTGGATATTCATCATCTGCTGGGTCAAATACCACTGTATCTCTTGCTCTTTCTTTTGGTGTAAAAGCAAGTACATCCTCTACTAAATCTCAGTGTGGGTCTATAACACAAAGTCCATCTCCATTCCGCATATCTTGACGAGCGAGATATCAAATAAATACCGATTTTCAACCTCAAGATTTTCAGATAATATAATGATGTCTTCCTCTATCTTTTTTATCAAAGTAAATAGGGGTCTTTTTATTTCTATATTCATTAAATCACATTAAAACTCCATCTTTAAAGATAGGGAAACCTCCAAGATATCTATGAACTTTTTTTACTTCAAAATCATCTACGATTTTTGTTTCTCCAGTTGCTTCATCAATAATTTCTTTCGTACCAATTTTTACTTTTTCTTCTAAAATACATGGATCACTTGGAAATTTAAGATTGTGAGGAGGAGCAAGTTTTTTATAATCTAACCAATTTATAATAGGTGATTTATTATAATTTATATCAGGATAATGATAGAGTGTTGAAAGTTCATCAGATGAAAAAATAGAAACATTTTGAAAAAATCAAATAAGTTTATTATTAAATGCAAAATATCTAATTGGTGTAAATATAAAATAGAGAAAATCTTCGTAAAGTTGTGGATTATCTAAGGCATTGTTATATTCATCGGTAAATATTGAAGAAGCCGCAATTACTGCGTGAGCTCCATCTTCTGCTTTTTTGGGAATTTTTGACGAAACAAGTACTCTAATAGAGGTTCTAAATCCTGGTTGCCCTGCTGACTCTCACATAATTTTATGTGCTTCTGTTTCTGCTTGATTAAATATTTTATAGCTATCTCAAGAGCTTGCTCCTGGTGCATTTGAATCTTTTACCATATTATCAGTTCATTGAACGAGAGCAACTAACGGATTCCAAAAAAAATCAAGAAATGGTATATGACTTTTCTTTTTATATTGTCATTTTGCTACTTGTCAAGCAGCATGTTTTGCTTTTCTATTCCATTTTGATCAAATTGGTTTTATAATAATTTGATACACCGCTTTATCTTCTTTATCAAGAGAAGAAAATACATTCGTAAAGTTGTTTAAAGGATCATCTTCCAAATATTTAAAAGAACGAATAGGAAAAACATCATCATTTTCTTTTCCAAGAGAAGAGGCTCTCAGAGTATATCCCATAGGTTTAATATCAATATATTCTTTATCTTTATCAATAATTCTTACTTCTGCATCATTATAAATAGAAGTAATATGTTGTGAAACCACATTTACATATCATTCATAGGTCACAATATAAAAACTAAGCTCTCCATTTTCATATGCCAACTCTAAAGAAACCTTTGAGTGGTCAAAAAAGAAATCCGTAATAGAATCTTTCAGTCCTGCATCAGAGAGTTTATGAATAGCTTTATAATACATACTCATCATCCCTATTTTTTCTTTGAAATCTTTTTTTGTTTCCTTTTCTTTATCAAGTTTTGAATCTGCTTTTGGAAGAGTTACTTTCATATACACTAGTTTCTTACTCCAAACAAGTTCAAACAGAAGTCTTAGCGTTTTTATAAATATAACTCAAACAGCAAATACAATAATCATCAAAATGATATAAAAGAAAAAATCAGAAGCCATATCGAAAAATCAATAATTATCATTAGAAATAGGTTTTTCTGCTGGAGGGGTATTTCAAGAAATTTTTTTACTTGCGTCCAAGAGACTCGCTGATACTCTTTGTAAAAATAGGATAAAGATAAGTAAAATGTATGGAAGTTTTTTCATAAAAAGTAGAAAAAAGGTAATTTTTATTTTGTTTATTATATCATAATATTTTTATTTTGCCAAATTTTCTTCTTATCTTCTCTGATTCAGCTCATTTTAAAAAATGACTCTTTTATAATGAGAGTCATTTTTTAACTTAATCAATAATAAAATCTTCTTTTTGAGACGTTTTGTGTCTAAAATTTATACTTCAAATATTTGAAGTGAGATGTTTTTGTATAAATTCAAGTACTTCTGGAGTAGTTTCAGGATGATTTTTCATTTTTACTCTTAATTTTCTATAATCTACTTTATCAAAATCAACATTTTTCACCAATCCATTTGTAAGAGCATTTTTATAACATTCTTCACTACAAAAACCAAAGTGTTTTTTATATTCCTCTTTACTGGCAATAATTCTTGCATTACAAGGACTATAACGACAGTTTTCACAATTATTAGTGAGAGCATCAGAATACAAACATACTCCGATGGTTTCGTGAGTATTTTCATCTCAAACTTCACAACTTACTCTGTCATCAAAAACATATAAATTTCCTTTCCAATTTCAGTCGTTGTAGGTATTGATATATTTTACTACTCATCCATCAAGTTGATAAGTATTTTTTAGTCCTGCTTTTTGAAGCATCACCGTTGATTTTTCACATCTAATTCCTCAAGTACAATAAGAAATAATTTTTTTATCTCCAAAAGTTTTTTTATAATTTTCAATTTCTTTTTCTAATTCTTTAAATGTAAGTGTATTTGCAGGAATTGCATTTTTAAAATGTCAAAGTTTGTATTCGTGATTGTTTCTCATATCTAAAACGATATAATCATCAATATTTCCATTATCAAGAATTTCTTTAAATTCTTCAATTGACATACGATTTCCAGCTTCTTCTATTTCTTTTCTTGTATATTTTTGACCAAGTGCTACAATTTCTTCTCTATGTTTTACTGACATTCTTGGAAATTTGTGTCCATCTACTGGAGTTGATTTTACATCAAGGTCAGGAGGATTATTAAAAAGAGGATGAGCATCTAAGTATAATTTATATGCTTTTATTTGTCATTCATTTCCTGTTACTGTTGAAGAAATTCCTTCAGTACCAATATAAACTCTTCCAGTCATTCCAATATCCGTACAAAAATCAAGATGATCTTGTACTTCTTTTTCTACATCTTCCACATCAACAAATTTGTAAAATGTTAAAAGTGTAAATTTTTCTTTTTTAAACATAAATATAATCTAAATAATAAATAACTTGCCATGTTATTTGCAAACTTTATAATAATATTTTTTGCGAAAATTTTTTCTATAAAGCCAAGATATTATATGAAATTTTTAGGAATTGTAAAAACTTATTTTATCCACATTGCATCTCAAAATGAGAAAAATCTATACTTGTTTTCTATGGCATGTTGATAGGCTGTTTTTATGTGTTGAGTTCATGCTAAACTACTCACAAGCATGAGAAGAGTTGAGCACGGAAGATGAAAATTGGTAATTAAACTATCGACAAATCTCCATTTGTATCCAGGGTAGATAAAAATAGAGGTTTCTTTTCATCCATATCATAAAATTCAATTTTCATCTGTAAAACTTTCAAGAGTTCTTATGGAAGTAGTTCAAACAGCAATAATTTCTTTTCAAGATTTTTTATATTCATTAAGTCTTTGTGCAACATCTTGTTTTATTTCAATGTATTCAGAGTGCATATAATGTTCTGTGATATTTTCAACTTCAACTGGTTTGAAAGTTCAAACTCATACATGAAGAAGGATTTTTTCAATACGAACTCATTTTTTTTCAAGATTTGTTAAAAGTTCATTTGTGAAATGAAGTCATGCTGTTGGAGTTGCGGCGCTTCCGTGAGTTTTTCCATAAATGGTTTGGTATCTTTCTGTGTTTTCTAAAGAATGGGTAATATAATGAGGAAGAGGCATTTCTCATATTTTTTCAATAACTTTTAGAAAATCAAAACCAGATATATCAAATTTTATAAATCTTCACATATCAGATACTTTTTCTATAAAAGCATTTAAAATAAGATTTTTATTTTCATCATAAAATCTTATAGTTCTCCCAATTTTTAGATTTTTACCAGGATATCAAAGACATTCCCAAGTATCAAGAGAGATTTGTTTATGGAGTAAAATTTCTACTGGTTTTACTTCTTTTTTTCATTTTGGAAAAATATCAATTTCTCAAAAAAGTCTGGCGTGAATAGTACGAGTTTCGTTGAGTACCAGCACATCATTTTCAGTAAGTTGGTCTAGAATATCATAAAAATGTTTATCTCGTATGTTTCCAGAAGTTTTATCTAAAATAAGAAGTTTTGAATGATCCCTTGGTTCAATTGGAGTTTGAGCTATAAGTTTTTCTGGAAGTTCATAATGAAAATCTTTTAATTGCATAATTTCTTAGTTATTTTGTTGATTATAAAAAAAAGAGCTTCTTTTTCAAGCTCTTTTACATATTTCAAGAAAGTTTTATAAATCTTTCTTTTTTCGCTTCTCTTGCAATTCTTACAAGTTCAAATCGTGATTGCAGTTTTTTTTGAGAAACAGGTCTTGTATTTTTTTCTTTCATTTGCCTTATGATTATGATATAAGTAAATGAATTGTATTATAAAAAAATTAAAATGTCAAGAAAATTATATTTTCGCTAAAAATAAGGAAGCTCCCGCTATAAATCATTTTTTGCTTTTCTGCCACTCAGTTAGGGGCAGTTCAGGATTAGGATTTTTTGACTTCTTCTTGGACTTTGGAAAAACTTAATTTTGTTTTGTCTTTCTCATAAGTAAAGGTTCATTTAGTAACTAAATCTGTAATTCAATTGATAACTTTTTCTTTGCTTACAAATCAAAGTTCAGGATTTAACTTTCTTGCTGCTGTTAATTTCCAATCTTCTATATCAGGTATAAATTCAACTTTTCCACTTGTTATTTTTATATCTTTTAGATTGTATTTTTCTCATTTAGAATTTAATTCTATTTTAAACTTTTCATCTCATATATTTAATTCTTGAGAGTCTTTATGAAAAGATAGTTTTTTGTCTCATCATAAATCTATTGCATTTCATAAACTGGTTCCATCAGGAGCATTTTGTATTTTCTCTCAAATATTTTTTGTAAAATCAAGTTTTTCTTGATTTCATTGTAAAGTAGCGAGTTCATCTCTTTTTCAATCTTTTTGTTTGGTGAATTCTGTTTTTTTGAGTTCTAACCAAGAATGAAATCAAATTTCATTATTTTTCAAGAAATCTTTTATTTCTCATTGATTTGAAAGATTTTTTTCTTTACAATATTCTTTAATATAAGAAAAAAGAGAGTTTATCAATGCGAGATTTTCTTTTGTTAAATCTTTTAAACTACCAGTTTTTAACATTGACTCTATAACAGAATTGAAATCATCTCAATTATGATTTATGATATCTTGAGTTTTTATATCATTGATATCTCCGATATTGAGTACATCATCCCAATGTCTTACTTTCTCATAATCTTTATTGATAAGAGAAGATATGGTATCAATTTGAGAATTTAAGGTATCTTTGCTAGAATTTAGTTGTGTTATTTGTGTGTTTAGTTGAGATTGCTCTTCTGCTTTCTTTGCAGTATCAGCTTCAGTTTCTTTCTTTTCTTTTTCCTGATTATAATTTCAAATTCATTTTTTAAAAATATCTTTTAATTCAGATGAAGTAAGTTTTCATTCTTTTTTCTCTCATAATTCAAATTTAAGAATAATTCCACCTTTTTGCACCCCCTCTCAAAAAGCTTGAAGCCAAAATTTTTGCATATCTTCTTGACTTTCTTTTCATTCAGGTAAGAAAGGTTTTAAAGAAGAAATCTCCTTTTTTAAACTATTAAAAGAAAGAGCACCAAAATCAAGTTTTTCAAAAGGTGGTTGCCCTGGTTTTTCTTTACTATTTTCATCTTTTGTTATTCAAAGTGATTTAAAACTAGAAAGTATTTTAAAATTACTGGTATTTTCTCTTAATTCCCCAATAGCCTTTTCTGGGTCAGTTGAAAGTCACAAAAAAATAGCTAAAAATTTTCATAAAAATGGAATTTTTAAAAGAGTTTCTACTATTTTTTGTACTCCGTTTCCAATACTTCCACCATCATTTAAGATTGAGTATAAAACATCTCAAGTTTTATCTCACATATTTAATTTTTTAGAAAGTTCTGTAATTTTTTCTCTTGAACCTTGCATATATTCAGAGAGAGATTTTGTATCAAAAGGAGCAGTATTTTTTTCTTTTTTTGAAAAATCAATATTGTTTACATCTAATCATTGAGGTCCAGCTTCAATAAGAGAAGGATTTCTCAACCAATCCACATGAGAAAGAATATTTTGTTGTTGTTTTGTATCAGTAATGTTTTCTTTTGTAAATCTTTCTTGAATTTGATCAAATTTATTTGTATAAGAGTTCCATTTTTTTGTAAATTCTTCTTCAAGAGCAAGAGTTCTTCAAGAATCTTCAGGATTTTCCTTTAATGCATTTGAAATAGATTGAATATTATTTGGATCAATACTTGAGAGTTTTCAGATAAATTTTCCAACTCAACCAATCAGAGATTCTCCAATTTCTGCAACAGGAGACTTTAAAAGAGAATTAATAAATCAAAGTTTAATAAAATTTTTATTTCACGCATCAAGAAAACTATATTTTTCCAATCATTTATCTAAAATTGGTTCAAGTTCTTCTTTGAGAGCTTGAATTCTATCAGAATTAATAGATTGAGAAAGTGAATCCAAACTTACTATTTTTTCGACATTTCCATTTTGTAATTGCCCATCAATAAAATCCTTATATAACTCTTGAGATTTTTTTTCTACTAATAATTCCTCAGGAGTAGTCTCCAGTTCAATTTTTAATGTTTGAAGTCAAAACTTTGTTTGATCATAAGTATATTCTTTTAAATCAACTCCATATTTTTCAAGGACTTCTTGGAGAATTTTTTCTTGAATTTGTTCTGGTGTAAGCGCTACTTCTGGTGATTTTTGAGTAGGAACTTCAGCTATATTTTGGTTTTCTAATGCCATATTTATTTTTGTTTTAGATGAAATAAGATTATTTTGTTTTTTCATCAACTTCTTTTTCTATTGCTTTTGCTAATTTTTCAGGAGTTTGATTTGGAAAAGCTTCTTCAAATTTTTTAGGATTATTTGCATAAGCTTGTTTTACAATTCATAAAATTCAAACTCATAATCATCAAATAGCAATTCCATTAAAAATATTTCTTAATGGCCCAAGTCTCCATAATAATACTAAAACAACTCAACTTGCTAATCAAAATGTGATTTTTTGTTCCATTGTTAAAAGTCCAAATACTTCTTTCATAGTATTTCATAAAGCTCCAATGGTAGTTTCAATAGTATATCTTGTCATTGACTTTATGGTATCAATAACTGGTCTTGGAATTTTTTGTGCTAAATCTGAAGATTCTCATTTTGCTGCTTCTAATAAACTTCTATCATACGTTTCTCATCTCAGTTTATATCCATCAGATGTTCCTAAAAAAGACCAAACTTTTAAATACATAATTCATTTTTCTGCTCAAGAAAATTCAGAAGCTTTATGTTTTCATCAAGTTATAAGATATAATTCAAATACTTCTTTTGCACTTAAATTTCTTTTATCAAAATATTCTTTAAATTTTCATTCAAATTTAGTATCTCATAAAAAGAAATCATTTTTAATAGTTTCTAACATTCATTTTCCAAACACACTAAATTGTTCTATGAATTCTTTATCTTTTGGAGATGAATATGAATTAAGTAACGTAGTTTTAAAATTTTCATTGGTGATTTTAGAATTGGTATCTCATACAATTTGAGCAATTAATTCACTTGAAACTCCATGTAATTTTCCTTCTCTATCATTTTTTAATTCATCATATTTTTCAGTTAAATCTGAACCTCCAGATGTATTAATACTAAAGCTTCAAAAATTTATTTTTCCTTCTTTAAAATCAGTAAGAGAATAGCTTTCAAAAGAATTATAGATTTTTGTATAACTATAAATTTTTGTTAAAATTTGTTCTACTGTTAATTCACTTTTCCAATTTGGATGTTTTTTTCATAAAATATCTTCTATGATATCCATTTTTCATTGTAACAGGTGAATCGAATCAAAAACCGATTTATCATATTCAGTTTTATTTTTTCCACTTGCATCAATTCCTAGTTTTTCAGATATTCATTTACTATTTACAGTTTCAAGTTGAGAAAAAGTTTTTGTTTTGATTTGAGGTAAATTTAAAATAGTAAATGTTTCATCTGTTCTTTCAGGTGAAAATCATAATACTACTTTTAAAGAGGTAAGATAGGCAATATTATCAGGTGCTTTATTATTTGTATCTAGAGTTTTTCAGTCTTTTTTATTATCAGCCTTTTTTTCAGATTTTTTAGGATCTAAAAGTGCATCTAATTGACTAAAATCTCATGAAAAAATTCATTTAAACATTAAAATAATTGCTCATATTCCAGCCATTATTCACTTCTCACTAAAAATGTCTCAAATTTTATCCATTCCGGTAGAAAGTCTATTCCATACTCCCTCTATTTTTTCTAATTTTTCGGCATTTTCTTTTCAAATAGCTCAAGTAACAGCTTGCTTAGTAGCTTGAGAAATTTGTTCATCTTGAGTCATTCATTTTGTAAAAACTTCCCCAACTCTTGCATCTGGTAGAGTTTCTCTAATTTCCTTTTGTTCAGCTGAAGTTAACTCTTCTCTTAATTTTTCCCTTACATCTCTTGATTGACCTTGAACTTCAGCAGATATAGCCCTCACTCTCTCTGCTAAACTTACTTTACTTCTCCTCTCTAACTCAACTGCTAACTCTTCCGGTGACTGAAAAGTTCATATTTCTACTCATTTTTGAGTTTCTTGTATAGTACTCATATACATTAAATTATTATTAAAATCTCTCTTATTTTATCATATATTTTTTTATATTGCAAAAAAATATCCTTCAAAAATGATAAAAAATAAAAAACTTGCAAAAAAAAACTTTTTTATTATGATATGCGGGATTTTTAAAGTTAATTTAAAAAATTTTTATAAACTAATAATTATATTATGTCAAATTTTGATTTAGTAAGTAAAATACAAGCTCAATTTGTAAAACCAAATACTCCTGATTTTAGAACTGGTATGGAAGTAGAAGTATACCAAATTATTAACGAATGAGGAAAAACAAGAACTCAAAGATTTAAAGGAATTATTAT
The DNA here is from genome assembly GCA_034676185.1 of Patescibacteria group bacterium. Taxonomy (GTDB): domain Bacteria; phylum Patescibacteriota; class Gracilibacteria; order BD1-5; family UBA6164; genus UBA7396. The sequence goes on along the minus strand of JAUCCN010000008.1, from coordinate 17,471 downwards.
TAAAACAGCTGGAAAAACTGCTTTAGAAAAAACAATTACTGTAAGAAGAAAAGTTGGACCTTTTGGAGTAGAAAAAATATTTGCTGTTCATTCTCCAACTATTGAAAAAATTGAAATTATCAGACAATTTAAAGTAAGAAGAAGTCATATTGGTTTCATCAGAGATTTAACAGGAAAAGCAGCAAGATTAAAAGAAGTAAGATAATAATTATTTTTAAAATTTATAATATAAGAAACTGGACAAATCCAGTTTTTTTCTTTTCATTTAAAAAAAATCAATATAATAAAGCTAATTTTAAAATTAACACACTATTTATGAAGAATTTAAGTCTTATCCAAATAATTGAAAATATAAAATCCTGAAAAACCACTTCAAAACAAGTTTGGGATTATTTTATAACAAGAATTGAAAAATATGACTCAAAAATTTGAGCTTATAATTTTATAAATAAAAATGGTTTAAATGAAGATATAAACTTACCTCTTGCTTGAGTTCCTATTTGAATAAAAGATATTTTTTGTGAAATAGGTATCCCTACTACCTGTGCTTCAAAAATGCTTGAAAACTTTAAACCTCCTTATGATGCTACAGTAATAAAACACCTTAAAAATGCTTGATTTTCATCCATTGGGAAACTCAATATGGATGAATTCGCTATGTGATCAACTACAGAAAGCTCATTTTTCAAAAAAACAATCAATCCTTGGGGGATTAAAAGAATTCCTGGAGGTTCAAGTTGAGGAAGTGCTGCTTGAGTTGCTGCTTGACTTTGTCCAGCTGCTCTTGGAACTGATACAGGATGAAGTATCAGACAACCAGCAAGTATGTGTAATGTAGTTGGATTTAAACCAAGTTATGGAAGAAATTCTAGATTTTGAGTCATTCCAATGGCATCAAGTTTAGATTGTCCTGGAACTCTTACAAAAACGGTTCGTGATGCGGGGCTTCTATATGATATTATGAACGGAAATGATGAAAAAGAAGATACTTCTCTTGCAAAAAAAGATATAATTGATCCAAAAATTTGGGAAAAAACAGATTTAAAATGAGTAAAAATTGGACTTCCTCGTGAATATTTTGAGCAGTGAATTGATATTGGAGTTAAAAACACTATTTTGGAAGCGGTAGAAAAATGTAGAGAATTATGAGCAGAAATTATAGATATTTCTCTTCCAATGACAAAATATGCTATTGCTACTTATTATATTTTAATGCCCGCAGAAGTTTCTACAAATCTCTGAAGACTTGATGGCTTAAGATACGGTCATTCATCTTCAAAACCATATACAGATATGCAAGAATTCTATATGAATAATAGAGGAGAAGGTTTTTGAGAAGAAGCACAAAGAAGAAGTATTTTGGGAAGTTATGTGTTATCTGCTGGATTTTATGATTCTTATTATAAAAAAGCAGGACAAATGAGAACTCTTATTATTGAAGATTTTAAAAAAGCTTTTGAAAAAGTTGATGTTATTATTAGTCCTGTCAGTCCAAATGTAGCTTGGAAAATCTGAGAAAAAATTGACGACCCAATAAAAATGTATCTCTCTGATGCATATACTATTCCAGCAAGTCTCGCTTGACTTCCATGAATTTCTGTTCCAGCTTGATTTACACAAAGTGAAGATGCTGAAAAAGAACTTCTTCCAGTATGATTACAAATATTAGCTCCTCAATTTGAAGATCAAAAAGTTCTTGAAGTAGCTCATGTATATGAACAAGCAACTCAATTTTGAAAGAAAAATCCTCCATGATTTGAAGACTAATATTCAAATTTTTGCAAAAATAAACTTATTATGCTATACTGATAATAAGTTTATTTTTTAATTAACTCTTATGGGGAATCCTGAGAAACAAAATGAAAACCTTGATGAGCAAAAGTTTGAAAAAGAATTTAGTGAAGAATTAAAAAAAGGATGAGATGATTTTGATAAAAAATCATTTTGAGAAATAATTTCTTGAGCAAAATTTGATGCATCACTCCCAAAAGAAAAAAATTTTGAAAATGCTTTTCATTCAAAAGTGGACAAAATGATGGAAGCAAATTTAAGCAATCTCTCTCATGAGAGAAAGCAAGAATTAAAAACACTTCAAAGAAAAGCAAATATATGAAAAGATACAAAATCTCTTTTGACTGCGTATAAAGAAATAAAAGAATTATTTGCTACAAGACATGCAGAATCAAGAAAATGAGAAAATGATATCCAAGCAGAACATTCTCAAGAAGCAAAACAAGAAGCGGAAAAAAAATCACAAGATTTTCTTGATGAGTTAAAACAATCTATAAAAGATGATAATAAAAAACAAGAAGAAATAAAGAACAAAAATAGAGAACAACAAAAACAAAATGATGGAGAAACTTGAAAAACACAACTTGCAGCTGAATTAATACTAGACTGATTTCCTGAATCCACATGACAAGCTTAAATCCTACTGCGTAGGATTTTTTTCTTGCCAAAAATAAACTATAAGAAATATAAGCATAAAAAAATACAAAAGTTGTAAATACACTCCATAGATTCAAAAATCTATTTTATAAACAGCAAATTCCAAACTTCCGAAAAAATTTGCAATTTCTATCACATATTTGAGAAAAAAATAATTTATAAATCAAAAAAGAAATCAGATTGACGAAGAAAAAGTTTGTCCTACTATGCTCAAGAATCCAAATAACATTGCAAAAGGAATCATTCATCAAACGAGCATATTTGTAACTGGAGTAAAAAGAGTAAATTGTCAAAAACTAAAAATCATAATAGGAAGAGTTGTTGTTAAAGCTGATAAAGTCAAGACAAAACTTTCTTTAATAGCGAAAAAACTTGGTAAAAAGAAAAATATCTTTTCCCAAAATTTTTGGAAATACAAAAGTCCTAAAACCGCTAAAAAACTCAAGTGAAATGAACTATCATAATTCAAAAACCATGGATTATACAAAATCATAATAAAAGCAGTAAATAACAAAAGAGTTAAACTATCTGCCTTTCTTCCAGAAACCAGTATAAAATATCCAATAAGCCCCATAATTCCTGCTCTTACTACTGGAACATTATCTCATACTAAAAGAACAAAAAATATGATAACTATACAAATAAGAAATGTTCTGAAAAATAATGGAAATACTTTCAGTAAAAATCATAAAAATATAATAATAATAGTAATATTAAATCCACTTACCGCCACTAAATGAGTAAGTCAAGAATTATTAAAGTTTTGAGTCAGTTCTTCTCCCATATCCTCTCTGGCTCAAATTAAAATTCAAGCTAAAAATACAGCTTCATTTTTTGGATACATATTATAGATAATTTCTAAAATATTTGTCCTTGTGTCTACAATAAATTGTTTCCATTTTGGAAGTTCTTTTTTCTCTATTATATCAACATTATTCACAAATAATTGAAAATAAATATTTTTTGATTGAAGAAATTTTTGATAATTAAAAGTATCTGAAAAATTATCTATCTTCATAACTTTTGCTTGAAAAGTAATTACTTGTGAAGGGTCTAAAAGATAATTTTTAGGGTAATACATAATAGCATATATATCAGGTGAAATCATTCAGTTTAAAGAGTATATTTTTACTACATATGAATTATAATTACTTGATTTTTTATATAATTCTTTTACTTCTCACTGGAAAGAAACATTTTCTTCATAAAAATGCTCGATAAAAGATATTTTTTTGTCTATGAAATAATTATTTATTCCTGAATATAATAATCAAAATGTAATTCAAAAACCAATAATAAGCAAAAAAAGATGGTATTTTTTTATAAAACAAAGAAAAATTACCAAAAATATCAATATGGTGCTCAAAAAAACTACTATGAGAGATAACTCAAAGAGCATATTTCAGACAAAAATTCAAAAGAAAAATGAGAATAAAAAGAAAATAAAAACTTTATTTTTCAACATATTAATGAATTATTTCAGTGGATTTTGGAGTCTTATATATTCTATAAAGTCCATATATCCCAACTATAATAAAAGCAATCGCTCCAATTTGATTAAAATTTATTCATAACTCTGTTTTAAAAAAATCATACTTTCCACTAAAATTTTCTAATACTATAAAAATAGCTCCTATCAAAATAAGTCCCGTATATCCTATAATTCCTCTTACTGATACAAACATAGCTAGCATATATAAGACAGAGAAAAGCACAAAAAAAACAAGACAATATATAATAGCTAAAGGAAAAACGGGAACTTCATAAGGAATTGGAGAAAAAGCATTACTATAAAGCACTTCTATACCATAATTTGTTTCTTTTCCATATACTTGCCCTCCTAAAAAAGCTCAAAAATATCATATTATAGAAGCAAATAAAAATGATAATACTGATACATCCACATATTTTCCACTTCTTAGATTATGCAATATTACTGAAATATAAAGAACCAGAAAAAATCAAAAAAATGCTCAAATAAGAGAAAAATTATAATCATTCATAAAGAAAAATTCTACTGGATCTTTCATATATTTAAAATCTCCCCATCTACTTACTACATAAAAAATTCTTGAAAATAAAAAAATTGATAAAAAATACCATAATATTCTATTAAAAAAGAAAGTATCATTAATTCCAAATCTATGACACAATCTCCTTAACATCCATAAAAAAAGAAAAAAACAAATGGTAAGTGAAAGCCCGAAAGTATAAATGTAAAATCATGAAAATAATTCAAAAAAGGGATACATATATAATTTATAATGGTAAAATATGGAGTTGATTTTAAGATTATAAGAAAAAAAGTCAAACTTTAATTATTTGACTTCTTTTTCCTATTTTGCATATTCTATTACTCTCATTTCTCTGATAAGATTTACTTTTACTTCTCATGGGTAATTGAGTTTTGATTCAATATCTAAAGCAATATTTCTCGCCATTTCATGAGCTTCTAAATCAGAAATTGTATCAGAGTCAACAAATACTCTCACTTCTCTTCCAGCACTAATCGCATATGCTTTGGTTACTCAAGAAAAACTTCAAACTAAAGCTTCCATTTCTTTTACTCTTTTAACATATTGCTCAATAGACTCTCTTCTTGCTCCTGGTCTTACTGAACTAATAGCATCTGCCATTTGAACAATTGCTGCATAAATAGTAAGTCCTGTTGGTTCATTATGATGATTTTCAATCATATCAATCACATCTTCTGAAAGTCCATATTTTCTTCCAACTTTTGCTCAAATTTCAGGATGAGTTCCTTCTATATCATGATCAAGAGCTTTTCCTATATCATGAAGTAATCCTCATTTTTTTGCCAATGTTGTATCAAGTTTTAAGTCTTTTGCAATACTTTCAGCTATATAAGCAACTTCTGTTGAGTGTTTTAAAATATTTTGTCCATAACTCGTTCTAAATCTTAGCTTTCATACTAACGGAATCATTTCTTCAGGAACTCCAGTAATATTGAGTTCATCCAAAGTCTTTTTTCCAATATCTTTTAATAATGCGTCCGCTTCATTGGTCGTAATTTCTACAATTTCTTCAATTCTTGCTGGTTGAATTCTTCCATCATCAAGGAGTTTCTCAAGTGATTTTTTTGCAATATATCTCTTAAATAAATCAAAAGCAGAAATAAATACTGTATCAGGAGTATCATCAATAATAAGCGCTACTCATGTTGCTCTTTCAAAAGCCACAATATTTCTTCCTTCTTTTCCAATAAGTTTTCCTTTTAAATCATCATTTGGAAGTGGAATAAGAGTTGTAGTTACCTCAGAAGTCACATCTCCCGCATATTGTTGAATAGATTTTATAATCACTTCACGAGCAATTTCATTTTTTCTTTCATCAATAGATTTTTTATATTTTTCTATTTGAGTAATAGAATCTTTCCCGTATTTTTCTGCTACTTGTTGTAATAATAATTCACGAGCTTCTTCTTGTGTTAATTTAGCCATTTGAGAAAGTTTTTCTCCAAGCTCATCTTCTTTTTTTGTTAAATCATCGTATTTCATTTTCAACTTTTCTTCTCTTTCTAGAATAGCATCTTGTTTTTTCCCAATTTCCTCTAATTTCATTTCTAATTTTTCCTCCTTTTCTAAGAGTCTTTCTTCTAATTTTTCAGCTTTTTTCATAAGTTCTGCTGATTCTTGTTTTGCCTTATTAAGAGTCACATCAGATTCTTGTTTTGCTTTTTTCAGCATTTCTTCTTTTTTAACTTCTGCTGATTTTATAATTTGTTGAACTTCTTTTTCAGCTCCACTTATTTTTTTTGATTCAAGCAATTTTGATACCAAAAACATAATAACTCCTCAAACTATGAGTCAAGCTATTCATGTTATTAAATAATAATACATATTTTTGAAAATAATATAATAAAATAGTTTCCACCATTAAAAGAATACACATAAAAATAAATAGAAAAATGATTTCTTTAAAAAGAGATTTTAATGAAGTATTTCAATAATAAAACTTTATTGAAATAAATAATAATTTTTTAATATTTGAAAATGTGTTTTGTATTCTTTTAATTTTTTGTTAATTGAGTTTTTTAACATCTTTCAGGAATAGCTTTTTTGTTTTAAAAGCTATACTTATATTACAAAAATAGTTCAAAAGTCAAATAAAAACTAAAAAAGCTTTTAATTTTGATTAAAAGCTTTTAAAATCTGATCAGCATTCTTAGAAATATGATCAGAAAAAAATTTTATAGCTCCCGAAGGATTTATTTTTGTTGTGTTTTCAGTTCTATTAAGTCTCGGATTATAATGGCTAAGAATTACTTTTTTTATTAGCTTATTCTTTTTATTTTTATTGTCTAGTTTTCTTGGACCATTATACAAAGCTGCTGAACTCAATCCTGAAATAGATTGTGATGACATAGAAAAACCTCACTTGCAATGCAAGTGAGGTTTTTCTTCATTTTACTAATCTTCGTCTTCTTCAAGTTTAAATCCTCTTTCTTCTCTAATTTTTGTAGCAACATTCGCAGGAACTTCATCATAATGATGGAACTCCATAGCATAAGTAGCTCTTCATTGAGAAGCAGATCTTAATTCAGTTGAGTAACCGAACATTTCTGATAATGGAATGTAAGCAGTAATAATTTTTGCTTGACCTCTTTGTCCCATTTCTTCAATTCTACCTCTTTTTGAGTTTACTTGTCCAAGTACATCTCCCATGTATTCTTCAGGAGTGTTGATTTCGACTTTCATGATTGGTTCAAGTAATACAGGTTGTGCTTTTTTACAAGCAATTCTAAATGCTTTTGATGCAGCAATTTTAAATGCAAGTTCAGAAGAATCAACATCATGGTAAGAACCAAATGTTAAGGTAGCTTTTACATCAACCATTGGGTATCCTGCTAAAATTCATCTTCCATAAGCTTCATTTAATCATTTTTCAACTCCAGGAATATATTCTTTTGGAATAGTTCCTCAAACAACTTTATTTACGAATTTATTTACTAATTTAATTCCATCTTTATCATCAGCTTCAGCTTCTTTATATGGTTCGAAAGTAATAACAACATGTCCATATTGTCCTCTCCCTCATGATTGTTTTGAATATTTACATTCAGCATCAACTACAGCATTTCTAATCGTTTCTCTATAGGCAACTTGAGGAGCACCAACATTACATTCAACTTTAAATTCTCTTTTCATTCTATCAACAATGATATCTAAGTGAAGTTCTCCCATTCAAGCGATGATAGTTTGATTTGTTTCAGGGTTAGAAGAAACTCTAAATGATGGGTCTTCTTCAGCTAATTTATTAAGAGCCATACCCATTTTTTCTTGATCAGCTTTTGTTTTTGGTTCTACTGAAATAGAAATTACTGGTTCTGGGAAGTCCATAGATTCAACTAAGAATTTATCATTTAAATCACAAAGCGTATCCCCAGTTTTTGTTTCTTTTAAACCAATAACAGCACCAATATGTCCTGATCTAATTTCTTCAATTTCAATTCTCTCATTTGAGTGCATTTGTAAAAGTCTTCCTACTCTTTCTTTTTCTCCAGAAACTGGATTAAAAACATAAGAACCTGCTTTTAGAGTTCCTGAATAAACTCTTACATAAGTAATTCTTCAAACAAATGGGTCAGTAGCAATTTTAAATGCTAATGCTCCAAGTGATGAATTATCAGCCATAGGAATTTTTCTAATTTCTTCTTTATTATCTGGATTCATAGCATCAACCATTCATCCATTTACATCAATTGGGCTTGGTAAGTAATCACAAGCTGCATCAATAACTAATTGTACTCATTTATTTTGTAATGCAGTACCACAAGTAACTGGGTAAAGAGTATTAGCAACTACTCATTTTCTTAGCCCTTTTTTAATTTCTTCTACTGATAATTCTCATTCAGCAAAATATTTTTCCATAAGAGCATCGTCTTGTTCCGCTACTTTTTCCATAAGTTCAAGTCTCATTGATTCAGCTTTTTCTTTTACATCAGCTGGGATTTCAATTTCAACAATTTTTTCTCCATGATCCCCTTCAAATGTAAATGCTTTCATTTGAACTAAATCAACAACTCCATAGAAATCATTCTCTATTCCTAAAGGTAATTGAATAGGAACCACTTTATTTCCTGCTAATTTCTTTTTAATAGATTCAACTGTCATGAAAAAATCTCACCCTGTTTTATCCATTTTGTTTACGAATGCAATTCTTGCAACTCCGTATTTATCAGCTTGTTTCCAAACTGTTTCTGATTGAGGCTCTACTCATTGAGAAGCATCAAATACAGCAATACCTCCATCAAGTACTCTTAGAGATCTTTCAACCTCAATAGTAAAGTCAACGTGACCTGGGGTATCAATAAGATTGATTTGTTTATCTTTCCAAAATGCTGTAGTAGCAGCTGAAGTAATAGTGATCCCTCTTTCTTTTTCTTGTTCCATCCAGTCCATTGTTCCTTCTCAATCATGAGTTTCACCGATTTTATGAATTCTACCAGTATAGAATAATATTCTTTCTGAAGTAGTAGTTTTACCCGCATCAATATGAGCAAAAATTCATATATTTCTCACCTTTTCTAGAGGCGTTGGTCCTTGTGCCATATATATATTTTAATAACTAAATAATAACTATTTTAAAAAATAGACTGATAGATTTTATACAATACTTACTATAAGTCAAAATTTTTTTATTTTTTAAACAAAACTATTTTTTTCTACAATTTTAAGCTCTGTATCTATAAATTCATATAATTTTGCCGGTCTATTTGTTGTTTTATCAAATTCTCAAGTTTCACTTAAAATTTTAAGTGAAAAAATTTTCTTTTGAAAATTTCTTTTATCATAGATTTTCCCTATAATAATCTCATACATAGCTTGGAGTTGTGACATTTTAAATTTTTCTGGGAGAATTTCTTTGACTACATTGGTATATTCAAGCTTCCACTCTAATCTTTGTTTTGCGTATTGTATAATTTCATAGTGATCTGTCCCTATTTTTTTTTCTTTAAATCCAACATTTTGAGGAGTAAGTTCTTTATATTTTACGATGGCAATTTTTGTTAAATCAACATTTTGTAAAAATTGACTCATTCCAACAAGTGCAAAATAACTAATAGAAATCGTATGTCATCTTTTATCCCTTCCAGGAGCTCAAAAAGTATAAAGTTGTTCTTTATATACTCATGTAATTCCTGTTTTTCTTTCTAAAATATTATCAAAATTTTCCTCTAAAGAAAATCATTTTGCAATAATTCATCATGGTAAAATATAGCTACTTTTTCATTCTGATTCTTGTTTTAATAAAACAACACATAATTCATTTTGATATATTGTAAAAATAACAATATCAATGGCTGGAATTGGAATACTTAATTCATCTGACCAAATATCAAACTGCTTATTTTCTGGAATTAACATACAACATAAAATAGTAAATAATACACTTATTGTAATGAAAAATAAACAAAAGCAATATAATTATTTATCATAAGACAGTAAAGATTTTATAGAATATTTTTTATATTTTTCATTTATAAAATTTATCTTAAAAAAGGCTTTACTTTTGCCAAAGTATCATAGACAGCCATACAAACTTTTGGATCAAAAATAACTCATTCTCTTTTTTTTGAAGTATAAAATGTATCAAAATCTTTGTATGGAACTTCTAAAACAATAATATCTTCCATTTCTCATAAATCTTGAATTCATTTTGGTCAAGAAATTTCTATATCATATAATGTTGTTGTTTCAGACAAACTTCATGCAGAAGCTGATGTTTGTGAAATAAATTCAATATTTCCAATTTGAGAATATCAAGTTTCTTCTCTTATTTCTTCTTTCATAATGTCTATAATCGTTTTTTCTGGTTTATCAATAATTCAAGCAACGAGTTCTAAAACTTTTGCTTGTAAAGGATAACGATATTGTTCTATAAATATATAAGTTTGATTTTGTGTGTGTCTGAGTAATCCTGCGACTGCATTTTTATTTCCAACTCTTGCAACTGCATCATATATTTTTCCTCATTCTAGTTGTATTTGAAGTAATTCTAAATGTTTTCATGATGCAACTGAAGTTCTTGATAATTCTTTTAATGGCATACATACAATATAAAATAATAAATTAATTTTGATAGAGTTCATTTTTCATAATATAATCATACACTCATGGACTCAAAATATGACGAACCTGAAGTTTATTTTTCAGCATTTCTCTTACCATTGTTGAAGATATTTCTAAAATGTCTAAATCCAAAATTTCATAATTTTCCATATCAATTTCATCAGGAAGCAAGAATCATTTTCTTAAAAGAAATATTTTTTTAAGTTTTTTTTCTAAATATTTGTCTGTATTTCCTGTCCATTTTGACATAGAAGATATAGTATCAATACCAAAAATATGATATGGTTGAAATCAAAGTTTTTGTCTATAATAATTTTCTACCTCCATAGTGGTAGTAGGTGAGTTATTATGAAGAAAATAATCTTCAAACTCAATATTGAATCATTTTTGACACATCTCTGAAGCAAAAGTTTCTATAACAGCTCTTCTTTTTTCAGGAGAAATTAAATAATTTTTATCTTCTCTTTGTCCATCTGGAGAGAAAATAATTTTGTCTACATATCATTTTGTCAGCATTTTCACCATAACTTCTTGGTGTCAAAGAGTAGGTGGATTAAAAGCACCTCAATAAATAGCTATTTTTTCCATAACTTATATTTAAAAAATATTTTGAATAAAAAGAAATTATTTTACTTGAAATCCTTGTTCTTGAAGGACTTTATTATCCCAAGTATCAATATAATCAGTAGCAATAATAAGCCTGATATATTCGGTACTTTTTTTGATGGTAATTTCTGTTGAAGTTCCATTTTCAATTCTTAAAAACTCTTTTCCATCACAATAAATTTCTGTTGCAAGTCTTCTTCCTACATTTCTAATCCCAATAACTTCTGAATCATTTATCACAACGGGAGTTTGCCCTCTTGGTTTCCAAGGAGCTTTTGGAGTAATAACAAATGCTCACAAAGTATGTGGAATAATTGGTCAACCAAGCGAACTATTATATCCTGTTGAACCTGCTGGAGTACATACAATAATCCCATCTCATTCAATATTTATTGCTTGTCTTTTTGAAAGAGAAATATCAAGTGAAAGCATTTTTCCATTTCCAGCTCTGATATCTATTTCATTCACAGCAATTGCTTTTTTTGTAATTCCATTGCTTTCTACTTCAACTTCAATGAGAGGATATTTCCTCTCTACAAAAGACATATTTGGTTGTACAATTTGTTTTTCATTCAATAAAAATCATTTGTGTCCAAAATTAATTCCAAGAAAAGGAAGTCATTTTTTATAGTTTTCTTTTATAGCTCTGAGCATAGTTCCATCTCATCCAAGTACAATAATTATTTTGTCTTCAAAAGAAGAAATAATTTCTTTGAGATAATTACATTCTAAAAACGCTACCAAATCCTGTTTTTCTTCTAAATGATAATCATCATAACACACAAAACTTCAATCTATTTCTAAATGTTTCATAGGTGATAAAAAATATGATAAAATCTTTCGTTTGTGTTATTATATTCTTTTTTCTATATTTCAAAAATTTTTGGCATTTCCATTTTATGAGTATTTGCAAAGTGACGAGAAAGATAGATTTTCATCACTTCTTTTTTTCTTCCTGATAAGCTTTCTAAAAAATTTTCTGTTGCATTTTTATCATTCCAGAAAAGTCCATTTGAAGTAATCATTCCTATAAATTCCCCATGTTTTTCCATGGCCCATTCGAGTTCATCATAAGTTGCTCCTATTTGATCCTCATCAGTGGCTCCATTTGGATGAAGTCCATCTGTTGGTCTTGCTTGTAAAATGGATTCATTCACTCACAAAAATCTTGCCATTTCATATACTTCTGATTTATATAAATTTCCTATTGGACTGATATCAACAGCCCCATCTCAATATTTTGTAAAAAATCAAATTCCATAATCTTCTACTTTATTTCCTGTTCCAACTACTAAGGCATTTTTTTCATTTCCAATTGCATATAAACTCACAGCTCTGAGGCGAGAACGAGTATTAACATAAGCCATATATCTCAAAGTTTCATCACTTATTTCAGGAAGTGCTTTTTTAAAAGTTTCAAAAGTTTCAGTCAAATCGATAGAATATCTTTCTACATTTGGAAAATTTTGTTGAAGCCAATCCATATGTTCAGAAGCTCTTGAAACTTCATCTTGTCTTTGATGAATTGGTAAATCTATTACGATAGTTTTTTCTCAAGTAAGTGCACATAAAGTAGACACAAGAGCACTATCAATTCAACCTGAAACTCAAAGTATAAAACCTGATTGTTTTGAGTCTAGTAAATATGTCTTAAGTTGAGAGATAAGTTTTTCTGAAACTTCTTTATAGTCAAGATTTCTTGAGGTAAGTGATAATATTTGTCCAATATCATTTTTTATAGTTCAAATATCTTGTTGAAATACATTTTTTTCTCCTGTTTGTATTTCTCAAATTCTTGGTGTTTCCATATATTTATAATTAGAAAATAATATTAAACATACACTTCTTTTTTATTCATTCCATTATTTCAAAAAATTTCTTTAAAAAGTTCTACTCTTTGAGGTTCTCAAATAGCTTTTGTAGGATTATCTGAAAGCTTTACACAAGACACCCAAGTTCCATCTGATCTTTGTATTTCTGATGGTTTAACTACAACTGAAAATGATCAAAATGGACCATATTTTTCTTCTCTTGGGAATGTTCATTTTGTATTATTTGTCAAATGAGTTCCAACTCAAAAAGTCAGTTTTCCAAGAGAATTTTTATGTAAAGAATGTATTTCAACAACATCTTTTGCAGAAAGTCCATCACTTGGAAGTCAAAGTTTTGTTTGAGGTTTTCATCATCTTTTTAATACCCAATCAACATATTCTGGTATAGCAATTTTTGGATCTTTTGAATCAAATCTACATCCATTATGATGCAGAAATACTTCTTCTGGACAATTTTCAAAATAAAAACTCGTTCCATAAGTATCAGGAAGCAAAACTGAAAGACCAGGAAAATGTTTTGCCCACTTTTTGTCTACATCATACATTGCATTTACAATATCTTCTTTTTTATCATAAAGTGCTGTTGTTATCATACGAAGCTCATGAGCATTCGTTCCTTTTGGATTGGCAAGTCAAAATTCTCTGGCAATCATTACATTTGAAGTTCCAAGACATTGCTCAGGAAGTGTTCATGATAATATTTCATATACCATTCTTTGATAATCTGTACTGGCTGATCTTCTGGTTCAAAACTCTGAAAATGTAGCTTCTGGAGTTTGTTTAAAAATTTCTATATCACTGTAAAGTCTGTGGAGCGTTTCATTTATAATTTGATTGAATTCTACATTAGTAAGTTTTTCTTTTCTAATATAATGATATAAATACAAACTATTAATAATTTTCAATCCATAAATTTCCCATAAAATAGAAGTTACCCAAGGTCCTATAAATTCTAATTCATAATTTCAATTTTCATCAATTCCAACTTGATATTCAGAAAGTCTGAAATGTTTTAAAAAATCTAGCGTTTCTTCTTGAAAAAGTCTATTTCAATCTGGACGAGTCATTCATCTCAAATAAGATAAATCTGCCTCTGAAACTCAAGAAATATTTTTAGTAGCCTCAAGTTGTTCAATTAAAGCACTTTCTGGAATCACAAACGCTGTTTTTATATCTTTACTTCTAATCGTCATTTTCCGTTTTACTTGGATATTTTTCCATTCTAGACTTGCTAAAACAAAATCAAGCATCATAAATTTATAAATATCTGTATTGAGAAGATTATCAACTTCTGCCTCATCTCTTGCTACTGCGAAAAAATCTTTTGGAGAATAGATATTATTTTTCATGTTTTTTATTTATATTATAAAATCTTTGCTCACATTTTTATCATTTCTTGAATTGCTTTTTCTCAATCTTCTTGATTTACTGGAGCGATTCATTTGCTAAATACATTTACTTCATATCATTTTTGCAATGCATCTTTAATAGTAAAGAAATCACAGTATTCTGTTGCTACTCATACAATATTCAAAACTTGGATTTCATATGATTGTAAAATTTGCTCTAAGTTTTGTCCTGTTTTTGCTTCAATTCAGCCAAATGAACTATAAGAATCTTTATTTTCATCAAATCATTTTAAAACTTTTCTATCTACTAAATTTTTCTCAAATCCTTCTAAAAAATCAGCTCACCAAGTTTCTGCAACACAATGATTTGGCCATTTTCTTTCTCATTCAAGTAAACTATATGCAGGAATTTGAAAACGAGATGCAAATGAGATATGATTTTCAGGATGCCAATCTTGAGAGGTAATAATAATTCAAGATTTTGATTTTATATCTTGCATCAATTGATTTATAAAAGGAAGTAGTTTTTCTCATCCTGAAATATATAAACTTCATTCAGGACTTGCAAAATCATTTTGATAATCTACTACAATAAGTGCTTCTTTTTTCATAATTATAAAATGAGGAATTAAAATGTATATTTTACACTTATAAATTTTTAAAAAAATAAATACTTTATTATAACTTATTTTTTAAATGAATTATATTCTATTTATTAAAATGTAAATATTACACTTATATATTACTTATTTCTGATTTTTGTCAAAAACAAAAAGAAGAGTTTTGATTCAAAAATGAAACTCTTCTTTTCTATAAGCAAAGATAATATATATTGACATTTTTTATAAGTGTTTTATTTACACTTCTTCTGATTCTAAAGTTTGAATTTTTGTATAAACTTGTTGCATAATAAAATCAATATAATTTTGTGATTTTTTTGGTGATATTTCAATATTTAATTCTTCAAAGAAAAATTTGAATACTAAAGAAGAAAAAATTACTAATTGATTATATGCTTCTCTTTTGAGAAATAATGTCTTTATTTGTGATATTTGAAGTGATGAATATTCT
Organism: Patescibacteria group bacterium; assembly: GCA_034676185.1. Lineage (GTDB taxonomy): Bacteria > Patescibacteriota > Gracilibacteria > BD1-5 > UBA6164 > UBA7396. The sequence goes on along the minus strand of JAUCCN010000008.1, from coordinate 2,072 downwards.
ATTGATATTATGTCTGTAATATCTTCAAGCCAAAAATTAATTCTATTTTTAATGCTTTCATCCAAATTATTGTCATCAAAATTCACTTTTTCAAATGTCTTTACATAATCAAATTCTATCATATTTTTTGATGATAATTCTCTGATTTTATCACTAATTGGTAGATACACAAGCGATAATATTCAAAGTAAAAAATTTGAACTGTATCCACTATCCAAAGTTTTAAATAAATCATCAAGTAAAAAATCATACTTTGGATTTCTTATGATTTGAGTCAAAAATTGAGCTAAAAGTAAATCAAATTTTCTTGCTTTTTTTTCATCTTTTTGAACTCTTTTAATTCAAGCTCCTGCTTTTTTTACTGCTTCCTTAAATTTCTCTGATACTTCTGAGGATTTTGGTCAAGCATCAGCTCAGGATTCACTTGGAATAAAGTCTTCTAATCACATATTTTTTGTATGTTATATTTTATTTTTATGTGAATAGTATTCAAATACAAAAAATATTCAAATTTTATTTATTTTACCCAAAGTGAATGCCACATAGTTTGATCTGCATTCGTTCCATTTACAGCTAACCCGCTTATAGACATTCCAGGAAATCAAGAACCAGGATTTGAAAATTGAAATGGAATAGATGGTGGTTGATTCCAAACACAAGTTCCTGAATTATCATGAGAGACCAAAATTTCCCATCAATAATTTAACTGATTCCGCCATCATCTTGTATGATATGGGGTATATCTAATACAATTTCCTTTTGTAATAGTATAGGCAGTTCCTCATGTAATAGCTCAAGCATTTACTATATAATCATCTCTTTCTCACATATTTACTGGTCACTGATACCAATAATCAATATAATTTTGTAGATCAACCTTTCTTCCATTTGATTTATTAGTTGCAGAATTGGTTACTGAAGTAATATTTGGATACTGTGTATCAGTAAGCCAAACCCAAGTAGTATAGTCATTCATTCTTTTGAGAGGTCTAAAATAACTATTATCTGCTCAAGTTATAATTACATTCCAAATATTATCCGCACTATTCACTCTATGTCAGGTATAATTTTGGGAAGTAGCAAATGTATTATTTAAATTAACATATCTTAAAATATGAGTTCTGGTCCATCCACCTCCATTATTAGTCATATCACAATATACATTAAAGGCACTTCATGAATCAGGCTTTATAAAATATATCCCATCCTCAAATTTACTTCCATTCCAAGGGCTTCCAGTAAATGTATTTTTCCATGTTGTGGTAGTAAGAAGATTATTACAACTGGTTGGATATTGCGCAGTCCCACTCGTATCTTTAAAAGTAAATCCTGTGGTTGCATTTCCACTCCAAGCATTTTCACATATATCTCCATTTTTTGCATATCAAGTATTACAACTCGTAGAAGAAATACTTTCTGTTCCGGAAGTAAAAGCTCATAAATTACAAGAAAAATTTTGAGTTTTTATTTGTGTTCCTCCTGTAATGGCTACACTTTTTGTTGGACTCGTTGCATTTCAATGATTCGTTGCGGGAATAGAATAACCATTGAGAGAAGCTGTACTACAATTCTTTGGAGTACAATTTTGGGTCTCATATCAAGTATTACAAGTATATTCACAAGTATTTGATCCATTTCAACTTGTGGTATAAATAGAATTTGCTGGTTTATTACTACATGCAGTCCTAGTTATAGCATTATTAGGACTATAATATCAAACTCATACTCATTCACAAATACTATTATTCTCATAATAATCAGTATCACATTTTGTTATTTCTCAAGTTTCTGGAGTCTCTTTTTTTTCTAGGATTCCATTATTACACATATAATCTTGAGATAATATTTTTTCTCCATTTGAAAAAGTAGTATCTGTTTTTGTTAAAGTAACTCCACTTCAGTGATGTAATATTTCTTCTAAAATATATCAATTATCTTCTCATCAAATCTCACATATATTTGGAGTTCATACTACACATTCTACTTCACTTGGATACTCTATTTTATTTGCTGCAGTATGTTTCCATATTCCATTACTACAAGTAAACTCTATTCCTGCTTCACATGTATTT